>JBJOOR010000003.1:0-342256 GCA_046051225.1 Bacteroidota bacterium | reverse complement strand
GTCATTAAAAATATCTACACATTCCATGGAAACAGTCATCAGTATTGAAGAATTACCAAGTGGAATTTATTTTTTAAGCATCAGTTCTGATATGGTAAAGCAGATAGTGAAAGTAGAAAAACGATAATTATTCATAAAAGTCAGCATATTATTAAATTAAAACAAAATAGAAAATGAAACAAATAGTCAGCATCATTATAGCTCTTTGTGCAGCCACCATGGTATATGCACAAGACCAAGTACATCTTACCAAAGGTGGAGACCTACAAGGTAAGGTAGAGAAAATAACGCCTTCTGAAATTGAGTATAGAAGCAGTGATAATATAGATGGACCGATTCATACCGTAAAAAAAGATTCAGTAGCATATATCAAATATGCCAATGGTAAAATAGAATGGATACAACAAGATAAAGAACAAATAGGTGTGGTAACCAATGAAGTAAACAAAGCTTCTGTAACACTTTCGGATTCCTTCTTACGCCAAATGACTAAATCTTTACATGCTATTGCTGAAATGCAAGAAGCCTTATTAGAACAAAGTAAAATGAAGCAAAATCAATCTGATATTACCCAAAAGATATTTGCGAAAATAGTGCAAATGCAATTGTTACAAGATTCCATTAACAAGGATGTTGTACTACAACAAAAGCATACGGAAAACCGTTTAGGTAAAGAGCAGGAAGCTTTACTAAGCGCTGTACAGAAAGTAGAAACCGCTATTGTGAATACTAGTAAAAAAGAAGAAAATAGAGATTGGATTCCAAAGCCTGTGGGAATAGGGGTTGGAGTTACCTTTACAGGACTTTCATTCAATGGATTTAGTTCTAGTGATAAGGTAGGTGTTGAGACTGTTTTAGTCCCTTTTTCTTTAAGTAAAAATTTTAGAATAGAAGGAATAGTTGGCTTTTTTAATTTATCCATTTTTGAAAAGAATGCTAAAACTGAATCTGCGTATGTAGCACAATTTGGTGCTGGTGTATTTGCTATGTATCAGCATGGAAGAATGAATTACAATATTGGTGGAAGAGCTGCTATTTATCATTTTAATGATTTCAATAATTCTGGTAACTTATCAATCTATGGTGCTTCTCCTATTTTGTCGGCTGAATATTTAATTGGCAACAATTTAAGTATTGGATTTGAGGCAGGGTACTCCATGTTTTTTGCTGGAAGTGGCGATGTGGTTGTGGCAGGTGGGTTTGTTACATCTTCTACTATTGCACGGTTTTATTTCTAAAACTAGCATAAGGAAAAGAGCTTTACTATTGCACTACTAATTCGCTTTTTATATGAATACTTTAACGTGTCTTTTTCTTGTAACATCATTAAATTTCTCAATGTATAAATCAGTATACCCGAATTCCTTTATTTGCTGATTGGAAGGAGTATATGCACTACTCAACAGTTTTATAATTTCAAGGTCAGAAACAACCATTTTTTCAAGGGGAAATTTGATTGAATTATTGGTTATCGGATTAGTGAGAATGTGGAGTGTAGTAGACGAACTATACAACCATTGCTTA
The DNA here is from genome assembly GCA_046051225.1 of Bacteroidota bacterium. Taxonomy (GTDB): domain Bacteria; phylum Bacteroidota; class Bacteroidia; order Chitinophagales; family CAIODY01; genus CAIODY01. The sequence continues at coordinate 340,732 of JBJOOR010000003.1, read as the reverse complement.
TGTAAAAGAACTTGGATAAATGTATTCGTTTTCATGAGTATATAAATTTATGTGACCGTTAATAATTTGAAATATCGAAGAATTTTAGTGGTGTTCTTGCTGTGTAATGATGTTAAATTTATTTTAGACATGGTTTGTTTTTTTGTCAATATTTACGTGTTTGTTCTTTAGTACTATACTTCTAATTAAAGAGAGCCTTGGATAGTTCTTTTTGTTTTCAAAAAAAAGAGGTATGAAGAATTTCTTCATGCCTCTTTATTATTTTATATGATGGAATAAATTTCATTTTAGGTTGTATTATATAGGTCAATATAGCCGACCTTGTTAAGTAATGATTTTGTCATCGTTTTGGTTGAATGTAAATTGGTGTAGCAAATCTAAATACAAAAAATATCAAAAACAAAAAAGAATTTTTATGTGCTACTGCACTCCATCTATTCATTGGTATTCCGCTATTGCTCCATAGCCAAATAAACGCAGGAATAATGGTGTGTCATCTACTTTCTTCAACAAGTGCTTCGCCAAACCAACACAACAGTTTACTTGAAATATATATGCTGTTTAGTAAGCAAACACTTGTGTTGCCCTGCAAAGAAGAGCTTACTCGGTAAGCATCCTTCTTTTTGGGTATAGTTTGTCATATCACTTGTAGTTCCGAAAGTATTTGCCACTGCAAACTACTCTGTCTTGTGAACATTTTTCATTCATTCCATTTGTTCAATTAGAACAAACCCATTCATCAAAAACGTTGCACAATCCACCGTCTGCTATAATTACTCGCCTGAGACCAGTGTGAAGTTGCATCTACTCCTGCATTTTTGCTACTACGCAAGCAAAAAACGAAGGAGTAGCTACAAGCAGAGCCTCCTGTATTCGCTTCTATTGAAGCAGTTGAATACAGGGCTTCAACTGGTGCTCGGGTCAGGCTACGGCGCATCAATTACAAGCAATTGATTTTTGCTCGGCGGCTCATGGCTGTTATTCCTAACTAAATAAAAAAGGGAAGTGTGATAATCACACTTCCCATTAATTAAGGATGAATATAGCCTAGTCTTTTACAAATTTCCCTATACTCACATTGCCATTTATATCGGTAGCTTTTATAAAATAAATTCCTCTCTCTAAGAGAGAAGTATCAATTAAATATTGATTATTCATTGTTGAATATATAATATCTTGCTTTCTATTTAATACATCTAACACCTCAATTTTTTTCAATTGAATATCATCAATTTTAATTCGTAATTCATTTGTTGTTGGATTTGGATAAACTACCAATTTATTTTTTTCAATTTCTTCAATCCCTACCTCATCTAAATCAATCAAACTTACATCGTCCATGTAGTAGTAAGTTACTTTTGCAGAGTTGGGAATAATTGTTTGAACTACTTTGCTTTGAAATTGTCCATCTTGTTTAAAATTACCAATACTTACATATTGTTCGCCGCCAGCAGCCACAAAAGTATCTACTAATAAAATCCAGTGTTGGGTATCAATAACCATTGAATCTATTTGTATTTGAGGATGATAATTTTGAATAGGTAAATCAGTAACAGAAGTAATTGCTGTATCGGTAAATAAAGCACTAAAGCTATTTATTCCTGCAATTTGCCCTACACCAGCCCAAGGAATACTATCAAATAATTGAACGTACATACTAAATTGATAATGATGATTTGTAATTAATGGCTTTGTTAATTTACCCTGTATGATTTCTCGAATATTGGGCATTGATTGAATATAAAAAGCCTCCCCCACACAGACAGAATCACTATGAGGAAGCACATAATGTGAAAGCCAATTGGTCGGAAAATCATAGCCTTTATACCAATATCCATCAGGGGTTTCAGAAATTCTTATCCAATCTCTAATATGGCAATCAAAAGGAGGAGGTCCGTTAAAAACATCATTAGGAGTAATGCTAAAACCACTACTGCAATCTGGTCCCCAATACTTTTCAAAACCTCCATTTAAAATAAGATTTTGTGATTGCACTTTACTGCAAAATATAATTAACACTAAGACAATAATAAAATATTTCATTTTGACTTGATTTAAAAAGAAAAGGGATTCAAAGAACTTTCAATCCCTTTAATTGATTATTTCGAATGAATTACATTGAATTTACCATTAGCAATAATATCACCCTTTGGGGAAGCTACATGATAAATGTATAATCCATTTTTAAATTGATTAACATCAATATCTAAATCTCCTTTTGTGTTATATAAAAACTTTGATAATACTTCTATTCCAAGATAATTGTAGATGATTATTTTATCTCCAATATTCAAATCGTTATAAGTAAAATGTAGTGTTCTATCTGTTGGATTAGGATAAACAGTTATTTTATTATTAAACAAATATACTTCTTCCTTTTTGTTCTTCTTTTCTGCATTTGCAGCCAACAACCCTGCTAAATAATCATCGTCAGTATTGTTATTAGTAGTTCTAAAATTACCATAACAAATACTATTATCATCCCAACTTAAAGTTGAATCTATTGCACTTGCTATTGTTCGTGCAATGGGTATTGCTGTACCATACATATAAGGACACAAATTAGCAATGCTTGCTACTGATTGAATTTCGTTTACATCTAATGAATCGTTTAACAAATAATTCAGATATAGTTGATTGATGGTTTGATAATATTGTACTGACTGTAAGTTGGTATTTATATCTGCTAAATAATTTTTCGCATTATTTAAATGCTCCATTTTGATTAAATTATTCAAACTATCAGCGTATTCATAATTAACAGAATCATACACATATAAACTGCTATCAAACGCTAAAGCAATTTCTTGTTCAGCATTGTAAAACTTACCTATGGTTTGATATTGTTCCATATCTTCAAAGTTAGCTAATATTTCCTCTTCTCTCAAACTATCTACTTGTTTCAAAGTATGGTATAATGCCAAGCGTCCAAAAAACTGTTGCATACCTTCTTCTTCGGTATTGTATGTAGTATCCTGTACCATTCGCATTATATCATCACCAAACGAAGCTTGATTTTTAATAGGATTATAAATAGGTGTTGGTATTTCGCAACCTGCTAAGGATGGGTAAGTTAAAATCATATTGAGTAAATAATAAATGACATTATTCTTTGACAAACTTTCCAAAATAAACGTTACCGTTGGTGTCGGTTGATTTGATGAAATATATGCCTGAAGGCAAGTTTTCAGTGTTTAGTTCTAATCCCCCTAACCCCCTTTCAAAAGGGGGGAATAGTACACACTCTACCCAATATATCTGTAATTTCAATTGTATTTACTATAAACTTATTGCTGCTTATTGTTAATTGGTTGCTTACTGGATTTGGATAAACCACTAATTTATTTTTCTCAACTTCTTCAATTCCTACTTCATCTAAATCTATTAGGCTTACATCATCAATAAAGTAATAAGCTACTTCGGGTTTATTTGCTTGGCTATCTACTAATTGATATTGAAACTGTCCATCTTGTTTAAAATTTCCTATACTTACAAATTGTTCGCCACCTGCTGCTATAAAAGTATCAACTAATAAAACCCAATGCTGTGTATCAGTGACCATTTGATTTATTTGTATTTGTGGAGTATAGTTTTGAATGGGTAAATCTTGAAAACTCGGTATCGCTGAATTAGTAAATACAGCACTAAAGCTATTGATACCAACTATCTTACCTACATTAATCCAAGGAATACTATCAAATAATTGTACATACATACTAAATTTATAATGATGATTAGTAATTAATGATTTGGTTAATTTGCCTTCAATTATTTCTCTTAAATTATGATTGGTATTTCCATAAAATTCAGCACCAACACAAACTGAATCAGAATGAGGATACACATAATGCGAAAGCCAATTTTTAGGAAAATCGTATCCTGTAAACCAATACCCATCTGGAGTTTCAGAAATTCTAATCCAATCTTTAATAGTACAACCAAAAGGAGTGGTTACATTAAAGGAATCATAAAAAACAACAGAGCTTCCATTAGTACAATTCCCACCCCAGTAATTTTCAAAGCTTGGATTTTTAATTAAATTTTGTCCATAACTGTTGCTTAATGCAATCAATGAGAATATGGCAATAAGTATATATTTTTTCATGATGCTGAAGATTAAAAGGAGGTTATACATTTTCGTATAACCTTCCTTTAATATGAATTTAATGTTGTTGAATTATATTGAATTTACCTATTGATTTCACACTTCCTACTTCTGAAATTACTTTATATAAGTACAACCCGTTTGTTAGCTCATGAACATCAATAACTAATTTACCGTTTTCATTCAATACTTGTTTGATAATAATTTCTTTACCTAAATAATCATACACAACAATTTTTGAATTTGCCGCAACATTAAAATACTCAAATGTAATTTCTGTACTTGCTGGATTGGGATAAACTACCAATTTATTCCTCTCAACTTCTTCAATTCCTACTTCATCTAAATCTATTAAACTTACGTCATCCATAAAATAATAGGCGACTTCGGGTAAATTATTAACTGTTTTAACTAATTGCGTTTGTGTTTGTGCATCTGTTTTAAAATTTCCAATACTTACAAATTGTTCACCACCTGTTGCAATAAAAGTATCAACCAATAAAACCCAATGCTGTGTATCAGTGACCATAGTATTTATTTGTATTTGTGGTGTATAGTTTTGAATAGGTAAATCATTAACAGAAGTAATTGCTGTATCGGTAAATAAAGCACTAAAACTATTACTACCTGCTATTTTACCAACATTACCCCAACCAATACTATCAAACAATTGCACATACATACTAAATTGATAATGATGATTTGTAATTAATGGCTTTATTAATTACCTTGTATAATTTCTCTTAAATTGGTAGCTGTTTTTCCAATAAATTCAGCACCTACACAAACAGAATCAGAATGAGGATATAGATAACGTGATAACCAATTTTGTGGAAAATCTACTCCGTTATAACAAAAACCATCTGGTGATTCAGAAATTCTTATCCAATCTTTTATTGTACAGCCAAAAGGGGTAGTTACATTAAATGTATCATAAAAAGCATATGAACTCCCAAAAGTACAGTCTCCACCCCAATGTTTTTCAAAGCTTGGATTTAAAATTAAGTTTTGCCCTTTTAGTGTTGTGAAGCTAATTGCAATAAAAGACAGTAAAGTTGTGATTCTTTTCATTGTTAGCTTTTACTCCTTTACAAACTTTCCATTCATTGTATTGCCTTTTGTATCTGTTGCTTTAACAAAATAGATTCCGCTTGACAATGAAGATACATCAATTAAGTATTGGTTATTCAGTATTGAATATTTAATATTTTGTTTCCTGCCTAATACATCGGTTATATCAATTGTTTTTAATTGTACATTGTCAATGTTAATTGTTAATTCATTTGTTGTAGGGTTTGGATAAACTACCAATTTATTCCTTTCCACTTCTTCAATTCCTACTTCATCTAAATCTATTAGGCTAACATCATCAATAAAATAATACGCTGCTTCAGGTAAATTACTTTGACTATCAACTAAAACAAATTGTGTTTGTGAGTCAAGTTTAAAGTTTCCTATACTTACAAATTGTTCGCCACCATTGGCAATAAAAGTATCTATTAAAAGCACCCAGTGTTGAGTATCAGTAACCATAGTATTTATTTGAACTTGTGGTGTATAGTTTTGTATTGGTAAATCTAAATGACTTGGTATCATAGTATCAGTAAATAATGCACTAAAACTATTTGTACCAACAATTTTTCCTGCATTTGTTACATGCATTGTATCAAACAATTGTACATACATGCTAAATTGATAATGATGATTTACAGTTAAAGGCTTGGTTAATTTACCTTCAATAATTTCTCTTAATGTGTTTGCTAGTTTAGTAAAGAAAACCCCCCCAACACAAACAGAATCAGAATGAGGATAAATATATTTAGTATAACTATTAGCTGGAAAATCATATCCGTTATACCAAAAACCATCAGGTGATTCGGATATTCTAATCCAATCTTTTATGGTACAACCAAATGGGTCAGTTGTATTAAATGTATCGTAAAAAACAATGGAATGGCTTGGAATGCATACCCCTCCCCAATGGTCTTCAAAACTTGGATTTAAGATAAGGTTCTGAGAAAAGGAAAATTTATATCCCACCATCAAAAGAATTACTATCAGTATTTTTTTTATCATTTTTGAATTAATTTAAACGGGGGATTTTTTTGCCCCCCGTTTTTGAAGAATTATTTATTAATTACAAATTTTCCCTGACCAATATTATTTCCTTCTGCATCTTGTAATCTAACCATGTAAATACCATTACTTAAAGAATGTATTTGTATGGTTTGTATCAATCGAGTATCAACTATTTGTTGTACTATCATTTTTACTCCAACCGAATTATAAATTGATATTACTCCTTTATCAATTGGCTTATTTACATACAAATTTATGTTTTCTTTTGTGGGGTTAGGAAATAATAACAAACTTGACTTATCAAGCCTAATAGGTGTTGCAAAATTTTTCTTTTCATTATTAGCTGCCATAATTCCATTTAGATAATCACTTTCATCATCATTTTTCATTCTGTAATTACCATAACAATTATTATCATCCCAAGTAATTGTAGAATCAATTGAACTTACAAGAGTACGAGCAAGATTAATAGCCGAACCGTAGGTGTAAATACACAAGGCTGCAATATCTTTTGAAGTTTGCAATTCACTTTCATTTAAAGAATCATGTAACAAATAATTAATGTAAAGTTGACCAACTTGTTGATAGTATTGAACTGATTGAAGAGTAGTATTTACATCACTTAAATAATTCAAAGCATTGTTTAAGTGTGTAATTCTTACAACGTTATTTATACTATCATTCAATTCAACATTTGTAGTATCAAAAATAAGTAATGAACTATCGTAAGCTAAAGCGGTTTCTTGTTCGGCATTGTAAAACTTTCCAATGGTTTGATACTGTTCCATGTCTTCAAAATTAGCTAATATTTCCTCTTCTCTTAAACTATCTGCTTGTTTCAAAGTATGGTATAAAGCTAATCGTTCAAAAAATTGTTGCATACCTTCTTCTTCGGTACTGAAAGAAGTATCTAAAGCTGCTCTTAACATATCTTCACTAACCGACATATTTTTAACTACTCTGTTACCGAAAGTGGTTTCACAACCTGCTGTTGATGGGAATGACGAACTTAAACTTCCATTTAATGTTTTACTATAAGGGAATAATAAACTTCCAATTCCATTTGTTGGCGCATTAGTACCAGCATAAAAATATGGTGTTGTTTCAACCGAACGAACATAAATTTTGAGACCCGATGGATTTGAAACACCTCCATACGATAAGGTTACTTTAGAAGCACTCATTAAATTAGTCCATTGATTACCCCAATGTGTTTTTGAATATAAGTTTACAGGAGGAATACTCAAGCCAATATCTCCAATTTGCCCATTATTGTGCAGCGTCATTCCATATACATCACCATCAAAATTATTGGCAATTAAATAATTCGGCTTGTTTTTATTTTCGGCATGTAAACCATTACTTACATCTTGTAATTGATTACCATCAATAAAATTATAGCTGCTTAATCCTGATGTGAATATGCCATAATCATAATTATTAAATTGATAATCGCCGTTGTTCATATTGGCATCAATAGTATTGCATTGAATATAAGTACCCATACAATTATTCAAATAAAAGCCTGCATTATCAGCCGTTGAGGTAATGCCTTGCATATTTAAATGAATATCATTATTGTAATACTGATGCGTTAAAGTAGCTACATTTTTATTTACATATTTAGCGTATAAATTATTCAGATAAAAACCCACATTACAATTATAAATATGATTGTCGGATGCTTGAATAGTCAAGGTTTTATCTGTTTCATCATTCGTAATACCACACGTTAATTTGTTTTGAGTATTGCTGCGTAATGGTGTGTAAGTGTTGTTATTGGTTAATCTGCCTGTATTTATAAAACCACTAATTGAATTATTATTGATAGTAATAGTAGCAGCAATATTCATACGGGTAAGTATGGCAGTGTTTAAATTAGTACATGAATTGTTGTTAATATTCATGCGTTGCTTAGTTGTTAAACTTACTATTTCCATTCCTTTATTACCTGTCCAACTAACGGCTAATCCGCTTTGGTTAGGTTGTGTAGATATTGTATTATTGGTAATTGTGCCTGATGTTCTTTTGCAATAAATACCAGTTTTACAATTGCTAAAATGGTTGTTGTAAATATTTACATTGTAAGTAGGATAGTACTTGCCGCTGATAGTAGGTGTACACATTATGCCAAATTTACAATTTGAAATACTATTAGAATTGCTGGTATTACCAATCGTGCTGTTAGCTACATTGTAAATATAAAAGCCGCATTGGCTTTGTTGAGTAGTGTAAGGTGCTAATAAAGCAGGGACACTGCAAGTAATAGTATTGTTAGCAAAACTGCCTTGATAATTACCATTATAATTGTTTACTTCGATGCTGTTATAATTTCTATCAAAAGTGGAATTTGTAATTACCATTCGTGCACCATTGCTCGAACTAGCACCATGCTTAGCATCTTTTATCGAAGCATTATTCATGTATAAACTAACAAAAGTGGAATTAGTATAAGTGCTGTAAACACCGTTCCACATAGTTTGGCAAGCATATAGTTGTGTGCCATTAGTAAGGTAAAGAAAACTACCACTAGCAATATTAATACTGGAATTTGATTCCATGATAATATTGCAATTATTGAACTCGAAATTTTGATTAATATTTAAAGTTTGCCCAGCAGATACTCTAAAAGTTAATCCTGTAGCAGCTTTATGAGAAGTGCTACCCGAAAGTGAAGTATTGGCAGCTACGGTAGGTAAACTTAATGTTGAAATAAAATAGCCTAATTCATGATTACCGTCAACTACATAACCATCTGTACAACAATTTTTATTGATAATGGCAGTATCTTTTTGTTTGCAACCTTTGTTATCAGTTACGGTTAAAACATAAGTTGTAGCAACGCTTGGCGAAGCGGTAGGGTTTGCAGTAGTACTGCTACTTAAACCTGTGGTTGGCGACCATGCATATTGATAAGGTGTAGTGCCACCGCTAACAATGGTAGTTAATGGAACGGGTGTAAGATTGCAATAACTGGCAGTGCTTGGGGTTACCGCTACTGTTGGTAATGGGTTCACATGAATGATAATACTATCTGCATTGCTACAACCAAAAGTGGTAGTACCTGTTACTTGATAAGTAGTAGTAATGGTAGGCGTAGCCAATACTGTAGCACCTGTTGATTGATTTAAGGATGCCGTAGGCGACCAAATATAAGTGTTTGCGCCTTTTGCACTTAGTTTTACTGAATCACCTTTGCAAATAGTAGTTTTATTGCTGCTATCTTTAACTATGGGTAATGATAGTACTGTTATTTTTTGTTTTAACGTATCGGTTTTGCAGCCATTGATTATACCAATTACTTTATAGGTTTTAGTAGCAGTAGGGCTTACCGTATATGTATTGGTGCTATTGGTAGTGCCTATCCATGTATAAGTACCAGATGTTGGTTTTATGGTCATAGTTGCTGAACTACCTTTGCAAATAGTATCATTTGCTGTTACCGATATGGTATCTGTTGGTATTGGTTTTATATTTATTTTTACTGTATCGGTGGTTTGACAACCAAAAGCATTTTTACCCATTACAGTAAATACTTTTATTATGGTACTTGTGGTTGCATTATACAATAAGGATGTAAACGTAATAGAACATGTATTGCATCGTAGTGTATTGCCTGTTGGTGCTGTCCATTGATAACTTGTAGCACCTGCTGTTGCTGTAAGTTTTACCGAATCCGCATTACAAATAGTAGATGATAAAGCGGTTGCATTAATGGTTGGTAAAGGCATGATAGTAATGGTATCTTTTTTAGTGCTGCTGCAACCATTGGTAGTGCCCGTAACAGTATAGTAGGATGTAGTTAGTGGCGAAGCCGCTACTATTGCACCACTTGTTGTATTTAAACCTGTGGCAGGCGACCATGAATAAGTAGAAGCACCCCCCGAAGCGGTAAGTGTAGCTGTTGAACCACTACAAATAGAATCGTTGGGAGCAAGGCTAATTATTATAATAGGGTTTGGCTTAACCACTACATTTACTGTACTCGTGGCTTTACAGCCGAAGGCTGACAAGCCTTTTACTGTATAAGTTACTGTGCTGTTGCTTGTGGTGGTATTAGTAGGATTAGAAGTAGTGTTGCTGCATGTAGAACAAGCTACTGTAACAGTAGTAGGCGAAGTAGTCCATTGATAAGTGCTTGCTCCTGTTGTTGCTAAAGTAACAGTAGCCCCACTACAAACGGTGCTTGGTGTGGCGGTGGCATTAACGGTTGGTAATGGATTAACAAACACAATTGCTTTAGCTGTATCGCTGCAACCAGTGATAGAATCAGTACCAGTAACAATATACGTGGTTGTAACCGTAGGAAAAGCAATGGTATTGGCTTTGGTAGAAGTGGTTAAATTAGTAGTAGGCGACCAAGAAAACTTGTTGCCACCTGCTGCTATTAAATTAACGGAATCGCCTTTGCAAATAGCTTTGTAATGTGGAGTAACCGTTGCGTTAATTGCGCTGTGAATGGTTACGGTGATAGAATCTTTTAATACACAACTGCCTTTGCTAACGGTAACTACATATTTTTTGCTGCTGGCAGTAGCAATAGTAGTGGTTAAATTAGTAGCCGTTGAATTGGTAGGTGTCCATTTGTAGGTATAAGTGCCAGTAGGTTTTACATTCGTAAAAATAGTAAAAGGCGAACCTGCACAAATGGGCGTAGTGAGTTTTAAACTATCGGTTGGGCGTTGAATGAGGGTAATTTGAACGGTTTTAGTTTGGGTGCAACCTAAAGTGTCGGTAATGGTAATACTATATGTAGTAGTAGCGGTGGGAGTAGCAATAGGATTGAAAATAGTATCATTACTCAAGGTGCTGCTGGGTGTCCATTTGTATTTGATGGGAGTGCTAATATCAGAGATTACGGAAGTAGCTTTTAATCGAACGGTATCGCCATTACAAATAGTTGTGGCAGCGGTAAGTGTAAAATCTAATGCTTGTACATGGATAGTAGCAGCAATATCGTGAGGGCAGCCTGTGGCATCGGTGTAGTGATAGGTAATGATATAATAGCCTGCACCTGTTGGAGTGAAACTATATGGAGCAGAAGCCGAAACACCAGTGCCATAAAAATAACCATTGGCATAAGAAGCGGAAAGATAAACGGCTAAATTGGGAATGGTGGTAGCGTTGCAAATTAAAGTAGGTGGATTGAAAAATAAGGTGGTGGCGTAAGGTTCGATGCTAATATCATCAATGAAGAAATAACAATCTGTACCGCTTGGGATAGCCACATGATTAGGTGCATTAACGGTTTGTTGTAAATCGGCAACTAAGGTAATGTAGTGAAGTTGCTGTGTGCTAGTAACTGTAAATGTATCTGTAAAAGTTTGCCATGAAGTTGCTGCACCTAGTGTATTTGGAATGGATATAGTGTGTACTAAGTCGGTATAATTAGCAAACGATGCAGGGGTAAAGTTTTGAGTAGGATTGGCAGGGACTAAATTGGTAGAACCTAACAAACGTAAGTAAGCATCGGCATTTGGATATTGGTATGGTGCATACCAAAATGAACCACCATTGCCTAATTTAGCTTTGAGGCGTAACACATAGGTTTGACCAGGGTATAAAGGTTGCGATAAAATATTTTCCATGGCTTCCATGTAATAATCGGAAGTATCATTATAATAGCCACCTAAACCTGCGATATTGGTATTGGCAGGATTGCCTAACTGCCAATTGGTAGTAGTAGTAGCATTAAAACCAAACCAATGTGTAGGCAACTGATTATTACAATGAATACTTGGGTTAGTGCAAGACTGTGTAGAAAACAAGTCGAAATTGCGCCCTGTGGGAAGCCAACAATTTACATTAGTACAACTTGACCCCATTTGTGCATAATCGCAAAATGGAGGAACAATGGTACTTTCAAAGCCGCCATTGCTAACAATAGTACAAGGATTATAGCAAACCAATGAATCGAAAACAAACACGTATATATAAGTGATGTTGCCTCGTTTGTTAGTGGCTGAATCAAATGGAATATAGCGCAATAGATGCAAGCCAGCTACAGCAGATGAAAAGTTGATGTTCGTTGTTTTTTTACCTGTGGTAACGGATAGAGTTGAAGTGCTTGTAATATCTTGCAAACATTCAAAATGGTTGGCTAAATAATCATTGTATAAAATGCTATCAATGGTAATAGTAGTATTGGTTTTGCCAGTAAATGTATAAGCTCCTTTATAGAAACCATCATTGATGCCCACTACTTGCAAGCCTACACAATTAGACGAAAAACTTTTGTAGGATTGTTTGACAACGGTAGTATCGCCAAAGGAATTAGAAAGCGTATAGCCTAAATCGCAAAGCACAGTTTTTTCTTCGGGCTGTGGATGCCGCTTGTATGTACCATATATAACAGCGTTGGACATGAGAAAGTATTTGTTGTTGTTGTGCCAATTAGGACATTCATCTTCAAAGTGGCTTAAACTTGAACCAGCCTCATAACAAGCAGGCGTATAAACGGGCTGTGAAGTTAAAGCAGCCGAAGAGTAAACAATAGCATTGCTGCATGTAGTAGAATCGGTAGGGTAAATACTTGCACAATTAGGACTTAAAACGGCTGCACCGCCTGTAATAGTGAAATTAAAAGCATAATTGTAAAGCGAACAACTACCTGAATTGGTAATGAGTGGTAAATTGCCATGTGTGGCATTTGTTTTTAAAAATAAATCGTAACGACTAAAATAATTATTGCTTGCTCCGAAATAGGCTTGTCCGTTGGCTTTGATGAGTGTAGCAAAGCCCAAAGCATGAGTGATTTCGTGGAGGCAAGTGGAATATAAATCTACTTGATTTGCTTGGGGTAATAATAAAGTAGGCTGCCAAGTGGTGTCGGGATACCAATGAATACAAGTAGCATTAAAATTGATAGACACAATGCCGTGATAATAGCCACTACCCACATTTGCGCCACCCAAAACACTAACAGGATAAGTTAAATTAGTATAAGCATCTGTACCAGAATTAATGGTTTGCCAAATTAAATTGTCGGTAATGCCACCCGATGTAACCCCCGAAGGAACAGGAAAAAAAGAGGAAGCCAAACCAGCCAATCCATTGTAACAAGGTGGTGCGCCTATACCCGAAATATTATTGATGGCTCGAATCCAAATATTAACAGAATCTTTAGCACCAGTAGGGCGATGTACATAATTAGCAATATCATAAAACACTCTGCAAACAACTTCTCTACGTGCTGTTTCAACGGCTGTGTTGGCATACATGCCGCTACCTTGTTCAAAGTACAAACGAAAATAGCCTGTGTTACAAGAGCTTCGGCGAACCATTGTTAAAGCCTTGTTACCATAAGCATTGCCAACGGCTAAATCTTCTAACGCCCACTTTTGTCCGTAGCGGTCGAGCAAACTATCAAACTGATGTGCATAGCCAATATGCGAAGTACGAAACATTGAAGAATCAATACTTTGAGCATGGCTTGCGGTAGCAAGCAATGCGAAAAGAAGAAAGAAGGTGATTGTTTTTTTCATTTAAAAAATTGTTTTTGTTGTTGATGAAGAATAAAAAAAGGAAACAATTTTTAACTCGGTGGTTTTGTACAAGTTAATGTAGAGGGTACTAATAAAAAGGGTGTAATCAATCGGCTTTGACGTCTTCACTCAACAGAGGCACTTGGAAGCCCGAAACAAATGAAAACAGCACAATTGATACACCCATGACGGGTGCATCTTTGTTGAACTGTTTCTTTGTTTCGTATTTTGAAAATTTCCAAGTTTTCTATTGAAGAAAAAAGAAAGCGATGCGGAATAATATGTAGTTAAAGTGTGATTCTTTGCATAGGCGATTTAATAAAATGTAAGCTGCAATATACTGCCCTTTTAGAAGATTCCAAATCAATATTTTTTGTTGCACAACAAAAAAAGCCCAACGTAAAAACGTCGGGCTTTGTGATTAACCAAAAAACCAAAACCACAATCTTAAAGAGGGCAATCATCAGCAGGTGTGCCTTGTTGTTCAGAAGCTTCTTTGTCAACTGGAGGCTTGAGGTCTAAAATGTAATCCGTTGCTTTTTGTGCAGAAGAACTGGCTTGAATGATAAACCGATTATCACTTTGCAGTTTCTTCAACCATCCTTCAATGTAGGCTGCTTGTTGCTCAAATGGCGATTCAATCCCTGCATGGTAGCAGAGATAACTTGAACCAATTTCAGCAATCAATTCCTCAAAGGAATAGGCTTCAGAACCAAAGGGTGTCATCTCCAACAAACCTTTCCGATTTAGACGACTGCGGTGTCCTGTACTATGCACCAATTCATGGAACAAGGTGGCATAATAGCGGTCTTCATTCTCAAACGTTTCAGGCTTCGGCATGTTGATGAAGTCTCGTAAAGGCTCATAGTATGCTTTTTGCTCTTTGTGTTTGATGGTGGGCAGATTTGGCATGTTTAGCACCATGTTTTCGCAGTACTCAATCGGGGTGAATTTACTTTCTGTTGACTCAGGAATCTTTGCTTCATCAATACCCTCACATTGGTCAACATTGTACACCAGATAATACCGAAGAAAAGGAGCTTTCTTTGGTTTCCCATCCGTGGTTACTTCATCTTTGGATTCCACCCAATTCCAGTACACTACTAGGTGTGCTTTTTCGTCTTTTTTAACGGTAGCTCCAAGTTCGGTGATTTGCTTACTGGTAAGGAAGAACATTCGTTCATACCCTAGTGAAAGCAAGAGTAACAGGTTAATACCACGGTACGTGTTTTTAGTAATCAGATTCTTCGGTAATCCTGATTCTGTCCACGGTTGTTTCCAAGGAACAACGCCTTTTTCTAATTGTGCAATGATGCGTTCTGTTACGATTTGGTACACATCCTTTTTGGCTTCTTCTTTTTTGTCGCTCATGATTATTTGTATTTTATTGTGAATGATTTATTCCAGTGTAGCGAATACAGTGTCATTGCGTAAGGGGGAATAATTTGCTATTTATGGCAAATTTTGGGGATAACTAAAAAGCAGCATACATGCTGCTTTTGATGTAAAAACTTTTGTTAAAAGAACGTGAGTTGTGAGCCATCATTGGGGATGATGGAACTTTGTTTACTGGGTAGAATGAGTCCTTCTTTTGATACCGATGTTTTTACTTTTTCCGCAGTTGTAAATTGTTCAGCAAACGATTGCTGATGTAAATGCCACAACTTAGAATCTTCTTTGTTGGTGATTTTAAACACCCCAAAGGGTAGGAATGAAGTTCTATAACTGAACTTGAAACCCACAGGGGACAAGGCATCGGCACACATAACTTCTGCATTAAAGAGCCCATTGAGAAAGAGATTCATTGCTGTCATCTTTACACAAGTAGGGTCAATATCAATTCCATAATACTCTTCACGTCTACCGAAGTTTTTTGCACCTGCTAAGAGCATTCTGCCACTACCACAAGCAGGGTCAAGTATGCGAATGGGTGAACCATCAGTTTTTCGTACTTGTTCAGTACTAGTAATACGAGACATGAATTCACAGATATGCCATGGAGTAAAATACTGTGAAGACCGTTTTTTGGAGAAATTGAGTTCGTAGTAATTACCCAATACATCTGTACCAAATGTGTTGCTTTCTTGTTCCATTTCTATTACTAGTGTGGCTAATAGTTTTGGGAAGAGAAATCGTGTTTCTTCCTTGGCGTATTTATCAATGGTTTCGAGGTATAGTTCTTCTTCGTGTGACTTTTGTGTCTGTGGATTGAAGCTAAATGCACAGAGTGATAGGGTGAGGAAATCTTCAAAGATGGTACGGTGGTCATGGTGATACAAGACTGAATTCATCAGGCTTTCAAAGGTTGTTGGTTTGTTCATGGTAAAGAATATTTTTTGGATATAGTATACCAGAAAGGGAGTGGGAATTGGTAGGGGAATTGTCGCTAAGAATGGCTAGAAGGTTTTCTTGCAAAAAATAATATGTTTGATATAATAAACTAGTAAAAAAGGGATATTAAGCAATTAACAAAATAAATTTATGCTTGTTAATGAAATATCTAAAAAGGCTTTTATATTTGTGCCAGTTAGTAATTTCAAATATTTAACCCTCAAAAATATTTATGGGAAACGGAGAATAAGTTAAAATGAAATTTGGAGATACAGAGGCTTTCATCCTACTTGACAATATAAAGTAGTAGGTATTTTTGTTTTTTAAAGCACACCTCATGAAGCATATATCATCACGTTTTGTAGCCTATTTAAGCATAGGCGGTTCTATTGCTTCAATAGCAAGTGTAATTTTCTTTTTCACACAAAGTGAAAAACTATATGGTGAAATAGCATTAGGTCTTGCTGTTTTATTGCTATTACTTTTTATAGGAAATGTTTTTTTTGTTCTAAATAAATATTTGAACTTAAAATATCCAAAAGAATCACATATATTTTATAAAACAATACGATATACTTGCTATGAAGATAGAGTTGAATATGAACAAATAAAAACTGTTCAGTCTAAAAAGCTTTTACTAAATGAAATAAAACACGAATTTAAATATACTGGTACTACCCCTCCAGAAATCACAAATTTCTATTCCAAAACTCATATTATTGATGAATTAGTTTTTCAGAAAGGTGATTATGATTATGCAAAATTATTATTTAAAGAGCCTTTATTATATAATCAAGTTGGACTAATTCATATTCAAATTAATGCTTCAGATGATGATAAAAAAGCTTCCCCATACGTTGGCTTTAAGGTGGAGACGCAAATACATTTGGTAAATGTTAAAATTGAACTTAAATACAAGGATAGTTCCTTTGGCGATTCTGCAATACTACAACGTCAACGAATTATATCAAACAAGCCTGAAGAATATGAAAAAATCAGAGATATCGCCTTTGATAAAGCTACAAAAAGTTATTCTCATATGTTTTTTAACCCAGAAGTTAATTACTTTTATAGAATAACATGGGAAAAATAAAATTGTTCTAGCCTAACCCTATTAAAACAATTTGTATGTAACATTGTTAACGAATGTTTTTTTGATGTGATAAACAATAGTTTCCGTTCCATACTTGAAATTAGAATTTTGGTGTAAAAATCAAGAATTCATCCATAAAAATTGTTTCTAAGCAATGTAAAAAACTTATTATTAAGTAAGAACGTATATTTCGATGACCGTAATAGTTTCAAGCACTTTTCTGAATATCAAAAAATGGAAATGAAAAATAAAATAGTATAAAAAAACTCTACTTATACCTTTACACAGTTTTGATATATCTCCTTTACAAATAATGTACATCATTGATATTTTATACAACCCTGAATATTTGCGCAAGAAACGAACAAGCAACCAACTAATTTTACAACTTCATATGCATGAATTCTTCAGACATTGAATCAACCATTTTGCTGTGGAACAACACACTGCTTGAGGATTTCAGTGGTTTAACACCAAATGAAATGAATTATTTACTTCACGATACATTTGGAGATAAATCGCCCATGCAATTTCGTAAGGAAATTACTAACGAAACACTTGACCGAATTCCATTTTTTAGAGTTGCCGAGGAATTTTTAAAACTTGTTCAAAGAGACAAGCAAATTAAACTAACCCCACTGGGATATTTACCGAGAAAAGTGTTAGTTGAGCTATATGCACACAAAATTTTACCCGAGTATTTTATTGAAAGAGGAGTTACTAAACTTTGGAGAGAGGAAGATTGTATTGCTATTTCAAGTGTAAGATTGACCACAGGTCTGGCAGGGCTTGTAAAGAAATCAGTTGGTAAACTTTCGCTGACTAAAAAGGGAACAACCCTTTTGCAACCAGAAAATCGATTGCAACTTTTCAAGACAATCTTTACTGCTTTTACTAATGACTTTAGTTGGAGTTACAATGATGGGTATCCCGAATATCCAATCGGACAACTAGGTTTTGGGTTTTCATTATACTTGCTGAATCAATTTGGCGAACAAGAACAAACCGCTAATTTTTATGCTGATAAATATGTACAAGCGTTTCCAAAGTTTCTCACTTTGTTTCCTGACAACCAGTATTCAAAAAGTATTGACAATTTTAGGCATTGCTATGAATTACGAACAATAAATAACTTCTTTGAGTGGTTTGGTTTGGCAACGGTTGAACGCAGCAACAACTTTTTTGAGAGAGATAAAACTAAACTCAAACGAACTGAATTATTCAACCAGCTATTCATTTTTGAGTAACAAAAAACGACTTTTTAAGCCGTTTTTCAATCAATGAATAATTATTGTTTTGTCTGTCTGCTACATCAATAACCTCAACCAGTTTAGAGTATTATGGATTACAAAAGTATTTTCTCTACATCTACAATACTCAAATAAAAAAGGAGGACAATGTATATTAATTACATCATACCCCCTTTTTTCAATATACATGAATGCCCAATCTGTAAAGCACCACATGACGAATCAAAAATACATACAAATTATAAGTATTTATCAATCAAGGTGGATTTCAAACAATGTTAAAACACTTAGTATGGCTGTATCATTTCTCCATTTCTGTTAATGCAATTGCCTCAAACATTCTCATATAATAGGGATGAAAACTATTCTTCTCTTTCAGGTATTCTTTACGTAATTCATAATGCTCTTCAGCCACATACTCCATAAGATTTTCTTTGGAATTCAAGTGTAGAGCCTTTTTTATAGCATGAAGAGAATAAGGCTTTACGGTGATATTTTTCTTTTCAGCTTGAACAGTAAGAGTAGTTATGAGGACATGCAATGACTTGGTAGTATGTAATGGATTAACTGTTTTAAGCGTAATATGCGTTACGCCATAGTAAGCATATACCTTGTCAAAGAGGGTAAGAATTTCACGTTGCTTTTGTGCATTCCAAACCCCTTTAAATACTTTTACTTGATGGGTAATGAGTTCCCCATCTCGTTTAACTGCAATACCCGCAAGCCGTGTACCAATACTAATTCCTAAAACCACCATTGCCTTGTTGTTTCACTAAGTAGGTAAATAATGCGCCACGGGTGCGCTTAATTTTCCTCTCTGGAATCGACATGACTTTTTGTAATATATTCCGCAATACTTGTTCCTGAAAACGGTTTGCAAAAGTAATATAGATGGGAAGTGCATCTAAATCATTTAATGCATTTGCTAATTCATAGGCGAACTTTGTGTTTTCTGACATAAGGTGTACTATGTAATAAATAGTTTGTAATGGGTTATTCACAGGGTTTGTATATCGTTCGATATTCGCTTTTTCTTTATAAAAAAGAAAACGATTACACGTTCGATATATAAAATTCACCGCAAAACTTTTCATTGTAAAGGCACATGTAAAAAGCGCACAAATAAAGTTCTGTGTGAATTTTCAGTGAATGAGTGTTTTCGTGCTTGCATTAATTCAGGCAAAAAACATTGTAATGGATGTTTATTTTTTCTTTTCCTTGTTCTCTAAGATGCGCTTATAGTGCAGATATACATCTAAATATAACTCTGTTGGTAAGCGCCTATAGATAATGCTTAATTGTAATAAATTTTCGACAGATGGCATGGCAGTTCCTTGTTCCCAACGTGAAATTCTATTCGTACTTTTCAGGTTAAGTAACTTTGCTACATCCTTTTGATGCAACCCCATAATCTTTCGGTATTTGCTTAACCTATTTGGTATGGGTGAAGAACATTGTGCCATACCTAAACAATACCAAGTACTCCTTTTTACAGTAGAGGGGATAATTTGCCATTTATAGCAAATGATGTGAATAACTATCTGTAGTGTTGTAAGAGTGAAGTAAGTTGTCGGAGTAGAGGGTTTAAATGATATAGGGACACGAGAAAAGTAAAATCAGAGATGCTGGGTCTCAAATTTATACTCTGAGATAGATAAATTGTAGCATGCTCATTTTGGTTCACTCCTGTGGATTGCACTACATACGAGATGTATGTATAAAAGTAAAGAGCTAGTTTGACAAAAAATGCTGTTGTATATATTTGCTGTGGATGACGAAAACAGGTCAATCAAAAAATCCACATAAAGAATATTTCTTTTTGTGGTTACTTGAGAAAATCTATACGTTTTTCTTGAATATGTACACCTTGTTTTTTAAACACTAATAGATTAGTTTTTCTTGAAAAATCGCTGTCGTAATGTGTGTTCTATGTCACTATTTGTTTTTTCAAGTAATGCAGGATACACTTCATGTGGTAAACATTGGTATAAGGCACACAATCGAAAAAGGTTTGGCAAACTCGGCATTGCAGTTCCGTGTTCCCAATGGGAAATTCTATCAGTACTTCCAAAGCTAAGTGCAATAGTTACGTCTCGTTGTCTCAATCCTAATACTTTGCGTTTATCAACAAGTGTATTGTTTTTTATTTCATGTATGTACTTCATGTGATTGTATTTATTAGTTGATAGTAGTTAAAGCACTATATTTTCTTGTAATCTTTCTTCCCCCTTGCATATTTCCTCTATTTTTTCTAAATCCATTATTACCTGCTTCCAAAATAGCTCATTTGCTATTTGTGGGGTGTTCGTGGTTATATTATTATAGGGCACCATAGCAGATTTTTCAGCTAAAAAAACATCTTTAACCTTGAAAATACTACATATTTCAGGTGTTCGTAAGTTCTCATTTTCTAAGACCACTCCAGAAGGAAATACGAACTTTTGGAAAATAACCTTATTTCCCAAGGTGAATTTTTCCCACACATTGGCAGGTTCAAATAAACATTCTCGTGCCGTTTGCACCAATGCTTCAATATTCTTCCTTTCTTGTGTTGGTTGTTGATAGAGTTCGGCATTGATTTTTAAAATATCTTGTTCAATACGGCCTAAATGTGCTTGGGTCATTCTATCGCCATACACCCCCTGTAAATTCTTTTCTGTAATTATATTTTCTTGTTCCTGTAATTCTACTATACGAGCTTGTAGTTGCTTGATTTCTACTTCCTTTTTTTCTAATGCTTCTGGAAATTGCGCTTTTAGTTCTTGTACCAACTTAGAAAACACGTCCTCATTCAGACAGAATTGGTTCATAAATTCCTTAAATTTTGCTTCGAGTAGCACTTTGGGGATATTCCTTTCTTTCAATAAGAAGCGATAATACGCATATTTTTTTCGATTTCCTTGACTCCATGCACCCGATATTTTCAACCCTGTTGGGTGAGATATAAAGTTACGTAAGGGAAAGTCAGGATGCACTCTCGTATAGGCTCTCGGTTGCTTGTTTCTTCGTTTCAACATATTTTGTACATGGGTAAATAATCCTTCTGAAACAATAGGTTCAAACAATCCTTTATGTGTTTCGCCAAACTTTTTAATGATACCCATATACAATGGATTTGAAAATAGGGCAGGGAAGTAAGACCGAGACACCAACTTTCCTTTTGGTGTTCGCAATCCTGCATCAGTAACAATTTTATGGACTTCTACAATCGTATGATTTCCTGTAGCTAGCAACTCAAAAGCTTGTTTGATATAAGTTGCCATTTCGTTTTGTACAATACTTGTTTTCCCATCCACCTTAGCATTTGAGTACCCAATTGATGCTTGCCATACATATCTTCCTTCACGCATGGCATCACGCATCCCATTCACAGAACGTTCCGTTCTCACGTCATTATCAAACTGTGCTACATTCGCAATGATGTTTTCCATGAAGCGACCAGCAGGTGTATTTTCAAAATATTCACTTGTAGACTTAATTTCGACCCCATACCGCTTTAGGAGTATGCGTATTTGGCTGTAATCGTCCGTATTACGAGAGATTCGGTCAATCTTATAGGATATGACGGCTTCGATGCCATTCTTCTTGTCAGCGCAGTATTTGAGCAAATTTTGTAGTTCTGTACGGTCTTGCGTTTTGGCACTTTCTCCCTGTTCAATGAAAACAGCGGATATATCATAGCCATTCTTCAATGCATATTCCTTACACGTTTTTTCTTGTGTAAAAAGACTATTGCCTTCTTCTACTTGCTCTTTTGTGGAAACACGGCAGTATATCACTGCCTTTTTGGGTGTAGTATTCATTAGTTTTCCAGATAGTCATCAATTAATAAGGCTGCCAACTGACGCAGCAATGTATCTTCTGCTATATCCAAAGAGGAGCAACGAATAATGACTTTGTTGCTAGACAAAAATCTACGTTGCTCCTCTTTGGATTCATTATTTTCTTGATTTCTATCTAGCGTTTTCATCATAGCATAGTTGTATTACTTGTACAGAGCTAGTATGATATATTTCAAAGTATCAAAAAAGAGGGAACATTTTGCTACAAATGGCAAATTATCCCCCCTGTTATGAATTCCATAGTACCGCTATCATTAAAGCATGAACGACCATGCTATTACCTACATAGGCAAAACTAATTTCAGAAATAGCAATCAAAAGTTTGGTATCAAAGACCAAGACCGATTGCAGCATTTGTATGTCATTGGTAAGTCAGGCACAGGAAAATCAACCTTGCTCAAGCAAATGGCTTTGTCAGATATTCACAGAGGGAATGGCTTGTGTGTCATAGACCCACACGGGGATGTAGCAAAAGAACTTTTACAACAGATTCCAGAGTCAAGAAAAACTGACCTCATTTATTTTGACGCAACGAGTAAAAATCCACTTGCGTTTAATCCCTTGTACAACATTCCACAGAACTACCATCACCTTGTTGCAGCAGGGTTGATTTCAACATTCAAGAAGATTTGGGCGGATTCCTGGGGTCCGAGATTAGAATACATTTTACGTTTTTCGTTATTAACCTTGATGCACTATCCCAATGCTACCTTGTTGGATATTCAACCACTATTAACCAATCATATTTTTAGAAACAATATCTTAGGATATGTTGTAGATGGGCATATACAGGCTTTTTGGAAGGATGAGTTTGAGAAATATTTTGCTACATTAAAAGCAGAAGCCATTGCACCAATACTCAACAAGGTGGGGTTGTTCGCTACGAGCTTACCACTCCGAAACATAGTCGGACAGCAGGTTTCAAGTTTTAAGATGCAACAGGTGTTAGACAACAAAAAAATACTTATCGTGAATCTTTCTAAAGGGCAAATAGGGGAAGACGCTTCATCACTTTTGGGCAGTATGCTTATTTCCTCTATTCAGTTAGCGGCTCTACATCGTGCTGCCATAGCGGAAGACAGCCGCATTCCTTTTTACGTATACATTGATGAGGCACATTCGTTCTTAACCCAAGCTTTTATTGGTATCCTTTCTGAGTCGAGGAAATTCAAATTATCTTTATATATCACACATCAATATATGGAGCAGATGCCTAATGAAATTCGTTCTGCTATTTTTGGAAATGTGGGTACAATCATTTCTTTTCGGATTGGTGTTGACGATGCAGTGATTTTAGCGAAAGAATTCTATCCCATTTTCAATGAAGAAGATTTAGTGAATCTTCCACGGTTTGCCATGTATTTAAAGTTGATGATTGATGGGTCGGTGAGTAAGCCGTTTAGTGCTAATACTATTTTTTTATAAAAATAGTATAGATTGAAAATGATTTAATGACAAAGTATTAATAAATTTGTGAGGTTGAAATACAATAAATATATTTGCTTAAAAGAAAATAAAAAAAGCAATATTCAAATGAAAAACATAAATTTGCTACGATGCTTTTAGGAATAATAGTCATAGCGATACCACTTCTGATTTACGTGATTGGAGCGTTGTCGGTTGCAAGAAAGGATTTGACGCATCCTGACGACTTTTTTTTGGCTTATAAAAAAGTTGGAGTAACTGCATTTTCAAGCTCATCCATTGCGTATGCTTTTCAAGTTAGTACCATTTATCCTTTTCTACTTTGGGGAGCTTCTAATTTTTATTTTGTTCCAGCAGCCAATACTATTTGTTGGGGACTTGGTATTTTTATTTTCTACCTATGCTTCAATCGGTACAAGAAATTTATTGGACAGGGTTTAACTCTTCATGGTTTTTTAGGAAAGCAATATGGCGTAAGTGTTCGTGTTGTTGCTTCCTATCTAACAATTATCGGCTTTCTTGGTTTTGCGATTGCAGAAACATACTTCGGCTCAAAAGTTCTACTCTCAATAATTGATAACAAGAACCTTTTTTATATTGTCGTCATTATTGCCTTACTTTTTGTTTTTGGCTATATCGCTTATGGTGGGCAATTAAGTTCTATTCGGACAGACCAGCTGCAACTCATTATTTCCTACATTGGTATTTTTGGGCTAATGCTTTATTTCTTTTATTTGCTTTTGAGAAATAGCTCAAACATATCTGGTGCTTTGTCTTTGAGTTTTCTCATACTGCTTATTTACATTCCAATCGTTTTATTTTTTCGTAAATTTAGATTCATCAACTTCAATGAAGAAGATACAAAGACGAATAAATTTATCAACCAAATTTTAAATTCTGCAATTGGTGTTTTGATGGTGAGTATTCTTGGTATAGCAGCTTACAAACTTTTTCAAACAGGATTTAATTTTCCTATTTCTAATCTAATCAACGTGGAGGGTTTTGGAGTTACGGGACTACTTTCCTTAATAGTTTTACCCTTGTGTTGGCAGTTTGTTGACCTAACTAATTGGCAGCGGCTTTTATCGGTAAAACCAACCACTGTAAATGATACAGAAAGCTTGCCCCAAAACATTCGCAAAGGACTATTAATTTATGCTGTGGAATCTCCGTTTACTTGGATTATTTTTCTTTTTTTTGGTTTATTGACTGTTAGCTCCCTTCCACATTTTACTTTTCAAGATTTGCTGATTGATATTCCTAAACGACTTATTAATTCTGGGAGTCTCGCTCAAGAATTTTTTGGGTACACTTTTATTGTAAGCATTCTTGCCATTATGCTTTCAACAGTTGATTCATTCATTATTGGTATCATTTTTACTTTTGTTTATGATTCGTATGGTAAAACAAGAAGATTACTTGATAGTGAAAATGAAGTTGAAATCAGAAGTAGTTATGGCAGCATAACTAATGCGGGAAGAATTTTTGGATTGATAGCAATTTTGTTCGGTATATTACTTTTCGTAATTTTCGACAAAAAAGTTCCAAACGGAGGTGAACTTTTTATCAATTTACTTTTAGCATTTTATTCTGCACAACTTTCTTTTTTTCCTTTAATTTTTGGAATACTATTTCTAAAAAAACACCCTTCTTCATTTTGGGCAAACACAAGCATGATTATAGGAGCGGCGGCTGGAATTACAATAGGGGTTTATGCAGTTATTTGGAATCAAGATTACATTTGGTATCCAATTTTGGTTTGTGTTGGATTAAGTAGTATCGTCTATTTCATTGGTTTAAATTTAAACAATAATGGAAGAAGAAAATGAAAAGTTAAATATAGAATCCCTGACACTCGAAGATATTGGTGAAATTGTTATACTTTATATCAAGAATAATCGTTTCTCCCTTAGCTGTTTAGTTTTTTGTGGGGTATTAGGTTGGTCAAACTTTTTTGGGCTAAGCAAATTAGCACCTTGGAAATGCTGGGAAACTTGTGCTTTAGGGTTCACACTTCTTTACACAGTTTACATCTATGCACAAGGATGGAGGAAAAAATTTTTTAAAGAATTAGATGGCGGCATTGGGCTTATCTTAGGAATTGCCTTTATTTTATTACTTTTTGTCAATTTAATTTCGGCAAATGAATTTATCAATATTTTCAATTTTCACCTTGACCGCCCTTGGGTGATGATTTCTTTGCTATCCACGACATTTATTTTTGTCATTGTAGATTTTCTGCTGTTTAAATTTCTTTTTATTAAACAGCCAAAAATTAGTAGTGCATATTTACTATCACTAAAATATAGTGATATTCCCATTACTCTTACTTTTACTTTTCTGACAATTTATTCGTTTATTTTAAAGCATGAAAATAAATTAGAACAGATGGATGCGTTTTTTGGCGGAACAATCGCTTTTCAAATGATGCTTTCAAATATCGTTTGGACATTTACAGATGATGCGTTTTTAAAAGAGCATTCAAAGCATCCTAAAAACAAAATAAAAATTGACAAGGATAAATAAACAGTCCATATTTTGAAATTAATTTGACAATTTTTTTAATAAATTTATACTAAATAATATGCCACTTTGCGGATTTAATGACAAAATGCTAAAAGGACTAACAGCCTTTAATGAAGGGCTTGTTGAACATGGCTTGAAATATCGTTCTCAAAAAAATGGAGAAACCATAGACCAAGCAATTAAGCGTGAACTTTCTGACATGACACGACTTCTTTTAGAACTTCATAAAATAGATGATAGTGGTAAAAGAGTCCTTACAGAAGGTATAGTAAAGTATGCAATGGGTTTTTACCTAATAATGAGGTCAAATGATAATATCGAAGCATATAAAGAAATAGTTGAAAAAGTTGGGGCATATTTTCATGCAATGGATGACAAATATTATTCAGAACTAGAGGGTAGACCAGAAGATATGAAAGAGTTAATAGAATTCCTAAATAAAAAGGAGGTCAACCTGTAACTATTCCAAAAGAAAACGGTAGCCTTGCTTTTAATAGCATTTCCATTTCTCATTCAATTATGAAGGTAAGTAGTCTTTTTTATTGCTACTGTAGTTTCATCATCTTTCTAAATCTAACCTAAGCGTACAAGGGCTTCGCATGCTATTTTGTAAGCTTTAAATCTTGGTTTTTTTCTTATGTGAATTTATGAATTATTTTTATCAAATTAATTTTCTCATATGGCTTAATCAAAAAATCATTCATTCCTACTTTTAAACAATCGTTAACATCACTTTCACTTACATTAGCCGTCAGTGCAATGATGGGGGTAGAGCAATTGAAATTATTGCCGTCTCTTCGTATACGAACAGTAGCTTCTTTTCCATTCATTTCAGGCATTTGCATATCCATAAAATGATGTCAAATTTCATTAACAATGTTTTACTAAGTGCCGTTAATCCATCTTCACAAATTTCAATATTACAACTTGGTAGTATTGAATGTAATATTTTTTTAGAGATAATCAAATTCAGATTGTTATCATCTACAATTAGAATTTTAAGTTTTGGTTTTATTTCTTTCACTAACTCTTCAATTGTAGTTTCCGATTTTTTTAACGTGGAGTAATCAAAAGATTTCACAATTTGAAGTGGAACTTCAAAGTAAAAAACAGAACCCTTATGTAATTCACTCGTGCAGCCAATGATACCTTGGTGCATTTCAATTAACTTTTTACTGATGTTTAATCCAAGTCCAGTTCCTTCAAATTGTTGTGCAACTTGGTCATTTACTTGGCTATAATCTTGAAACAAGTTTTTTAAATTGTTATTCGCAATTCCAATTCCAGTGTCTCTTACCTCAACCCTCAAAGTGAATGTTTCAGCAGTAGAATCATACACGGTGCAGTGCAATTCAACAGACCCACTTTTTGTGAATTTTATAGCATTGCTTAAAAAATTAATTATTACTTGTCTAATTCGTTGGCTGTCTCCTTTGGCATACTTTGGTAAATCAGGCGAAATGAGTAATCGGTACTCTATACTTTTTTGACGAGCATTATATTTTAGAAGATTAAACGAACTATATAACATTTCATATACGTCAAATTCAAGAATGGTTAAAGTAAGTTTTCCTTCATTAATTTTTGAATAATCTAAAATATCATTAATAATTGAAAGTAAATGGTCTGACGATTTTTTTAGTGATGTAATTAATTCTTCGCTTTCTTCATCATGTGTGGTAGAATCAAGTAATTCAGATATTCCTTTTATTGCATTCATTGGTGTTCTAAGCTCATGACTCATATTCGTAAAGAAACGTTCCTTGAATTTTTGTGCTATTAAAACATCTTGCTGAATAGCATATAGTTCTTCATTTTGGTTGATTAATGTATCCTCTTTTTTATTCCTAAGTTTTGCATATTCGGAACTTAAAAAAATTGTATTTAATAACAATCCAAGAATCGAAGCTAATTCAAATGTCAAAATTTTTTCTGGGTGAAAGTCTTCAAACGTTAGAAATATTGGCATATAAGTCTTGTTCAAAAATAGACTAAGCATGATGGCTAACAGACATGGGATTGTCCATAAAATTGCTTTTTTGTAATCAAAAAATAGATAGGCAATTAATGGAATAATAATAAGCCAATTTAATACTACTGTGGTATGATGAATGGTACAAACAGCAACCATAAAGATTTCTAGTATACCAAATACTGGAATCAATATTGCGTTGTAGGTTGTGGTAAACCATTTTTTCCACTCAAAAAGCAATGGCAAAAGAAACAATACACCAAAGATAATATTAATGGGGATTGCTTCGTAAACGCCTGTATAATACCAAAAAAAAGGATATAGAATGCTTGTAAAGCAATAGATGCCGCTATACTTTTTAACCAAGCTACTCATATCATTTCCACTGAATTTACTTGAAAATTTTATCTCTATCATATTCGTTAATGGGTTCGGTATTTGGATTTCGTTACAAATCTAACCATCTTGACACGTTATTTTTTTACGTAAAAACACGTAGAAATATAACCATTTATTACCTATACATTGCAAGAGTAATTTTGATGGACGTAGTAAATTAATCTTAATCTTTTGCGTATGAAAAAGTGGTGGTTATTTTTATGGCTTGGGATTCTACTAACAGGTATTTCATATTTGTTCTGGCAACAGGAATGGAAATATTCATTGCCGACACCAATTCCCAAAAACTATCATGCAGTAAAACATGGTGATGTGGTTACCTTCCCAAATTCTTTTCGTGTTAAAAACAACAAGCCTCTTCTGATTCACTTTTTTAATCCTAATTGCCCATGTTCAAAATTTAATATTCCTCATTTCAAATCATTGGTAAAAGCATATAGCAGTAAAATGAACTTTGCTATTGTCGTATTAAACAGTAGTAATGAATATTCAGTAGAAGACATTCAATCCAAATTTGACTTAGTAATTCCTGTATCATTTGATACGAGTATTGCAGTTATATGTGGCGTTTACTCTACTCCTCAAGCAGCAATTTTTGATAGGGATAATAAATTGTACTATAGGGGTAATTATAATAAAAGTCGATACTGTACAGACAAGCAAAGCAATTTTGCCCAAATGGCAATTGATTCATTGTTGAACCATCATGACAACCCTAATTTTTCTATTGCTGCCATAAAAAGTTATGGCTGTGAATTACCTAAATGTTGTAAAAAATAACGAGTATGACAAATTTAATAAAAGAGGAAAAATTTTCTGAAGATTTTGCACTGCAAATAAAACTTAAGTCAGATAAATTAATGAACTATTTTCTTGCAGGGTTCTTTTTAATTGGTCTGCTATTGGCATTTTTTTATGATACATGGTTGATAGCGATTGGTGTTGGTGGTTTATCAATAGTAGCGTATTACTCAGCGAAGTTGGTTTTACCTTCATCAGACTTGTATCAGTATGTATTAAGTATTGTATTGGGTATTTTTATGGCACAATATATTTATCAAATGCACGGGCTGTTCGAAATGCACTTTTTTGCATTCATTGGAAGTGCCATTTTAATTACCTATCAAAATTGGAAACTTCAAATTCCAATAGCATTACTTGTAGTAGTACACCATGCAACATTTGGATACTTACAATTTATTGGGTACGACAAAATATACTTTACGCAATTGGAATATATGAATTTGCAGACCTTTATATTGCATGGAATACTGGCTACTATTGTTTTTTTACTTAGTGGTTTATGGGCATATAATTTTAAAGGTTTTACAAACTCTAACAGCAAACAAAGTTTTGAAATTGGTAAATTACAAGAAGCAGATAGACAAAAAGAACTAATTTTAGAAGAAAGAAAAGCTGCTGCTGATGCTATTATTAGAAGCGAAGTCCGATTTCGTTCCTTGATTGAGAACAGTAGTAATTTGCTCTTATTAACCAATCAAAAAGGAATGGTTGAATATGCCAGTCCTGCTATGCAGCAATTGTGTGGGTATACGCAAAACGAGAAGGGAAATAGAAGTATCATCACGAGTATTCATTCGGAAGATGAAAAAATTGCAAAAGAACAGTTGGCAGAAGCATTGCAAAAGCCGAATGTACCCATCGTATCTTCTATCAGAAAACAGCAGCAAGATGGTAATTATATTTGGATGGAGAGTACCGTTACGAATATGTTAGCAATAGAAGGGGTGAATGCAATTGTCATTAATTATCATGATTTGACAGAACGAAAAAAGGCAGAACAAGCACAGGCGTTGGAGATAATTATAAAAAATATGGAGACCAAGAACAAAGAGTTGGAGCAGTTTACCTATATAGCTTCTCACGATTTACAAGAACCATTAAGAACAGTTTCAAACTTTGCAGGAATCTTATCATCAGAATATGTTGAAGCATTAGATGATATGGGTAAAAAAAGTTTGAGTTTTATTGTTGATGCAACTGACCGTATGAGAAATTTAATTAGCGCTCTTCTCGACTTTAGTAGAATTGGAAAAAATGCACAATTGAAAGAGGTTGATTGCAACATATTAGTGCAAGAAGTTTGCAATGATTTAGATTCACTAATTAAGCAAAACAATGCTGTAATAACCATTGAGCCTTTACCTAAAATTAAAGGTTATGAAACTGAGCTGCGTTTACTGTTTCAAAACTTGATAGGGAACTCTATTAAATATAGAAAGTCAGATATAAGTCCTGTTATTAAAATTTCATCATTATATGAAGCTGAGCATCACAAGTTCATAGTTAAAGATAATGGTATTGGTTTCGACCCTAAATTTAAAGAGAAAATTTTCATTCTTTTTCAACGCTTACACACACCAAAGGAATACTCTGGTACTGGTATCGGGTTGGCGCATTGTAAAAAAATAATTGATTTGCATAATGGGGAGATTTGGGCTGATTCAGAATTAGGGATGGGGAGTTCTTTCTTCTTTACAATAAAATCGTAACTTTTTTAAAAATTAAATACAAATATTATGAAAGAAATTCCAGGCCTCCATTGTATCCTATTAATAGATGATGATGAAGCAACAAATTACTTCAATCAAATATTAATCAAAAAAACTAATATTGATGTTAAAGTTCAATTTGCTACCAATGGGCAAGAGGGGTTGGATTTTTTGACGTGCAAGGGAAAATTTGCAGCAAATTTGGAGTTTCCACAACCAGGATTAATTTTTTTAGATATTAATATGCCTATTATGAATGGTTGGGAGTTTTTAGATGAATATGTTAAACTTCCCGATGAGCAAAAAGCAAAAATTGTTTTATCGATGCTAACTACAAGTATGAATCCTGATGATGAAGAAAGAGCCAAAACAAATACTAATACTAATGGGTTCATTCGAAAACCAATAACCTTGTCAATAATTGAAGGAATTGTTGAAAAATATTTTCCTTGTAATTAATATGCTGGATGGCTGAATGTATTGTAATGGTTGCTTATTAGCCAATCAATATTCGTATATTTTATCATTCCGCACTTTCCGCATTGCATAGTTTCATCATCTTTCTAAATCTAACCTAAGCGTACAAGGGCTTCGCACGTTACTTCGTAACCCTTGACACTTGGTTGAAGCCTAGGGGCTTTCAAACTCTTAGAAAATGATGAACTACACAATTAAAACGTACACGAAAAGTACAGAAGTACACAAGCCTCATTTCTACATCTTGAGAGAAGGCTTAAACGCTGGTAAGCCATTAACAGAAGCTTGCGCCAACTGTTTCATTGTCATGATGGAGAATGACTTTGATAAAGAAACCATGTATTGGTTTTGTTACGCCTTGTGGCAAACCAAAATCTTTGAACAACGCCTTACGGGCAATGTAATTCCATTTCTTCGGATTGGTAAATTACTTTGGACATTGAGTGAGTATATCCCTAAGATGGATAGCAACAAACGTATTGTAAACTCAATTGCCAAGTTACGAGTATTCCAATCACGTTCCGTGAAATTACAAGAGTACTTAACCATGACAGAGCAGTCAAAACGTTCCGCCTTACGTCATTTACTTACTGAAATACCAGGTCATATTTGATTTGGTATTTATATAAGAATAGAGTTACATTTGTAGTTCTATTCTTATTTATTCACTTCATATAAAACTCATCATATGGCGTATTTTATTGTATTACTACTTTTGATTTTTTTCTTAGCGTATTCAGGGGTATTTACTGATTCTACAATTGTCGTATCCCACTGGCATCACTACTTTAACAAGGTTCAATTTTCAACAGAATTGTTTTATAAATCAGTTGAAAAAGCATTGCACGAAAGACAAGTCATTGCTACTGTTAAAATGATAAAACGTTCGGAAGGAAATCTTTTTTCTGCTAACAGAATATACTTGCGAATTATATCGGGTGAAGACACCTTTGATTTATGTGCAGCTCCCTATGGCACAGGATATTTTGTGTCTTGGTGGTTAGTTCATAGACATGGATTTCTTGAAAAAATAGTACGAAAGTCTGTTAATGTAAATGCCATTATGGACTCCAAAACATTTTATCAGATGGATGCACAAATTGCCTTTAAGACTTGTGTACACAACTGTATTCAAGAGGTATTGGATGATATTATGACTACCAAAGGGGTTCGTGGATTGACGGAATTGGAACGGGAAATAAAAGGTAAATCATGGTAGTCTATGCAACCCTCACTTTCTGAAAAACTAACGCAGCAATTCTATGACTGGGAAAAACGTGGCAGGGGATGGCAATTGTTTGCAACACCCATTCATGTAGAACCAGTTTTTACGCCGTTCTTTTTTCATATACCGCAGCGAAAGTCAGTTATAGATGACGGCAAAAGACCTACATGGATAAGCAGCTTCTTAGAGGCAGTTGGTGGAGCAAAAAAGAAAGTACTTGAGGAAGAAACAGATACATCGATTAGGGGATATACGTTTGAATCATTGGAAACTTTAAACGTTTTTATGGTTTCCCTACCTCAAGGAACGAAAATAAATGGTGAACAAACAGCGCATTTCCTACAGACATTAGGGCAGTTTAACTATCCAGTTTCTTTTGAAATTATTGGCACCTATTCTTCCATTACTATTCAACTAGTTTGTCGTGAATCTGATGCATTACAAGTTGTTAGTCAAACCAAAGCCTACTTCCCAGAGTGTAGTATTACAGAACAAACAGACCATATACAAACCTGTGTGGCAAATGGACGACATGCTCGTGTCCTTGACTTTGGATTACGTGATGAATTTATGCGCCCAGTAGTTATGACGGATGATTTTACCATAGACCCATTCATTGGAATAGTTGGTACACTTGAAAACATACAAGAAGATGAAAGTGTTGTGTTGCAAATTCTCTTTCAAGGAGCGCAGAGCCCTTGGGCAGAGAGTGTTATGCGTTCGGTTATTGATATGGATGGAGATTCTTTTTTTGCAGATGCCCCTGAAATGGTAGCGCTAGCAAAAGAGAAAATCAGTTCACCGCTCTTCGGTGTAGTGATGAGAATAGTGAGTATTGGTAACAGTGCGCAAAATGTTGCTACCCTTTCAACTACTATAGAAAAATCGTTCGTTCGGATTTATAATTCGCCATGGAATAGTTTGATTCCATTAACCAATGAAGTACAGGGAATTGATAGCAAGATGAATGATGTGTTACTCCGTCAATCGTGTCGTTTAGGAATGTTACTCAACACACAGGAATTAGCCACCATCGTTCATTTTCCTTCTGTATCAGTTGTTTCCTCTAAACTGATAAAGGACACTCGAAAAACAAAAGTAGCACCTTTAGTAACTAATGGACATGAATTTGTATTAGGGAAAAACAGACATCAAGGCAAAGAAAAAGAGGTAACAATTACTTCTAGTCAACGACTAAAACACACCCATGTTATTGGTGCAACAGGTACAGGAAAATCAACGATGTTGCTACATCATATTGCCCAAGATATTGCGTTAGGGAATGGTGTTGCAGTCCTTGACCCACATGGCGATTTGATAGAAAATATTTTACCGCATATTCCCGAACATCGCAGAAAAGATGTGTTGATTATTGACCCATCAGACCGAGATTTTCCTGTGGGTTTTAATTTCCTCACCGCTCATTCAGAAATCGAAAAAGATATTTTGTCTTCTGATTTAGTTGCCGTGTTTAAGCGGTTAAGCACCTCATGGGGTGACCAGATGAATTCAGTGTTAGCTAATGCTATTTTAGCTTTTCTTGAAAGTTCCCAAGGAGGGACAATGATTGATTTACGAAGATTTTTAGTAGAAAAAAGATTCAGAGAGGATATATTGAAAACTGTCCAAGACCCTTCTGTTCGCTACTATTGGCAGAAAGAATATCCATTACTCAAGAGTAGTTCTATTGGCTCTATTTTAACTAGATTGGATAGTTTTCTTCGCCCTAAGTTGATTCGCAACATGGTGGCACAGCGCAAAGGGATTGACTTTGAACACTTATTAGACCAACAAAAAATTGTGTTAGTGAAGCTTTCGCAAGGATTAATCGGTAATGAAAACAGTTATTTATTAGGAACAATTATTGTTTCAAAAATCCATCAAGCCGCCATGACACGGAAAGCAAAAGAGGAACGAAAAAACTTCTTCATCTACATTGATGAGTTTCAGAATTTCATTACACCATCCATGTCTGCAATATTGTCGGGAGCTCGCAAATATCATGTGGGCTTGGTGTTAGCGCATCAAGACATGCAGCAGTTAGTAAAATATGATACAGAGCTAGCAAGTTCCGTGGTATCTAATGCAGCTACAAGAATATGTTTTAGGTTGGGTGATACCGATGCAAAACGCTTTGAGAGTGGCTTTAGTTCTTTTGAGCGAATGGATTTAGAGAGCCTAAACACGGGTCAAGCCATTGCACGAATTGAAAGACCCGATGCTGATTTTTCTTTGGAAACGATTCCATTGCCAACGATGGATATTGATATATCGGCAGCAATAAAAGAAGAAGTTATTGCACTTTCACGAGCCACCTATGCAAGCCATAGAGAGGACGTAGAAGCCCAGTTAATGGCGCTTTCGAGTGATATGCAAGAACAAGAAGTGGAAGATACCTCTATTGTTGAGAAACCACGAATTATACCGCCAAAACCAGTTGTAAGAAGCAGCAGTATACCAACACCACCTATTGAAATTGACTATCAAGAAAGTGCTGAAAAAGTCATCAAGCAAAAAGAACAAAGTCAACATAGACATTTGCAAGCACAGATTAAGCGTATGGCTGAATCCAAAGGATTTAAAGCAGTCATTGAAGCACCAACGAGTGATGGGAAAGGTAGGGTGGATATAGCGATAGAGCGCAATGGAAAAAACATTGCCATTGAAATTTGCATGACTACAGAGAAAGAATGGGAAGTGCATAACATTGAAAAGTGTTTAGCAGATGTGTATGACGTGGTAATTTCTTGTTCAACGGATATAAAAACAATAATGGCTATCAAAAGTATAGCGGCTACTACTCTAACACCCGAACAACAAGAAAAGGTACTGTATTTTGTTCCAGAACAAATTGATACCTACCTTGATGGACTTCTTGCAAAAGAGAATTCAAAAGAAACAAGGATTAAAGGGTATCGTGTAAAGGTAGAGTATGATAGTGTTGTAGGGAATGTCGCTGAACAAAAGAAAAATACTATTTTGAAGGCGTTGTCAGATTCGGAAAATAAAAAAAGAGGGTAACTTTTAATACATCATTTTTTCGCTGCAAATGTTTGGTTGAGGATTTTCGCCAATCGAACCCCAGCAAGCAATAATTGTTTTTCAACAATAGGTGCATTTTTATCTATATAGTCTTGCGTAATATTTTCATTAAACGCATACACAGTTTCAAGTAACGTACGTGATTCATGCATCCATTTTTCGACATCCCCCCTCTGTAATTTTGTGATAGTTTGAGTCGATAAACTATTTGGTATTTTTAGACAATTTTCAGCAGTAATATTCTTTGTTTCAATGATTTCAGTATCCCACACCCGATGAAGGTTTGAGGGCTTATCTAAAAAAAGAATTGCTATGTTATTACCTCCTTTATCACTTGCATAACCCACATGCAAAGGCATGTGTATATCACCAATAAGGTGGAATAGTATTTTTAAATCCATGCTTATTTCGCTCTTAGAATGCTTTGATTTATTATGTAACTCATCCATTACTTTACTTAATTCATTAATGATATTAGCTTCTGTATTTTTTACATACGTTTTATCTTTTTCAATGTTTACATAATGCCACGGCTTCATATAATCGTAAGTCTTGTCTTTTCGCATGTCATCCATCCATGTAGCAGCATCTTCAAATGGGATGTCCCCTAAATATTTTTGCACAGAATCTTGTACTCCCTTTTCCAAATATTGCTTTGCTATTACTGCAACAATATGGTGTCCTTTCGTACCCCAAGCATAGGTAGGAGCTATACCAACAACGAAGAAAATAAGTACAAGTATTTTTTTCATGACAATGAAATTTGAAGTAAAGGTACTTATTTCAAATTAACGCATATTCTTTTCCTACTAGATTTAATACTTAAACTGAGAATGGATTTTACTGATGTATCGGATAACTAAATTGTTGTTATGTGTTCAATTTGGCGATTTAAAAAGATGAATTAAATATTTATATTCATGAGTAGCAAATCTTACATTTGATGCAGTGATAGTAAAAACGTGTGATATTCAACCATGAAAAATTCAAAAGAAAACAGTATAAATAATTTCCCTTCGACAGCACATACTAAGGGTAATTTTACTATACTTATACCTATATTTGGTATTGTACTCTTTGTATGTTTATACATTACTGCAACACTTTTTTATCCTGGTGGTTCTTCCGCTAACAGAACAACAGTAGGATTCGATTGGTTACAAAACTATTGGTGTGATTTATTGGGAAGATATGCAAAGAATAGGGAACTTAATTCGGCACAACCTATTGCATTAACAGCAATGGTATTGCTATGCTTTACACTTTCAGTATTTTGGTTTTTCATACCAAAACTTTTTAACAATAGTCCTTTGAATTCTATTATTCGATATACAGGAATTGCTGCTATGATGGGTACTGTTTTTTTGTTTACTGATTTTCACGACATAGTTATTAATGTTGCTGGAACATTAGGTACAATAGCGTTGACTGGAGTTTTTATCGGTCTTTATAGAAAGCAATTGTATGCTTTTTTTAGCTATGGTACATTTTGTTTAACTATGATGATGGGGAATTATTTTATATACAAAACAGGGTTCTTTATTTCACTTCTTCCTATCATTCAAAAAATTACTTTTCTTTTCTTTTTATCATGGATTTGTATGTTAGATATGCATCTGTATAAAATGACAAAGTAAGATACAGGCAACCCTTGTCACAACACCCATAGTATCTATTTGATTTATAATTAGCATATCTTTACAAAGGGAAAGTTAATTATTATTAAACCACTAATTCTTTCTTAATTAAAATTGTTAGGGCGTAAAAACCCTAACAATTTTTTATATATTCCATACGAAACATCAATACTATGGACAAATGAAACAACGAGCAGAGTTTATTAAGTATGAATCAGAACAACTACAATTGGCTAATCGGTATGGTGATTTGATTAGAAAAATTAATGGTATATATTACAATGCTAATAATTGTGAAAATTCTGTATACCTCTTTAACTTAGCTATATCAGAACACAAACCAGAATACTCTTTTTTGTTACCGAATCATTTATTAATACGATTACTCCAATTCGAAATTGATAAATTAATCACCAAAGCTTTGAGTTTGAATATTAGCCAATCAGAAAAAGATTTATTGGTAATTCTTAAAAATGAATTACCAAATTCCTTTACTAGTAAGCAGTTTAATGAAATAATAGAACAAATGACTATATTGGTTTTTTAATACAACCATACATACCAATATCTTTTGTCATCACATTTTTTTAGTTAGTAAATTTATATTCTTTTTCAATTGATTTTTTGTGTTTGTTTTTTATTGTCCGATTAATTGTTTCAAAAAGTATGATGGATGAATCTGCATTTTTTCTGGCAGCAATTTCTTTCACATTTTTTAATGAGATATTGCCAATTATATATCCCGAATTATCATTTACATACGATTCATTTATTTCTTCAAAATATTGTTTAAAAGATGAACCGTATTCTAAATCGTGGCGCAAAAATATTCTAAGCAATACTTCCGAATCAGTTTCTAATGTTTCTTTTTGATTCAATTTTTTGTATTCATATCTGTAATCATAACTTAATGCTGAAATGTCTGAAAGTACCGCCGATGCAGTAGGGTAGGCGCCAGCACCCTTGCCCACAAAAAATTGTACATCGCTGAAATACGATTTTGTTTTTACGCCATTAAAAACATCATCTACCGAAAAGAGTTTATCATTTTTATCTACAAATTTCGGCAATACAAATGCTTTTATTTTTCCCTCAAAAGTCTTTTCGGCATAAGCCACCAATTTTATTTTCAAACCTTTTTCTTTTGCATAATTCAATTCCATAGCACCTAATTTATCAATGCCGATATTAAAAATATCGTCAGGCACTGCTACCACACCAAAAGCATGTGCAATTAAAATAAGCAACTTGTATTTGGCATCAAAGCCACCTGTATCCATCACGGGGTTCGATTCGGCGTATCCTTTTTGTTGTGCTTGTTGCAATGCATCGGCATATGAAATGTTTTCTTCGGCTATTTTAGTAAGAATATAATTGGTAGAACCATTTACAATTCCTTCAATAGATTCTAATAAATCGTTATCGTAATATTCTTCCAAATTTCGAATGATAGGAATACTGGCACAACAAGCTGCTTCATATAGCAGCGGCACATTGTATTGTTTTTGCAATTGCAATAATTCATCAAAATGTTCGGCTATCATTTTCTTATTTGCCGTTACCACTGCCTTGCCTTTTTGCAAAGCAGTTTTCACAATTTCAAATGCCGCATCTGCATCATCAATTAATTCTACAATGGTGTTTATTGTATCATCATTTAGCAATTCATTTTTATCAAATGTAAAATGCTCGGATGAAAGCTGCCGTTGTTTGTTTTTATCTTTTACACAAATACGTTTTATGGTAGCATTTAATGCAGGTGTTTTTTGCAATACTTCATGCAAGCCATATCCTACACATCCAAAACCAAATAATCCGATGTTTAATTTTTTTCTTGTCATGGTTATAAATTTTTTAAAAGTTCGATAAAATGTTTTTGTTCGTAATGATTAAATGCTAATTGAAAGGCTTGTTTTAAATCTTCAATTAAATCATCTGCATCTTCTAATCCAACTGATAATCTAATTAAACTATCCGTAACACCCGATTGGTAGCGAATTTCGGCTGGAATAGATTTGTGTGTCATTTCGCATGGCAAACAGATTAAACTTTTTACACCGCCTAAACTTTCAGCCAGTTTAAAATATTTAGTATGGCTTACAATTTTGGTGGCTAATGCTTTGTCGTCTGTTTTTAAATCGAACGTAACCACTCCACCAAAATATTTTTGTTGCTGGTTGGCAATATGATGATTTTTGTGAAGTGGTAAACCTGGGTAATACACATGGTTTACAGCATCTTGCGTTAATAAAAATTCGGCAATACGTTGTGCATTTTCTGAATGTTGTTTCACTCTTAGTGATAATGTTTCAATGCCACGAATCACCAGCCAACTATCAAATGGCGACAATATTGCACCCGATGCATTTTGAATAAATTTTATTTTTTCGCCTAATTCATTGCTGTTGGTTATTACTAATCCTGCAATTAAATCACTATGCCCAGCTAAATATTTTGTAGCCGAATGAATAACAATATCAGCACCCAAATCAATTGGTTTTTGTGAAGCTGGCGATGCAAACGTATTGTCAACACACAACAAGACGTTGTTTGCTTTTGCAATTTTTGCAATCTCTTTAATATCCGAAATTTTAAGCGTAGGGTTGGTTGGGCTTTCAAGCCAAATCAATTTTGTTTTCGAACTAATGGCATTTGCAATATTCGCTGTATTTGTAGCATCTACATACTTTACTGTGATACCAAATTTTTTATAAATATGTGTAAATAATCTGAAGGCACCGCCATAAATATCATCTACTGCAATAATCTCATCGCCTGTTTGCAATAGTTTAATAACGGCATCAATGGCAGCTAAGCCGCTGGCAAATGCATAACCTTTTTTTCCATTTTCTAATGATGCTATTACATCTTCTAAAACTTTTCGAGTAGGGTTATTGCTTCGTGCATAATCATAGCCTTTGTTTACACCTGGCGATTGTTGTACAAATGTTGAGGTTTGATAAATGGGTGTGCTAATGGCTCCTGTAAGCTCATCTACAGGAATACTGTGTAAAATTTTTGTTGCTTCTTGCATTTTTTTTGTTGGATTAAATTGTTAAAACATTGGTTGATGTTCTGTTTCAATAATCTTATCCAAAAGAAATGAGAGTGAGAAAAATAACTTATCGGAAGGGCTTAAAATGAAAAAAGCTCTTCCGACAAGTCAGAAGAGCTTTTAATATTTCTAGAATTAATTAATTGCTGTTTTCTAACTTATCTACCTCCGATTGCTCGGAGTTGAATTTGGCACCTTCTTTCGATTGCTCGAAAGGGTTGTCAAGACGTCATCGGGTCAATTCCCTCTGTCTTTCTGGATAAGAATAATTGTATTAAAGAACGTGATGCAAAGATAACAACACAAAAAGTTAGTAAACAAATTATTCTGGAAAAATATTTATTTGGTATGAAAAAACAACGGATACTCTTTTACAATTATGAAGAAATCCTATACATTATTTTTTAATAAATGATTTTTCTATAGATACATCACCATCGGTTATTTTCAGAAAATATACCCCTGATTGCAAATCATGAATATCAATTTGATTTTTATTATCCATATCCATTTTAAAAATTTTACCGCTTATATCGCTGATAACAATTTTTGCATTTGCGGAAATATCATTTGAAATGGAAATAAAATTATCGGTTGGATTAGGATAAATTACAAAATCGTTTGTCGTTCTATTTACTGAATTAATTCCTGCTACTTCATTACTTGTAATATGAAGATTATCAAACCTGACATCCAACCAATTTACTATCGTAGTATATCGAAATGCAATATAGCATTGACCTATGGTAGGTGGAATTACAATATTCGTATCAATATTCCATGTGCCATTATTGACATAATTAATGCCTCTATAATCCATTAATAATAATTTTGATGATGCTAACGTTGGATTTTGATTCCCAACTAATAAATATATGGCAACAGTATCACCAGCCATGGGCGAACCGAAACCATAAAAATCATGACGGATAGAATCAATTTTTCCACCACTTGCAAAGTTAAATGGGGGAGAAACTATCCAATCATTCGTTGCAGAACTTCCACCTACTGGATAGTTGTGTGCAAGTGAAGAAGTGCCAGAATATGCCAACGTATTATCAAACACGTAGCCCGAATTAGCAGTAGCTCCATTTCTAAATTCCGTCCAATCACTTTGCTGTGTTACTGTTTCAAAACTAGTGTAATATGGTAACGAAGTTTGTGCAAAAGAATGAATACTAAATAGTAGTAATAATGAAGCAATAATATAGGCTTTTGATTGCATGTTTTTTTGTTTTAAGTATGGTAAATATACAACATATCTAGCCACTTAAGATGCCGTTGATTTAATTCAAAGAATTACGTAATGGGTTCTAATGAATGAATTTGTAAGTTCCAATTCGTTTGCTTTCAGTAGATAGTTGTATAAAATATAACCCATGTGGCATTTCACTTACATCAACTGAAAGCTGTTGAGCAGCAATAGTTGTATGTAGATTTTGAATTTCTCTTCCTGTAACATCAGTTACCTTAATATAAATATGATTTAACAGTGTCTGTTTTGGTAACTCTATGGTAACAAAATCTGCAACTGGATTTGGGTATAAAAATGTTGCTGATGGTTCTAAGTTTTCAAATCCAGTGGATGGTAATGTAACATTTAGTTTATAAATACCACTTCCAAAAGTTGGAATGTAGCCGCCCGTAAAACCACTAGTAGGGCTAGTAAAAGCACATGCAGTATGTCGTTCGGTAGAATCGAGCAACGACCAAGTTGTACCACCATCAATGGTAATGGCAGTAAAAGCTGCAAAAGTAGAATCGTATTCGCTTGATACTATAAACGTATTAGCCGTACCAGGCACATATCCTACATCATACTTTGCTTCTCCGTTTGCCACACTCGGCGAACTAAAGTTGATTAGCATCGGGTTCCATGATACACCGCCATTGGTTGTATACACACTGTAGTCGGCATATCCACCACCACTGCTACCACTGCCGCCGCCAATAAATTGAGAGGCTACAGCAATTCCATAATTCTGGTCACGGAACGCAATTCCTTTTATAGCACTCGGACTAATAGCATTGGGCATTAATGTCCAAGTGTTTCCTTTATCAATACTTTTATAAAAATAGCCATAACTATCACCAATCCAAATAGTATTACCCACCACTTCATAAGCATTCAATAAAATGATTGTTTTACCACTACCAATATTAGCTACAGGCACAGGCAGTGCTCCAGATGGTAACCAGTTAGTACCACCATCAGTAGTTATAAATACAGAAGAATCACCAACAGACACTCCTTGGTTTGCATCAAAAAAATGTATAAATCTTGCAGCATCGATTGAGTTGGCTGAAGTTTGCAATTGCCAAGTGTTTCCTCCATTTGAAGTTTTGTAAATAGAGCCTGTAGTGTTTGTTGAGATGTCTGCCACTGTAATCCATGCAATAGTATCATTTAAAGCAAAAATACAAGTAGGTGTTTCATTGATAGGCAACGCTGAAATTGCACCAGCCACCCAATTAATTCCATTGGTGGTTTTAGTAAAATACGGTACTTGCCCCCCACATGAACCGCTTGAAAAGAGTGAAAATATTCCCCATGCTACGGTAGTGCTGGGTGCTGAAATGTCAACAATGCAAACACCGCCAGGCGAACTAATACCTGTTCCATATTTTGTCCAAGTTTGAGCTTGTACGAAACTTGCTGTTAAAGAAAATGCAATCAATAAAATGATAAGATTTTGTTTCATAATGATTAAATTTAGTTGGTTGAATAATGATTTTTATTTCAAAGCAAAACTAAATTCATCAAGGTCTTTTACCAAATTATAGAGGTGGACATGAGGTAGACAAAGCCTTCAAAAACGTATTCATAAGGTGGACAAAGCTATTTTATTTAAGATTTAAGATAAAATCGGTAAGATTATCCTCCGTATTTAACTGTAATTTTTTTCGTAGTCGGTAACGGGCTGTTTTTACACTATCAGGCGAAATATTTAAAATGCCAGCCATGTCTTTAATAGAAAGATTCATCTTGATTAAAGCACATATTTTCAAATCATTTGGGCTAATATCAGGATATGCTTGTTTTAATCGGGAGTAGAAATTTTTATTTAAACTTTCAAATGATGTATTGAAATCTGACCATTCCTTATCGTGATTTAATCCCTTGTTTATTAGTTTATTAATACTGCTGTCTTTAATAGAACCCGTTTCATTTTCCACTCTTTCTTTCAGTTCAGTAAGCAATTCATTTTTTTGCAACATTTGAAAAGTAACTGCACTTAACTGACTTTCTTTAAATTCAAGTTCATTTTGCATTTGTTGCTCCTTTATTTCTTTTTGATTTTCAATTAAAACAACTAATTCTTCTTTTGTCTTGAGTAACTGTTTATCACGGTTGTTCATTTTTTTTAGGAATAAAATAATTCCTGCTGCCATCAAAATCAAAAAGCCAATTGTACCCCACAACAAATAATTGGTAAGAGAAGCAATATCCTTTTCACTCTTTACAATACTTAACTGTCTGCCTTTTTCAGCAACATCAAACTGAATTTCAAGACTTCTTGTAATTCGTTCTTTTTCCCATGTAGCAAGTGTATCTTTAAGCGATTGTATTTCTTCACCATATATTAATGCTTCTTTAAAATTTTGTTGTTGCTTTTTAAGAACTAAAAGTTCTTGAAGTGCTTTTAAATAAAAATATTTATCTGATAATGTAAAAGCAATTTGTTTTGCCTTAAGAAAATTTTCTTCCGCCTTTCTTTCATTTTTATCACAAGTGAGAAACCATTTACCAATGCCAATAAAAGTAGAAACAAGTGCCTGACGATTACTTGTACTATCAGCAATAACTAAAGCACGATTATAGTAAGTCCAACTTTTTGTTTTGTTGCCATGATTCATTTCAATTTCTGCAACAGATAAATAAGCAGTTGGTAAATAGTTCATATTATTAGTGAGCATCCATTCAGTTAATGCAAGACGATGATAAAATTCTGAAGAATCAGATTTATTCAATTCACTATAGGCTCTGCCTAAACCATTATAAATTAGTCCTAAAAAGCCTGTTGTATCATTCGTTGTATTAAATCCATCCCTAGCTTCTTTACTTAATGCAATTGATTCAGTAAATTTTCCTTGCCTGCTTTTTATAGTGCTAATTAATTGCAAACATTTGCTACGCCCTGTTAATGCTACTTGTGGTTGTATCGTTTTAAGTTTATCAAATTCATTCATTGCTCGTAAACAATACTGTAACCCT
The DNA here is from genome assembly GCA_046051225.1 of Bacteroidota bacterium. Taxonomy (GTDB): domain Bacteria; phylum Bacteroidota; class Bacteroidia; order Chitinophagales; family CAIODY01; genus CAIODY01. Next base: position 296,061 of record JBJOOR010000003.1, on the reverse strand, counting down.
TGATTATAGCTGACACCATAGGAACAAATACCAATATTGAGTAAGGCATTTGCGGTACTCTCGATATTCTTTTCGTTTTGTGCTTTTTCATAAGCCAACTGAAAGTATTGTAAAGCAGAAGTGTCATTATCCTTAACTAATTCATTCCAACCTTTTTTTAATAGAATTGACGATTCACTTGAAAAAGTAAATTGGGTTGAAAGCAATAAAATAAGAATTGTTAAAAAAATATTTTTCAATATCTGAACTTTATCATACAAAGAAACAAAAACAGACTATGTTTTTATTATAAATAAAGATGTTTAAATATTGGTAAAAACTCTTTTCATTCGCTCCATAAAAAGTGTTGATGAATATCTGTTATTCACAGATGTTGAGAAAGTATTTCCTACTCTTAATTTATCGGCTGTATCATTGCACTAGTTCTTTACAAACTTGTTTTGGATAATTCATTTTTGAATTAAAAGGGGAATCATGTGTAAATCATGAGCTGTGCCGCAACTGTGAGTTCCGATGTATCGGAATAAGTCAGACTACCTTACAAAACAATTTTGTGCCGAGCCTTCGCAACAAAGGCAAATGCACACCAATAACAACCCAATATTCTACGGGTAAATTATCGTTGTTCGTTTCTCTTTTGCGAAAAGATTTTAAACGAATTAAACAACGATAAATGAAAATAGAAAATCAACAAGAAATACTTTTAAAAGAAAACAAAGACCGCTTTGTTATCCTCCCAATCAACTACCCAAAAATTTGGGAACATTACAAACGCCATGAAGCCAGTTTTTGGACTGCCGAAGAAATTGATTTAAGCAGCGACCAAAAAGATTGGGAAAATTTAAATGATGGTGAACGCCATTTCATATCCCATATTCTTGCATTCTTTGCCGCAAGCGATGGCATCGTAAATGAAAACTTGGCTGTAAATTTTATGAGCGAAGTGCAATTGCCAGAGGCAAGATGTTTTTATGGTTTTCAAATTATGATGGAAAACATACACAGCGAAACCTACGCTTTGTTGATTGATACGTACATCAAAGACCCTCAAGAAAAACACAAATTATTTCATGCCATTGATACCATACCAGCCGTTAAGAAAAAGGCTGAATGGGCTTTGCGATGGATACAAAACGGAACATTTGCCGAACGATTAGTTGCCTTTGCAGCAGTAGAAGGAATATTTTTTAGCGGCAGTTTTTGTTCCATTTTTTGGATGAAAAAAAGAGGCTTAATGTCTGGGCTAACATTCAGCAACGAACTCATCAGCCGTGATGAAGGCTTGCATTGCGAATTTGCCTGTTTGCTTTATGGTATGTTGCAAAACAAACTTTCCGAAAAAGAAATTCATGCAATAATTATCGAAGCTGTAAGCATCGAAAAAGAATTTATTACCGAAGCGTTACCCGTTGATTTAATCGGCATGAATGCCAAACTAATGCAACAATATATCGAATTTGTTGCTGACCGTTGGTTGGCTGAATTAGGTTGCACAAAAATTTACAATGCTATTAATCCATTTGATTTTATGGAAATGATTTCGTTGCAAGGCAAAACAAATTTCTTTGAAAAACGAGTAGGCGATTATCAAAAAGCTGGCGTAATGAGCAACAAAGAATCACAAGTATTTTCAACTGAAGAAGATTTTTAACACACAATCAAACCATCAATCACATGACATTTGTAATAAAAAGAAACGGAAAAAAAGAATCCGTAAAGTTTGATAAAGTAACAGCACGAATTGAAAAATTGAGTTACAGTTTAAGTCCGTTAGTTAATGTAATTGATGTAGCCAAGAAAACTATTGAAGGAATTTTTGAAGGTGTTCAAACTACCGAGTTAGATAATTTGGCGGCTGAAAATGCAGCATCATTAACAACCATTCATCCCGACTATGCGATACTTGCATCACGAATTGCTGTAAGTAATTTGCATAAAAACACCACTAAAAGTTTTTCGGAAACTATGAAAAATTTGCACGGCTACACCGATGCAAAAACGAAAAAAATATTACCCTTGATTGCTGATGATGTGATGCAAATAATTGAAGAAAACGCAGAGCTTTTAGACAGCACAATTATTTACGACCGTGATTTCAGTTTTGATTATTTTGGTTTCAAAACATTAGAAAAATCGTACCTGTTAAAGATTAATGGAAAAATTGCAGAACGACCACAACACATGTATATGAGAGTTGCTGTGGGCATTCACAAAAACGATATTGAATCAGCGATTAACACGTATCACTTGTTGAGTGAAAAATGGTTCACACATGCTACTCCAACGTTGTTTAATGCTGGCACACCAAAACCACAAATGAGTTCATGCTTTCTTTTAACCATGAAAGACGATAGCATTGATGGTATTTACGACACACTTAAACAAACGGCAAAAATTTCGCAAAGTGCAGGCGGCATTGGGTTAGCCATTCATAATATTAGAGCAACAGGAAGTTATATTGGTGGTACAAATGGCACAAGCAACGGTATCATTCCAATGCTTCGTGTGTTTAATGATACAGCCCGATATGTTGACCAAGGCGGTGGAAAACGCAAAGGTGCATTTGCCATTTATTTAGAGCCGTGGCATGCTGATGTGTTCGAGTTTTTAGATTTAAGAAAAAATCACGGCAAAGAAGAAATGAGGGCAAGGGATTTATTTTTTGCATTGTGGATTTGTGATTTGTTTATGAAACGAGTAGAAGCAAATGCAGAGTGGAGTTTGTTTTGCCCACATGAAGCAACGGGATTAAGTGATTGTTGGGGTGCAGAATTTGAAGCACTTTATACCAAATATGAATCGGAAGGCAAAGCCCGAAAAACAATTAAAGCACAAGATTTATGGTTTGCCATTTTGCAATCGCAAATAGAAACAGGCACACCGTATATGCTGTATAAAGATGCCGCCAACAGTAAAAGCAATCAACAAAATTTAGGCACTATAAAAAGTAGTAATCTTTGCACCGAGATAATGGAATACACCAGCCCCGATGAAGTGGCAGTATGCAATTTAGCATCAGTGGCTTTGCCACGTTTTGTTATCAATGGAAAATTCGACCAACAAAAATTATTTGAGGTTACTTACCAAGCCACAAAAAATCTCAATAAAATCATTGACAACAATTATTACCCTGTTGAGGAAGCCCGAACATCAAATTTAAAACATCGTCCAATTGGTTTAGGCGTACAAGGTTTGGCTGATGTTTTCATTTTATTGCGATTGCCATTTGAAAGCGATTTTGCAAAAATGTTGAACAAAAATATTTTTGAAACCATCTACTTTGCTGCCATGACAGCCAGTAAAGATTTAGCAAAAGAACAAGGTGCTTATGAAACCTTTGCAGGTTCGCCAGTTTCAAAAGGCATCTTTCAATTTGATATGTGGGGCGTAACACCAACCGAACGTTGGGATTGGGCTGCATTAAAAGAAGAAGTCAAACAATTTGGCGTTAGAAACTCTTTATTGATTGCTCCAATGCCCACAGCATCTACCTCACAAATTTTTGGCAACAACGAATGTTTTGAACCCTACACATCCAACATTTACACACGAAGAGTTTTAAGTGGTGAGTTTATTGTAGTGAACAAGCATTTGCTGAAAGACTTAATAGAGCTGGGTTTATGGAACAACAACATGAAAAATAAAATCATTGCAGCCAATGGTTCGGTTCAAAACATTGATGAAATACCAACCGAAATAAAAGAGTTGTATAAAACAGTTTGGGAAATAAAACAACGTAACATCATTGACATGGCTGCTGATAGAGGAGCATACATTTGTCAATCACAATCACTCAATTTATTTGTTGATACGCCAACACCATCCAAACTTACTTCCATGCACTTTCATGCTTGGAAAAAAGGGTTAAAAACAGGTATGTATTATTTGCGTACACAAGCTGCCACACAAGCCATTCAATTCACAGTTCAAAAACAAGGCAGCAATGAAATAGAACCAGTCATTCCAACAATAGAAACAAAAAACAATTCATCACAAAACAGTACTGATGTGCAACCAACTGAAACTGATGCACCAAGTTGCAGTATGGAAGAGGGTTGTGTTAGTTGTGGTTCATAAAATTAACTCAAAATTACAAACACAAAAAACCTAATCGTATCAATCCCATTTCAAAAACATATTTCAATTGGAGTAGCGGAAAAGATTCTGCTTTAGCATTGCATTATTTATTGCAAAATAAAAATCATAGTGTCGAAAAGTTACTTACGTCCATTAATGCACATCACAATCGAGTGAGTATGCACGGACTTCGTAGAGAATTATTACAGCAACAAATTGAAGCTATCGGCATACCATATAGCACCATCGAATTGCCCGAAGAACCTACTATGTCCAAATATGAAATATTGATGCAACAAACAGTTCAAGAGTTAAAACAAAACGGTTTTGAGTGTGCCGCTTTTGGTGATATTTTTTTAGAAGATTTGAAAAAATATCGTGAAGAGCAATTAGCAACATTTAATATCAAAACAGTTTTCCCACTTTGGAAAAAAGATACCAAACAATTGCTCAATGAATTTATTGATTTGGGATTTAAAGCAATTGTAGTTTGTATAAAAGCTGATTTATTGCATCAATCATTTGCTGGTAGAATTATTGATAAAGATTTCATCAAAGATTTACCACCTACTGTAGATGTATGTGGAGAAAATGGAGAATTCCACACTTTTTGTTTTGATGCACCATTTTTTAAAAATCCAATTCCTTTTACTATTGGAGATAAAATTTATCGAGAATACAAAGCACCCGAAAACAAAGCCGACAACTGTTTTACAACACCACAAACCGACAACATGGGTTTTTGGTTTTGCGATTTATTGCCCACAACAAACATCCATACAAACAATATTTGAAAATGAATTTAGAAGAACAAATAAAGCAATCCGAAACAAGAATTTTTAAAGCCGTATTTCCAAACACTACCAATCATTACGATACGTTGTTTGGAGGGACTGCTATGCACCTAATGGATGAGGTGGCATTCATCACTGCAACACGATTTACACGAAAAATCTGTGTAACAGTTTCCTCTGATAGAATAGATTTTAAGCAACCAATTCCAGCAGGAACAATTATCGAATTAGTTGGCAGAGTTTCTAAAATAGGTAACACTAGTTTGGATGTTAAAGTTGAAATCTTTATTGAAGAAATGTATAGCACCAAACGAATAAAAGCCATTTCGGGCAGCTTCACTTTTGTTGCTTTAGATGAAAATAAAAAACCGACAAAGATTTTAAGTAATGATGAGTAAATAAAAATTGAAAAATAGAAACTTCATCCTATTTTTGATTTCTAGTGTTTATATAAAAGCAGTATATGGAAAACAATTATTTAGAAAGCGTAAAGAAACAATTTGAGTATTACAAAATGCTTGGAGATAAAACCTTTTCGCAATTGTCAGATGAACAATTATTTTGGCAGTTTAATGAAGATAGTAACAGTATTGCAACAATAGTGCAGCACCTTCGAGGAAATATGGTATCTCGATGGACAGATTTTTTGACAACTGATGGAGAGAAGGAATGGAGAAATCGTGATGCTGAATTTGAAAATAATGCTTCATCACGAACAGAAATTTTAAGCCAATGGGAAGAGGGTTGGCAGTGTTTATTTAACGCATTGGATTCTTTAACAACAGATGACTTAAAAAAAGAGATTTACATTCGTAATCAAGGGCACAGTATTTTAGAAGCCATTAATAGACAACTTGCACACTATCCATATCATGTTGGGCAAATCGTGTTTATAGGCAAAATGGTATGTGAGAATAATTGGACTTCTTTATCCATCCCAAAAGGAAATTCAAACTCATATAATGCTGAGAAGTTTGCACAACCTAAAGGGAAAGAACACTTCACAAACGAACACCTCAATAAAATAAATAGCTAATGGATAAACAAACTATTATTACGCAACTTACGAAAAATCATACTTCCTTTATTGATTACATAAATGGATTGACAACAGAGGAACTCATGTTTAGTTATCAAAATAAATGGACATCTATTCAACAATTACAACATATCGTTCTTTGTGTAAAACCAATTGAACGAGTATTTAGTATGACCACTTTTGACATAGAGCAAAATTTTGGTAAGACTGATAAACTAAGTTCTACATATGAAATTTTGCTAAGTAATTATTTAGAAAAACAAAAGGAGGGTGCAAAAGCTCCAGAACGTTATGTCCCCGAAGTTGTATCACATAATCAAAGAGAAATTTTATGTGAAACGTTAATCAAATCAATACAAAATTTATGTTCTAAAATTGAAAATTTTACGGAACAGGATTTGGACACTTTTTGTATACCACACCCATCATTAGGAAGTTTAACTATGAGAGAAATGCTATACAACGTAATCTATCATGTTGAGCATCACCAAAACCAGGATAAACAAAACTTACAGCATTTAATATGAATATCGCAATAGGTACGCCTACTCCCTATTAAGTATTTTTTCAACCTTGCTTTTTGGTAGTAGCCTTTTAAGAGGTGTTCCTTGTTCCCATGCACCAACCGTAGTTGCATCTACGCCTACCAAAATACCAAAGTCATTGTGGGTTAAACCATTTTCATATCTATACTTTCTAATCTTTTCGCCAATGGTAACTGGTTCAGGAAATGGATAATATCCTAAAAACTGTATTACTTCTTTCATGTGTTTTGCCGTTGGTTCACTATGATTATGTTCCCAATAATATACCATTGATTCAGTAACACCGATTATATTTGCAACATCCTTTTGGAAGAGCTTTAAATCAAGGCGGCGTTTCAAAATATGTTTTCCCGTAGTATTTAGGCTGATTGGATAATTGTCAGGCAGGATAGGCAGTCTAATATCTAAAGTGGAAAAAGGCAACGCTGCGATGCCCTTGTGGATTTTTTAATCATCCCGAAAAAGAATGTGTATGTATACCTGGAACAGTTCAAAAATACCTGAATCGAATATCGGGGCCATTATTAGATAGAATTGATTTGCATGTAGAAGTAACACCTGTATCGTTTAATGAACTTACATCCGAACGTGTTTCGGAAAAAAGCGAAAGCATTCGTGAACGAGTGATTAAAGCTAGGATGATTCAACAAGAACGCTATAAAGACAATAGCGAAGTACATTGCAACGCACAAATAAGCAGTAAAATGTTAAAAGAACTTTGTGTAATAAGCACAGCTGGGCAAACACTTTTAAAAACAGCTATGGAGCGATTAGGCTTATCTGCCCGAGCTTATGATAGAATATTAAAAGTAAGCCGCACCATTGCTGATTTAGCTGCCAGCCCCGATATTAAAGTAGAGCATTTAGCCGAAGCCATTCAATACCGTAGCCTTGACAGAGAAAATTGGGGAAATTAGTTTTATACAACATTGTTTAGGTAAAATTACCATTTTTGTGAAAAGCCCTGTTTTAGAAAATTGCTTGCAAACCAAGCAAAATATCAACCGAGCAAATAAAAACACAGCCCACAAGCTTTTTTTGTTTCACGTGAAACAAAAAAAGGAGTCTCACAAGCAAACACACGAAAAACTAATAAACGTGTTTCACGTGAAACACATTAGTGCTTAACCAAAGGTATATATTGTCAATTGTTTGTTGCAGGCCGTTTTGTTAACGGTTCATTGAAACAAATGTATTAGTTTTGCATCAACAAATAATATTATGTTTAAAGAATACGATGTAATTGTAGCTGGTGCTGGTCATGCTGGATCAGAAGCGGCGGCGGCGGCAGCAAATATGGGCAGCAAAGTGCTACTCATTACCATGAACATGCAAACCATTGCACAAATGAGTTGCAACCCAGCCATGGGTGGCGTAGCAAAAGGGCAAATTGTAAGAGAAATAGATGCCTTGGGTGGATACAGCGGAATAGTATCCGACAAAAGCATGATACAATTCAGGATGTTAAATCGTTCGAAAGGACCTGCTATGTGGAGCCCAAGAACACAAAACGACAGAATGATGTTTGCCGCCGAATGGAGAAATATGTTGGAGCTTACACCTAATGTAGATTTCTTCCAGGATATGGTGGTTGAATTATTAATTGAGAATGGAAAACTTTGCGGTGTAAAAACAGCAATGGGACATTTAATTATAGCAAAAGCCGTGGTATTAACCAGTGGCACTTTTTTAAATGGCATTATTCATATTGGCGAAAAGCAATTTGGCGGTGGAAGAATGGCAGAAAAAGCCGCTACGGGAATTACCGAGCAATTAGTTTCGTTAGGATTTGATAGCGATAGATTAAAAACAGGTACGCCGCCAAGAGTTGACGGACGTTCGTTAGACTATTCGAAAATGGAAGAACAAAAAGGTGATGATGAAATTGTTGGATTCTCATATCTTGATATAAAAAAACCGATAGCACAAAGAAGTTGTTGGATGACTTATACCAACCAAACCGTACACGATATTTTAAAAACGGGTTTTGATAGATCGCCGATGTATGCAGGACGAATAGATGGCGTAGGCCCAAGATATTGCCCAAGTATTGAAGATAAAATAAACAGATTTGCTGAAAGAGACAGACATCAACTTTTTGTAGAACCCGAAGGTTGGAACACGGTTGAGATTTATGTGAATGGATTTTCTACATCATTGCCCGAAGATGTACAATATAGTGCTATGAAGCAAGTACCAGGATTTGAGAATGTAAAATTCTTTCGACCAGGATATGCGATTGAGTATGATTATTTTCCGCCAACACAATTAACCAATACGCTGGAAACAAAGTTGATTAAAAATTTATTCTTTGCTGGGCAAATTAACGGAACAACAGGATATGAAGAAGCGGCTTGCCAAGGATTAATGGCTGGTATAAATGCACACTTGGCAGTAAAAGAAGAAGCGCCGTTTATTTTAGGAAGAAATGATGCATACATTGGGGTGTTAATTGACGACCTAATTACAAAAGGAACAGAAGAGCCTTATAGAATGTTTACCAGCCGAGCCGAATACCGAATGATATTAAGACAAGACAACGCAGATTTAAGACTTACCGAAACATCATACAAATTAGGGTTGGCAAAAGAAGAAAGAATGAAAAATGTAGAAAAAAAGAAAAATGCTACAAATTCAATAATTAATCATTTTAACAAAACAAATGTTGAACCGTTGGAAATCAATGAATTGCTTTTAAGCTTGAACAGCGCAGAACTCACCCAAAGACAAAAATTGGGCATGGTTGCCTTGCGACCACAAGTACAATTAAAAGATTTAAGGGCGGTAGAAAGCATAAATGACTTTTTAAAAGATTATACTGACTACGAAATAGAGCAAGCCGAAATACAAATGAAGTACGCCACCTACATCGAAAAAGAATTAGAATTGGTAGAAAAAATGCAACGATTAGAAGATGTAATCATTCCCGAAAATTTTGATTATAAAAAACTAAGCTCACTATCATTGGAAAGTCGAGAAAAACTAAGCAAACTAAGACCCACCACATTAGGTATGGCAAGTAGAATAAGTGGTGTATCGCCCAGCGATGTACAAGTGTTGATGATTTTTATGGGGAGATAAATAGAAGTTATTGGCTTCTCGATATTGGTTATAAAGGAATACAAATTGAACACGTCAACAGCTCTTTTGCTTCCAATCTCATCCGTCTTTCAAAAAGAATCTATTTTGAATTTTGTACAGCATTCTAAATGGGTTCCTCCCCGATTTCTTCGAAGCAGGTCTGAATGACTGTATATTTTTCCAGTTTCAATATATTCAAGTTGCACACTACCATTTTCAAAGGGGGCTAAAGCCCAAACGTAATCGGCTGTTCAGTAACCCCAGCCTTAAGGCTAGGGTTAAAAAAAGCAGCTCTAACAAGGGCTTTAGCCCCTTCAGTGTTCGTTATTGTAAACAAGCTATTGTAAAACAAAAAAGCGACCTGCACCACCCCATGCAAATCGCCTTCAAACAACTACCCTTGATTGTATTCAATACACCAATACAGTAGTTGAATCGCTCCAATCGCTTACCCCTGCTGTATTTCCGGCACACATACTGATTAAAATATCCTTACCATGCGTTAAGCCTGTGATGGTAAACTTTCTGCTTTTTTGCGCCAACATAACTACCCAAACTGGCGTTGTGATATTCAACGAATAACGCAACATGAAAAAATCAGCCTCAGGCTCCGAATCGCAATAGGCATCCACTTCGCCTGTATGCGTACCTGCATCACCTTTTACATTAGAAGGAATCGCAGGCACAACAGCCGAAGTTGGCGCAGCATGTACATCAAAACCGCTGCTGGTGGCTTTGTTGAGACTGTTTGCACAATTCAATTGCACATACAAACCCAGCGATTGCATGATGGTCTCCAGTGCATCACGAGCATCATTTTTGACAGCGGTGTCATTAACACTACCATTTTCGGCATTGCCCAGTGCTGTTTCATAAGCGCTAACTGCCGCATTATACACAGTTAAAGTGGGGGAAGGGGAGGGGAAATTGCTGTTACCAGTCATTGACTGGCTGATGTGCTTGGCTTTTACAAGCAGTTCGGCATCAGAATAATCGCTGAAGCCGATACTAATTTTAATTTTTTTCATTTTATGCTCCTTATTTGTATTTGGAGTGTAAATGTTACATCATGCAGCAATTAATTTTTTGAAGTTAAAAATGAAATACTCGATTTTATAGGATGTAATACGGAGCTATTTTAAAAATGTTTCACGTGGTGATGCAAACAAGTGTTAAGCCTTTGTAAAATTGGCTTTGGTGGCTGCTTTGAATGCAATTCTGGCGATAACAAAAGGAGTTCAGGATGGAATAAAAGGAGTTCAGGAAATGACAAACGGAATGCAGGATGCGACAAAAGGAATTCCGTTTGTAACAAACCGAACTGCTTTTGTGGTTGCCGCAATTAGGTTTGTAACAGAAAGAATTGCTTGTATGATAGACGTGATTCTTTTTATAATAAACGTCATTGCTTTTGTGATAAAAGGAATGAAGGAAACGACAAACGGAATTCAGTTTTTGATGAGAGGGGTTAGGGTTATTATAAAATGAACCCCCGATGTTATTGAACGAATGCTTGCTGCTTTGGGATTCATAAATAAATTTGTAAAACAAAATAATAACTACAATATTTGTGAAAGAAACAATACTACACAAGTTACCACATGCCAACCAAAAATGTATATGGAATTACAACGGACATTACGGACTGCTGGCATTAAACCACCGTCTACTTTTGACGATAAATTACTGGGTTCTTTAAAACAAGCTATCTTGCTTTTTGACCTCGTCGGAATTCCTTCACTTGGGAATGCTATTAATCATTTTAGAACAGTTCATAAATCAAACTGCAGCCACTGGTATATTGTTGATGAATTAGATTTCTTATGTGAAAAAGGTTATTTGTTTGATTCAATGGATAGAGGCGGGACAACATTAAAAAATGACGCTGATGTATCAGCAATTAATAAAGAATTTATACAACTCTCAGACATTGTTTGTAAAAGCAACGACAATGAATTAGCTATGGAAGCGGCAGCAAGACTTTCTAGTTTAATGCTTAATAATGAGATTTCAAACAATGATTTTTTTTCAATACCACTAATTAAACGATTGATTTTAACAGAAGACCATTCGCTTACAAAAACTGATGTAATAAATTTGATAATAGAGAAAATGCCCATTCCTGATTATGAAACACCTTGGAGTAATATTTTTGAATTCAAGAGCAATCCTGACAATAAAGGACAATTTGCTGGGTTGAGGACTTGGGTTAATAAGTCAGCCATATCAAACTTGACAGCACATGAAATTAAAGACGAACTTGAGTTTTTGCTTTATAGATACCAAAAAAGCTTAGAACTTCATAAAATAAAATTCAATTCTGGAATATTACAGACGCTTGTTGTTGGGTCCGCTGAATTAGTTGAAAATGTTATTAAACTTAAATTTTCCAACATTGCCAAAGGGTTATTTTCAGCGCAGCAAACATATGCAGAATTATTAAACGTTGAATTGACAGCACCAGGAAACGAGCTTGCATACATTTATAAAGCGAATCGTTCGTTTGTTAGATAATATGATATTAAATGCCTAAACTATTTTATAAACTAAACTTCATGACAGTTTTTTTCATTGATTATTAAGAAACATTAGCACAGCAGATAACACGAGGCTAATGTTACATCGGCTTAACGAGCAATTTGAAAGTTCGGTTGTTTCGCTACATTTGTTTTATGCAACTACAGACCTAACAAAAACCCAAGCAGCAAAATGCCCCAAAAACGTAGGTATCAATTTTCAAAAACCATTTTCTATAGACAAAATAATTTCATAATGAGACCAAACGCTTTCCAAAAAATTCTTTCGCTAATTTACTTATTTCTTCTAGTTGTTTCTTGTATTTTTTACGTTCCCTTTCGCAATAATAAAGGGTATAATACAGCAATAGTTTATGACGCAATATGGTCGAACAATTCAAATATAGACCTTTACAGAATAGGGATTTATTTCACGATATTGTCTGTTTCTTTTTATTTTTTATACTGGTATTTAAACACAATGGGCGAATTAGACGAAACTGTTTATAAAAAGAAAGCAAAACTTGAATTAGTTATATTCATTGTATTTATTTCTGGTATCGTAATGTGTTTACTATTCTTAATTGGCTCTAATGCCATAAATCAAGTTCAAAAAAAATCATTGACATCGGAAATACAAAAGACACAATCTGTTATATCAGAAAAATTAGCAAAAAGGGAAGCCAAAAAGGAAATAAGAAGTCGTTTTTGGGATTATAGCAAATACACTTTTAATCTTGATGAATTTGATAATAATGTCCAAAATTATTGGCGTACTTTAATGAGGTCTAAAGATAATGAAGTTTGGTTTACTTCATTTTACGGGAAATTTCCAACATACACATTGAAAGAATTTGACATTACAACTCCAAACCATTTAAAGAGATTTATAGAAAATAACGCTTATGATAATGATGACATAATAAAGCTAGAAGAGGCTAAGGTTTTGCAAGAAGAGTTAAGTCCAAAAATTTCAAAGATGAATAGTTTGACATTTTATCAAGATACTGAAATTAGAAAAATAGTCTTTGTTTGCTTAGCAATATTATTTGGGCTATTATACATTGTAAGACCATTACTTCTATTCATAAAAGGCATTTTTAACGAACTTCGATAGGCTCCCGTAGGCAGCAAGCTGTTTTAGTTGTTGCTAAGCCGAAGCATAGTATTTGAGTAGGCTCTGCCACAACGGATATGTTCAATGCTGCATCGGATTTGTAATCCGATTCTCTGGAGTTGAGGATTTATAATCCTCATTAATAAACATTTGTAGAACAGGGTTTAAGCTAAGCAAACAAGTATTGAAAAATTAAATTGAACGCAAAAATATTTTCACCTACACTATGGCTAAAAGCAAATTGTAATAGTTGCTGTTATGAAAAATCTTTGCGCCTCCCGAATTTTCGGGAGTGGTTAATTTATTGTGCTGCACCTACGGCGCTAAAAAGGTTGGTGGTGTTGGGCTTTTCTATTTATTTATTTTTGGGTTTAGCGTCGTTTAATTTCAAAACGGCTTTTGCATTTAAAGCAGTTACTACTTTTTTGCCTGTTCGGGCTTCTAACTCTTTTAGTGCAACTTTAGCAACATTGCCGCCTTGCGCTGCTATGGCTTTACTTTCATCAAAATTTTTTGGGTTAATTGCCGCAGAAATATCTTTGGTAGAGGCTTCGGCAAGCATGTTTAAAATCAATTCGGTATTAGTCATATTATCTCGTAGGTTTTCTTTCTTCAACCCCTTCAGTGTTTTATATTCTTTGGTGGTTTTATCGCTCCAAGCCTTGGTAATAATATCGGTTAAAGTTGCAAATTGCACACCTTCTTTCAATCCTCTTTTTTTCCATTCATCGGTTAATTCTTTTCTAATCTCAATACTTTTTAAGCGTTGGTTAATCCAGTTTTCGCTGTAGCCTAATTGTATATATTGCTCCAAAGCCCTATCAATAGTAAGTTCGGGGTCTTGCATTTCGTCTAATCTTTCGGCAGCTACTTGTGCCAACCAAAGTTTAAAGGGTTCTGCCTTTGGTGATGGGATAGATTGTATCAATCTGAAAAGTTGTTCGGTATCGGCAACATCGGTAAGGTAAAATTTTCCATCTGCAGATTGCAATTTCAGTTGGTTACAATTTGTAACCGACTCGTTTCCTTCCTTTATTAGTCGGTGTTTCAGAACTTTCCAGTAGTTTCTTGGGTTAGGGCTTTCGGTTAAAACAGCAATCACATCTACAATGGATAAATACCATTTTTCGTTTTCATCGCTCCAAAGTGTTCTTACTTTTTTCTCTTCAAATAGTTTGATGTCGGTATTTTTTTTCATCGGATAAATTTTGTTGGTTATAGTGTTTCAACAAACACAAATTTATATTAAAACTCTATTCTAATTCAAATCTGTTCAAAAAAGATTGCCACAAAGACACTAAACAACAAAGATGTTGGTATACCCGAATGCACCAACCCTATTCCCACTTAAATGTTTTGATAGCAACGGCATAAACCACAATGCCCCATATCAGCATTATCATTAATTGAAATTTTATATCCCAAAGATTTAAACCTTCGAAGGCTACTTTGCGCATAGCGTCATTCATATAAGTAAGCGGTAGGGCTTTGCTAACGGGCTGAAGCCATTTTGGAAAAACATCGGTAGAAAAAAATGTACCTGCTAATAAAAATTGTGGTAGTGTAATAATATTTGCCAATGGCGGAATAGAGGCTTCATTTTTTGCTAAACCACTTATAATAAACCCAAAGCCCATAAATATAATTAAGCCAAATGCACAGAGAAATAACATTTCGAAAAAGGTATAAACACCATTAACTAATGTAAAATGAAAAAACATTTTTCCTATTAAAATAATAATGGCTGCTGCTGATAATTGAAAAATTAATCGGCTCATCATTTCGCCAACCACAATACTTGTTTTTGATACAGGTGTTGCAAAAAATCGTTTAATAACCAATGTTTGACGAAGGCTAAAGAAAACAAATGCAGCACCAAACACACCAGCGCTTAACATCGAAAACCCTATTTGCCCCGGTAAAATAAAATCTATGGTTTGATAAACCCGAGCTTGTACAGGCAGCGGAGTGTTGATGGTAGCATATCTTGGCATATTACTCATTGCCTTTTCCGAAATTTGATTCACCACTTCTTTTACAACGCTTTTAAAAAGCTGTCCGTTTTGAATTGATACAGTAGAGGTTTGAATAGTTACATTATACAATACCGATGAATCATTTGATTTTTTAATATTTACAATAGCATCTAACTTTCCTTTTAATAAAGCTTTATCAATATCATCTTTGCTGCCTGTATGAACCACTGTGTTAGAATCGTTCATCATCCAATTATAAACAGGGTTTAGTGTATCGCAATTTTGTGTTAAAGCAATATCAAAATGATAATTGCTGCGACCACCAATAAACCCGAAAACTAAAATAAAAATAATAGGAAAGGCTAAACTAAAAACTACAGCCGATGGGCTACGCAACATACTTTGCAAACTAGCTTTTGTAATAGCTAACGTTGCTTTAACTGAATTATATTTGGGTTGAGTCATAAATAGTAGTAATGAACATTTTACCCACAAATGTAGTATTTACTAATAATAGATTGGGTTTGTTTTGTTATAGAAATTATATTTGCAACCTTAGTTATTCGTTATTGGGTTATTAAGTAAATGCTTGGCATCAATTAATTTATGTATTACCCAATAACCTAGTACCAAATAACACAATAACATTTATAGAATGGAAAACATACAACAACAAATAGAAGCATTAATTTTTGCAGCCGAAGCGCCACTAACCATAGCAGATATACAAGAGTGTTTGAGCAAACGATTTGGTTTATTTGTGGCTGATGCCGACTTACAACAATCGCTAAATAATTTAATTGAAAAATATTCGCCTGATACTTTTGCTATTGAAGTAAAAGAAATTTCGGGTGGTTATCAATTTTTTACCAAGCAACATTATTATGAAACGGTTTCTATTTTAATGAAAGATAAAAACGTCAAACGATTAACTACTGCTGCCATGGAAACCTTAGCCATTATAGCATACAAGCAACCCATCAGCAAAGGAGAGATTGAACAAATACGTGGCGTAAGTGTTGATTATTCTATTCAAAAATTATTAGAAAAAGAATTAATAATTCCAGCAGGAAGAAGTGAAGCACTTGGCAAACCTGCATTGTATGCCACTTCGCAACAATTCATGGATTACTTTGGTATTAATTCGGTGGGTGATTTACCAAAGCTAAAAGATATACAACCCATGGATGATGTATCATCGGCAGGTACACCTGTAGAACAGTTGAATTAAACATGTTATCTGTTAATCGTTATTGGTTATTTGTAAAATCAAATTTCTTCACGATTAACAATTAACAACTAACTAATAACTAAAGTTGAAAATCGGTCTCTTTTTCGGTTCGTTTAATCCTATTCATGTAGGGCATTTGATTATAGCTAATCATTTGGCTGAATACACTGATTTGAAGCAGATTTGGTTAGTTGTATCGCCACATAATCCATTAAAAGAAAAAGAAAGTTTATTAAACGAATATCACCGACTTGATTTGGTAAACACAGCTATTGAAGGCAATACAAAACTAAAAAGTTGTGATATTGAATTCAAATTACCAAAGCCAAGTTATACTATAGATACACTTCAATACTTAACTGAAAAATATCCTAAGCATGAATTTTCATTAATTATGGGAAGCGATAATATTGTATCTATTAATAAATGGAAAAACTATGAAAAGCTGATGAACAGCTATTCTACATATGTTTACAAACGATTGGGTGATGATGAAAAAGTATTGCAACAAAAATATCCTAGTGTTAAATTTTTAGATGTGCCGCTATTAAATATAAGTTCATCATTAATTCGAAAAATGATAAAATCTAAAAAATCTGTTAGATACTTATTGCCCGAAAACGTTTACCAACAAGTAATTCAGGCTGGCTACTATAAGTAACTAACATAATACACAAATGTATGTGTAATTAGTGTGTGTAGAAGTGTTGGTAAATAAGCATTGTTTGTAACCCAAAAGTTATTGCTGTTTATAACTGGTTTGTACACATTTAAAAGTGGTTTATCAACGTACGTAGTTTGTAAAAACTGAAATAAACTATCCACATTTAATAATTATAAACGGATTGTTTATAAACCTTAAAACACCTTTAAATAGTGTATTTATAGTGTTGATATGCATGTGTATAAAACAAATAAAAGTTGGATAACTGATTTATCATACGATTATTAAAAATGTTTCGAACTAATCCACAGCCTTAATAATAAGTAATAATAAACTTAATAATAATTAATTATAAATTAGAACGTGGATAGTCTATTTGTAAATCAAAAAATGTTGTGAATATTTGCAGCATGAATTTAGAAAAAATAAAAGAAATAGGATTTGTAGATGAAGCCATTGACCCAACTTTAGATTTATTTGAAGAAATAAAAAAATTAAAAAAAGAAAAAAATGCAGTGTTGTTGGCGCATTACTACCAAGATGCCGACATACAAGACATTGCAGATTTCATAGGCGATAGTTTGCAATTATCACAAGAAGCAGCAAAAACAAATGCTGATGTTATTGTGTTTGCTGGTGTGCATTTTATGGCTGAAACTGCAAAAATAATTTCGCCAAATAAAAAAGTTTTATTACCCGATTTAAAGGCTGGGTGCAGCTTGGCAGATAGTTGCCCAGCAGATTTATTTGCAAATTTTATAGCAAAATATCCAAATCATGTGGTAGTGAGTTACATCAATTGTTCGGCTGAAATAAAAGCTTTAACGGATATTGTTTGCACTTCGAGTAATGCAAAAAAAATTATCAATTCTATTCCAAAAGACAAAGGAATTATTTTTGCACCCGATAAAAATTTAGGCGCTTATTTGATTAAAAAAACGGGTAGAGAAATGGTATTGTGGAATGGTGCTTGTATGGTGCATGAAATTTTTTCGTTAGAGAAAATTATCAAACTGAAAGAACGTCATCCAAATGCAAAATTATTAGCTCATCCCGAATGTGAAGAAGCTGTTTTAAACCAAGCTGATTATATTGGTTCAACAACTGGTATTTTAAAATTTTCTGAAACAGATTCTTGTAACGAATTTATTGTAGCTACCGAAACAGGTATTTTACATCAAATGATGAAAACCTCACCACATAAGACTTTTATACCTGCACCACCAAATAATAATTGTGCTTGTAATGATTGCCCACACATGAAATTAAATACTTTAGAAAAAATTTATTTGTGCCTAAAATATGAGCAACCCGAAATTATTTTAGATGAAACTATGCGCAAAAAAGCAGAAGGAAGTATTTTAAGGATGTTGGATATTAGTAAATGAAAATAGAAAATAAAAAACAGTGGTGGTTACTTTTTGCATCAATAGCTTTGATTGTTGTTGCTGTGAGTTTTATGTTTATTAAAATAGGTGGTTTAAAAAGTTGGAGAAGTATTTACGACCTTATTTTCGCATCGTTTGTTTTCGGAGGATTATTTTTATTGCCCTCTCTTTTTCTTTCGAGTTTTATAAAACTATTTAAACAAGATAAAATAAGTTATTGGTGGAGTGTTACTGTTTGTAATTTTGTAAGTGTTATTTTAATTCTGCTTTTTGTTTTTTTTCGAGTTTTATTTCCTGCTTTTTTTACAACAAAAGAAGTAGTGAATAATCATAGTTTTTACAATTCAGGATATGGATATACAGAAGAACAAATTCCTGTATGCAAAAAAGTTGTGGATACTTTAGAAGCTTTATTTGCGAAGGATTCTATGGTAATTTTATCCAGTTCAATAAAAACATTTAAGGATTCATCAACATTAGCATGTTGCCCAAATCTGCGGTTTCAAGTTTTTTCAACTTTTAGAATTAACAACAAAAATCATTTACCAATTCGATATTTTAATTTGATGGAAATAAACGACCAAAATGAAACCACAAATTTTTTAACTAATGAAATTAGTAGTAAGTATTTTCCATTAATTGATTCGTTGCAGTTTAGCGGACACTATTATTTTTTAGAGGAAGACACAGTCGTTATCAATAGTATAGAGCGATTTAATAATTCTTTAGAAAAGAAGTAAATAAAAAAAGGTTTCTAATTTTAGAAACCTTTTTGTTTAAAATTGTTTCAACCAAATAATAATTGTGCTTGCAATGATTGTCCGCACATGAAATTAAATACGTTGGAGAAAATTTATTTGTGCCTAAAATATGAACAGCCTGAAATTATTTTAGATGAAATCATTCGCAAAAAAGCAGAAGGAAGTATTATAAGAATGTTGGAAATTAGTAAGTAGAATAAAAGCTATTATCATTAAAAATAAAACAATTTTTATTGTTGAATTCTGAATAATTAATTCGTTCCCATTTACCAATAAATACAGAATTGTTGTTAACGAAATCATCAAATTCGGCTTCCTTTTCGGCAATAATTATCGACATAGATTTATGTTGTTCGATGGTTGAAAGAAGCCAGAATTCATAAGCACTTCCCCAGCTTAAAATTATTTTATTCATTGGCACATGGGCTTGTTTTAAAACCACTTTTTTATTTGGCAACATGTTCGTTTGGGCAATAGTGTTTTGATACCAATTTAACCTTTTGGTGTATTGAAAGTGTGTGTTATAAATGCGAATTACACCAACCAATAAAATGACGATTAAAAAACTTCGGGTAATAATTGGCGATGAAATATTGGGTAACACATCATACAGCAAAGGCATACTTAAAAAAATCATCAACATTAAATATTGACTTTCTAAATAAAATTGATCGCCGCCGCCTTGATGGCTTACATTTACAATTAACAAATAACCAAAGAAAAACGAACCGAATAAAATCAATTTTAAAAACGATTTTTTGTAAAAATAAAATGCCACAACAACTGAAAAAATTAAGGGAATAAAATAATAATCGTGTAAGCAATAATGAATAAAATTTTTGTTGGCTTGTATGGTAAAATAATTTGGAAACAACCATTTAAAATTATTTAAACCACCCATGGCGCTTGAATCGTAGTCGGTTTTTAAAAATATAGATTTAATAAAATATAGTACTACAAACGCAATTATTACAACAAACAATAGCTTGAATTGAACGCGATATTGAAGAAATAAAAAGGCAATCCCAAACAATAAAACAAAAGGTAAAAGTGGATGAAAAAAAACTATGGTAATTAAAAATAAAGGCGATAAAATATAGAACCAATAATTTATTTTTTGCTGTTGTAAAACATACTCGATGTAGGCTAAATAAATGATGGTAAAAATTACGCCTTGTACCAATTCGCATTGTATCCAATAAAAAGTATGAGTGGTAATACCAATGGTAAACAATAAATTTACCCAAGCCATTTTTGCATTTTTAAAAACCAATAATACAATAAGAAACGAGGCAAAATAAAACACATTATAACCCATCGAATAAATGATGGCAATATTTTCTAAAGACAAATTCAATCGAGAAGCATATAACGGAAAAGCCTGTGTAATAGCCGAGCCAAAGCGATTTACCTGAATAGCAAAATCATTATTTCGCAAAATTTGAAACAACTGAAATGATGTATCAAACATTACTGTACGCTCTTTAAAAAACACAATGGATAGTGCAATTAAAATAAAGTATAAAATGAATCCCAAAAAGAGTGTATATGTTTTAGCCATAATTATTCATCAAAAGTAAAATTTAACAACGCATTCAAAAAAATAAATTTATTGGTATTAGTTTCTACACCTAACTTAGCAACTCATGAAAAGTCGCAACATTAGATTAGTAGTTTTATTTGGAACCATTGTGGTGGTTGGATTATTATCCATTCAAATATATTGGATAAAAAATGCTTTGGACTTAAAAGAACGTGAATTTAATTCAAGCGTTCAAATGGCGTTGATGAAAGTTGTAAATCAAGTAACGCAATTTGGAAATGATACCACACAAATAGTTGAACCAATTAAACAGTTGCCCGACAATATGTTTGTGGTAACAGTTAACGAAAAAATATATCCCAATATTTTAGAATCATTATTAAAGCGCCAGTTTGAAATGCATCATTTAGATATGGATTTTGAATATGGCATTTATGATTGTAATACCAACAATGTATTGTATGGTAACTATGTAAATTTTGATGAAATAAAAGCAGCCTTTCAACAAAATATTACATCGCCCAAAAAACAAATCAACAATATTTTTCCGAGGCTAAATAAAGATGAATATTATTTTTTGGTACATTTTCCAACCAAAAAAACTTTCATGTTTCAGCAAATGGGCTTTTGGACATTTAGTACCATTGTATTGATTTTGGTAGTATTATTTTTTACCTACGCCATTTTTGTAATTTTAAAACAACGCAGGTTGAGTGAAATACAAACTGATTTTATCAACAACATGACGCATGAATTTAAAACACCGCTGTCAACCATTTCTATTTCAACCGATGTTTTATTACAACCATCAATAGTAAATAATCCAGAACGATTGATGAGCTATGTAACCATTATTCAAGACGAAGCTAACAGATTAAAAAATCAAGTAGAACGGGTTTTGCAAATGGCAAAATTGGATAAGGAAAAAATAAAATTAGCGCTTGAACCACACGATATTCATTTGATAATAAAACAAGCTGTTGAAAATTTAAAGCTTACCATTTATAATAAAAATGGAAAAGTAAATTTACAATTAAATGCCACAGATAGCATTGCAAAAATTGATAAACTGCATATTCAAAATATTATTTACAACTTGTTAGATAATGCAATAAAATATTGTGAGGATGATCCCGTTATTACCATTACAACTCAAAATATAAAAAAGGGCATTGAGATTGCTGTACAGGATAATGGAATTGGAATTCCGTTAGAATCGCAACAATATATTTTTGATAAATTTTATAGAGTACCCACAGGCAATGTGCACGATGTGAAAGGTTTTGGGCTGGGATTAAACTATGTAAAAATAATGGCTGCGGCGCATAAAGGAAATGTAAGATTAAAAAGCGAACCGAAAAAAGGAACAACTATTTTTGTGTGGTTGCCTATTAATGAAGAAGACAATAAAAAGCTATTTAAATAATTAAGAAATATTAAAAACCATAAACATGAAAAACAAAATTTTATTAGCCGAAGATGATCAAAATTTGGGCTTTGTGATTAAAGATGTTTTACAAACAGAAGGCTACAAAGTAGAGTGGGCAAAAGATGGCAACGCCGCCCTTAAATCGTTTGTAAATGGCAATTTTGATTTATGTGTATTAGATGTAATGATGCCACGTAAAGATGGTTTTACTTTGGCAGAGGATATTAGAAAAAGCGACAACAAAGTGCCCATCATTTTTCTTACCGCCAAAAGCATGAAAGAAGATGTGATAAAGGGATTAAAAGCTGGCGGCGATGATTATATAACCAAGCCGTTTAATACCGAAGAATTTAAACTTCGTGTCGCAAATATGATAAAACGTACCAAGCCCGAAACAGAATTAACCGAAATGAAAGAAAGCTATGTGATTGGTAAATATAAATTCGACCACAAAAATTTAACACTGCAATATGCTAATAAAGCCATGTTGAATCTTACCGCTAAAGAAGCAGATATTTTACAAATATTTTGTCATTATTTAGGCGAAGTAGTTTCACGGGAAGATATTTTAAAACGTGTTTGGGGCGATGATGATTATTTTATTGGTAGAAGCATGGATGTGTTTATTAGCCGCTTACGCAAATATTTAAAAGAAGATGCAGCATTGCAAATTGTAAATATTCATGGCGTTGGTTTTAAAATGACATTAGAAAAATAAATTTATTGCATCGCTTTTAATATTAAATGGGCTACCCACTAGGTAGCCTGTTTTGTTTCCCCCAGCCTACATTCACCATCACAAAACTACAAGCCACCTAAAAAAGTTTTTTATCTCAATGTAAGCCGAACTATATTTGCCCAAAATTTATATTGATGAAAAAAATTTTGCTTCTGCTTCCTATTTTTATTTCCTCACTTTCATTCGCCCAAACTAAATTATCTGGTAAAATTACAGATGGCAAAATAGCTTTGGTGGGCGTTAGTGTATCAGTAAAAGACAGTTATGATGGTGCAACCACAAATGCCGATGGCATTTTTAATTTTGAAACATCAGAAAAAGGCGAACAAACATTAATGGTAACTTATGTAGGCTTTAATAACCATGAACAAAAAATAAATTGTAATGGTGCCGCCATTAATTTATCTATTATTTTAAAAGAAAAATTTAACGAATTAAAAGCTGTAACTATTACTGCTGGTAGCTTTGATGCCAGCGATAAAAAACGAGCCACCATTTTCACACCGTTGGATATTGTAACCACCGCAGGTAGCCAGGGCGATGTAACAGGTGCTTTAAAAACAATGCCTGGCGCACAACAAATTGGCAATCAAGAAGGCCTGTTTGTAAGAGGTGGCGAAGGCAGAGAGACACAAACTTTTATTGACGGTATGTTGGTTCGTAATCCTTACAATACTTCAGTGCCCGATATTTCGCAACGTGGAAAATTTAATCCGTTTTTATTTAAAGGCACATCGTTTAGTAGTGGTGGTTATAGCGCTTTGTATGGGCAGGGTTTATCATCGGCTTTAATATTAGATACAAAAGATTTGGCGGAGCAATCTGAAACAAGCCTTAGTTTATCTTCGGTAGGCATTGGCGGTGGCGTAAATCATTTATGGGAAAAACAAAAAATGAGCGCAGGCGTAAGTGTGGGCTATTTTAATTTACAACCTTATTATGCATTGGTGCCGCAAAACATTCATTTTACAAAAATGCCCGAGAATGGTAATGTAGAAGTGAATTTTAGAAAACGAATGAAAAAAAGCGGCTTTCTTAAATTTTATGCTTATGCTAATAATAATGTATTGGGCTTGCAACGCCCCGATATTAACGATGTGAACCATTTAAAAACAGCATTCGATTTAAATAGTAAATCGGTTTATACCAATTTAACTTACAATGGCATGTTGAATGCTAACTGGAACATCAATGCTGGTGCATCTTTTAGCAACAATAATGATAAAATAAAATTTGGCGGATTAAAAAATGATACCACTTATTATTTAGGAACGATTGATAATAATAATTCGCTATCGCAAGGCAGAGTAGTGTTTACAAGATATACTGGGGCTTTGTCGGCATTTAGAATGGGTGGCGAATACCAATACAATTTTGAGCAAAGCAAAACAGTAAAGACGTATGAATACGCCGATAATTTTGTTTCAACATTTGCCGAAATGGAATATTATTTCAACAATAAATTAGTAATAAAACCAGGAGCAAGATTTGAATATAGTTCTATCATCAACAAATCTAATATTGCACCAAGGCTTTCGGTGGCTTATAGATTGGGAAGAAATTCGCAATTAAGTTTTGCTTATGGCGATTTTTATGAAAAATCTGACCGCCGATATTTATTGCTAAAGCATGATTTAGATTTTGAAAAAGCTACACACTTTGTGTTGAATTATCAACGCATTCACAACGATAAAACTTTACGTGTTGAAGCATTTTATAAAGATTATAAATCGTTGATTTTAACGCCGCTTAGTAGCATTACACTGATACAAACCACCAATGGCACCTATGCTCAAAACTTTGATGTAAACAATATTAATAACGGTGGAAAAGGCTATGCTAAAGGCGTTGAGTTTTTTCTTCGAGATAAAAAAACAATTAAAAATTGTGATTATTGGATAAGTTATTCATTGTTGGATACCAAAAGAAAATTTAGTTATTACCCCGATATGGTACAACCAGATTTTGCTGCTACCCATACTTTAAATTTAGTTTTCAAACAGTTTTTTCCGAAGCTGATGTTGGGTTATGGTATTACTTATAATTGGGCAAGTGGTCGTCCTTATTTTAATCCAAACCAACCTATTAGCAATTTTATGAGCGATAGAACGCAAGCCTATAATGCATTAGGCGTTAATGCTAATTATTTAACACATATTGGTAAAGCTTTTACGGTGTTGGTGTTGGGTGTTTCAAATGCGTTGGGCAATCAACAGGTTTTTGGTTATAGATATTCAACCAACGGACAAAACAGAGAAGCAATAGGGCTTACAGCTAGCCGCTTTGTTTTTGTGGGATGCTTTATGAATTGGGGTGTTGATAGGCGGAAGCAACAAGTGGATGATAATTTGAAATAACCGAAACACAGAAAGCGTAAAATTAAAAAAGCCCACAAAATTTTTTTGTGGGCTTTTTTAACGACAAATTTATTTTAACAAAGCATCTATGGCTTTTAAAAACCCATCATCGGTTACTTTTGTTTTCGACCCATATTCGGTTACCACCTTGCCTGTTTTATCTACAATGATTTTATGAAAATTCCATTTAACGCTGTTATCGGTAACACCATTTAATTCTTTTTTGGTAAGAAATTGATATAGCGGATTCATGTCGTCGCCTTTTACCGAAATTTTGGAAAACATGGGAAAAGTAACATTGTATTTTGATGTACAAAATGTTTTTATTTCGGCATCGGTGCCAGGTTCTTGTCCCATAAAATTATTAGCTGGAAAGCCTAATACTACAACCCCTTTTGTTTTATATCTTTCATAAAACTTTTCGATAGTTTCATATTGAGGGGTGTAGCCACATTGGCTTGCTACATTGATAAATACGATTACGCTGCCTTTATATTTACTTAATGATACAGGATTGCCATCTATATCTTTCATCGTAAAATCATAAACAGATTTAGGCGATACATTTTCAGTTTTAAAAGATTTAAAAGCGAAAAAAAATACAGCACAAACAAGGACAAAAAACAAGGATAATTTTGGTTTCATGTGAAATTGATTTATTTAAATGTTTAACAAAGATAAATATTATTTGTTTCCTTTTATATATGCTTTTGGTTGCTTACTTTTGCACCTCAAAAAATTTTTGAATTATATGAGCAACGCAATTAAACCTGAAGAAATTTCGGCGATACTACGCCAACAATTAAGCAATTTTAATACTTCGGCGCAATTAGAAGAAGTAGGAACCGTATTGATGGTGGGCGATGGTATAGCCCGTGTATTTGGATTGAACAATGTGCAATATGGCGAATTAGTTGAATTTGAAAATGGTGTACAAGCCATTGCATTAAACCTTGAAGAAGATAATGTGGGTGTGGTATTGATGGGATCGGCGGCTAGCATTAAAGAGGGTGCTACAGTTCGCAGAACGGGGAAGATTGCTTCTATTAAAGTGGGTAATGGTGTTGTGGGTCGTGTGGTTAATGCATTAGGATTGCCAATTGATGGCAAAGGACCGATAGTGGGCGATACTTATGAAATGCCTTTGGAACGTAAAGCGCCTGGTGTTATTTATCGTCAGCCAGTTAAAGAACCATTGCAAACAGGTATTAAAGCTATTGATGCCATGATTCCTATTGGACGTGGGCAACGTGAATTGATTATTGGCGACCGCCAAACAGGTAAAACAACTATTGCTATTGATACGATTATTAATCAAAAAGAATTTTTTGATAAAGGCGAACCTGTATTTTGTATTTATGTAGCATGTGGTCAAAAAGCATCTACAGTAGCGCAAGTGGTAAAAACATTAGAAGAAAAAGGTGCTATGGCTTATACTGTTGTGGTGGCGGCTTCGGCTTCCGAGCCTGCTCCGCTTCAATTTTATGCGCCATTTGCTGGTGCGGCTATTGGCGAATTTTTTCGTGATTGCGGTAAACCTGCCTTAATTGTGTATGATGATTTATCAAAACAAGCGGTGGCTTATCGTGAAGTATCATTATTATTAAGAAGACCTCCAGGACGTGAAGCTTATCCTGGTGATGTATTCTATTTACATAGCCGTTTGTTAGAACGTGCTGCAAAAGTTATCGCTCGTGATGACATTGCTCAAAACATGAATGATTTACCTGCTTCTATTAAGCATTTGGTAAAAGGTGGTGGTTCATTAACTGCGTTGCCAATCATTGAAACACAAGCTGGCGACGTATCGGCATATATCCCGACTAACGTAATTTCTATTACTGATGGTCAGATTTTCTTAGAATCAAACTTATTCAACAGCGGTATTCGCCCAGCTATTAACGTGGGTATCTCGGTTAGTCGTGTGGGTGGTTCGGCACAGATTAAATCGATGAAAAAAGTGGCTGGTACTTTAAAACTTGACCAAGCTCAATATCGTGAATTGGAAGCGTTTTCAAAATTTGGGTCTGATTTAGATGCTGCTACAAAAGCAGTATTAGATAAAGGTGCACGTAACGTTGAAATTTTGAAACAAAAACAATTCAGTCCGTTTTCGGTTCAAGAACAGGTGGCTATTATTTATTTGGGTACAAATGGTTTATTGCAGGGTGTGCCAGTAAATAAAATTAAAGAATTTGAAGAAGATTATTTAAGCGCTTTAAAAGCAAACCATAGCGATATATTAACAGCTTTGGCAAAGGGCAATATTGGCGATGCCGAAACTACTGTTTTGGTAAAAGTGGCAAATGATTTAATGGTACGATATAAGAAATAGTCGTTGGTCATTTGACAATAGTCATTAGTGAATACAAGATTGTATTTTACCAATGACAAATAACTATTGACTAAACAAAAATCCCGAAACAGCCATGTTTCGGGATTTTTTTATTCAAAAAAATAAATTTTGAATTATAAAAAATAGTATTCAAATTTGTTGTTCATACTACCCCATGATTTTTACTTCACATTACACCCTTCATCATTCAGCAAATTCGCAATTCGCAATTCGCAATTCGCAATTCGCAATTCGCAATTCGCAATTCGCAATTCGCAATTCGCAATAAATTTTTTAACTCAACAAGATAACGTTTTTGTTGGTTCTATTTTTTTAGGCTTCGTTTTCTCCATTTTATTTATCGGCAAAAATTTTTTTCGAAAAAATATTTCCTTCGGCTCGTTGGTAATGTTCTACGGATGGAAAAATATGTTCTACGGTTCAGCCGTAAGGTTCTTCCGTTCATCCGAAGAACATTTCCGTCCGTCCGTAATGTCCTTCGGGTCGTCCGTAAGGTTCTTCCATTCATCCGAAGAACATTTCTACTCGTCCGTAAGGTTCTTCCAATGGTTGGTAATCAATTAGTTAGCTAAAACATCAATTTTCTAAACAATAAAATCAATTAAATTTATGTCAAAAGAGTATTTCCTTCCACGAAGCAAAGCAGGCAAATTGCAAAAATTAGTATTATTTGCAGCCAATTTACCCAGTTATGTGGCTAAATATGGTATTACAGTGGCGCAAAAACAGGATATGATAGATTCGGCAGCGTATTTAGAGTATTGCTTTCATGCCGATGAAGCCACCCAGCAATACGACCTTAGTGTAACCCAATATATTGATAGCTTGATGAATGGCATACCATCGGGCACATTGGGCGGCTTGCCAGCCTATGTGGCTACTACGCCTGTGCCGGCTGTAATACCTGCGCCAGGCATTTTTGATAGAATGATAGCTATTGTAAACATTATAAAAGCCAACCCAGCTTATGTGATAGCCGATGGGCAAAATATGGGCATTGAAGGAGCCGACCATCATATTGATGAAAATGCCCTTCGCCCCGATTTAAAGGTAGAAATTGTGAGCGGTAAAGCAGTAGTAAGTGCCGCTAAAGCTGGCACACAGGGCTTTGAGGTGTGGGCCGACCATGGCGATGGCAATTTTGTATTTATTGGCTTTTCGACTGCCACCAAATTTATTGACCACATGCAGTTTCAACCCGTAGCACAAACATGGCACTACAAAGCCATTTATCACATGCACAACGAACAAGTGGGCAATTGGAGCAATGTGATAACAATTAGTGTAGGGCTGTAGAGACGCACAATTGTGCGTCTCAATTAGCAAGACGGGCAATTGCCCGTCTCTACCAAAACAACAAACAATTTTTAAATCAAATAACAAATCAATAAAAATGAAAAAAGTAATTTTAATTTTAGCAACAGCAATATTTGCCCTTGGGATAAATAGCTGTAAGAAAAAAGATACTACACCTGTTGTAGTAGCACCCGTAGCAAGTTATACTTATTCGCCTACAGCAGTTACCGTTGGAAAATCAGTTCAATTTACTGATAACTCTACCAACAACCCTACCACTTGGGCTTGGGATTTTGGCGATGGCGGCATACCTGGTACAGCCAAATCGGTGGCACATACTTTTTGGTACAAGTGGTACATTTAATGTAACCTTATCGGTAAGCAACAGTGCAGGTAGCAACACCATAACTAAGCAAGTGGTTGTTGGTACTTATGCCCAAAGTTTGGTTGGTACTTATAGTGTTACAGCAGTAGGCAGTCGTTTTGGCACAAAATATACACTTCCATCTTTCACTTGCCATCTTTCGCAAGGTTCATCAGCCGACATTTTAAATTTTGACAATTTTGGTGGTTGGGGAACAAGCACCGTATCATCAAGTACCATCTATACAAGTCCTTTTACAATTAACACTACTAGTGTAAATGTTAATTCTGTTCCACACGATATTAGTGCTGGTAATTGTGTGGTTAATGGCAATACAATCACCATTACTTATCAAGATAATGTTACTGGTAATGCTACTACTTATTATACAAACCTATTTGGCATTTATACATCCTCTTCTGTACAAATTACCGAAACCTATACAAAGCAGTAAGCCAGCGCTGCGCCGATGTTCGTGTTTTCACAAACATCATGGCAACATTAACTAAGGCAAAAGAAATAGTAATTGGTCAATAGCCATTAGTGAATACAAGATTGTATTTTACCAATAACAGATAACTATTGACTAATGACCAAACAAAAATCCCGAAGCATTGCCGCTTCGGGATTTTTTTATTGCGTTAAAGTTTAATATCAATAAAGATAATTGGTATTTTTTGAAATTGAATAAGCTACCTTATTTTTGGTTTTATTATTCTATCTTCGCCATTGATGAAAAAGCAAGAAAAATCATTTACCGAAAACAGAAAAGGTGCTACACAGCGCAATAGTACTAAATTTGACGAAAAGAAAAAAAAGCCTTCGTTTAAAAAAGACGAAGAGCCAAAGAAAAAATATTCGGCATCGGATAAAAAATATGATAAGCCCAAAGAGGGCAGCTATGATGATAAAGCCAAGCGCAGTGCATCATTATTTAAAAAAGATGACAACACCAAAAAAAGATTTTCATCATCAGATAAAAATGCCGATAAACGCAGCGGCGCATCATCATTTGATAAAAACAAAAAAAGAGGCTCGTTTAAAAAAACAGATAAACCGCCCAACAGTTTTGATGGTAATACCAAACCCCGTAGAAGCAAAGCCTCGTTTGATAAAAAAGGATTTATAAAAGAAGAAGGTATTTTGCTTACATCGCCCGAACCAAAATTTTACGAAAAACGCCAACGTGGGCCATTAATAAAAGAAGCAAGACCCGAAAGAGAAGTAAAAGGTGCAAAGAAAATTATACTGAATAAAAAATCAGCAGTAGAATTTGAACCCAAAAAAGAAGAAGCACCAAATGAAAATATGCGCTTAAACAGATACTTGGCTCATGCAGGTATTGCCGCCAGGCGCAAGGCTGATATGATAATTCAAAAAGGTGAAGTAACGGTAAATAATATTGTGGTAAAAGAAATGGGCTACCGTGTAGCGCCTACCGATGTGGTAAAATACAAAGGCAAAAAAATTGTTCCATCACGTAATTTTATTTATATTTTATTAAACAAACCCAAAGATTTTATAACCACAGCCAGCGATGATAAAGGCAGAAAAACGGTGATGCATTTAGTTGAAAAAACTACTGACGAAAGAATATATCCGGTAGGCAGATTAGATAGAAATACCACAGGATTATTATTGCTTACCAATGATGGTTTGTTGGCTCAAACGCTTTCACATCCATCATTCGAGGTTCGTAAAATATATCATGTATCATTAAATAAACCATTAACCGATGCACATTTTAATGAATTAAAAATGGGTGTAACATTAGAAGATGGTGTGGCTAAAGTAAATGATATTGGCTACCCCGACCCTGCCGACCCAATGCAAGTAGGTGTTGAAATTCATATTGGTAAAAATCGTATCGTTCGCCGATTATTTGAACACTTGGGTTATACCGTTGAAAAGCTTGACCGTGTGATGTATGCTGGGCTAACTAAAAAAGATTTGCCCCGTGGCAAACACCGTATCTTAAAACCAATGGAAGTTTTGCAATTGAAAAAAGTGGGTGGAAGTTAATTGCGTTAGAAACACATAAAATCCGTGAAAATATTTTTCATCAGCATTATCTGTGTTCTATCAAATTGCTACACAAATATTTTTCACTTCCATAAAAAATTCCAAAGCATGCATACCACCTTCTCTGCCAACGCCGCTTTGTTTCATGCCACCGAATGGTGTTCGTAAATCACGAACTAACCAACAATTCACCCAAATAATTCCACTTTCTACTTTTGCTGCTATGCGATGTGCTTTTGAAATATTTTCTGTCCAGATGGTTGCTGCTAAACCATACTCCGTTGCGTTGGCAAATTGCAAGGCTTCGTCTTCGGTTTCAAAAGGTTGAATGGTTACAACAGGTCCGAAAATTTCTTCTTGATTAGTTTTGCAATATTGCGTTAACCCCTCAATAACAGTGGGTTCTATGAACCAGCCATCCGATAATTCGCCATCCATTTTTATCGCATTTCCGCCACATAAAACTTTGCCGCCTTCTTGTTTTGCTAATTCAATGCAACTCAATATTTTTTCAAAATGTGGTTTGGAAACAATTGCGCCTAATCGTGAATCCTCTTTTTTTGGATTGCCAACTTTTAGTTTTTTTACTTCTTCTACAAATCGAGTTTTGAATTTTTCATAGATAGATTTTTCAACCAAAATTCTGCTGCCACACAAACAAATTTGTCCTTGATTTTCGAAGGAAGAACGCAAAGTGGTCTTCAACATTTTTTCAAAATCACAATCAGCAAAAATGATGTTTGGATTTTTTCCGCCTAATTCCAAACTCACTTTTTTAAACTTTGGTGCCACTTCGGTAGCAATCACAGCGCCTGTTTTGGTGCCGCCAGTGAAAGAAATCGCTTTTACATTTTTATGCTTCACGATGTTCATCCCTGCTGAATGACCAAGCCCATGAACGATATTCAAAACGCCCTTTGGCAAACCAGCTTCCATACAAATTTGCGATAACAAGAAAGCAGTCATCGGTGTAACTTCACTAGGTTTTGCCACCACACAATTGCCTGTAACCAAGGCTGGTGCTATCTTCCAGGTAAATAAATACAAAGGTAAATTCCATGGTGAAATACAACCGACAACACCCAAAGGCTGATGAACAGTGTAATTGAAGTGTTTGCCATCCATCGGAAAACTTTCATCTTGAAAATTTAAAATGACGTTGGCATAAAATCTGAAATTATCTGAAGCTCTTGGAATATCAACTCTTGTAGCTAACCAAACAGGCTTGCCATTATCCGTACTTTCGGCTTCGGCTAATGCTGTTTTATTTTCGTCAATCAAATCAGCAATGCGAAATAAAATTTTGCTGCGCTCGGCTCTGCTCAAATTGCTCCATGCTGGAAATGCAGCATTGGCGGCAGTTACAGCCGCATCCACATCTGCTTCATCCGAATCTGGAATTTGCGAATACACTTTTCCTGTGGCAGGATTATAATTATCTAACCACTTATCATTTTGTGGTTTTACTAATTCGCCGTTGATGTAATTGAGTATGGTAGAAGAAAGATTCATTTATAAAAATTGAATTGTAAAAGTAATTCCAAATTATTTTATCGGATGGCAATTTTTTATTTTTCCGTTTTTGATTTCACATTCGCAACAAAGTTGCCCGTCAGGGTTGCAGTAAGTATATTTTCCATCGCCACGAATTATTTCTGGTTTCTGCAATTTTACTCCATTTTTATAATAAATCACTACTTGTATTACCTTGCCTTTTCTGTCGAAAATTATTTTTAATTCTACATCTCCATCAGGTGTATATTTTAAGGAAGTTGTGGAATATCTTTCTTTTGATTTTTCATAAATAAAGTTTTCTTTAATATATGACATTGAATGAAATCTTTTACCTGTACTACTAGTTGCATATTCAAATATAGTATCTGAAAGTGTTTTGTTCTTTTCTCTGACTTCAAACGAAGTATAATTTTTTCTTTTGGCTCTATAAATAGTATCATTAATGGTTTTATAAATGGAACTTTGAGAAATCACACCAAACTCATTGTAGTATTTCACTGTATTGTAAACTATTAATGGTTTACTAAAATCAGAATTACTTGATTTTTTTTCTTCATATACGGTTAACCATTTATCACCTATAAGTAACTCCTCTCTGTCATTTCGATACTCATTTTGATCTGAAGTTGCATTCCAAAATGACTTATCTTTAAAGCTATGTCTTGTATAACAAATGTTTGTTCCTTCATAAAGTGTTTGATGTTCAAATTTCGTCAAAACACCATCTCTATAATAATAAAGTTTTACAGAATCATATTCTTCTTTATTAAACCAATTTGGATATTTAATTCCTTTACCATAAACAATTGAGGATATTCTTTTCGCCTTATTGATTTCAACATACTCGGTATCTGAAAATGAAATACGTTGTGTTTTAAGCCAAGCTTTGTGTTTCAAAAAAGTTTCTTCTTTTTGATTAAGTTGGTCAATTTCAAATTCTTGATAGAATTTAAGCGAAGGGACTCTTAGATATTTTTCATATATGCCTCCTTCATGTGAATTATATAAAAGACAAGTATCCTTGGTAATTTTTATTATTTCTCCTTCATAAAAATTATTAATATAAAGAGTTTTATTTTTTATTTTCCATTCAGCATTTGAATTAAAGCCCAAGGAAAAAATAATATAATATTTAAAAATAGAATCTGATTTATAAGGCAGTGAATTTCGGTTAACTTCCTGTAAAATATGATTACTAAAAAAGGATTTGGTTTTTCCAATTTCATCTGTAGAAAATATAACGTTCTTTTTTGTTGAAGAACTATACCCTATTCTTTTCCAGCTCCCAACGATCAACGAATCATAATTGGTTTGTGCTTTTAGTTGAAAAGAAAAAAGAATCAGGATTGATATAATAAAGATTGCTTTCAAATTATTTTATTGGATGGCAATTTTTTATTTTTCCGTTTTTGATTTCACATTCGCAACAGACTTGCCCATCGGGGTTGCAAAATGTATATTTTCCATCACCGTGAATTATTTCGGGCTCAGGAAGTTTTATGCCATTTTTATAAAATATTCTTGTTTCAAGTATCTTATCTTTTTGATTCATTATCATTTCAATCTCTTTGTCACCATTATATAATAATCCAATTCTTTTATGTAATTGATATACTTGCCAACTTATAAAACCCCCCTTCGTTTTATAATCGCTATATATATCAATAAGTTGACAATACCTATTACCATTTTTATTTTGTATGTAATAAAACGTAGTATCACTTTTTGTTTCCGAATTTATACTTATTCTGTTTGAAGTTTTTTCACCAAATTCGTTTATAAAAATTGTAGTGTCAATCAAGTCATCAAAGCCATTTGTATTCTTTATTAATCCGTAGCGATGAATTTCATTTGAAGCAACTTTAGAGTCTTTGAATAATTGAATTAGCCTAAATTTTTCAGTGTAAGAGTTGGGTGAATTAGTATACTCAATAAATTCATAACGAGAAATAAAACTTCCTTGATAAGAAAAATATTTGACTGAGTCTGCCCCAAATGATTCGATAACACAATTTCTTGTAATTATTTTGTTGTAAGAAATTTGTTGAATTCTTGATGGTAAATATTTTTTGTTGAATGTTGTATCATTTCTAAATGACGGATGCTTAATTGCATCTTCTATTTCTAAAATTTTAATACTATCATTTTTTTGTTTCCATCTTTGAAATGCTTTATAACTAGGCGATTCTTTATTCATTAAAACAATGTCGAATGGAGTATAAAATTTCAATTGTTGTTTTTCTTTTTTGTAGTACACAAAAAATTTACCCCCTTCTCTCTTATAATTTACTTCAAGTATCAAAGTGTCTTTTGATAAATAAATTCTTTTCCCAAGTGAATACTCTTTCACCATCAACTTATGATTTCTAATAGCCCAAATATCATTATTGGCTGAATTTTCAACATAAGATTCCTTTAAAGAGTCGCCAAAAAAATATGTCACAGAACCAAATTCTTGGTATATTGAGTTTGCAAAAAAAGTATAGGTTGATGTTGAATATTTAACGTCAGTAGGATAAAAAATATTTGAACTTAGTTGTTTTATTCCTACTTCTTTCCAGCTCCCAACAATTAATGAATCATAATTAGTTTGTGCTTTTAGTTGAAAAGAAAAAAGAATGAAAATGCCTATGAAAAGAAATGTTTTCATGCCTAATTAATTCAATGAAAAACTTATAGGCAGCACAAAGTAAACATTTACAAATTTTCCGTTTTGTTTCCCTGGTTTCCATTTTGGCATTTTGCGTACCACATCCACAACCGCTTGCCCACAACCTTCGCCTATGTCTCTTAAAATTTTATAATCAGAAAGTGTTCCATCTGAATTAACTACAAATTGTATAATTACCTTTCCTTGTAATCCTTTTTGCTTTGCAATAATTGGATAAATTAAGTTATTAGAAATAAATCGAGACATTGAGTCTTCGCCAAAATAAAACTCTGGCATTTGTTCAAC
Organism: Bacteroidota bacterium; assembly: GCA_046051225.1. Classification (GTDB taxonomy): domain Bacteria; phylum Bacteroidota; class Bacteroidia; order Chitinophagales; family CAIODY01; genus CAIODY01. The sequence goes on along the minus strand of JBJOOR010000003.1, from coordinate 260,295 downwards.
CATTCTAAATACTTGTTTTTGGGCTGTGTCGCCTTTTTCTGATTGTGCTTTTAAGTTTGTTAGCAATAAGCCAACAAATACAGATATCAGCAAAATTGTTTTTTTCATTCTTCCTGTTTAATTAAGGTTATTGGTTCAAAAATAAATAATTTTTATTCCCCAAGCCCATCTAAATAATTGTTGACATAAAATACAAATTCCGTCAGTTGACTGACGCTATTTTGCATTTTTTTGTAACGATTTAATTCATCATCTTCAAAAAATCATCAAATAAGTATTTGCTATCGTGTGGGCCAGGATTGCTTTCGGGGTGATATTGTACGCTAAAAGCAGGCTTACCTTTTACTCTAATTCCTTCCACCGTATTATCGTTTAGGTTGATATGCGTTACTTCTACATTAGGATTGCTCAATGCCATTTTTTCATCCACTGCAAAGCCATGATTTTGCGAAGTAATTTCGCATTTGCCTGTTTGTAAATTTTTTACAGGATGGTTTAATCCACGATGACCATTGGTCATCTTATAAGTTTTAATACCACAAGCTTCGCTTAACAATTGATGCCCTAAGCAAATACCAAATAATGGTTTGTTGGTAGCTAAAATATCTTTCACGGTGTTAATGGCATAATCCATACTGGCTGGGTCGCCAGGACCATTGCTTATAAAATATCCATTAGGATTAAAATCGTTCATCTCGGCTAAAGTAGTTCGGGCAGGAAAAACTTTTAAATACATTCCTCTGTCGGCAAGGCTTTTCAGTATATTTTGTTTTACACCATAATCTATCACAGCTACTTTTAATGTAGCTTTTTCATTACCAAAATAATAAGGTTGCTTAGTTGAAACTTCACTGCTCAACTCTCTGCCAACCATTGATGGTTCAGCTGCTAAGCGTTTTTTTAATTCGTCAATATCATTTATTTCGGATGATATAATACAATTCATTACACCTGCATTGCGTATATGTTGTACAATAGCTCGTGTATCTAAGCCTTGTATGCCCACCATGTTTTCATTTTCAAAATAATCTTGCACATTTCCATCTGCACTGTGGCGGCTATATTGCGGCATCCAATTTTTACAAACTAAGCCTGCTATTTTCATCGAAGCGCTTTCGGTATCCGATTTTTTTACACCATAGTTTCCAATAAAAATATTAGTCATTACTACTATTTGCTTGTAATAACTTGGGTCGGTAAAAATTTCTTGATAGCCTGTCATACCTGTATTGAAGCATATTTCGCCAGTGGTTGTACCAATTTTTCCGGCAGCATAACCTTTAAAAACTGTTCCGTCTTGCAATAATAAAATGGCTGGTGTCATAATGTATTTTTCGATTGGGCAAAGTTAAAATGTTTCGGTTGGATATTGTTCTACATATAAATTTTTATTCCACACATTTTAATAAATATTATTTATTGGCTCATCATTGGTTTGTAGTTTTCTCTTTTTTTCAAAATCTCGTTTCGTTTTGTATTCAATGTCTTCCATTTCAAAAGTAAGCATTTCTTTTTGCTTAATGGCTGCTACATCTACTTTTGCAACGGCTTGAACACCATCAATTATTTTAATGTTATCTATTATTTGTTGAAGATTATCGTTGCTCCAATCGCTGCTACTAAACCTTAATAAATAATCAACTTGGCGCATTTCTTTTAAAAAAAAATTCCCATCTGATTTATTGTTTAGCAAACAAATTTCTATTTCACGAACATCGCAATGAATGGCAAACCACACAAACTCAACCACTTCTTTATTCATTGTTATAGATAATGCTTCTTGCTTTATAAAAGGTAAATTAAAAAGCTTATCCAATTCAATACATATTGCAAAATCGGGCGTAGTTGCTGTTATGGCAATTATGCCGAAGTTGTATTCGGGCTCAAAAAATATGGTTGGTATTTTGGTTGCCACTTTTTATTTATGCGCCACTAAATTGTTTTAAAAATCGAATATCATTTTCGCTAAACAATCGCAAATCATTGATTTGATATTTTAGCATAGTTAATCTTTCTATACCCATTCCGAAGGCAAAGCCCGAATATTTTTCGGCATCAATACCACAATTGGTTAATACATTTGGATGTACCATGCCACAACCTAAAATCTCTACCCATCCACTTTGCTTACATACGCTACAACCGCTGCCACCACAAAGCTGGCAACTAATATCCATTTCGGCTGATGGCTCGGTAAATGGAAAATAACTTGGGCGAAAACGTACTTCAACTTTATCACCAAAAAATCTTTTTACAAAATAATAAAGCGTTTGTTTTAAATCAACAAACGAAACTTTTTCGGCAATATACAATCCTTCAACCTGATGAAAATAACAATGTGCCCTTGCCGAAATAGTTTCGTTGCGATACACTCTGCCTGGCATAATACTACGAAATGGCGGCTTGGCATTTTCCATCAATCGTACTTGTACGCTGCTGGTATGTGTACGCAACATCCAATCGGGATTTTGATTTACAAAAAATGTATCTTGCATATCACGGGCAGGATGATTTTGTGGCAGATTTAATGCCGAGAAATTATGCCAATCATCTTCTATTTCACGAGCCTCGGCTACATCAAAACCTATTTCACCAAATATTTCGATAATCGAATTTTGTACTAACGATATAGGGTGGCGGCTGCCAATACTTGAATCTACGGGCAAACTTAAATCGGGTTTTTGTTTTGCCTTGCCCGATGTATCTGCTTTTAAAGTTTTAAATTCTTCAAATTTGTTTTCTGCCAATGTTTTTAAATCATTTACCAATAAGCCAAAATCCTTGCGGTTTTCGGCAGGTATATTTTTCATTTCAGCATAAATATCTTTCAGTATATTTTTTGCACCTAAAAAACGGATACGAAATTTTTCGGCTTCATCTGCCGAGTTGGCTTTAAATTCAGCTACTTCGGCTTTTAGTTTTTCTATTAATTCTTTTTGCGATTGCATTTTATTAAATTAAAAACCTTATCAATTTATTACTGATAAGGTTTTGCAAAGATAAGTTTTGATACCCATTATATAGAAAAATAGTTAAAGTACTATTTACAATATTGAAGTTATACGTGTAGATATAGTAATTTTTTTTACATTTTTAATTCCTTTTTATTCAATTGCCATGCAATGAAAATTGCGAAAATCATCAACACACAAAGTATAATAATTGCTGCGGCGGAATGAATTTCAAAAATTCCAATTTGGCAAAATGTTGATTTTACTAAAACGACTGAAATGCCATACAACCCAGCTACAATCAATGTTTGCAGAGAAATATTTTTCACAGGATAATTGACTGGAAAATATTTTTGCCCCAGCAAATACGAAGCAATCATCATCGAAGCATAACAAACTAAAGTTGCCCAAGCCGAACCCATAAAACCAATTTTCGGAATCAACAGAAAATTTAAAACCAAGGTAATAGCTGCGCCACCCAATGTAATGTAAGTGCCCATCAGCGTTTGATTGGTGAGTTTGTACCAAATCGTAAGGTTGTAATAAATGCCCAAACAAACATTAGCCAACAACAAAATTGGCACAACTTGCAAGCCATTGCGATATTGCGGCCCTACAAAATATTTTACTTCATCAATAAAAATCATAGTACCAAAAACAATCAGCAAACAAACTGCAACAAAAACTTGCATCACTCGTGCATAAATTTCTTTGGCATTTTTATTTTCTGATTGACTGAAAAAAAATGGTTCGCCAGCCATGCGAAAGGCTTGCACAAACATGGTGATGATGAGCGAAATTTTATAACAAGCGCCATAAATCCCAATTTGTGCTTTTGCTGTTTCTTGATTTGGTAAAAGAAAATTCAACAAAATTCTATCAAAAGTTTCGTTTACCATGCCGCCCAAACCCACGATTAATAAAGGTAAAGCATAAGGCATCATTCTTTTCCAGAGTGCATAATCGAATTGCCATTTCATGCTTGCCCAGTGTTTTGTCATCAACAAAAAAGTAATCGCACTTGCACTAAGCGTTGCGATAAACACATAGCTGATGCCTATTTCAGGGCGATAAGAAAAAAATCCTGAAAGATGTGGTGCTGCTTTTATGAAAAATAAAGTGAGTGAAAAATTGATAAAAATATTAGTGAGTCGAAAAAAAACAAATTGCATTGGGCGATTTTCTAATCGCAATCTGTTGAATGGAATGGTAACTAATGTATCGAAAAACAAAATGCCGCAAACGCACCACATAATTTCTTTGTGTGCCTCGTAATGCAGGCTGTGATTGATGTACGGCGCAACCATCATCAATATTACACAAAAAATAAAACTGCTTATGAGCAACGAAATATTGGCAGTGGCAAACACTTTTTCTTTATCGTTTTCAGATTTGCTAAAACGAAAAAAAGCGGTTTCCATTCCATAAGTGAATACCACATTTAAGAAACTGATGTAGGCGAAAACTTCAGTATTGATACCGTATTCGGCTGGTAAAAAAAAATTGGTAAGGATAGGAGTGAGCATATAATTGAGCATGCGCCCCAACACACTGCTTAATCCATACACGGCTGTTTGCCCAGCTAATTTTTTTATAGCACTCAAAAGATGTATTTTTATGAAGCTAAAAGTAAGCATAACATCTAACTCTTAAAGATTATTTTACCGAATACTAAACATTTGTGGAGTTTGTATGTTAATTTTGCACAAGAAAAAGAATGACAAAAATCATGTTAAAAGCACCTATATATTTAGACAACAACGCCACAACACCCATGGACCCAAGAGTGTTGGATGCAATGATTCCGTATTTTATCGAAAAATTTGGCAACGCTGCCAGCCGCAATCATCAATTTGGTTGGGTGGCTGAAGAAGCTGTAGATTATGCTCGTGAGCAAGTGGCAAAGTTGATTGGTGCTGATGAAAAAGAAATTATTTTTACCAGCGGCGCAACCGAAGCTGATAATTTGGCAATAAAAGGGGTGTATGAAATGTATGCGCAAAAAGGCAATCACATCATTACCGTAACTACTGAACACAAAGCGGTTTTAGATACATGTCATCATTTAGAAAAACAAGGTGCAGAAATCACTTACTTAAAAGTAAACGCCGAAGGTTTAATTGATTTAACGGAATTGGAAAATGCCATTACTGATAAAACAATTTTAGTGGCTGTAATGTACGCTAACAACGAAGTTGGGGTAATTCAGGATGTAAAAAAAATCAGTGAAATCTGTCATAAAAAAGGAACTTTATTTTTTACAGATGCAACACAAGCAGTTGGAAAAATTCCTGTTGATGTGATAAAAGATGGTATTGATTTAATGGCTTTTTCAGCACATAAAATGTACGGTCCAAAAGGCGTTGGTGCTTTATATGTTCGCAGAAAAAATCCGAGAGTGAAAGTTACAGCACAGATGGATGGCGGCGGACATGAACGTGGAATGCGAAGCGGAACGCTGAATGTACCATCAATAGTGGGTTTTGGCAAGGCTTGTGAAATTTGCATGACAGATATGGAAAGCGATAATGCTCGAATTTCGGTGATGAGAGATAAGCTTGAAGCAGGTTTAACACAATTGGAAGAGTCGTATGTGAACGGAAGTAGAGAGCATCGTTTGCCTCATGTTTCTAACATTTCATTCAAATATGTTGAAGGCGAAGGATTGATGATGGGCTTCAACAAAAATATTGCATTATCCTCTGGAAGTGCTTGTACATCAGCATCTTTAGAGCCATCGTATGTTTTGAAAGCATTAGGATTGGGTGATGATTTAGCACATTCAAGTTTGCGTTTTGGTTTAGGCAGATTCACAACAGAAGACCAAATTGATTACACTATAAAAGCAATTTCAGAAACTGTTTTAAAATTAAGAGAATTAAGTCCACTTTGGGAAATGTTTAAAGAAGGAATTGATTTAGACAAAATTGAATGGGCGCACCACTAAAAAAGTTATTAGTTTTAAGTTATTAGTTATAAGTAAAACAAAATCATTAAATCGAAAATCAACAAATCATAAATTGATATGGCATATTCAGAAAAAGTTTTAGACCACTACAGCAATCCACAAAATGTAGGAACGCTGGATAAAAATAGCAACACAGTTGGTACTGGATTGGTTGGCGCACCTGAATGCGGTGATGTAATGCGTTTGCAAATTGAAGTTGACCCAACCACACAAATGATTATAGATGCTAAATTCAAAACCTTTGGATGTGGCTCTGCAATTGCATCTTCATCATTAGCCACAGAATGGTTAAAAGGCAAATCAATTGATGAGGCAATGAATATTGACAACATGGATATTGTGGAAGAATTGGCTTTGCCGCCAGTTAAAATTCACTGTTCGGTGTTGGCTGAAGATGCCATCAAATCAGCAATTAATGATTACAGAAGCAAAAATGGTTTAGCGCCAATTGCCGATAATCACTAATTTTGTAGAAGAATTAAAAAGAACTAAAAATGATTTTCATTTCAGATAAAGCAAAGCAACACGTGGTTGAATTGAAGCAGGAAGCCAACTTGGATAATTCTTATTTTTTAAGAGTTTCAGTAGTTGGTGGCGGCTGTTCAGGTCTTTCTTACAAAATGGATTTTGATAACGAAACCCAACCCAAAGACCAAACTTTTGAAGACAAAGGCGTTAAATTAGTAACCGATATGAAAAGCCTTTTGTACTTGATGGACACTGAATTAGATTACAGTGATGGATTGAATGGCAAAGGATTTCAGTTCATCAATCCCAATGCCAGCCGAAGTTGTGGCTGTGGTGAAAGTTTTGCAGTGTAACAATTTCATTAAAAAATATTCTATATAAAAAAGCCCTGATAAAGTTTTATCGGGGCTTTTTTTATAGCTTCCTTTTTATTATGACGAACACTTCTAATTTAAAATTCGGTTCAAATTATAAAGGCGGCTTTGAACTTTCGTTGGCATATATTGACCAATTAAAACAAACAAGAAATTGGTGTTTTATCCCAAGGATTAATTCATGTGTTTTGATACTTCCATTTTCTTTTTTCCTGCATCATGATGCAGCCATATTTTGCTTTCGGTAGGTAGATATTCTATTTCGAAAAAACCTTCTTCTTTCCAAATTCTACACTCATTATTATTGCATGGTGGATTGGTTTCGTTGCCGTGTAAAGTTTTGCTGCCCGAACCACTTACCACATATTGTACATTGCCCATGTTGTAATATTGCAGCGCATGCACATGACCGCTGGCAAAAACCACATGATGATGTTTTTCAAAAACAGTTTGTAATTGCACAATCATTTTTTGATAACTTGGATAACCCATCAACGACATTTTTACACGGCTAAATAATTTTGGATGTTTCACTTTTCTACCCAATAAATTATCATACGCTTTGATGGGATGATGCGCCACTACAACAACTTGCTGTTGCTTGCTATCTGCAACATTCATCACCGAATCTAATTGCTGATAAAATATTTTTGCTTGTTGTTGATTCGTTTTTGGTGTTTGTTTTTCATCTATTAAAAGCAACCAATCGGTATCTATAAACACTACACAAATTTTATTATCATTTAGCTCAACTACTGATGGACCAGGACTTCCGTGTTTGGGCAAAAAAACATTTTTAGTATTGCTGATAGATTTATTAGCGGCTAAATTTTGTTCAACAAATGATTCTTCCATTTGCAAATGTTGTTTGCCTTTGTTAAAGTTGGTAGTGTTCCACCAATCATGATTGCCTGGTACAAAATAGGCTGCGCCTTTATAGTTTTTTAAAATGGATAGCTGCGCAATAATTCTTTTTTGTGTGATGCGGCTGCTATCAAAACCACGAAACTGAAATGGAAAATTGCGATAACAATTATCGCCCAAAAAAATTAATGCGCTGTTGGTGTTTCGATTAATATTGGCTTTAAGGCTATCTAATGTTTCGCCTGTTAAATCATCATCGCCTGCATCGCCTACTAAAAACAATTTGAAATTATTTTGTGCAACGCAATTAAGTGTAAGAAAAAAGAAGAGGCAACATATTACGCCGTATTTCATTATTATAAATTTTGTTTTATTGAAAAACAAATACCCATTGAACCATTGCGAAGCGGAACAGAATTAATATTCCACGATATTTTTTCTTGTTTCAACATTCTGCTTATTCGTAAATTATCAATACTCAAACAAATACTTAACGCCCCAAGACCTGCATTGATATAACCTATTGGATTGCCATTAACAATAAATAATGCTCCTAACAAAAGCTGAATAGCACCTGTAGATGTGCCTACTATTGACCATGTTTTTGAATGCATAATTCCAAATGTATTCATATCATAAATTTGATTTACGTCGGCAATAGATGTAACAATATTTGTTCCCGACAAAATTAATGAAGCGTAATAAAATGGAATCACATCGCCCCCTTCGGCTTTTGCTTTATTAAAAATCAATGCAGTAATAATTACAATTAAAAAAATAGATTTCTTCATGTTTTAAAAATTATGTTTCAACGAAAAACAAATACCCATTGAACCATTGCGAAGCGGAACAGAATTAATATTCCAAGCCGTACTTTTATTTAATTGTAATAATTTATGCCGCTTTGATAAACTTGAAATGCTTAGCCAAATGGTAACCAACCCAATACTAACATTTGCCGTTCCGAAAATAATTTCATCTGTATATCCCGAATAATAAGCATCTGCTAAAAACCCTGCTCCTATTAACATTTGAACCGAACCTGATGCAATGCCCGTTAATTGCGAAGCATAAAAACGAGTGTTTTTTTCTTTGATAATATTAAAGTTGGCTATGCTTGTAGCCATATTTATACCCGTTAAAAATGCCGTACCATAATAAAAATAAATTATCTCTTCCCCTTCGGCTTTTGCTTTATTCAAAAAAATAAAAATGCTGATGAGCAACACTACAATTGTTTTTTTCATGCTGAATATTTTATTGTTTTAAAAATTATGTTTCAACAAAAAACAAACGCCCACATTTCTATTGTTTACCTGCATTGAATTAATATTCCAAGCGGTTTGTTTATTTAATTTAAATAGATGGCTTCGCTTTTTTAAATCCCAAACACTTAGCCCTATTGTAAATAAAGCTAAGCTTGTTTCAATAATTCCATAGTTTAAATATTCGGGGTTAGTTATATCGCCAATGCCCATTGCCAATTGAATAGAGCCGCTTGTAAGCCCCACTATTGGAACTAATTTATGATGCACTTGATTATCATATATTTGATTGGCACAAGCTGCTGATATAGCCATGTTAAAGCCAATAGTTGTGGCTGTTCCGATATCATAAAAACCTCTATCCCATGCCTGTGTTTGTTTTGCAAAAAGAAAACTAATGGCTAAAACAAAAAATATTTTCTTCAAAATCGAAATAATTTTATGATTCAAAAATAAGTGTAATTTATTTCTGTTTGATAAATAAAAAAATCCCGAAGCGGCAATGCTTCGGGATTTTTGTTTGGTTATTAGTCAATAGTTATCTGTTATTGGTAAAATACAATCTTGTATTCTCTAACGGCTATTGACCAATTACTATTTCTTTTGCCTTAGTTAATGTTGCCATGATGTTTGTGAAAACACGAACATCGGCGCAAGCCATAAATAAATGATTGAAGTAGCAGAAAAAACGGTTGTTTTTTCAAATCAATAATCCTAAATTAGTTTTTAGCAGCTTCGCTTATTTTAGCTTTTACTTTAGCTTCTATTTCGTTAGCCAAATCGGGGTTATCGGTAAATAATTGTTTAATAGAATCTCTGCCTTGCCCAAGTTTAGCACCTTCGTAGCTAAACCAACTGCCGCTTTTTTGTACAATGCCTGTTTCAACACCTAGGTCAACTATTTCGCCTACTTTAGATATGCCTTGCCCGTACACAATATCAAATTCGCACACACGAAAAGGCGGCGCTACTTTATTTTTTACCACTTTTACTTTTACATGGTTGCCCACTATTTCTTCGCCATCTTTTATTTGCGCCATACGTCTAATATCTAATCGCACCGATGCATAAAATTTTAAAGCATTACCACCCGTGGTAGTTTCGGGGTTGCCAAACATTACACCTATTTTTTCACGAAGTTGATTAATAAAAATACAGGTGCTACCTGTTTTGCTAATAGTAGCTGTAAGTTTTCGCATAGCTTGGCTCATCAATCGGGCTTGTAAACCCATTTTGCTATCGCCCATTTCGCCTTCTAATTCGGCTTTTGGTACTAATGCCGCCACCGAATCTACTACTAAAATATCTACAGCGCCGCTGCGTATTAAACTATCGGCTATTTCTAAAGCTTGCTCACCATTATCGGGTTGGCTAATTAAAAGATTATCAACATCAACGCCTAAGCGCTGCGCATATAATTTATCAAATGCATGCTCGGCATCAATCATGGCTGCTATGCCGCCACGTTTTTGGCATTCGGCAATGGCATGTATAGCCAAGGTGGTTTTACCGCTCGATTCGGGCCCATATATTTCAATAATTCTACCTTTAGGTAAGCCGCCAATGCCCAAGGCAATATCTAACCCTAATGAACCCGTTGGAATAAATTCCATAGGTTCGATTTCTTTATCGCCCAATTTCATAATGGTGCCCTTACCATATTTTTTATCAAGCGTATCTAATGTAAGCTTAAGGGCTTTTAATTTTTCCGAATTGTTGTCTGCTGCTGTTGCCATATAATTTAGTTGTTATTTTTAGTATCAAAATGATTTATACAAATATAGAAGTAAAAGAATACGCTTAAAGTTTTTTTTCAAAAAATTATCGCAGCATAATGTGCATTTGATAACAATTAGTATTTGTAATTTGCTGCCTCAAAATTTACAATCATGATAATTGCTCTTTATGGACGAATAATTCATCAGCCCGATGCCGAATTTATAAAACAACTTTGTGATTATTTGGCTACAAAAACCGAAGTAGAAGTATGGGTGCATCAACCTTATTTAGCCGAGTTGAAAAATTTTGTAAACCCACAGGCTAATTACACCACTTATAATACCAATGAAGATATTGTAAACAAAGTTGATTATGTAATAAGTTTAGGAGGCGATGGAACTATTTTAGATACCATTTCAATTGTTAAAGATTCTAACATTCCTATCCTTGGTATTAATGCTGGTAGATTAGGATTTTTAGCAAGCGTAGGTAAAAATGATGCCGAAGCCGCTATTGATGCCTTGTTGAGCGGCGCATTTACCATTGATAAACGAGCTTTGATACAATTAGATAGCAACAACAATTTATTTGAAGGCAACAATTATGCATTAAATGAATTTACGCTACACAAAAAATCTACATCAGCCATGATTGTAATTCATACTTATTTAAATGGCGATTTTTTAACTTCATATTGGGCTGATGGATTAATAGTAAGCACACCTACGGGCAGCACGGCTTATAATTTAAGTTGCAATGGACCTATCTTAATTCCTACTACCGAAAATTTTGTGATAACACCAGTAGCACCACACAACTTAAATATTCGTCCGTTAGTAATTCCCAACAATTCTATTTTATCATTCGAGATTGAAGGCAGAAGCAATACCTTTTTATGTACGTTAGATAGCCGAATGGAAACCATTGATGCATCGGTACAAATGGCTGTAAAAAAAGCCGACTTCAACATTAATTTAATTAGATTAAATGATGAAAACTTTTTACAAACACTTCGTACTAAATTAAATTGGGGCAAAGACCAACGCAATTAATCTACTATAAAGTTTTATGTGTGCCATCGCAAAAGGGTGGCGTTTTGGTATGTTTGCATCCACACAAATAATATTTGCCTGTTTCTTTTACTTCAAATTTATGTGAGCGAATAGGCACACCCTCTACCTGTTTATGTGCGCTATCGCAAAAAGGTTCTTTACCGCTTAAGCCACAAGCACACCACGAATACATAACGCCAGCTTCCAAATCGGCAGCAAACGGAAATTTTTGAGCAATGTTGGGCAAATTTTTATTTTCCATAATGATATATTTATAATTGAAATTAAATGATGCTGTAAAACTAATCCATTAATTTTATGCCTTACAATTATACAACATGATATTAGATAAAAGCACATCACCCAACTCGAATTTTGGAATAAATAATAAACCCATATTTGCCCAACTGATGATTTTTGTTGGCACAGCGGTACTTTGTTTTTCAGTATTTGGTGGCTTTGGTCAGCTTTGGTTAAACCATTCAATAGGTGCTGAAAATGTAAACGAGTTTTTGCAACACCCATCACAAAATATGCAACACATTAATGCTTTTAAATGGATGCAATTGTGTAGCAGCGCTGGTATGTTTGGGCTTAGTGCATTGCTATTTGCTTTTTTAAAAAACAAAAATGGATTTGCTTTTTTAAAAATGAATAAATTGCCCAAGTTTGATAGTACGGCTTTGGTATTACCCATTACTTTATGTAGCCTGCCCATTATTGCTTTTGTGTATTATTATAATCAGCAAATTCATTTTGGCGCAATGGATAAAATAATTAGAGATTTAGAAAATCAGAACGGAGAAATTACTAAAGCTATGCTGAATACCACTACAATTGCAGGTTTGGTGTTTAACCTAATAGTAGTTGCCATTATACCTGGTATAGTTGAAGAGCTTTTTTTTAGAGGCGCTTTACAAAATTTATTGCACGAAGGATTTAAAAATAAACATGTAGCTATTATTACCACAGGCATTATTTTCAGTGCTATTCATTTCGAGTTTTTGGGTTTTGTACCTCGTATGATGATGGGTATTATGCTAGGGTATATGTATGTATGGACAGGAAATATTTGGACAAATATTATAGCCCATGTGCTCAATAATGGTATTAGCGTAGTGGCTTATTTTCTTTTTAATAATGGCTATATAAAAACCGATATAGATAAAATGGATCATTATGGAACATTGCCCACCATGGCGGCTGTAATTCTTTTTGCAGCAGTGTTTTATCTGTTTTATAAAAAAACAGCACCGCAAAATGTATTAATGAATTAAAATAAAACAGCCGCAAAAGATAAATTTTTTTGCGGCTGTTAAAATATTGGTTTTAAGATTGTTTATCCTGCATCGGCTACCACTTCTTTTACTTCGGGCACCATACGTTTCATTAAATTTTCAATACCCGATTTTAAAGTAATCATGCTGCTTGGGCAACCACTACAGCTACCTTGCAATACCACACTTAATCTACCTTCTTCTTCGTCAAAGTTTTTATATTGAATAGCACCACCATCCATTTCAACAGCAGGTTTCACATAGTTTTCTAATACTTCTTTAATTTTTGTAATCACCTCTTCGCCTTTTAATGGCTCGGCCGATTTGTTTTCGGCAATATCTAAAATAACAGGTCTATCATCTTGCACATATTTTTTTATAAATGCTTTAAGCGAAGGCATAATATCTTCCCAAATGGTTTCAGGATGCTTAGTAATAGTTACAAAATTGTTCATTATAAAAACACCTTTTACAAACGGAAATCCGAATAAATCCATTGCCAATGGTGCATTTGCAGCCGCTGATACATTTTGAAAATCGGCCGATTTATTTTCGTACAACATTTTGTTTACCACAAACTTTAACGTTTCGGGATTTGGCGTAGCCTCTGTATAAATATCTATTATTAACGATTGAACTTGCTCCATGTTTGTTTAATTTAATGCAAAATTAAGGAATAAAAACTACAACAACATAGAACTAGTTTTGTTTTAAATTTATAAAAAGTAGAAAAATATTTCCGAATCCATACTAACTGAATTGAAAGGTTTATCTTCTAAATCAGCGTCATCCATTTTTTACTTCAATTTCTCTTTCAAAAATTTCGCTGTGTAGCTCTCTTTGCATTTTACCAAATCTTCGGGAGTGCCTGCAAACAAAAGGTTTCCGCCATGTTTGCCGCCTTCGGGCCCAAGGTCAATTACCCAATCGGCACATTTAATTACTTCGGTATTGTGTTCAATCACAATGATACTATGACCAACTTCAATCAATGCGTTAAATGATTTTAGTAGTTTGTTGATGTCGTGGAAATGCAAGCCAGTTGTAGGCTCATCGAAGATGAATAAAACTTTTTCATGCACTTCGCCTTTGCCTAAATACGATGCTAATTTTACACGTTGTGCTTCACCACCTGACAATGTGCTGCTACTTTGACCTAACGCCACATAACCCAAACCCACATCCTGTAAGGGTTTTATCTTGTCAGCAATATTTTTTTCGGCAGCAAAAAATTCCATTGCTTCATCCACCGTTAAGTTTAAAACATCGCTGATATTTTTTCCTTTGTAAATTACTTCCAACACTTCGGGCTTGAAACGCTTGCCGTTGCAGTCTTCGCAGGTAAGATGAACATCGGCTAAAAATTGCATTTCAACAATTACTTCACCATCACCTTTGCACATTTCGCATCTTCCGCCTTCAACATTGAATGAAAAATGTTTCGGCAAAAAACCTTTCATCTTGCTGGCAGCTTGCTCTGCGTACAAATCACGAATCAAATCATAAGCCTTGATATAAGTTACAGGATTGCTTCGTGATGATTTTCCTAATGGATTTTGGTCGATTAACTCTACCGATTTTATGTGTTCAATATCGCCACTGATGCTATCGTACAAACCAGGTCGTTCGGTAGTTTCATCCAATTTTTGTAATAAAACCGGATACAAAATTTGTTTGATTAAAGATGTTTTTCCGCTTCCACTCACACCACTAATTACTGTTAAGCAATTCAACGGAAATGTGGCTGTGATGTTTTTTAAATTATGTTGGCGGCAACCGTGCAACGTAATACTGTTAAGCGATTTGCGCCGAACAACAGGCACTTCAATTCTTAATTCATTATTCAAATATTTTGTGGTAAGCGATTTTGAATCCTTATTTAATTTTTTGTAATCGCCTTCAAAAATTACTTCGCCACCAAGCTTGCCAGCGAATGGTCCCATATCAATAATGTGGTCGGCTTTTTTCATCACTTCTTCTTCGTGTTCCACCACAATCACCGTGTTGCCCATGTTTCGCAAATTGATTAACACATCGGTTAATTTTTCAGTGTCCCTCGGATGTAAGCCCACACTAGGTTCATCTAAAATATAAAGTGAAGAAGTTAAATTGCTTCCCAATGTTCGTGTGAGTTGAATACGCTGTGTTTCGCCACCACTCAAGGTTGCAGCCGTTCTGTTTAAAGTTAAATAACTCAAACCCACATCCATCATGAATTGCAAGCGATTATTAATTTCAATCAATAATGTTTTTGCAATTTTTCCATCGTGTGCATTTAGTTTCAATTCTTGAAACCATTGTTGCAACTCGTTCACAGGCAGATTCAGTAAATCGCCAATGTTTTTTTTGTTGATTAAAACGTAACCTGCATCTTTTCTGATTCTGCTTCCTTTGCAATCAGGACAAGATGTTTTGCCTCTGTATCTCGACAACATTACACGATATTGAATCTTGTAAGTTTGATATTCTAAATGGTTGAAAAAGTTTTGAATGCCTTTAAAATATTTATTGCCTTCCCACAACAATTGATATTCTTGTTCTGTCAAATCAGCCACAGCTCGGTGTATGGGGAAATCAAACTTCAACGCATTTTTAATCAACGCATCTTTCCACTCACTCATTTTTTCGCTGCGCCAAGGTGCAATGGCATCTTCATAAATGCTTAATGATTTATCAGGGAAAACTAAATCGTGGTCGATGCCTAAAACTTGTCCAAAACCTTCGCATTTTTTGCAAGCACCATAAGGTGAATTGAAACTAAAAAAATGTGGCGAAGGAATTTCAAATTGCATTCCATCGGCTTCAAATTTATTGCTGAAATTTCTTTTTTCTTTTTCCATGATGTCAACAATGCAAGTGCCATCGCCTTCGTCAAATGCCGTCTGGATGCTGTCTGCAATACGCTTGCGATTGTCTTCATCATTTGCATTTACAACAAAACGGTCAATCAAAATATTAAATGCGGAATGCGGAATTTCGATTTCGGATTTTTTTTCTGCTGCACTTTTTTTTGTTTTACTTTTTGATTTTTTCTCTAATTCCGAATTCTCAATTCCGAATTTCGAATTCAAAACATCATCAATTTTTTTTACGGCATCATTTTCAATCACACGGCTGAAACCGTTTTGCAACAATATGTTCAGCTCTTCTTTTAAAGTTCTATCTTGTTTTAATTTCAATGGCACATACACCAAAACTTTTGTGCCTTCTTCAAATGAATGAATGTAATCAACCGCATCGCTCACTTCATCTTTCTTCACTTCATTGCCACTAATTGGCGAATAAGTTTTTCCAACTCGAGCAAACAACAATCGCAAATAATCATACAACTCGGTAGAAGTGCCAATGGTGCTGCGACTTGACTTGGAATTTATTTTTTGTTCAATGGCAATCGCAGGCGCAATGCCTTTGATGTATTCTACATCAGGTTTATTCATTCGCATCAAAAACTGACGAGCATAGCTCGAAAGGCTTTCTACATAACGCCTTTGCCCTTCGGCATACAACGTATCAAACACCAAAGATGATTTACCCGAACCCGAAACACCAGTAACAACGACCAATTTATTTCGTGGAATATTAACGTCAACGCCTTTCAGGTTGTGCACTTTGGCGTTTTTAATAAGTATATGCGTTTTAGAAGTTGGTTCGTTCATTTAATATATTTGAAAAAGATATTTTGAAAATTGGGCTTCAAAACTAATTAAGTTGATGCAACAAATATTGATTTAATGAATAACAATATTTTACATAAGCTTCGGGTTAAGCTTATGTCGAGTAGCATCACGATTAGTTTTTTTGTCTAAATTTTTCTGCAAAGCATCTGTTAAATCAATACCAGTTTGATTTGCTAAACTAATTATTACAAACAAAACATCGGCTAATTCATCAGCCAATTCTTTTTCTTCATCACTTTTTTTAAATGATTGTTCGCCATATTTACGGGCAATAATTCTTGCCACTTCGCCCACTTCTTCGGTAAGCATTGCCATATTGGTAAGTTCGTTGAAATAGCGAACTCCATTGTTTTTTATCCAATTATCAACTGCTGTTTGAGAATCTTTAATAGTCATTATCTTTAAAATATTAAATGTAAACATTAAAAAAGCGATTCAAAATTTTGAATCGCTTTTTATCAAAAACTTAAAATAAGTTACTAGAAATTAGTAACCAATTATTTCTTTCCCCATTTCATTTTTCTGCCATTGAAAATAGCATTGCCGCCTAGTTCTTGTTCAATGCGCAGTAACTGATTGTATTTTGAAATCCTGTCAGAGCGGCTTGCAGAGCCAGTTTTGATTTGTCCGCAATTTAATGCAACAGCTAAATCAGCAATGGTATTGTCTTCTGTTTCACCACTTCTATGACTCATTACACTGGTGTAACCTGCTCTGTGAGCCATGTCAACAGCATTTATCGTTTCAGTCAGTGAACCAATCTGATTTACTTTTACTAAAATTGAATTAGCTGTATTGTTGTCAATACCTTCTTTCAAACGAGTTACGTTGGTTACAAATAAATCATCTCCCACCAATTGAATTTTGTCGCCCAATTTTTCTGTCATTAATTTCCAACCTGCCCAATCATCTTCTGCAATACCATCTTCAATTGAAACGATAGGATATTTATTGCACCATTCAGCCCAATAATTCACCATCTCTTCGCTGCTCATGGTTTTACCACTTGATTTTTTGAAAACATACATTCCTTTTTCTTCATTGTATAATTCACTACAAGCCGCATCCATCGCAATAGAAATATCAACACCAGCTTTATAACCTGCGGCTTCAATCGCTTGCAAAACAGTTTCGATTGCTTCTTCGTTGCTTTGAATATTTGGCGCAAATCCACCTTCATCGCCTACGTTGGTGCTATAACCTTTCTTACTCAATACCTTTTTTAGATTATGAAATACTTCCACACCCATTCGCAATGAATCGCTGAAAGTAGCGGCATTGGTAGGCGCAATCATGAATTCCTGAAAATCAATTTTGTTATCCGCATGAGCACCACCATTTAAAATATTCATTAATGGCAATGGTAAAGTGTTCGCATTTGTACCACCAACATATCTGTACAAAGGCATTCCAGCATTTTGCGCAGCAGCTTTTGCAGCCGCCATTGACACGGCTAAAATTGCATTAGCACCTAATTTTGCTTTGTTGTTGGTGCCATCCAACTCATTCATGATGGCATCAATTTTATTTTGTGCTGAAACATCCTGACCAATTAATGCACTCGAAATTTTTTCGTTGACATTGGCAACAGCTTTCAAAACACCTTTACCCAAATATACTTTTGCATCGCCATCACGTAATTCAACGGCTTCGTGTTTGCCAGTTGAAGCACCGCTTGGAACGGCTGCTCTGCCCATGATTCCGTTATCTAACACAACATCTGCTTCTACAGTTGGATTGCCTCGGCTGTCAAGTATCTGACGGGCAATGATGGATTTAATATTTGCCATTATTGTTTATTTTATGATAAAATTAGTAAACAGTTTTCGTTATCGTTTAAAATAAAATCTTTTATAGATTGTATTTTAGTTTGGATTAAATTTATAATTTCTTGAGTTGATTTATTACCACATACTAAATGAATTACTTTGGGTGGAC
The DNA here is from genome assembly GCA_046051225.1 of Bacteroidota bacterium. Lineage (GTDB taxonomy): Bacteria > Bacteroidota > Bacteroidia > Chitinophagales > CAIODY01 > CAIODY01. The sequence continues at coordinate 241,742 of JBJOOR010000003.1, read as the reverse complement.
AACCATATAGTGCTACCAAATTTTCAAAATCATTATCTTTTGTTAAAATGTGCATATTGTTCTTTTTGCAGTAACTCCAAATAGTTTCATCAGATGCATTGTCAAATAATAAGTGTCTTACATGTTGAGTTCCAACAAAAAAAACATTTAATTCTTTTGCAATTTTTCGTGAAAGGTTATTGTCGATTAATATCATTAAATGGCTGTTACAAATTTAGTATGCTTATCAATATCAGCTGCATAAGCTAAACAAGCTCTAATATCTTGTTCATTTAATTCAGGAAAATCTTCAATAATTTCGTTTGTACTCATACCCGAAGCCAAATATCCTAATACATCGAAAACGGTAATACGAAGACCTCTAACACAAGGCTTACCACTTCGCTTATCGGCTTCAATAGTAATAATATTTTGATAGGTGTTCATATGCAAATATATAAATGAATTAATAAACTTATAAAAGAATCAAATTTACTTGTTTAATCCTACAAAAGGATTGAAATTTTTTTCTTCACCAATGGTTGTAACACCGCCATGACCGCTATAAACCTTTGTTTCATCTGGTAAAGAAAATAATTGTGTATGAATACTTTGAACCAAGGTTGAAAAATCGCCCCCTGGCAAATCGGTTCTACCAATGCTTTGTTGAAACAAGCAATCGCCGCTGATTACAAATTTTTCTTTTTCAAAATAAAAACTCAAACTACCTGGCGAATGGCCAGGCGTAAACAATATTTTTATTTTTTCATCACCAAAAATTAATTCTGTTTTTTCATCAATTAATGTATCGGGTTGCGGCGGTGCATCGCATGGCACACCATATTTAGCGCTAACAGCAGCAGCTGAATTTAAAACAGGCAACTCTCTTTCGTGCAATAAAAAAGGCACATCGGGATATAGTTGTTTTACATAATTTAAACCAAATACATGATCTAAATGAGCATGTGTATTTAAAAAGATTGTTGGCGTAAGATTATTTTTATCAATAAAATCTGATAATGCTTTTTTTTCTTCCTCAAAGTAACAGCCAGCATCTATTATTATACATTCATTTTTGTTGTTAACCAGCAAATAAGTGTTTTCCTGAAAAGGATTAAAAGAAAAAGAATGAATTTGAATCATGCGCAAAAATAGTTTTTACTTTTGTGCATCTCAAAATAAAAAATAAGATTTGAAAAAAATAGATGCTTATATAGTTAAGAAGTTTATTTCAACCTTCTTTTTTGCTATTATTTTATTTCTCACCATTGCTATTGTAATTGATTTGGTTGAACGGATTGATGATTTTTTAGAATGCAATGCTTCGTTTTTAACTATTATTACCCAATACTATTTACCCTTTTTGCCTTGGATAGGCGCACAACTTTTTCCGTTGTTTGTGTTTTTATCGGTTATGTTTTTTACTTCAAAAATGGCAGGTCAGTCTGAAATTATTTCGATGTTGGGCAGTAGTGTAAGTTATTATCGCATACTTCGTCCCTATTTAGTTACCGCATTTTTTCTATCGGTAGTTTTGTTTTTTGGCAATCATTATTTAGTGCCTTGGAGTAATGGCAAAAAACTATCGTTCGAAAACACTTATTTTCATGGCGGACGAGTTGAAACTGCCCAAAATCTGCATTTACGATTATCTAAAAACGAATATATTTTTTTAGAAAATTATAATCATACCGAAAATGAAGGCTACAAGTTTGGTTATGAAAAATATAAAGATGGAAAACTTTACTATAAGCTTACTGCCGATAAAATAGAATGGAACTATCAACAAAAAAATTGGATATTAAACCATACCACCGAGCGAACATTTAATGGCATTAAAGAAACATTTAATAAAAAAGAGAAAGAAAGCCTAACCATTAAGCTATCACCATCCGATTTTGAAAAAAAACAAGAAATTAAAGAAGCCATGAATACAACCGTATTATCGGCATACATTAAACAGGAAGAATCGAGAGGCGCCGATAATTTAGAACCATTTTATGTAGAAAAATATAGAAGAACGGCAGCGGCATACTCCTTAATTATTATGACTATCATAGCATTTGCTGTAGCTGGCAGAAAATCTCGTGGTGGTATTGGTGTACATATAGCTGTAGGGCTTTGTCTTAGTGCATCGTATATTTTATTTATGCAAATGAGCACCACCTTTGCCAATCAGGCAGGGCTTAATCCATATTTGGGTGTATGGGCGCCTAATATAGTTTTTACGGGTATTGCTATTTATTTAGTTAAAATTGCACAGAAATAAACTTCAAATAGCTGAAACAAAAAAGAAAACTAACAGTTTTTAATTTCTTCAAAGCACATTTTTTTTCATAAATTTTCTTTTTTCCACTTTCGTTTTTTACCTTTGCGGCTCAAAAATAAGCCTACAATAGTGTATCGACATATCAAATTATTCATTTTAGCAGCCATAGTGCTGGTTTTTAGTGGTTCTGTAATAGCACAAGAAACAACTGTAGTGGCAGATAGCACAATTGTATCTACTGCTGCAGCCGAAAAACCTACCGAAAAAGTAGCTGAAAAATTTAGCCCGGGCGATGTTATCTTAGGTCATATCGGCGATAGCCACGAATGGCATTTCTTTTCAAAAGGTTCGTTTCATGCTTCTATTCCTTTGCCTTGTATTTTAAAAGGACCAAACGGCATGGAATTTTTTATGAGCAGTAAATTTCATAAAGAAGGCGAAGAATTTGAATTTGAAAAAGACGGAAAAAAAATTGAAGGTCATTTATTAAACAATGGCTACTTGATGAACGAACATGGAAAAATCTATCGTCCCGATGGTGCTTCGTTCTTCGATTTTTCGATTACCAAAAATGTAGCTTGCATGATGTTGAGCATCATTTTATTGGTTTTAATATTTACACAAATTGCTAAAAAGTATGCAGCTAATAAAAGCAAAGCACCTAATGGTTTTCAAAATGCTTTAGAACCATTTGTGTTATTTGTAAGAGATGATATTGCAAAAGCAGCATTAGGGCATAAGGCTGATAAGTACACTCCGTTTTTATTAACCGTTTTCTTTTTCATTTGGATAAATAATTTGTTGGGTTTAATCCCTGGTTCAGCCAATGTGATGGGAAATATTGCAGTTACTGTTACACTTTCTTTATTCACTTTTTTAATTGTGATATTTAGTGGTAATAAAAATTATTGGGGTCATATTTTTGCTATGCCGGGTGTGCCAAAAGCATTGCTGTTTATTTTAACGCCAGTAGAAATTTTAGGAATTTTCACTAAGCCTTTTGCTTTGTTGATTCGATTGTTTGCAAACATCACAGCAGGGCATATCATCATTTTAAGTATCGTGTGTTTGATTTTTGTGTTTGGCGAAATGAGCCCTACAGCAGGATTTGGCGTAAGTATAGTGAGTATTCTGTTCGGCATATTTATGAATTGCATGGAGTTGTTGGTGGCATTGTTACAGGCTTATGTATTCACACTTTTAACGAGTGTGTTTATTAGCCAAGCAATTGAAGAACCACATCATCATTAATAAAGGAAAATAAAAATGCAAAGCTTAGTTATCAATACAGAATCAAAATCAGATTTTAAATTGCTAAAAGAATTGGCAACTAAATTAGGATTGGTTTCAAAAGAGTTGAGCTTGGAAGAGCAAGAAGAAATGGGTTTGATAAGTGCAATTAAAAAAGGAAGCAAATCGAAAATTGTGAGTAGAGAAGCAGTTTTAAAATCGCTTTATCAAAATGCAAAGTAAGTTTCGTACGTCTTTTTTGAAAGATGTAAAACGAATTGAACAAAAGCATATTGCTGAAAAAATTGAATCAGCAATTATTAATGTTGAAGAAGCGAAAACGATTCAAGAAATAAGCAACATTAAAAAATTAAAAGGAAGCAAAAGTGCTTATAGAATTAGGGTTGGAGATTATAGAATAGGAATATTGGTTAGTGATAATAGTGTTGAATTTATTTGTTGCTTACATCGAAAAGAAGTGTACAAATTTTTTCCGTAGCAAACCAATAACATCGAACAAGGATTTTATTTTTAAACATAAACAAATCAAAACAAAATGGCTTTATCAATTTTATTAGATGCAGTTGCAGGAGCAAACGCAATGGGTTATTTGGGTGCAGGTATTGGTGCTGGTTTAGCAGCTATTGGTGCTGGTATCGGTATCGGTCGTATCGGTGGTTCAGCAGTTGAATCTATCGCTCGTCAACCAGAAGCTTTAGGCGACATTCGTGCAAACATGATTTTGGCTGCTGCGTTGATTGAGGGTGTTGCCCTTTTCGCAGTAGTAGCTTGTTTGTTGGTTATCTTCAAATAATCATCAAACAAAAAACATTGCACTTAAAGCGGTTGGCGATGAGTGCAATGTTTTTCAATTAGCCAATTAGCCGATGTGCCAATTTGCTAATGATTTAAAAAAAATGAAATTAAACGCTGATTTTGCATTAGCAAATTAGCATATTATCACATTATCAAATTGTAATTATGGAATTACTTACACCCGAACTCGGACTCATTTTTTGGACATCAATTTTGTTCTTATTATTGTTGTTCATCTTGAAAAAATTTGCATGGTCGCCCATTCTTTCAATGTTGAAAGAACGTGAAGAAGGCATTGCCACTGCATTACAAAGTGCTGAAAAAGCTAAAGCTGAAATGGCTGCTTTAACGGCCGATAATCAACGCATCTTAAATGAAGCGAAAGAAGAAAAAGCTAAAATTTTGAAAGAAGCACGTGAAACGTATGATAAAATAGTTGGCGAAGCTTCCAACAAAGCTAAAGACGAAGCCGCTAAAATATTGGCAGATGCTAAACGTGATATCGATAATCAAAAAAATGCCGCTATGATTGAAATTAAAAATCAAATTGGCAACTTAGCAACTGAAGTAGCTGAAAAAATGGTTCGTAAAGAATTGAAAAAAGATGGCGAACAGATGAACTACTTGAATCAGTTGGTAGGAGAAATTAAGCTGAATTAAAAACAGTATTAAGAATCAAGTATTAAGAATTAAGAAAAATGCAGAATTGCGTTTTCTTAATACATAATTCCTAATACTTAATACTAAAATATGCACAGATACAAAGATTTGAAGGTTTGGCAAAAGGCGATGGAATTGGCGAAAGAAGTTTATGAAATAACCGCATCGTTTCCAAAAGAAGAAAAATACGGATTAACAAGTCAGATAAATCGGTCGGTGGTTTCGGTGCCAAGTAATATTGCCGAAGGAGCAGGAAGAAATTCGAAGAATGAATTTGTACATTTTTTATCAATTGCATCAGGTTCGTTGTGTGAGTTGGAAACGCAGTTGATTTTATCAGTAGCGTTTAAATATTTTGAAAACAAAAAATTAGAAGAATTATCAGAGAGAATAAAGGAGTTACAAAACATGATTTTTAAATTGCAGCAAAGCTTAAAATCATAATACCTAATACTTAATTCTTAATACAACAAAGAGAAATGGGAAACATTAAACTTGCAAGCCGATACGCAAAATCATTAATTGATTTGGCAAAAGAAAAAAATCAATTAGATATGGTTTTTAATGATGCTTTGTGCTTCAACGAAGTAGCAAAAAATCATGATTTTGTTTTATTGCTTCGCAGCCCTGTAGTAGGTGCCGATAAAAAAATTGCCATTTTTAAAGCCATTTTCGATGGCAAAATTGCCGATTTAACTTTTTCGTTTTTTAAAATTGTAATTGAAAAAGGTAGAGAAAGTTTTTTGAAAGACATTATGATTGAAATCGAAAATCAATTTAATGACTTAAAAGGAATTAAAAATGTAAAATTTACTAGCGCTGTGGCTGTTGATGATGCTACTATCGAAAAAGTAAAAAACATTATTCAGCAAACTACTACACTTAAAAATGTAAATTTAAAAGCATCTGTAAACGAAGATTTAATTGGAGGTTTTGTATTAGAATACGATGACAAATTATTTGATGCTTCAATAGCCAACGATATTAAAGCCATTAAAAAACAATTTTTGACAAACGATTTTATAAAAAAAGTGTAAGCAAATAAATACATAAAATTTAAAAGCCCTCGATTTATCGGGGGCTTTTTGTTTGGTAAGATAGCCCCAGTTTTTATATTCAATGTCGAGTATAATTTTATAATAACAATGGCAACAAAAAATTCAGTTGGTAAAATAAAAAAATAAGGTTCTTTCAAAAAATAATGAAATACTTACAAATGTTTTTGAATCATTCAAACAAAGTGTTGAGGGTTTAAAATAAAGAGTTTAAAGTCTTAACTAAAGTGTTTAAGGTTATTCGGAATGTTTTTAAACTCTAAAAATATTCCAAATAAATCATTCGGGTGTTTTTAGGTTTAGATGGAAAGAAATAAGAACCCAAAAACATTCCAAGAGATTTTAAAGATATTCTAAACAAACCTTTCGGAAAGAAATGAGAATCTGAAAACATGCCGAATGGTTTATAAAACATACCGAGAGGGTTTAAAAACATTTCCAGAAACTTAAAAAAAAAGAAATAAAAGACCAAAAACATATTGTAAGAAACTGAAAATTAATATAGAAACAAGCAATAATTGTTTTATAAATAATTGAAGTTGATAATTAAAACATGTTTGTAATCCAGCACCTACGCTATTTTCAGCCTATATCAATGATATAGCCAATTAGCACTTTGTATTAAATAGCATAAAATTTGCTATACTTCATCATTCGCAATTTGGGATTAATAGCCTAATAAAAACAAAAATTTATACCCTTTTTAATACCCTACCCATGCCCCTAAAAATGGTGCTAAAAACTTTTCAACAAACCCACTTTTTACTGTTTTTTTAAACCCTGCAAACCCCTTTATTTACAAGCGAAAACAGATGTTTATAAAAATATTTAACTTTTATTTAAAATTGATGCAACGTTATTGTTTTTTCTATTGTCCATTCTTAGTTGAAAACAGTATATAGGGTAAAAAACGTATTTTTGTACGAAAAAAAAAGTAACAATAAGTTTTGATTTTAATAAAAATCATTTTACTTAGCAGCCCGAAATTAACAGTACGGCAACAAAATTGATCTATTTTAAACACATAAAAATCGCCCAAAAGGCTTAATATATATAGGTTCACAGATAACAAACAAAGTTGAAAATAAATAAAAACAAACATAAATCAATCTCTATCATTATGACTAACAATTACAAACTAAAACAAAAATCCAAAAGGCTAACGTCTTGGGTTTGGTGTATGGTTTTATTTGTCTTGTTTGGACTTTTGTCCTCACAGGTCAAAGCCACACCAATTGCGGCAGGTACCTACACTATTCCTACGGATTATGCTACCCTTTCGGCAGCATTTACCGCTTTGAATACCAATGGTATCGCTGGTCCGGTTATCATTAACTGTCCTAAAGGCAGTTCTGAAACCAACACCACCGCTTTCGCTATTACCTTGGGTAGTGCAACGTTGAATGCCACTTTAAGTAGCACCAACACTATCACTATTCAATCTACTGGAACAGGTGCTAACTATAAAGTTATTGCTGGTACTGGTGGTTTGGTTTCTGTTACAGCTACTACTCAACACAATGGTATTATTGCATTGTTGGGGGCTGATTATGTAACCTTCGATGGGATTGATGTAGCCGAAAACTCATCTAACTCGGGGCTTGCATTAATGGAATATGGCTACGCTTTATATAAATTAAGTGCTACAGATGGTTGTAATAACAATACTATCAAAAATTGTACTATTGTTTTAAATCGTTTAAATAATACAGCTGCTACTACTACACCTACAGGTCCTACAGTTTCTTCTGATGGTTCTACTGGTATTTTATTAACCAATACTACACAAACTACTCCGCTTACACTTTTAACGCCTACGGCTGCTACTGGTGCTTCGAGCAATAATAAATTTTATACCAACGTTGTTAATAACTGTAACGTGGGTATGTGTTTAATGGGCTATTCAAGTTCTACTTCTACTACTTTAGTTGACCAAGGAAATGATATTGGTGGTACAACTTTGGCTACTGGTAACTCTGTTTTAGATTTTGGTGGTGGTGGTACTGCTGCTATGGCTATGGGTATTTATTGTATCAATCAATATGGCATCAATGTTCAATATACTACTATTAATAATAATGATGGTATTGCAGTTGGTACAGGTACACCTACTAACCATGTGGGTACAGCAACTGCGGCTTCTTACAATTTAATTGGTATTTGGAATAATACAGCGGCTCAATCTTCTACTAGCCCTGTAAATAATATTACACTTAAAAACAATACTATTTCTTTACAAAGTGCTACTGCTACTGCTGGTATAATTTCATGTGCTATTAAAAATGATGGTGGTAGTGCTGGTAGTGCTACTATCAACAATACAGTAGATATGAGTAATAATACTGTTACAGGTTGTCATACGGCTTTAGGTTCGTTTTATGGTATATATAATACCACAACGCCTAATAAATTAAAAATGAATAGCAACACCGTTACAGGAAACTATTTTGATGCTATTTCTTCTTCTTCTACATGGTATAGTTTATATAATACGGGTGCAGTAGTTACATCAAGCGATTTTAATAGCAATACTATTAATGGTTCGCAATATACAAGTGCTTCGGCTTCGGCTTCGCCTTATTATTTAATTTATAATACGGGTGCAGCAGTAACTACTTGTACTAATAGTGTTAATACTAATACTTTAACTGCATCATATTGGGCTACTAATACACTTACCTCTACAGGTATTTTCGGGTTTATTTATTGTACAGGTGCTCACTTATTAGATGTTATTCAAAATAATACAATTGGTGGCGGTAATACTTTGAACACCAATTCAACTATTTACTTTGTATATTGTACGGGTGCCAGTCAAAGCAAAACGGTATCAAATAATACAATCAACAATGTGGGTCGTGTTACTGGTTTAGCTACTGCTGGTTCGGGTACTGTTTATGGATATTATTTAGGTTCGTCATCTACTACGTTTTTCACAACAGCTATGGCTGCTGCATCTACTTTAAACTGTTTCAATAATACATTTACTAACTATAATAATCAGTCTACGGGTTCTACTATCTATGGTTTTTATGTAAATGGTTGTTACAATGTAAACTGTTATAATAACGAAGAAGGTAATATTACATGTTTGTCTACTTCTACTGCTACTTGTTATGGTTTATATACATATTATTATGGTGTAGTTTGGTCTATTCATGATAATAGCATTCATGATATTCAATGCGGAACAGGTACAATGTATTGTTGGTATAATTATCACTACTATTCATACCAAGTAGATGGTTATAACAATAATTTTTGGAATATTAATGGCGCTCAAGCAACAACTTATTGCTTGTATACTGCATTTAATGGTTTCAATTATCCAGTAACATCTACTTCTACTGTTAATGCTTCGGGTAACTATTATAGAATACGCAACAACAAATGGTTTAATATATCTACATCTAATACTACTACATCTACAGTTATTTATTGCAACTATGCTGGTTCATCAAGTGGTACTGGTGCACCAGTAAATGTTTATAACAACGTTTGGACAGATTTACGTGCACCCAACTCTACCTGCCAACAGGCAATTATTGGAGCTTATTTAGGTAGTAATGTGTTCTACAATTTCCGTCATAATTCAATTTATGCTACAGGTACATTTGGTGCGGCTGGTGGTGCAAAAGCCATACAAATTTATGCCGGTGCTGCGGCTCCTACGGTGGCTGTAAATATTCAAAACAATATTTTCGATTTTAATTGTACGCCAGGCACAGGCGGTTATGTAATGGCTGAAGCTGGTTATAGTAGTGCGCATATTGCTGGTAACGCAAATGTAAATATTAATAATAATATTTATTATTTTGGTTCTTCTGCTAATAGCTATGCTTATGGTGTATATGCAGGTTCTGCTACTTCTTCGGCAATTACCCCTACGGGTTTATTAGCTACTGTAGGAGCAATGAGTGCTGCTACTGGTAAAGATGGAAGTTCTGCTACTGAAAACTTAAGTGGTACTTTTGCATCCGTATTGTATCAACCATCAAATACAGCAAGTGTTGCAAGTGTATCAGGCAATGCATCCGTATTATTAAATATTGCTGGTGGTTCTACTACACAAGCTGAAAGTGGCGGTGCTGCTGCATTAGGTATTAACATAGATGCTTCATTGCCTATTGGTAATACACGTGCTACTTATACAGGATATTCAGGTAGTGGTACAGCACCTGATTGTGGAGCTTACGAATTTAATGGTTCAAGCCCTGCACCTCTTATTTCTTCTACAGCAGCCACACCTACAGGCTATCAATGTGTTACCACAAGCCGTGCTATCACTTGTATAGCATCTGCTCCAAGTGGTTGTAGTATTGATGCTACTGGTACTACTGTAGCTACAAGCGGTGTGTTTATTGATTATACTATTAATGGTGGTGCTACTATATCGGTTCGTATGACGAACACAGGTGGTAATAACTGGAGTGGTACTTTACCAGCTTCAGTACCAACTAATGCTACCATAGTGTGGAGTTGCCGTGTGGTTGATTATCTTACAGCTACTCCGTCATCAACATTTAGCAAAAGCGCCGCTGGTGCATCTTATACAGATGACCCTTACAATGGTGTACTTGCTTCATTTGCTATGTCGCCTAATCCTGTATGTGCTTTAGCACCTACTACATTATCGGTTACAGCAGGTGGTCCTACTACCATACCTACAGGTTATGGTACATCTAATGCCACTGCCACTGCCGATGATGAAATTTTATCGGTTAATTTAGGTTCGGGTAGTAGCTTTACTAACTTATTAAGCAATACAGCATCATGTGGTGCTACAGGTGCTACCACAGTGTTAAATGGTTTACCTGCTTCTATTCCTTATGAATATAGTAACTATACCAACTTAACTACTGTACCAACATTGGTGGGGGGTAATACTTATAACTATTCAGTAACAATTGGATATTGTACTTCGGGTACTTATAGTTCTGCATTTGCTATTTATATTGATTATAATAGAGATGGAACATTTAATACCACTACTGAAAAAGTAGCTGCTCCAGCTTATGCTACTGCTGCTTTTGCAGGTACAGCTTATACAGGTACATTCACTGTGCCTACTACAGGTATCAACAGTGGTTATTCATTAATGAGAGTAGTTGACCAAGAATCTACTGCAACGCCTTCTCCAACAGGAACATATTCATGGGGTGAAGCAGAAGATTATCGTGTAAACTTAGTAGGCGCAGGCTTTACAGCTTATTGGACTAGCAATAGCAATGCAATAGGCAATAGCACATCTACTACTTATCAATATGCACCAGCAGGTTCGGGTGGTAATACAGAATCGGTTGATTTATATTTGCAAGATGCAAGCGGTTGTCAAATTCATACAGCAGCTCCTCAAACATTAACAATTAATACTATTCCTACAGCACCTACATCGGTAAGTTCAACACAATGTGGTTCGCAAATACCTACTGCTTCGGTAGCTACCACTAATACTACAGGTGCTACAGGTCAATTCTTCTGGTATAATAGCAATAATGCTATTACAGGTGTATTACAACAAGCACCACCATTGGCTGCTACTGTATCTACTTATTATACTAATAATTTTACATCATCTACTTTAACCAATTCATCGCTTTCGGGTGCTGCGGCTATTAGTGGTGGTGTGGCTGCATTAAAACCAGCTACTACTTCTACTCAAGGTGGTATTACAGTAAATGCACCAAACAATGGCGTATCAGCTACTCAATTACAAGTAGATTATGATATGACATTAACAGCTACAGGAACTACAATAGCTGATGGTTATGGATATAGCTGGGGCGATGATGCAGCAGCTGGTACAACTACACCATCTGCCGAACATGGTAATGGTAGTAAATTGCGTATTGGCTTTATGACTTATAATGCTGCTAATGGTACAGATGGTAAAGGTATTTACTTAGCTTATGGTACATCAGCTACTTCTTATGTTTCTTCGCCATTATCTACAGGTTTATTAGCATATTCAAGCAATGTAGCTTGGATACCAACATCAACAACGCCAGTATCTGCGCATGTTACAATCAATATTAATGCTTTAGGACAATTAACAATGTCGGTAGGTGGTACAGCTATTTTTACTAATGTACAATTACCTGCTGCTTATTTAGCTGCTAATAATAGCACATGGAAACATGTAATTGATACACGTAGTGGTGGTGTTGCAGGCGGTTTCACTTTAGATAACTTAGTTATTAAATCAAATGCTTCTTATACAGCAGGTTATACAACCTATCAAACACCAGTAGCTGCTAGTACCACTTGGTATGTAAGCGAAGCTGGTACAAATGGTTGTTCAAGTGCTCGTACGCCAGTATCAGTGGGTGTAACTTATGGTGATGTAGTGTCTGCTAATTCTAGTGCTACATCTAATACAGTACCGGGTACAGTTTGTTTAGGCAATAGTTTTACTTTACAAGCTTCACAAACTGGAACTAATGGTAATGCATATAACTATACTTGGAATTGTACATCGGCTAATGCTGCTACAAGCGGTTTAGCTTCACCACTTTCGGGTGGTTCTTCAACAGCAGGTGCTACAACACTTACAGTTACACCTACTGCGGCTGGAACTTATGTTTACAATGTATATGCTAATGATGGTACATGTGCAAGTAATACTACAAGAACTATTACAGTGGCAGCATTGCCAGTTGTATTAGCGCCGTTTGCATCAGCTACTACAGTATGTGCTGGAACAGCTATTACAGCTTATGCTGGTGGTGGTTCGCAAACAGCACCTACAGGTTATGGTTTATCTAATGCTACATCTACTACTGATGATGAAATATTTAATGTAAATATTTCTTGCGTTGGTGGTGGAACATTAAACAATACAAGTTCTTGTAGCACTACAGGTAGTACATCTGCTATTAATGGTTTACCAGCTTCTATTCAAGAAGAATATTCTAACTATACTAACCTACCTGCTACTAATTTAATATTAGGTCAAGCAGTTACAGGTTCGGTTACAGTTGGTTATTGCGGTACAAGTCCATTTGGTACAAGAGTTTCTATTTATATTGATTATGATCGTAATGGTGTATTTAATTCTACTAACGAATTAGCTTATACTACAACTTATACAACAGGTGTAATGACAGGTACTTCTTACCCTGTTTCATTTACAGTGCCATTAACGGCTTCGCCGGGTATGACTGTAATGAGGGTAACTGATCAAGAAACTTCAGCCGTTCCAGCTGCTACAGGTACTTATTCTTGGGGCGAAACAGAAGATTATTTAGTAAATATCTTCGGTGGCAATCCTGCAAATACATATTCATGGAATTTTGGTACAAGTACAGGCGTTGCTACAGGTGGTGGTCCGGTTACTATCACTCCAGCATCAGCTACTGCTCCTCCAGCAGTTCAAACTACTCAAAATTTATTGGTTATAGCTACCGATCCTTCTACAGGTTGTCAAGCTACATCACCTTCTACAGTTATTACAGTTAATCCAATTCCATCTGTGCCTACATTAACAGCAGGTGGACATTGCGGTGCTAACTTACCAACTTGTGTGGCTTCTTCTAATTCAGGCTTAACAGCACCACAATTTACTTGGTATAGCGCAGTTACAGCAGGAACAACTATTCAAGCTGCAAATGTTTCTACTACTATTACTACACCTACTACTGCTACTGCTAATTATTGGATTACAGAAACAGTAAATGGTTGCGTATCATCTCCACGTGTTACATCGGCTACAGCACCTACAGAAGTAGTTACTCAACCAGATGCAGCTACAGCTGGTAATACAGCACCAGTTGCTGGTGTTTGTTTGGGTGGTAGTGTTAATTTAACAGCTACTAAAACAGGAACAGCAAGCGGTAATAACTATACAGTGGTTTGGACAGCATCGCCTGCAACAGGTAGTGGCATTGCTACTACATTGGCTGGTGGTGTTATTACTAACACTTCATTAAGTAATACAGTAAGTATTACACCAACTGCGGCTGGTACATATATTTATACAGCTACTATGACTGATGGAACAGTTGCTCCAGTATGTCAGGTAATTAAAACAACTACAGTAATTGTATTGCCTTTACCATTAGTACCAACTATTACAGCTACACCAACTACTATTTGTTCTACAGATTCAGTACATTTAAATGTAACTGCTTATGGTGGAGCTTCGGCTGGTTCGGGTAGTGGTGGTGGAACTGCACCTACTTATTGTGCTGTTACCAATCAAGGTAGCTCGGTGGTAATTGGGTTCACAATTAATACATTGAATTTTAGTTCGGCTGGTGCAACAGCATCGCCTTATTATAATATTAATGCTGCTACAGGTGCCAATACTACTAGTTTAATTGGTGGTTTATCTTATACTACTACAATGACTACTAATGGTTCTGCCATTACAGGTGTTTGGATAGATTTTAATGGTAATGGCGTATTTGATGCTACTACAAATAGTTCATCTAATCCTTCGGGCGAATTTGTTCAACCTTATCTTACTGGAACAACAGCTACTTGGACATATTATGTTCCAGTGGGTGGTGCTTCGGGTTTAGTGGGTGTTCGTGTTCGTTCTCGTTTAAATGGTAATATCTTAGGCGTTGCAGATGGTTGTACAGCTTTAGGTTCGGGTAGTACAGAAGATTTCTTTGTAACTATTTTACCTCCATATACATTTAATTGGACAAGAGCTTACTCATTGGTAAGCCCAACATCGGCTACTACTATTGCTACTACTGTAAATACAGCATTTGATAATCCAAACAATACAAGCACAACAACATCAAGAAGTGCAGATTATTTATTAACTGTTACAGGTTCTAATGGTTGTTCATCGGCTTCTAATGCAGTATCAGTAAGCATTAATCCATCTCCAGCTGCTCCTACAGCATCTCCTGCCTCTACACAATGCGGTTTAGCATTACCAAATGTTAGCGTATCAAATGGTACAGGTACACATGTATGGTCGTGGTATGCGGCTGCTACAGGTGGTTTACCATTACAAAGTAGTACATCGAATAAATATACAACGCCAATCAATACCACTACTTCGTTCTATGTATCGCAAGTAAGTACTACAAGTGGTTGCGAAAGCTATCCAAGAACATTGGCTATTGCAAATGTAACAACGCCAAATCCAATTGCAATTACCAATAATATTGGTAATAACAACAATTGTTGGGGTACTGCATTAAGCTTAACAGCTGCTAAATCTCCAAACACAGGGGTAAATGTGTATAGTTATAAATGGTGTGCTTCGCCACTTACAGGTAGTGGTTTAGCAAATTGTACTACAAGTGGTGCTACTATTACACCAACACCAACTATACCAGGTACTTATGTATATACAGCTACAGCTACCGATGCTACATTGGGTTGTGTAACTACAGCTACTATCACAATTACTCAATTGCCTGATTTAACAACAGCTACAGTATCTACACAAGCGCCTACTACATGTGGTAGCAATGGTTCAATATTGATTTCGCCAGCTATTACAACAGCTGCGTTAACTACATTATATCAAAATAATTTTGCTACAAGTGTATTTAATTCAACATTTGAATATGTATGCGGTACACCTACACCAACATCAAATGGTTCGGCTTTGATATTAACAGCTAATACTGTTTCTCAAGAAGGTAACTACGAAATATTAAATGCAAATAATATAGATGCAGATATATGGCAAACTGAATTTGACTTAACAACTGTAGGTGCTGCAGGTGCTGATGGTTTTAGTTATAATTTTGGCGATAATGTATCTCCAGTTTGTACAACTAATGGTGGACAAGAAGTTGGTAGCGGTACTAAACTACATCTTGCATTTGATGCCTATACAAATGGCTCTAACGTAGCAGGTATTTATTTAACTTATGGTACTATTACTAATACAGGTGGTCATTATCCTCCAAATACACCATCAGTAGGTTCTAACCCTGATGTATTAGGATATGCTAATGATGTAACTTGGTTAGGCGGTAATACATCACACGTTACTTTAACTATTAACGCTGGTGGTCAGGTTACGGTTACTATGGGTAGTACTACATTATTTAATAATGTACAATTACCTGCTGCATATTTAGCAGCATCAAAAGCTACATGGAATCATTTATTCATGGCTCGTACAGGTGGTATCTCTCAAGGTCATCAATTGGGCAATGTATCGGTTAAATATATTCCTCGTAATTATCAATATTCAAATAATTTTACTGCAACTACACCAACTTGGCAAAATGCATCTAGCTTTACAGCCCCAGTGGGTACTTATCCAATGGGTATTAAATCTAATGTAAATAGTGCTTGTTCGGCTAATTTAGGTAATGCAGTAATATCTATCACTCCAACATTAACAGCTTCGGCATCTTCATTAACAGGTTGCCCTGGTTCGTTAACAGTATTATCATTTACACCAGCTTTAACAAGCTATACTTATCAATGGCAAAGTTCTACCACAAGTGCAACAACAGGATTTAGCAATATTTCAGGTGCTACAGCTGCTACTTTAACTTGGGGTGTGCCTGCTACATCTACATGGTATCGTATAGGTGTAACCTGTGCTGGTAATACTACTTACTCAAATGCAGTAAATCTTGCGGCATCTTCATCGGCTGCTACTATTCCATTCTTAGAAGATTTTGAAAGTATTACAACAGCTAATACTTTACCAAATTGTATGAGCTATGGTTCTGGCAATGCTAACTTAATGATTTTAGGACAAGATTTATATACACCGTCTTATACTACATATAGCACTACTTATACTAGTCAGCAAAATCATACATCTGGTGGTTCTAAATATGCAAGTTTTTACTATTACAATAGCAATGGTTCAAGCTATGCTAATGATAGATATGTATATACACAAGCTATTCACATGGTTGGTGGTCAAACATATAGAGCTTCAGTATGGTATGCTAATGATAACGCAGGTGCAACAGGCAACTGGAATATTAATTTGAAATATGGTCCTAGTCAATCACCAACAGGTATGACTAATATTGTATCTAAAACAGGTATTTTGGCTACTACTTATAATGTTTTAACTCAATTAGCAGGCACATTTACACCAGCTACAACAGGTGATTATGTAATAGCAGTTGAAGTTACAAATGCTGCTTATTCTTACTATGCATTATCAATTGATGATATTGAAGTATTATCACCTTGTAGTGGTACACCTTCAGCTACCATTCCTACTAATGTAAGCGTTTGTACAGGTCAATCAACTACATTAAATGCTACAACAACAGGTTATGGATATACTTATCAGTGGGAATATTCATTAAATGGTATTAATACTTGGGCAAATGTTGTGGGTGGTTCGGGTGCTACAACAGCAACTTATACTACGCCAACTACATTGCCTGGTTCATCTACTTACTACCGTTGTAAGGTTACTTGTACAGGCAGCTCGTTGTTTGCTTATACAAATACTTGCTTAGCTAACAATATAATTTGCCAATTTAATATAGCTCGTACTACAGGTATTACTTATAATGATATCTCTACAAGCCCTACAGTACAACATCCTACATGGGTTACTATTAATCCTGATGATGGTATTACAAATGCAATTGCATTACCTTCAGGCTTTAATTTTACATTCTATGGTAAAACAGTTACTTCGGTAAGAATGTGTACTAATGGTTGGATGACGTTAGATGGTGCTGGTGTTACAGGTGGTCAAACTACTTATACTGGTAACTTCACAACTAATACAACTCCAATGTCGGTAGTAGCACCATGGTGGTGTGATTTACAAACACCTGGTTATCCTACTGTTACAGGCCAATCATCTTTAGATGCTGGTATATGGTATGATGTTCAAGGTACAGCACCTAATCGTGTAGCTATCTTCGAATGGAAAGGTATTGAGAAATATTATAACCCAGGTCCAGATTTGAACTTCCAAGTAAAATTGTATGAAAGTTCTAATCAAGCTAATCATAAAATTGAAATCGTTCATGGTACTATGTTAGGTCAAAATGGTACAGTTAACAATTATTACTATGCTGCAATTGGTATTAAATCTGCTAATATTAGCACTACACCGCAAAATGGTGAATGTTATGTATTGCAAGACTTAAATACAAATCGTTTTGATAAAGCAGAACCAACAACTTCATATTTTTATAGCGTTCCTCAATGTAATGAGTCGTATATGTTTATACCAGGCACAGGCTATACAATGCCTGCTGCTCCAAGCACAGCTCCTCCAGTAAATGATAATCCAACAGGTGCTATTTCATTAGCATTAAATGGAGGTCCTTGTACTGATATGTGTTATAAATATTATAATACACAATATGCCACAGCATCTGGTAATACAGTATGTACAGGTGGTACACAAGCAAACGCAGATGATGATATTTGGTTTAGTATCACTTTACCAAGTACACCAACTATTGGTTCAACTGGTATTGGTATTACAGTAAATGCAGGATATGGATTTATTCCAAAATATGAAATATGGAATTCATCATTAACAAGTTCTATTGCATGTCAAGCAGGTACAGTAGGCTTAAACGCTTCAAATACTTATGCTTATG
Organism: Bacteroidota bacterium; assembly: GCA_046051225.1. Classification (GTDB taxonomy): domain Bacteria; phylum Bacteroidota; class Bacteroidia; order Chitinophagales; family CAIODY01; genus CAIODY01. The sequence goes on along the minus strand of JBJOOR010000003.1, from coordinate 223,212 downwards.
GAACAGGTGCTAATCAATTAACATCTGGTAATACTTATTACATCCGTGTATTTAATGATGGATCAGGATTTAATAGCTATGGTGGCGCTGGTTCTGGTTATGATGGAGTGTTTGGTATTTGTACTTATGAAAACTTCCCTCCACCAGCAAATGATGATCCATGCGGAGCTTATGCTCTAACTTCAACTACAGGTACAGCTTGTACATTAACTAATTATACATCGGTATCTGCAACACAAACTGCAACTAAAACTGGATTAGTTGTTCCAGCGTCAGTATGTTCTGGAGGTATTAGTGATGATGATGTATGGTTTACTTATACAGCTAGCAACCCTACAGCTTCTATTTATGTTCAAGGTAATGGTACTTATGATCCAGCCGTTGAATTATATACAGCTACAGGTTCATGTACTGGTACATTAACATTGGTTGCATCATCAACATTTGGTGCATCTTGTACTAATGCTACAGGTACAGGTGGATTAGAAACAGTGAATTTGACAAACTTAGTTACATCTCCTACGCCTACAAAACTATACATTCGTGTATATCATAAAACGGCTGGTTTTGCATCAGGAAGCTTTGGTATCTGTATCTTATCTAACACACCACCAGTAAATGATGCATGTGCTAATGCAACATCATTAACATTTGGTACATCATGTAATCCTACAGCAGCTACATCAGCTTATGCTACATTATCGCAAGCGGTAAGTGCTAGTTGTTCATCTACTAATCCAGATGATGATGTATGGTTCACTGTTACACGTCCATCTACAGCTTCTTCTATGAATATCGTAGTTACAGGTTCTGCTAACTATGATCCTGTGTTCGAAGTATTTACTGGTAGTGTATGTGGTTCATTAACTTCGTTGGGTTGTGTTAATACAAACAGTAACTCATCAAATGCAACTGAATCGAAATTATATACAGGTCTATTAGCTTTACAAACAACATATAGAATTAGAGTATATAATGCAGCAGCAGGTTTTGGCTCTGGTACATTCTCTATATGTGTGTATAGTGGTACAGCTCCAGCAAACGTTATTCCTTGTGCTTCAATTAATGCTTCTGCTAACTCTGGTTATGTAGCTGGTGTATCAAGTACTGTGGTTTCAGCTTATGATAACGGTAGCTCTGTATATGCAGGACAAAATAATAACAATGTGTTGTCTAATCCTCCATCTGGTCCAAGTTTGGTTTACTACACAGGTAGCACAGCGTATGCTTATGCATTTACTGGCGAACCTACACCATCTTGTGGTACGGTAGCAACTACACAAAAACCAGTTTGGTATAAATTTAGGGTGCCTACATTTACTGCTGGTGTAACTTTACGTTCTGTAACTACTTATGGTCAATCTATGACTCCAATTTTGGCGGCTTATGTATTGGCTCCTGGTGCTCAATTATGTAACAATCCTTCATTTACTCAAGTTGGTTGTAGCTCAAGTGGTACATTAACACTTACTTCAACTACACTTAATCCGTATATTGGTTCATACATATATGTACAATTACAAGGAACTGCAACAGTGCCAAGTGGTAATTATACATTGTCGGTTCAAGGTATAGTAAATGGTGTTACATTAACCAATCCAACAACTACAACGTTGAGAGTGAACTTCCCTTCATTCTCGGCTCCAGCTCCTGGCAAATATGTAGTATATTGGAGAAAAGTAGGTGCAACAGGTGCAAACTATGTTAATTTATCACCAACATCTAATTATACAATTGGCGGATTAACATCAAATCAAACATATGAAGTATGGGTTAAATTTGTAGATATTTCAACAACTACAGGTTCACAAATCTTCTGTGCTAAAGCATCATTGGCTACTACAGCTGGTTGTGGTGGTAATTTATCTGCTCCGTTAGTTACAGGTGCAACTGGGCATTGTTCTGTAGTATCTGTAACATGGCCAAGTCCTTCAGCTCAAGGTGTTCCTACTTTGTTAATACCAGCTGCTAGTACTTATCCTTATCGTTTAGTATGGTCGTTTACAAGTGCTGGTTCATTCCATGGTTTTGTACAAGCTATTGCTTCATTACCTTCAACTGGATATGGTATTAGTGGCTTACAATTAAGTCAAAACTATTCATTCTACTATACCTTCAAATGTGTAGGTGGTGCATTGATGACCTCATATACTACTCCTTATGCTACATGTTCTGGTCCTGCTAGATTAAATACTCATACAGAGTATGTAATTGGTGGTGTTCATTATGTGGATGCTACTGAAGAAGAATTAATGAATGCTTTAACTGCAAATGTTGAAGATGATGGTCAGGTTCATGAATTCAATTTGGTAAACATTGCTAATCAAGAAGAAACTAATCAAGTACAAGTTACATCTGTAGGTAATTTCGAATTAATTCCAAATCCAACAAGTAATACAGTATCGGTTAACTATTCATTACCAGCAGCTAACTTAGAATCAGTAATGGTAAAAGTTATGGATGTTCAAGGTAAGGTTGTTAGAGAAGAAAAAATTCAAACACCTAACCAATATGGTAATGTTAAATTTGATTTAAGTGATGTTGAAGCTGGTGTTTACTTAGTAAACATTCAAACAGAAGGATACACTGAAACTAAAAAATTAGTAGTATCTAAGTAATAGCTTAACAAACGTATTTTTTATACAAAATGGCTGTTCATTTTTTGAACAGCCATTTTTGTTTTTAATAATTTGGATGATGGGGCAGAAGTTTGAGCAATCATTTACCATATCAATTGTATATTTGCAAAAAATATTAATTCATGTTATCCTTCGACAATACTGAAATTGCTTTTAAAATTAAAGATAATTTGGCTTTACAAAAATCAAATTGGTTGTTTAGCATTGTCAATAATCCGTCATTAGTAAAAATTAGTACATCGTTGGCGCAATTATCATTGGATATGCATTTGCCAGTAAAGTGGATAATAAAAAAAACAATTTTCGAACAATTTTGTGGTGGCGAATCATTAGCTGAATCGACGCCTGTCGTTGATCAATTACAAAAATTAAATGTATTAAGCATTTTAGATTATGCTATTGAAGCCAAAAGTGGCGAACAAGAATTTGACCACACTTTAATGGAATTAATGAATGTGGTAATTTATGCATCACAAGCTAATGTACCGTTTGTAAGTGCTAAGGTTACAGGCTTTGGTAGATTTGAATTGCTTGAAAAAATTAATGCCAAACAAACACTTACGCCCGATGAACAAGAAGAATTTAGAAGAGTAAAAAACAGATTAGATACACTTTGTAAAAGTGCGGCTGAAAAAAATATCAGTATTTTAATTGATGCTGAAGAAACTTGGATACAAGACCCTGTGGATGCTTTGGTAAATGGAATGATGTTGCAATACAATAAAACAAAAGCAGTGGTATATAATACTGTTCAGTTGTACCGCCATGATAGATTAGAGTATTTGCAAAAATGTATTCAACTTTCAAAAGAAAATAACTTTGTATACGGAATAAAATTGGTTCGTGGTGCATACATGGAGAAAGAACGCAAACGTGCTTTAGAGATGAATTATCCATCACCTATTCAACCCAATAAAGAAGCATCAGATAAAGATTTTGATTTGGCTGTATCAGCTTGTTTAGATGCTATTGAGCATGTTGCATTTTTCTGTGCATCGCATAATGAAGATTCGCATTTTAAAGCTGTTGAGATAATGAAACAAAAAAATCTTCCAACTAATCATCCACACATTTATTTTTCGCAATTATTTGGTATGAGCGATCATATCACTTTTAATATGGCAAATTCGGGCTATAATGCTTGTAAATATTTGCCATTTGGACCTGTGGGTGATGTAATGCCATACCTAATTAGAAGAGCTCAAGAAAACACAGCTATTGCAGGGCAAATGAGCCGAGAGTTAAAGTTAATTAAAGCTGAAATGAAACGAAGAGCATCTAAATAAGAATGAAATCAATTGTAATTTTTGCAAGCGGAAGAGGAGGAAATGCTGAAAATGTAATTCGATATTTTAAGCAAACGAATAATAGCATTAAAATAACCTTAATAGTAAGTAATAATGAAAACGCAGGTGTAATTACGATTGCAATCAATAATAATATACCTACTTTAATAATAGATAAAAACAGGTTGGAAAATTTGGCTTTGGAATGGAAGGAAAATAAAATAGATTTAATTGTATTAGCAGGTTTTTTATGGCAAATTCCTAATTCATTTATTCAAGCATTTCCTAATAAAATAATAAATATTCATCCATCGCTATTGCCTAAATATGGTGGTAAAGGTATGTATGGCAATGCTGTTCATAATGCAGTATTGCACAACAAGGAACAACAAAGTGGTATTACTATTCATTATGTAAACCAGCAATATGATGAAGGTAAAATAATATTGCAGGTAATTTGCAATATTGATGAAAAAGAAACCATAGAAACATTGGCTAAAAAAATTACAGAAATTGAGCACCAACATTTGCCACAAGTAATTGAAAAATTACTACAATAATTCTTTTTAATTACCAGAAATATTAAAAAAAATACTATCTTCGCCCACTAAATTTTAAAAAAACAATTTAATCTGTTTAAAAAATGGCTAATCATAAAGCTACCGAAAAAGACGTTAGAAAAGTAAAAGTTCGTCGCGAAAGAAATCGTTATAAAGGCAAAACTACTCGTAATGCAATTCGTAAAGTGGCAGCAATAGCTAGCTTTGATGAAGCTTCGAAAGAATTACCTGCTACAATTGCTATGATTGATAAATTGGCAAAAAGCAATGTTATTCATAAAAATAAGGCAGCTAACCTAAAATCTAAATTACAAAAAAAGGTAAATGCTTTAAAAAACGAAGTAGTAGCACCTAAAGCTGTAGCAAAAAAATCTGCTGCTAAAAAATCTGCTCCCAAAAAAGCTGCTAAGAAGAAATAATTTATAACTAAACTATATTAATTTCCCTCAAACAATTTTTATGTTGTTTGAGGGATTTTTTTTACAACAATATTGCTAAAATATTATCGTTATTTGTTTTCAGATTTTTATAAAATGAAAAAAACAATTACTATTTTACTATTTATTTTTTCCATTCATCCATCTTTTTCGCAAGGTGTAGCAATTGGTTCGTGGCGCAGCCATGTGAGCTTAAGTGATGCTTTTACAATTGTAGATGCTGGTGATAAAATATTTTGTGCTAGTAAATGGGGCTTGTTTTCGGTAGATAAAACAGATAAAAGCTACGAACAATATAGTAAAGCAAATGGTTTAAATGATGTGGGCATAAGTACTATGGCTTGGAATACAGAAACTCGAACGTTATTAATCGCATATTCGAATAGTAATATAGATGCTATTACACCCAGCGGAATTATAAATATTTCGGATATTAAAAATAAAAGCTTGCCTGGCGATAAAGCAATTTATCAAATAACGATGAATGGCGAAAAGGCTTATCTTTCATGTGGTTTTGGAATTGTAAATATTAATCTAAATAAATTAGAAATTGAAGATACCTATATTATTGGCGATAATGGAACGAATGTAGTAACTCAAAATGTTGTTTTTACTAAAAATAATATTTGGGCTCTAACCTCAAAAGGAGTAAAATATGCAAGCAATAAATCAAATTTATTATCCAACTATGCGGTATGGAACAAATTAAATACAGCCATAAAATTTGATAAAATAATAACCGTTGAGGATAGTGTTTTTTTAAAATCGGGCGATTCAATTTTTATGTTTCAACCCCATACTAATAGCTTTAAATTAAAATTTTATAATCCATCAACTAAAATTTTGCACCTCCATCAAGGCAATCACTTTGCTTTAGTTTCAATTCAAAACTCAAATTCAGATTCATCACAAATAAAGCTATATGATAAATCATTTAATTTTGTACAATCCGTTTATATACATGCTGAAAGTCAGAACAATACTGATGTTGTAGAAGATGTAACAGATAAATCAATTTGGGTAAGCGATAAATATATGGGCTTGTTTCATTATCAAAAAGATAAAACAGAAAAATTAGTACCCAACAGTATTCATTATAATTCGGTTCAAACATTTGTAGAAAAAAATAATGAATTATGGGTGCCTGGCGGAATGTTAAATGATGGCTACCATTACAGTTATAATGGTACAGGATTTTATTCGTTTATAAACGAAGAATGGAATACAATTGATAGATATTCAAAACCAGCTCTTGATACGGTGTATGATTTGGTTTGTGCTGCATTTTCGCCAGTAGATGAAAAAATTTATTTTGGTTCGTTTGGCTGGGGATTGGTAGAATATGATAGAAGCAGTGGCGAAATAAAAGTATATAAAAACAATAATTCAACATTGTCTAATACAAACGGCGACCCAACATCAGTAAGAGTTGCCGATGTTGCATTTGATTCAGAAAATAATTTGTGGATGACAAATTATGGTGCAACAAATGGATTGGTAGTTAAAAAAGCGGTTGGCGATTGGAATAGCTTTAAAATACCAGTAGGTACAAGCAATTTTGGAAAACTAATAGTTGATAGAAATAACCAAATTTGGATGACAACACATGAAGTAGGCGGTACTACTGGTGGTGGTGGCATTGTGGTTTTTAATAGAGGCAATGATGTAGATAATGCTAAAGACGATACCTATAGAAGCTTAGTAAAAGGTGGCGGTTCGGGCAATTTACCTAGTAACAATGTATATGCAATAGCAGAGGATAAAGATGGGCAAATTTGGATAGGAACAGATGTTGGAATTACAGTAGTATCAAATGCTGCCGATATTATAAAAGGTGGCGATGCCCAACAAATAATAGTATCAAACCCCACAGATAGTATAGCTGCTTATCTTTTTTCGAGTGAAGTAATTTCTGATATAAAAGTAGATGGAGCAAATAGAAAATGGGTTTCATCAACACATGGTGTATGGCTTATGTCGGCCGATGGCACAAAAGAAATTTATCATTTCAATCAAGATAATAGTCCATTGCTATCAGATAGAGTAAATGCAATTGGAATAAACAATACAACGGGCGAAGTGTTTTTTGCTACTGATAATGGTGTATGTTCTTTTAAAAGCACAGCTACTGGTGGTGGCGAAAAAAATGAAAGTGTATTAGTTTTCCCCAATCCTGTGCCGCATAATTATATTGGTACAATAGCTATTAGAGGCTTGGTAGATAATGCTTTTGTGAAAATTACTGATATAAATGGACAACTTATTTATTCAACCAAAGCGCTTGGGGGGCAAGCTATTTGGGATGGAAAAAATTTGAAAGGCGAAAAAACATTAACAGGTATTTACTTAGTTTTTTGTACCAATGCCGAAGGAACAGAAACTACAGTAGCTAAAATTTTATACGAAAAATAATGTTTAATTTTTCGTTCGAATATCTTTTAACTAAATTAAATACACTCTCTAAATTTCATTATTTTCGCCATCTTAAAATAAACTAATCAAAATAATATTATGGGAAGAATATTCGAAACACGAAAACATAAAATGTTTGCTCGTTGGGATAAAATGGGCAAAGCCTTTACTCGAATAGGTAAAGAGATAGCAATAGCTGTAAAAGCTGGTGGCCCTGACCCTGATGCCAATGCCCGATTGCGAACTATTATTAAAAATGCAAAGGCGTTAAATATGCCTAAAAGTACTATTGATAATGCTGTAAAACGAGCTGCTAGTAAAGACCAAGCCAACTATGAAGAGGTAACATTTGAAGGCTATGGCGTAGGTGGTGTGGGCATTTATGTAGAGTGTGCTACCGACAACAATACAAGAAGTGTAGCCAATATTCGTTCGTATTTTGCCAAGTTTGATGGGGCTATGGGTAAAAGCGGTTCGTTAGATTTTATTTTTGAACGTAAGGGTGTTTTCAAAATTAAAAATGAAAGCATTAACGCCGAAGAGTTGGAGTTTGAATTGATTGATTTTGGTTGCGAAGAGTTTATGTTTGACGATGAAAATGGCGTAATAATTTTTTACACCCCATTTGCCGATTTTGGTAAAATGACAAAAGCCCTTGAAGATAAAAATATTAATGTAATAAGTGCCGAGTTGCAACGGATACCCCATACTTTGGTAGATTGTGATGAAGCAACAGCAGAAAGAGTTTTAGCTTTAGTAGATAGAATTGAACAAGATGACGATGTACAACAAGTATTTCACAATATGAAATAAAAAATTGAGAACAAACAAATGTAAAAAGCCTTTAGTTATGAAATAACTAAAGGCTTTTTACATTAACTAATTAATAAAAATATTAGGTTTTGCAATTATTAAAAGTTCTTTCCCTTCATGGAATGAACCTACCACTTGGCTTTTACCATCCCAATTACTAATATCTTCAGCATTAAAATCCCAATCGCCAGTTAATATTAAATATGGATTATTTTTAAATACAAATTGAGCAAATTTAATTGTTAAATAATTGGGATGTACTAAACCCCAGTTAATATGCCAAACATGAGGTTCTCTTTTTCTATACGCATCAGTACCGTTGGGGCAAAATGCCATAAACACACCATTGGCAGTAAGCAATTTTTTTGATAATGCAACAAAGCCACTGATATCACTTAAATGCTCAATCACATGCGAACTAAGAATTAAATCATTGGCAGCAGGCAATTTTTCTATATCAAAAATAATAGGTACAGCTAAATTTTTAATGCCAAATTGTGCCCTTGGAACTGACAATTCAAAACCAATTGCATTAAATCCGGACTTAATTAATTTAAAAACATTATAGCCCCAACTACAGCCATAATCAATCATTTTCACATTCGGCTTCGATTTGAATAAGGCTTGAATATATTTATCATATAATCGTAATTTAGGAAAATTATCTTCTTTTAATTTTTTTATCTCATTTGCAGATGGCATCAAGGTCATATGTGTTTCAATATTATATTCCTTTTGATAAAATTTTTGCAACCATTGTTCATCATCTTTCGGGTGACGATGATTAAAGTTGCATTTTTTACAACTCAACAAGGAAGTAAAAATATATTTACTATCTATTTTTTCAACATCGGTACTGCCACAGTAAGGACATTTTTTTTCTTGTGTACTATTTAGTGCTGATCGCAATAAATAATCTATTTTTTGATTTTTCATTTTAACAATAATGGATTAATAATGCTCCCTATATAATGATTTGGGAAGCTTTTTTTATACTTGTCAAAGCTACTTTTTTTATTTTATTTTTTAATTGTTAAGCATAAAATAAAAAAAGAAAGCTTCACCTATAATGCAAAATGTGCAAATTGGGTGAAGCTTGCTTTGTGCCTTACGGGGCATTTTTTTAAAAGTTGGAAACCTTACAGGATTTCGGCTGCCTCATCTTCAATAGATGATAGCAATTTGAAATCTTACGGGATTCCAGTTTTGCGACTAACAGATGATATTGAACCGTTGAGCGAATCAACTAAGTTTTTAAACAATAACTACGGCGCAATTTTATTTTCTCGTTTCAAAACCTTACAGGGTTTTGATGCTGTTAACCTTACGGGATTAACTTTTTTATGTTTCGTAAAACCTTACGGGGTTTTACATTTGCCAATCTTACAGGATTGGTCTTCTTTGTTTTGAAACCTTACGGGGTTTCGGCTTTGCCTGCGTTACGGCGCTGGTCTTTTTTGCTTAAAGCCTTACGGGGCTTCAAATTGCTAACCTTACGGGGTTAGTCTTTTTTTGTTTGAAACCTTACGGGGTTTCGGTTTTAATGTTGCTAACCTTACAGCGTTAGTCTGGTTTTATAGCCTTACAAGGCTTTGTTTTTTTGATGCCTTATTAAAGGCATTTTAGTTTTTGTTTGTTGGGTTACGATATGTAGATATTAGCTACGAATAGGTACCACAGAAAATTGCAATGCTAAATACTAAAAGTGTAGTTGCCGATTTTAAAAGCATGTTTTGCTTAAATTGGTCAATGTTTTTGGGTCTTGATAATAAATGTTTCATGTTTGGGTTGTGTGTTTGTTTTGTGTATTGTTTTGTTTGTTAACTACTTTTGTTTAAAGTTTTTGTTTTTTTTATTGTGTTTTTATTTGTTAATTGATGATGTAAAAATAGGGCTACTAATAGCCCCATTTATTACGATAATCAGCGTAATTTACTAATAAATCAACGTATCCAGCTTATATCATAACCAACCCAACAAAAAAAAGCCCCGATAAAAATTTTATCGGGGCTTTTTAATATTAGTATAAGTTGTTAAATCTTTAATTTAATGGAGCTGCTTCCGAAGTTGGTGCATTGGGTATTGCTGCTTCGGCTTCTTTAGCTTTTGCCTTTGCTGCTGCTTCGGCGGCTGCCTCTTCATTTAATTGGGCAAAGCTTTTAATATCATAAGGGCGCTTACCAATTAATCGTTCTAAATCTGCCTGAAATAATACCTCTTTGCTTAATAATTCTTGAGCTATTAATTCTAACTGTTCCCGTTTTTCGGTTAATAATTTTACAGTAGTTTGAAAAGCTTCGTCAATCATTTTTCTAACCTCTTCATCAATCATTTGTGCCGTATGTTCCGAGTATGGTTTTTGAAAACCATATTCATTATTAGGGTCGTAAAAAGATACATTGCCTACACGGCTATTCATGCCATAATGTGTAACCATACTGTATGATAATTTGGTGATATGTTGCAAATCGCTTTGTGCGCCTGTGCTTATTTTGCCAAACACAATACTTTCGGCTGCTCTGCCGCCCAGCGTCATACACATGGTATCGGTTAATTGTTCAATGGTATATAAATATTGTTCTTTAGGCAAATATTGTGCATAGCCCAATGCTGCTACACCACGAGGCACAATAGTTACTTTTACTAAAGGGTCGGCATGTTCTAAAAACCAACCACATACCGCATGACCAGCTTCGTGATACGCCACAATCTTTTTTTCTTCGGGCGAAATAATTTTATTTTTCTTTTCTAATCCACCAATTGTTCTATCAATGGCATCCTGAAAATCTTTCATTTCAATTTTTTCTTTACCTTTTCGAGCGGCTATCAAAGCAGCTTCATTGCATACGTTAGCAATTTCGGCACCAGCAAACCCAGGTGTTTGTGTAGCCAATTTATTTGCATCTACATCATCACCTAGTGTTTTTGATTTTAAATGAACACTAAATATTGCTTCTCTGCCTTTTACATCTGGTTTATCTACGCTTATTTGTCTATCAAATCTGCCTGGGCGCATCAATGCTGAATCTAACACATCAGGGCGATTAGTGGCGGCTAATAATATTACGGCTACATCAGTTCCAAAGCCATCCATTTCTACCAATAATTGATTCAACGTGTTTTCACGTTCGTCATTGTTTTGCACCATCCCTTTGCCACGGGCTCTGCCTATGGCATCTATTTCATCAATAAAAATAATACAAGGCGATTTTTCTTTTGCTTGACGAAATAAATCACGAACACGGCTTGCACCTACGCCCACAAACATTTCAACAAAATCGCTACCGCTGATAGAGAAAAACGGAACTTGAGCTTCGCCTGCAACGGCTTTAGCCAATAGGGTTTTGCCTGTTCCTGGAGGTCCAATTAATAGTGCTCCTTTCGGTATTTTACCACCCAGCTTGGTATATTTTTTTGGATTTTTTAAGAAATCAACAATTTCTTTTACTTCTTCTTTTGCTTCGTCTAATCCTGCTACATCATCAAATGTTATTTTTATTTTTTCATCTTTATCAAATAAAGTTGCTTTGCTTCTACCAATATTAAATATACTGCCAGGACCGCTGCCGCCGCCCATTCCGCCACTGCGTTTAAAAAACATCATAAACATAAATACTACTAACATTAAGGGGATGCCCCAATTTAGTAAATGTTCGATAAGGCTAGCTTTATTATCATAATCGGGTTTTATTTTATCGGCTTCTGCCCAATCTTTTGTGGCATCTGCTAAGTTTTTTTCAAATACTTCGGGTGTGCCTATATTATCAATTACAAAGTGTGGCCCTGCATTTTCGTTTCCAAACTGCGTATGCACCATTGTTTTGTAGGCAGCCTTTTTTAATAGCGAATCTTTTTTAATGTAGATATGTGCCATCTCTTTATTCACTACCACTATTTTTTCAACATCATGTGTAGGCAACACATTTTTCATAAATTGTTCCATCGTTATTTCTTTCGACGAATTTTCTTTGCCAAACATGCCTAGCGATATTAAGCCAACTACAAGTAAACCATAAATCCAATATATATTAAATTTAAATCCACCTTTTGGTTTTTTGCTCATAGGGTCAAATGGATCAATATCGGGTTTGTTGGGCTGATTGTTTGCAGGTTGGGTGGGCGTTGTTTTATTTTCTTCTTGTTTCGTATCCTCGGTTGCCATTATTTTTGGTATTAATTTTTATACAATTTTTAAACTGATTACTTTTTTTTGTTTTGATTAAGCAATCGTATTACGAATAAGTTTTTTTATCTGCATCGCTCCACAAATCTTCTAGTTTATAAAATTCACGAGCATCTTTATTAAAAACATGAATTACAATGTTTACATAGTCGGCAATTACCCATTCTAAATTTTGCATACCTTCGGTATGCCAAGGTTTTTCTTTTAGTTTTTTTCGCACTTCTATTTCTACATTATCGGCTATTGCTTTTATTTGTGTAGATGCTTCGCCTGTACAAATAATAAAATAATCTGCCACTGCATCTTCAATGGTTCGCAAATCTAAACTAACAATGTTTAGTGCTTTTCTATCTTGCATGGCATCTATAATTATTTCATGCAGTTTTTCTAACGCCACATCAGTTTTAGCAATTGGTGTTTTCTTTTTAGTTTTTACAACTGCTTTTTTGCTTGCAGGTTTTCGTGAAGCAGGTTTTTTAACGGCAGCTTTTTTAGTTGCGGTTTTCTTGGGTGCGGTGGCTGCTTTTTTAACAGCAGCTTTTTTAGAAACTTTTGTAGCCAATTAAATTTAATTTTTATGAATAAATAAGAATATTTTTAGCCCGTAAAACTAACTAAAAATATCTATACTATTTTGTATGCTTACTCAACATCATCTTCAGAATAAAATAATCTGGTTAGTAGAAACCGAAAGCACCAACCATTATGCCACAGCATTATTAAAGGAAAATGCTGTCAATGAAACTGCCATTGTGGCTGCGTTTCAAACCAAAGGTAAAGGGCAACGAGAAAATTTATGGGAAAGCGAAGCTGGCAAAAACATACTAATGAGCTGGATTTGTTATCCAACGATTTTAAAAATTGATGAATTATTTTATTTGAATAAAGTAGTAACCAAGGCTTTGGTAGAGTTTTTAAAAATTCAATTTAATATAGATGCTAAAATAAAATGGCCAAACGATATTTATGTGGGCGATAAAAAAATAGCTGGTATATTGATTGAAAACGCTATTCAAGGCCAACATATAAAACATGCCATTGTGGGCATAGGATTAAATATTAATCAAGAGCAATTTAGCGATTTATTAAGCCAAAAATGTATATCAGCTAAACTAATTACTGGTAAAGAATATATTGTAAATGAAATTGTGTTGCACCTGCTTCATTATCTTCACAATTCGTTAGAAGGGCTTATTGCAAAACGATTTCAGCCACTTACCGATTTTTATATGAAACATTTATATAGGCTAAACGAAGAACACTATTTTAAATTAAATTTTGAAAAAGTAAGCGGCACCATTGTGGGGGTAAATAGGCAGGGCAAATTAATTGTATTGATAAATGGCGAATTTAAAACCTTTGCCAATAAAGAAATTGAATATATAATTTAAAATTGTTTTTTTGCGGTAAAGCCATTATACCAAAGCCTGCACTACGTATAATTACGTACATAAATACGTAAATGCCCCTATTTCATAGTATGGTTTATTACTTAGTATTGCAGTTATAAATACGTACTTAATTTTAAACCATTTTTTACTGCTATGAAAAAAACTACAACTACACAACTACACAGCACACTAAAATTTAAACCCAGCAAAATACTATTAATTATGATGCTTGTGGCATTTGGGTTTTTAAAAACTAATAGTGCGCAAGCGCAAACTACCACCGCCGATAGTGTATTAACCGTTACCGATAGTTCTATAGTAACCAATACCAACATTACTGTAACCGATAGCAGCGGCAACACTACCTTATTTGCAGGTGGGCAACAAAGTGGCTATAGTGGCAATGTAGGTATAGGCACTAATCAGCCAGCCAGCAAGCTTTCGGTTTATGATGATAAAAATGCTTCGTTTAGATTAAGTCAACCTGTGGGCAACAACAATAGCCAAATGCGAACCATTAATGGTAGCAATGGCGAAACGATTAGAAATTTTGAGATTGATATTTTAAACGAACCCTTACAAAATGATTATAGACAAATTGGAGATGTAGTATTATCAAGTTATGGTAGCGAACAAAAACCCAACATCACACAACTAAAAATTAATCCTAATGTTTACGACCCTTCAGCCAATAATCTATTGCCTTTTTGTGCTCAAAATATTAACGGCACTATGTCGTTTGTATCAACAAGTATGGGCTGGATGACTTATGAATTAGACCAAAATGGCTGCCCTACACAATCTGAAAATTTACAAATGTATTTAAGCAATAGCGGCGATTTGGCTTTATACAATGGTTCGTTTGCCGTAAAAGATTTATTTAAGGTTAATAAAAATGATGGAATAACCTATGCTAAAGAAATAAAAGTACAAGCCACACCATTTCCGCCCGATTTTGTATTTAATATAGATTATAAAATGATGAGCCTGCATGAATTAGAACAATATGTAAACGCCAACCATCATTTGCCCGAAGTACCATCGGCTGCCGAGCAAACTGCTAATGGCATAAATGTAGCCCAAATGCAAGCCAAGCTGCTACAAAAAGTAGAAGAACTTACCCTGATAATAATTGAACAAAACAAACGTATTGAAGAATTAGAAAAGAAAAAATAAACGGCTATTACTATTATTTTTATTATTCAAAAAAATCTAATTCATCATGAAACACACATTTCTATCTTTTCTTTTCTTGCTTTTTACTACAGTTTTATTTGCACAGCAAAAAAAAGACACTTTAATACACAAAAAAAACTCTGATAGTTTGACAAGGAAAATTCCAAATTCTGTTATTAGTTTTTCTTTGGGGGATACATATACCGCTCCTTCTGGAGCAGCTACAGAAAGTGGTTTATCAAATACTTTATCGTTAATCTATTCTATAAAATTTGGTAACCATTTTTCGTTAGGAGTTAACTTAAATTATTCAAGACTACAGAATCAAGTACAATCTTACACTTACCCTTCAATTATTGGTCCGGTAATTAAAACAAATTATAAATTCATTTACAAAATGATTTCTTTCGGTCCGAATGTTTGCTATAATTATTACTTTTCAAAAAGAATATATTTTGGAGCTGGGGTAGGACTCAACATAAATTGTTTAGATAAAGATTATGTAATTGAGTCTTATACATCAGGAACATCTACTAACTCAATAATTACAAATCTATATAAGGATATTTATTGGTCGAGTTTTTTAAATACGAGTTTGAATTTCCATCTTAATAAATCAATAAGCACTTATTGCGAAATAAGTAAGAATGTTGCACTTACATCTATTCGACCCTATTATAACTATTCTGATCCGTATAAATTAAGTTTAAACTACATTTCATTTGTATTAGGAATAAGCTACCATTTTTAAATTCAGAAATTATGAAGAATCAAATTCTATTTTTACTTCTAAATGTTTTTTTATTTTGTTTTACAAGTATTCATGCACAAACATTTCGGGAAAAGTTTGATGAACTTAATGAAACCCCCCATTTTCAAGGAGGTGGTTATAGTTTTAATTCTAACTTTACAAGTCAGATCAAACAATATGGGGCATTAACCATGAATGCCTATCTAAATATGTATGAGGCAACTGGTGATACAAAATATTTAAACGATTTTTTGCTTTATTCTAAAAGAATAATGGATAGAAGAGATGATTTTATTGGTAGTACCAAACTCATTCATTCAAAAAACTAAACATCATGAAAAACCTATTTCTATTATTCATTTTATTGCTTTTAATTTCAATTTTAAAAGCAGCACCATCTGATACTACTAAACACAAAAATAAGCCAACATTTTTTTCTTCAATAGGGGTTGCAACAGATAGAGTATATACTTACCCAGTTGGCGAAGCAGATAAAGGTAGAATTACATCATGTTATTCGATTTTTGGTAGTAAAAAAATATCAAAGCGCTTTTCGTTGCTATTGAATTTCAGAAAAGAACAACTAGAAAATAGTACGAACAATAGTACGGTTGTTTATAGCTATAAAATTATTTCATTAAGCCCAGAAGCAAAATACTCTTTTATAGTTCGAGGGAAATTTTATTGGGATATAGGTATTGGAATTAATTATAACTCTATTTACAAAGATTATGAAATAAGAACAATATCGACACCACAAACAAAGGAGGAAATTAAATTAATATATTATAACGATGCTTTTTTATCAATGTCATTTTCATCAAGTTTAAATTATATGGTAAACAAAAAAGTAAGTATTTCTTTAGGTGCAAGAGAATGTTTTGCATTAACCACAATTAGACCGTATCATCCCAATTACGATTGGTATAAATTATATTTAAAGTACATTGGATTAAATATTGGCGTAAACTATCGTTTCAAAAACAATTAAAAATGAGTAAAAACAAAGTATTATTATTATATGTAATTCTGATTTTTTCCTTTAACTGGACAAATGCGCAGTCATTTCGTCAACAATTTGACAACCTTGACCAACAATCACATTTTCAAGGAGGGGCATATAGTTGGTTTTCAAATTTAGGCTCAAGGCTTAAAGATTATGAATCATTTACCATGAATGCATATTTAAATATGTATGAGGCTACTAATGATATGAAATATTTGAATAAATTTTTAATACATTCGAAAAGAGTGATGAATAGAAGGGATAATTTTATAATTAATGCCCAAATCATTTATTTAAAAAACCAAACCTTATGAAACACACATTTCTATCTTTTCTTTTTTTGCTTTTTGCTACTGCTTTGTTAGCACAGCAAAAAGGCGACACCCTAATACACACAAAAAAATATTTTATTGGTTTTAATGCTGGCTATGGTATTGGGTGGAGAAAAAATCTATCATTCCCTCCTGATGAAATGGTAAGAAATTATTTCGTTGTAATAAACTCCAATGAAGATGTACCAAGTTATTCCTATAATGTAGGATTAAAATTCGGTTATTTTAAAGATAAAATAAAGTTGACTTCTGGCTTTAATTATACATACTTAGAGTATAAAAACACAAAAGTCATAAGGCTTGAAGATAAATTTCCTGTAAGGTATAAGCACAGATTTGTGGATGTACCAATATCGTTTCAATACTATCTTGGAAGGACTAATAATTGGATTATTGGCTTAAATGTTAATGCAGGGTTATTGTTTCAAAAGTATTTGAGTTTTCGCAGTAATGACAATGCAGCCATAAAAAAATTCATAGAACCAGTTTTTTTTGTCGGAGGTAATATTGGTAGGAGGATTTATAAAACTGATAAAATAGATGTAACAATTTACGGAAATTATAATTATACAACACATGTAGGATTACTTGGATTACAGTCATACCGAGCAGGGGCGAATTATTTTAATTCGAAAGAATATCATTTAATTTTCGGAGGCATTAATATTGAATTTATTTACAAATTTCAAAATAAAAAATTATGAAATATTTACTAACCCTATTGATTGTACTTTGTTGTTTAATCAACTGTTCAGCACAAACATTTCGTCAAATGTTTGACAATCTAAATACTCAATTCTCAAACGGTGGATATTCATGTTATTCAAATTTAGATGGGGCAATTTATGGTTATGAATACAACACAATGAATGCTTATTTAAACATGTTTGAAGCTACAAATGACATTAAATATTTGAACGAATTTGCTATACATGCAAAAAGAGTGATGGACAGAAGAGATGATTTCATTTCGAATGCAAATCCAGTAATTATTAATTCAAGTAATTCAAATTATAGTTGTTCAAATAATTATTGGTTTCAAAATGGAATCATTTATTATAGTTGTTCATCAACTGGGAATGTTGCAAGTGTTCCATCTACAATGACTGCAACCGCTTATCCATCATGGAGCAGACCACAATGTGACCAAAGTTGTAGTTTATCTCCTTATCCAGTATTTATGGAATCGGGTTCAATTACATTTCCAATGGCTCGTTTTGTTTTACTGATGAAATCATCAAATGCAGCAAGCGAAAGTTTACCAACAGAAATAAATGGTGCGATGGGTGCAACGAACTATGGTAGCAGTTCTGTAACTACTTTTGGGCAAATGGCAGATTGGTTAAAAGCAAGAGTTTATGAAACCATAAATTGGGAAGTCAATAATGACCTTATTCAAAATAGTCCTGCCCGTCATTTTGAAAGTTTTTTTTCTTCAGGCACTGGCGGCGGTTGGAAATCAATTAATCAGCAATGTGCTATCGGACGAACAATGATTTTGATGTACTATATTGGTTATTTAGATGGTAGTACAAATAATACTTACCGAGATATTATTGAAGATATTGCTTATTTGCTCTATGGTGATATTCACAATAGTTCAAATGCTACATCTCCAATTAATGGACAGCCTTGGTATACTTGGTGTCATGCTTACGATTGTTCAAATGAGCCAACAATTCAACAACCGTTAATTGAAGATATTTCACATGCATGGTTAGATGAAGAATTTGCTGAATTGTATATGCAATATTTTCATCCTGTATCGGGCTATGGTAGATTTGATATTACAGATATGCAAAAATTTGCCAATGGAGAATCAAACGTAATC
The DNA here is from genome assembly GCA_046051225.1 of Bacteroidota bacterium. GTDB lineage: Bacteria > Bacteroidota > Bacteroidia > Chitinophagales > CAIODY01 > CAIODY01. Next base: position 204,395 of record JBJOOR010000003.1, on the reverse strand, counting down.
ATATCAAGTCCAAGAAATACAGAGATGGATGTGTTTGGAACAAGTACACAATATTACTGCAATCAGATGTGTGATGGCAATTCAACAGCACACCAATATGTAAGCCTATTTTATACATTTCTTAATCAATACAATGCAGATGTGTATCAGCAAATTGCAGATTTTTTCTTGCCAGGCAATACCCATGAAACAAGCGAACCTTACGAAACTTTATTAGCTTATTCAACACTTTGCAAATACCAACACATTTTTAATCCTATTGCTGCCGAAACAAATACGTGGCACAACAGCCACTGGGCAGGCTGCACCGCAGGTAATTTTGCAGCAGGGCAATCTAACACCTTTGCCACAGTACGCAATAAAGAAGGAGCAGTTGAAATATATAGCATAGCCAATAGCCATACTTTTAATCAGGTGGCAAGTGTGGTAAATCATGGTGTGGGTTGGAGCGGTGTTACAGCAATGGATTTAGATGGCGATGGTATTGATGAAATATTTGCACTGCATAATACCGATAATGCCATATATGTGTATCAGCAACAAGGCAATACACTAGCCCAAATAAAAGCATTTACGCTTATAGGCTCACAATACGTAGGTATAGCATCGGGCATATTTAATGGTGCTAAAACAGTGGTGGCTATAAGCAGCAATGGCTATATCAGTACGCTTACACACGGCATAGGCAACTATGCACTGCATGGCAATTATGCTGTGCCTGTGCAAGGGGCTAAGGGCATAGCCATAGGCAAATTTGATAATACGGGCAATGATGAAATAGCTACTATTAATAATAGCAATGGCTATGTAGATGTTTGGAATTATAATACAGCCACCCATTCATTTACCAATGTATATCAGTTTACCGCCGCTGCTGGCACTTATAATCAATGGAATGGCATCTGCGCAGGCGATTATGATGGCGATGGGCAAGATGAAATAATGGCGCATAGAGATTATGATGGCGATTTTTATATCTATAAAGTAAAAGGTGGTGCGTTGGTAAATGATGAAAAAGAAAGTTTCCCAACCGACCAACAAAATGGGGTGATGTGTAGCATCAACTTGCCCGATTTAGCTCCCAATACAGCATTGCTTACGCTTAGAAATTATGATGGCAACATGGTAGCATTTAGCATGGAGGGCAAATGCCAAAACTTGCATGTAAGCAATCAAACTATAAGCGAATCAACTAGTTTAGATAATATTTATACACCTGTTTATAATAATTATCCGATAGATTATCATGTAAGCAATACACTATCGGCAGGCACTGGCTACGATATTCAATCGCCAGCCAAAGTAGATTTTATAGCAGGCAAATTAGTTGATTTAAAACCAGGGTTTAGCGCCCAAGCAGGTTCAAATTTTCATGCATGGATAGAGCCTGCCATAGCCTGCGCCGACCCCAATTTAAGAATAGGCAGCCATCATAAACCGCAGCATACCCAATATGATAATATGGCTAAAATTGTAGAAAACAATCAGCCTATTCTTTATCAAAAGAAAAACGAATTATTGGCAGTTAATCAAAGTTTTAATACTGATGTAAGCGTATTTCCTAATCCATTTGAAGAAAAAACAGAATTACGTTTTTATTTATCAGCAGCCGAAACCAACGTACAAATAGCATTATACAATATGCTAGGCGAACAAGTAAAAATAATAGAAAATACAGCCAGCCTAACCGTAGGCATACACCAATATGATATCAACCGACAAAATTTGCCCAGCGGCATATACCAATTGCAGCTAAAAACCAATAATGGCGTTATTAACAAACAGGTAGTAATACAGTAAAGACAATTAACTATTTGAAAATGAACAATTTAGAAACAAAAAATGGCTGTACAGCCAGCTCGTACAAGTGTACGAATAGCCCGTACAAGCGTACAGAAAATTGGTACGGCTGTACGCAAAGGCTGTACAAACGTATAGAAGATTGGTACGGCTGTACCAAAGTTTAGTACAACCATACAGCAATTTGGTTCGGCTGTACAGCAAAATGGTACAAGCGTACCAATAGTTGGTACTACTATACGGCAAGTTAGTACAAGTATATAAAAAAAAGAGTAACATCAATTTCAATAATAAATTTTTAAACAAACAAAAAAAACAATCAAAACCATGAGCGAAAAAAAAGGATTTATCCCCCGAGCCGATGGCAACAAAAAAACGTGGGCAGCCAATTTAAAAACCAATATCGCAGCGCAAGCCCCCTTGGTGGGCTTAATAGCCGCCGATGTATCGAGTGTTCAAGGCTCGTGTACAGATATTGTAAACCAAATAGATACCGCCGAGCAAGCACAGCAAGCCGCCAAAGCAGCCACGGCTAACAAAGTAAGCCATGTAAGCGCCGACGAAAAAAACCTGCGCAATTATGTACGCCGCATAAAAGCCAACCCAGGCTATACCGATACCATAGGGCAGGTATTGGGCATAATAGGCGATGACCATCATGTAGATGAAGCCAATAGCAAGCCCGAGTTAAAAGCATCTAAAGTGCCACAGGGCTGGCAATTAGATTTTAATTTGCATGGCCATTTTGATGGCATCAATATTTATAAACGAGCAGCCGGAGCGCCCGATTTTAGTTTTTTGGCTCGTGATACAGCATCGCCCTATATTGATACAGCAGCCGCCCAGCCCGATACCCATTATTATGCCTACTATGTAATAGCCGATACCGAAGTGGGGCAGCGCAGCGATGAAGTGGTACTAGGTGCCTAATTTTTAACCATAGCACAATACCATAAAAAAAAGCCCCGATAAATTTATCGGGGCTTTTTTAGTTTTTAGTAATTCTGAAATTAAAATTTAACACTAGGTGCTTTTTCGGCAGCAGCTTCGGCTTCAAAAAATCCTTTTTCTTTAAAACCAAACATACCGCTAAACAATACCGCAGGAAACGTTTTGATAGATGAATTATACATTTTAACCACATCATTAAAATCATTCCGAGCCACCGCAATTCTGTTTTCAGTACCAGCCAATTCGGCTTGTAGGCTCATAAAATTGTCGTTAGCCTTTAAGTTTGGATATTGTTCAGATACCACCATCAATCTGCCCAAAGCTTGGCTCAATTGCCCTTGCGAAGCCTGAAATTGTTTTAATTTTTCGGGGCTTAAATCATCCGCATTTACAGTAATTTTTGAAGCACTTGCACGGGCTTCAATTACAGCCGTTAAAGTACTTTTTTCAAATTCGGCATATCCTTTTACAGTGCTAACCAAATTGGGTATCAAATCCAATCGGCGTTGATATTGACTTTGCACTTTAGCCCACGAGCTTTTTACTTCTTGGTCGTTTTTTACCATACCATTATAGCCGCCACAGCCCATAAAACCTAGTATCAGAACCACCGCTCCGATAACAATTAATGTGATTGTTGATTTACTCATAAAAAATAGTTGTTTAAATTTTGTTGAAAGTTAGAGATTAAATTTTGAATTTGCACAAAATTCAAAATTCATGCCCATAGCACCGTACTTAAAAAAGAATGACAAAATTGCAATTGTATCTACTGCCCGTAAAATTTCGAGCGCCGAAATTGAAGCTGCCGCTACCTTGGCAGAAAGCTGGGGCTTAGAAGTAGTGTTAGGAAAATCCATTGATGCCACATATCATCAATATGCAGGCAATGATAATCTTCGATTACAAGATTTTCAATATGCCATTAATGATGATTCGATAAAAGCCATTTGGTGTGCCCGTGGCGGATATGGCACTACCCGAATTATAGATGATATCGATTTCAGAAATTTTATAAAAAACCCAAAATGGATATGTGGGTTTAGCGATATCACAGTGTTGCACAATCATATTCATTCATTATGTGCCACACCCACCATACATTCTATGATGTGTATAAATGCCGCCGAAACATCAGATGAAATGCTGGCTTCGGCCGAATCATTAAGGCAATGTTTAATGGGCGAAAGAATAAAATATAATTTTTCGGCACATCAATTAAACCGCCGAGGCTCTGCCATGTCTGAAATAATTGGAGGCAATTTGTCGTTGATTTATTCATTAGCATCTACCCAAAGCGATATTGATACAACAGGAAAAATATTATTGATTGAAGATATTGATGAACAATTATATCATATTGATAGAATGATGTTGCAATTAAAACGCAGTGGCAAATTAGATAATTTGGCAGGATTAATAGTTGGTGGATTTACAGATATGAAAGATAATAATACACCTTATGGCAAAACCGCCGAAGAAATTATTGCCGAGCATGTAGCCGAGTTTGATTATCCTGTTTGTTATCATTTTCCGATAGGGCATCAAAAAAATAATATGGCAATAAAGCTAGGCTGCAAAGGGCTTTTAACCATTTTAGAAAAAGAAGTAAATTTTAATCAATCCTAAAAAATAAAATTATGAAACTGTTTTATGCCACTTTGTTCGTAATCGTGCTATCATCCATGCATGCATTTGCACAGCCGCAAATGCTTATTAGTTCAGATTATTATAAAAAATCGTACCCAATAAAAGAGGGAAGTAAAATAGTGGCATATCTTAAAAATAAAACAGAAATTGAGGGCAAGTTTTATATTGTAAACGATTCGATGATAGCCATAGATGATACAGTGATAAATATAAACACTATTAATTTATTATCGGTAAGAGTGCACAATACTACTACCATAGCCGTGGTGGGTGTAACTACCGCCTTGTGTGGTTTATTGCCCATCACAGGGCTTTATTTTTTATACGAATATGGCATAAAGCCAAAAAAATTATTTGATATAAAAAATGATTGCACCCTTACAATATTAGAAAACCGACATAGAAAAACATATAACTATAAGCCCCAAAAAATTAAAACAAATTTTTAATTCATTCTGAAAGGAGCCATCATCATAAATTCGGGCACATTTACTTTAAATGATTTACCATCCGCATGGCGTATCATGGTATAATCGCCTTTCATTTTGCCTAAGTCGCTTTTTAAATTGCAAAACGAAGTGTATTGATGAAATTCGTGGGGCTGAATTACAGGCTGTTCGCCCACAATACCTTCGCCTTCCACTTCTCTAAATTGCCCATTGCTATCAAATATTTGCCAGTGGCGGCGCATTAATTGAATAGTATAATCCGAATAATTTTCGATAGTTATTCTGTATGCAAATATATGTTCGGCTTGTGGCGTATTATTTTTTTGAGGCTTGTAAAATGTTTCTACAATTACTCGTACATCGTTAGTAGTAGCTGATATCATGTTTAATCAAATTATTGTTATTAAAAAATGATGTGTGCAATGTATAAACCTATTTTTAATAAAACAAATAAATATATTTTTTACCTCCATACAATCGCATTGTTTTTATGCAATTCTTTTTGTTGTGCAAGGGTTATTGGTCATTAAATAAAAGCCTTTTATTATAAAATTAAATCCATCTCCTTTTCATCTTCATATTAAATAGCTAAATTTGTAGTATGAGTGAAAGTATCCGCCAACGCAAAGTAGCCGAATTGCTAAAAGAGCAATTGAGTTTAATATTTCAAAAAAATGGTTTTTATACTTTAAAAGGAAGTTTAATTACTATTACATCTGCTACTATTTCGCCCGATTTGTTAGAAGCAAAATTTTATTTAAGCATATTTAATGCAAAAGATAAAATGGCAATTATTGATGAGTTAGAAACGCATCATAAAGAAATACGGCATCAGCTTGGAAACAAGATTGCTAAGCAAGTTCGCAGAGTACCCGAGTTTGTATTTTATTTAGATGAAACATTGGATGAGGTTTTTAAAATGGAAAATCTGTTTCAAAAAATTAAAGATATAGATAATCCTAAAGCCGAATAATAGCTACAATGACTACCGACATTATTTCGAAATATTTTTTACAACTACCTTCAGATACCACCTACAAATTAGCACAGCTAAAAGCATTGTATGCCGATTGGAACGAAAAAATAAATGTAATTAGCCGCAAAGACATGGAGCATTTTTACGAACGCCATGTGTTGCACAGTTTGGCAATTGCCCATTATATACAATTTAAAAAAGGTAATAAAGTGCTTGATATTGGCACTGGCGGTGGCTTTCCAGGTATTCCGTTAGCCATATTTTTTCCTGAAACCGAATTTTATTTGGTAGATAGTATAGGTAAAAAAATAAAAGTGGTTCAAGCCATTGCCGAAGCATTAGATTTAAAAAATGTAACGGCTTATAATAAACGGGTTGAAGAAATACCTTTTAAAGTAGATTATGCTGTAAGTCGTGCAGTAGCTGTTTTGCCTACTTTATTTCAGTATTCACAAAAAATAATTGCAAAAAATGTGATGCAAGAAAAAGCTATTTGGAATAGCGATAAAACAGAAATTAACTCATCATTAATTTGCCTAAAAGGCGGCGATTTGAATGAAGAAATGAGCAGTCTTGGAAAAAAATTGGTAATGAAAAGCCTTTCAGATATTTATCAAGAAGAATTTTTTGAAACCAAAAAAATGTTGGTAGTTAGTTTATAAGCAAAGGTTTCATTTTTTAATCAACGCCATATTCTACCTTAACAGTAATAGATGCTTTTTTTAATCGCGAAGTGGTATTAAAAGCACCACCATAGCTAAAATCTTCGTTGCTATCTTGTCCCGTAATTTGAAAAACACCCATACTGCATTTTTTTATTTTACCTAAATCGCCACCACTATTTTTGGCAATAGTTTCGCCACGTTGTTTTGCATCGGCAGATGCTTTAGCTAATAAATCTAATTTTAATTCTGATAATTTACTGTAGTAATAATTAGGCGAAGCCGAACTTAATTCAACACCATCTTCAATCAATTCAGTTATTTCACGAGATATTTTTTCAACCTTATCTAAATCTTTTGAATCAACAGTAACGGTTTGGGTTAATGAATAACCTGTAAATGTATTTCCCATTTGTCGTCCATCGGCAGCAAATTTTGTATCAAAATCTTTGTTGATGGTAATTGCCGAAAATACCATTTCATTATCTGTAATACCTTTATCTTTTAAATATTTTTTAATAGTGGCTTCAGCTTCTTTTACACCTGCATAAGCATCTTTTAGTTCTAAACTTTTGCTACTAAAATTTCCACTCCACACTATTTGGTCGCTTTCAAAATCTTTATTTGCCAATCCTGTAACACTTATTGTTTCGGTAGTTTTAAATTTATATTTAAATGCATTGCCCAAAATGATAGCACAAATAATAATTGCGAAAGCAAAAGCAATGTTGGTAATTTTTGAAGTCATGATAAAATAAAATTTGAATGGTAAATGTAACAGATAATTGCTTAATTTTAAAAGATGAAAAAAATAGGACTTTTTACAAGCGGTGGTGATGCGCCCGGAATGAATGCAGCCATAAGGGCTGTGGTTCGTACGGCAATACACCATAAAATAGAAGTAGCAGGTATTATGCATGGCTACGAAGGAATGATAAACAATGAATTTATAAGCCTTACCGCTAAAAGCGTTGGCAATATTATTCAATGTGGTGGTACTATTTTAAAAACATCACGAAGTGAAAAATTTAGAACCAAAGAAGGACGAAAAATAGCTTTTGAAAATTTAATGCAAAATAATATTGAAGGTTTAATAGCCATTGGTGGCGATGGAACTTTTACGGGGGCTAATATTTTTAAAGAAGAATACAACGTACCATGTGTAGGCATTCCAGGTACTATTGATAAGGATTTAAGCGGCACCGATTTTACCATTGGTTATGATACAGCAGTAAACACAGCCATGTATGCTATTGATAAAATACGTGATACAGCCGATGCACATGATAGAATATTTTTTGTAGAAGTAATGGGCCGTGATGCTGGCTACATTGCTTTAAACTCGGGCATTGCAACGGGCGCCGAAGCTATATTAATTCCCGAAACACCCACTTATATGGATGAATTATTTACTCATTTAAGTGATGATTTTAGAAGAAAAAAAATGTGTCATATCATTATTGTAGCCGAAGGCGATGATGCAGGAAATGCTATGCATATAGCCAATCAAACAAAACAAAAATTTCCGAAAGCAGATTTACGAGTTACTGTATTGGGACATATTCAACGTGGTGGTTCGCCCACTTATTTTGATAGAGTATTAGGTAGCCGATTGGGATTTGCAGCCGTAGAAGCTTTATACAATAAACAATTTCAGGTAATGATAGGTTTAATAAATGATAGAATTATGCATACACCTTTTGAAAAAGTAATTAAACAACATACACCAATTGACAAGCAAATATTAAAAATGGTAAAAATTTTATCAAACTAACTAAAATGTTGAATTTTATAAATTTAAAACTAAATAATAAATAAAAGGAATTGCTAATTTTGTAATCCTTTAAGTTTTTTAATAATTAAAATAATAAAATGAAAAAAATTGTTTCTGTATGCTCTTTCATATTGTTGTTATCAACCAGCATTTTTGCAAATGATAAATCAATTAAAAGCGGCGATGCAAAATGCATTCCGTTCGAAATTAAATCGGGAGGGTTTGTAAAACCAAGCTCTAATGATTTAACTTTATTACCACAGCTTACACATCTTCGTGTTTCAGAAAATGAAGGCGAAAATGAAGAGGCAATTGAAAAAATAAAAGCCGAAAATTTTAAAATAAAAACAAAATATTTAGCCGAAAATAATCTTTATCGAGCTACTGCAAAAAATGCAAAAAACAATGAACCTGTTTTTGTTAATGGTTTTAATGCCCTTACCAATGGCGGCTGCCCATCTGATAATAGTTTGGCTGTAAATAAAAATGCACAATTAATTGTGGTAGTAAATAGCACAATTAAATTTTATGACACCAATGGTGGCACACTGCAATCATCAATGGGGTTAGAAAATTTTTTTACTTCTGTTTTGGCATCAACCGATGTTGTATGCGACCCAAAAGTGATGTATGATAATCAAGCTGATAGATTTATAGTATATTGTCAAACCTGCAACACCAATAATGTTCCGTCTAAAATGTTGGTAGCATTTTCACAATCTAATGACCCTACTCAAGGCTGGTGGACATATTCTTTTAATGGTTCGCCATCTGCAATTAATAGTGGTAATTGTTGGGCCGATTATCCAAAACTAGCTGTTTCAAATAGTGATTTATTTATTACCAGCAACATGTTTAGTGGTAGCGGAAAATATCTTGAAAGTGTAATTTATCAAATACAAAAAAGTATTGGTTTTGCTGGTAGCAACTATGGAGTAAATAATTCATTGTTGTGGCATAGTATAGCAGGCTCACCTTTTACAATGGTGCCAATGGGCAACGGATTAAATGGAGGCTATGGCAATACCATGTATTTGGTATCAACAGCTCGACCAAGCAAAATAAACTTTTATACCATTAGCGATTCTGTTGGCAATAATCCTACATTAACTTTAAACAAAATTACTATTCCAAATTATTCAGTGGCATCAAATGCTATTCAAAAAGGAACTAGTGTACAGCTGATGACTGGTGATGATAGAGCCATGGATGGATATTATCAAAATGGAACAATTCATTTTGTTTTTCATTGCGACGATGGCAATGGATTTTCGTGTATTAATTATTCTAGAATAACTAACAATGGAACTGCTTGGGTAGCTCAAAATCAATTGATAAAAGTGCCTTCAACTGATTGTAGTTATCCTGCCATTGCTTCGGCAGGTTATCACGATAATGATCAAGCTGCCATTATCTGCTATAATTATTGTAGCATAAATGATTATCCAAGCACAGCCGCAGTATTTGTTGATAGAAATTTTAATGTATCAAATCCAATAACTATTAAAGCTGGAACAGGAGTTGTAAACCTTTATGCACAATCTTTATCTGGTGGTGGTCAAGGTAATCGTTGGGGTGATTATTCAGGAGCATCTAGAGATTTATCTTCCAATCCACCAACAATTTATGGCTATACTACTTATGGAAACAATACTGCCGATTGGGTAAATTATGTAAGTAGTATTCAAACTACCATGCAGCCCGATGGCATTCAAAATACCAATAAAATTGAACCCAAAATTTTGTTGTTTCCCAATCCTGTTTATGATGTTTGCAATGTAAAATTTATTTCAGAAAACGATGAAATGATAAGTATCAACTTATTTGATATGCAAGGCAAATTGGTAAAAGAAATTTATCATGCCAATTGTCATCAAGGCGAAAATTTATTTTCCTTTAATAAAGGAGCATTGCCATCAGGCAGTTATTTAATTCAAATATCAAACAGTACTAAAATTATTAAAAATGAAAAAATCATTGTTGCCGAAAAATAAATTGATATTGGCAGCTATTATTATTGCTATGCCAGTGTTATTGAATTGTACTTGCAAACATTGTGAGAAAAAAGTTGTACCAACTACCACCATTAATAATAGAATTAATCCCGAACCTGGCGTTGTAAACCAACAAGAATTAGATTCATTAAAAGCCATTCAGATGCAGAAAAAACTAAAATCATTACAGAATAAAAACTAAAAATTTATCAGTAGCTACATCATTAAATTAAAGCCAAACTTAAATAAAGTTTGGCTTTAATTTTTTTATTAAAGCATCATAAAATGCAAACATTCGGAGTAGTATTATTTTACCTTTGCTTTTAAATATTTTTTATAAAAATGAATTTCGACAAAAAAAATTTGAGCAACGAAAAGCTCATTGAACTTTACAAGAACATTGCTTTACCACGAGCGATTGAAGAAAAAATGTTGCTGCTTTTACGTCAAGGAAAAGTGAGTAAATGGTTTAGTGGAATTGGTCAAGAAGCCATATCGGTAGGCGTTGCCAGCGCATTGGCGCAAGATGAATGGGTGATGCCATTGCACCGAAATTTGGGAATTTTTACGACTCGAAAAATGCCTTTGGATAAATTGTTCATGCAATTGCAAGGCAAAAAAAATGGTTTCAGCAAAGGCAGAGAAAGAAGTTTTCACTTCGGCAGTGCCGAACATCATATCTGTGGCATGATTTCGCATTTGGGTCCACAACTTTCATTGGCTGATGGCGCAGCATTAGCTTATAAATTGCGCAAAGAAAATAAAGTGAGTGTGGCATTTACTGGCGATGGCGGTACAAGTCAAGGAGATTTTCATGAAGCCTTGAACACCGCAGCGGTGTGGGGTTTGCCAGTAATTTTTGTAATTGAAAATAATGGCTATGGTTTGTCAACGCCGACCAATGAGCAATTTGTTTGCGAAAAATTATCCGACAGAGCCATTGGTTATGGCATGAAAGGCATCACGATTGAAGGCAATAATTTGTTGGAAGTTTATCACACCATTTTAGAAGCAAAAAAATATTGCATCGAAAATCAAAAACCAATTTTGATAGAGTGCATGACTTTCAGAATGAGAGGTCATGAAGAAGCAAGCGGTGTGAAATACGTGCCCACAGCACTTTTCGAGCAATGGGGAAAATTAGACCCGGTGATGAATTTTGAAAATTATTTGTTAGAAGAAAAAATTATTACGCAACAATTTGTGGATGAAACCAAAGCCAATTTCAAACACGAAATAGAAAGTAATTTAGAAATCTGCTTCAACTCTCCTGAACCTGTTGCTAATACAGAAGAAGAGTTAAATGATATTTTTGCTCCGCATCAACAGTCATTCGTCATTGGTCATTCGTCATTGGGAAATACAAAAGAAATGCGATTGGTTGATGCCATTTCCGAAGGCTTGAAACAAAGCATGCAAAAGCATTCCAACCTCATCATTATGGGACAAGATGTAGCGGAATATGGAGGTGTGTTTAAAATCACAGATGGTTTGGTGAATGAATTTGGAAAAGAAAGAGTTCGCAACACAACGCTTTGCGAAAGTGCTATCATTGGTATTTCATTGGGTTTGAGTTTAGAAAAATATAAAGCGGTGATGGAAATGCAATTTGCAGATTTCGTTACCGAAGGCTTTAATCAAATAGTAAACAACCTAGCTAAGATTCATTATCGTTGGGGACAAAATGCGGATGTGGTGGTGCGTATGCCTACAGGCGCAGGAGTTGGCGCAGGACCATTTCACAGCCAAAGCAATGAAGCTTGGTTTACCAAAGTGCCAGGTTTGAAAGTGGTTTATCCATCCTCACCAGCCGATGCAAAAGGCTTGTTGATTGCTGCCATCAACGACCCGAATCCTGTGATGTTCTTTGAACACAAAGCTTTATACAGAAGTGTAAGTGGGATGGTGCCAACCGATTATTATGAAATTGAAATAGGCAAAGCCAATGTGGTGGCGGAAGGTAGCGATGCAACTATAATCACTTATGGTGCTGGTGTGCATTGGGCTTTGGACATCAGTAAACAGTTATCAGATTTCAGTATTCAGATTCTTGATTTGCGAACGCTTGCACCGCTTGACTACAAAGCGATTGAAGCTGCTGTGAAAAAAACAGGCAAAGTTTTAATCTTGCATGAAGATACTTTGATTGGTGGCATTGGCGGAGAAATTTCTGCTTGGATAAATGAGCATTGCTTTGAAAGCTTGGATGCACCTGTGATGCGTTGTGCATCGTTAGATACGCCTGTTCCGTTTGCCATTCCGCTTGAAAATAATTTCTTAGCCAAAGCAAGGCTGAAAGAGAGCCTGGAGAAGCTGGTGAATTATTAAAAATGAAAATTTTCTAAAATAAACTTATGAAATATTGGTTCAATCAACTCATCGCAATTCCTGCAACAACAAATTCAGCAGCGTATAAAAGATTGAAAAGAATTTGGAATGATAGAACAAGATTTCATGGTGCAAAAACTGATGAAAACCGCTACCATGAATTATTTAGCACCAAACACGAAACTAATTTAACAGTTGCACTTTGGGAAAACTTTGCTTTGTTCGAGCCAGAAATTTGGATAAAAGAACTTTATAAATTTGCAGAGATTGATTTACCTATCACAAATATTGTTAGTTGCAATTGGAGTTATGAATGGGAGAAAAAACTTGAAAAAGGAATTCGGTTGTGTGATGTGGTTATAAAATTTATTGATAGCAATGACGTAGAATACTTGCTGGTTGTGGAATCCAAGAATTTGAATAAACCAATCAGCGATAAAGACACGAATCCCGAATATTATTTAGGTGTTGAAGACTTTGAAAGATTTAATGAAAATAAATTTTTGATTTACTGCATTGATGAAACCGTGAAAGAAAAAGTTGCGGCACAAATTCTCCCATCAAAATATAAAACAGGAATTATCACTTGGCAAGAGTTGGCTGTTGTTCAATTCAACGCTGTTGCAAAACAAAATTTTAATGATGCTGTGAAAGGATTTATTTGCGGTTCAATTTTAAATCAATTCTTATCAAAGTCAATCACACCAAAGCTTTTGCCATTTGCATATTTGCAAAATGAGCCTTCGCAAAAACAAGTTGATATTGCAACTGACGATGTGCAAACATCAGCAGATAGAGAAAGAAAATATTGGAATGAATAATTTTCAAAAATGAAAACTTCCATCCCACACCACCGACTACACAAACAACAAATTGCACAACAGCAATTTCAGCAACCGAATGAATTGTTGAATTGGATGGGTGCTATGCAAGCGCAAGATTATGAAATGAGCAAATGGGCTGTGGCGCTGCGTTTGCCCGATGCGAATGAAAACAAAATTGAAGCTGCATTAAACAATGGAGAACTAATCCGTACACACATTCTTCGTCCAACATGGCATATCGTATCGGCTGAAAACCTGCGCTGGATGCTGGATTTATCAGCTCCACAATTAATCCGTACATTAAATTCTTACAGCAAATCAGTTGGGATGGATGCAAAAACTTTGTTGCAATCTGAAAAAATAATTTTGAAATTATTGGCGAAAAAAAATCATTGCACTCGTGATGAAATCATGGCTGTGTTGCAAAAAGAAAAAATCAATACCGATAATTATCGCTCTGCTCATATCATGTTTCATGCAGAGTTGAATGGGTTGGTTTGTAATGGAATTAGAAAAGGAAAAGAAATTTCTTATGCTTTGCTGGAGGAAAGAATTCCTCAATCAAAAAAAATTAATCGTGATGAAGCATTAGCAAAATTGGCTTTGATTTATTTTCAAAGTCATTCGCCTGCCACACTCAAAGATTTTAGTTGGTGGAGCGGTTTGAATCAAACCGATGCAAAAAAAGCGATTGATTCTGCTTCAAAATTTTTAGAAAAAATTGAAGTTGGCGAACAAACTTATTTTGTTTCGGTGAATGAAAAAAACATCCCCCTTGCCCCCTTCAAAGGGGGAATAACAGCCGCTGAAATCTACTTGCTGCCTGCATTTGATGAATACATCATCAGCTACAATCATCGCTTTGATGTAGTTGATAAAAATCATGCGCCCAAAGTATTTACCAACAATGGTATTTTTAAACCCATGATAGTGCAAGATGGAAAAATCATCGGCATTTGGAAACGAACTGTTTTAGCAAAGAAATTGAAAACAGAAATTTTTCCGTTTGAAAAAATTGATAAAAAAACAGAAGAGGAAATTTGGAAAAAGATGGAGGCGTTTAAAAAATATTTAACGGTGCTTTAATTAAAAAAAATTATTTTTTGCTAATCAAACCTAGGCTTACAGCAAAACTTACTAAATCGGCAAAGCTTCCTGTATTTAATTTTTTATAAATTATTTTCCGAATACTTTCAATTGAAAATTCTGCCATTAAAGTTTTATCGGCAATTTCTTTATTGCTAAATCCTAATGCAATAAACTTTAAAACATCTTTTTCTGTATCCGATAAATAATTAGTTGGAAACAAAAAAGATTCTACTGAAATGGCTTCTATCAAAGGTTTTTGATAAATTATTGTTTTTCCTTTTAACACTTGTTCTATGCAGTGTTCAATTTCAAATCGGGTTGAATTTTTTATTAAATAACCATCGGCTTTTATTTGTACTAATTTATTAATTAATGATTGGCTATAAAACATCGAAATTAAAACCACTTTTATTTTCGGAAAAGCCATTTTTGTCCATTCGCAAATTTCAATTCCATTAATACCTGGCATATTAATGTCGGTAATAATTAAATCGGGTTGATTATTTTTAATGGCTTGTTTTAAATCTGTTCCGTTATTGTATAATCCAATAATTTCAAATCGTTCGGAGTTGATAAATAATTTTTTTAGTTCATCTAAAATTAATTGATGGTCGTCTGCCAACATTATTTTTATTACATCGTTCATAGTGCTTAGTTAATGGGCAATTCAATTACATGAAAAGTACCTTTATTGTTTTTCGATTCAATTTTCCATTGTGCATTTAATGCATTGGTGCGATGCAGAATGCTATTTAATCCTAATCCTTTTTTTACATTTTTTTCATCAAATCCGTCTCCATCATCTTCGTATAAAATAGTAATAGATTGATTATGTTTAATCAGCTGAATATTTATTTTTGAAGCATTTGCATGTTTTAAAGTATTGTTTAGCAATTCTAAAATGATTCGATACAGCATCAATTCTTTTTGAGTTGATAATTGATTTTGATAATCAACTACAACCAATTGTACATTTATTTTTTTTGAATTATTTACATTGCTAATTACATCTTTTAAAATATTAATTAATCCTTGTTCTTCAAACATGGCAGGATGCATGTGGTGCGATATATCTCTAATTTGATTGCAAGCATCGTCTACCAATTTCATAATTTGTAAAAATTCATGGTTTGCATTTTCGGCAAGCTTATTTTCAAAATTGCTTAAATTCATTTTTAGTGCCGAAAGTTTAACACCTAGCTCATCATGCAAATCAAGTGCAATACGCTTTCGCTCCATTTCTTCACCTTGCATAGCTGCCATTTTTATTTCTCGTTCTTTTGTTTCTAGTTTTTGTTGGGCAGCATTTAATTGCTTTTGCAAATTTTCGTTATAGTTTTCTTTTAATTCATTTAGCTCTTTCAAGCTTTTATTGGCTAACAGTAATTGTTCGGTTTCGTGTTGCAATTTTTCTTCATTATTTGATATTACAACCATTACAGTGCGAAGGAAAATAAAAAATAAAACTACACAGGATAAGCATGTAAGATGTGCTAATTCAGGAATTTCGCTTTCGGGAATTTTACCAAATGAAAACATGTTAAAATCACTAAATTCAATCAACAATATTGATGCAGATATAAAACCTACCAAGCCATACAAAAGCCATTTTTGTTTTTGATCAATAAGGCTAAAGGTTAATATCATCATTGGAAAGAAAAACAATTCAAGATTAGATGCTCTGGTGTAATAAGGCGCTGTTGAAATGAGCATTAAGTTTAAAAAAATCATTAAAACAAGTGCCGTTGTTTTTTGATTTTTTGTGTATCTAAAATATAAATAAATAAAAAGATTGGTAGGAATGACAATAGAATCAATAATGAAAATGATATGGTTATTAATCGTAAGAATATCATTAATTACAAAAATTGTATTAATGATTAATGCAATTAATGAAAACCGTTTTGTTGCTTCAAAGCGCCTAATTTCGGTAAGCGATAAGCCAATAGTATCTGCCTCACTAAATTGAAATTTTTTTAACCAACTCATTTTTTTAAGTTTAAATAAATTGTAATATTTTATTAAATAATTCGGTTGGGTTAAATGGTTTGCTAATGCTATCATTCATTCCTTCGGCTATCATTTTTTCTTTATCGGTATCAGCAGCGGCTGTAAAAGCGATGATAGGAATATTTTTTATTTGTTCGTTTTTGTTTGTTCTGATAATGTGTGTTGCTTCAATGCCATTCATTTCGGGCATTTGAATGTCCATTAAAATTAAATCATATTTTTTTTGCTCTATTTTTTTTAATGCTATTAATCCATTATCGGCTACATCAACTATAGCTTGCCATTTTTCTAAAAATTTTACTGCCACCAATTGGTTAAAAGCATTGTCTTCAACCACCAAAATATGTTTGCCAATCATATCTTTTGTTTCAACTAGTGTATTACTTATTTCATTATTTTTTATAAAATCATCTGCCATTTCAAATGTAATATCAAAGTAAAAAGTAGTGCCTTTGCCCGATTCGCTTTGTAATTGAATTTGGCTTTGATGCAATTCAATTAATTTTTTTGTAATGGTTAATCCCAATCCTGTTCCACCAAATTTTCTATTGGTATCTGTATTAGCTTGCGAAAAGCTTTCAAAAATTAGATGATGTTTATCTTTAGATATTCCAATTCCGCTATCTGCTATTTCAAATCGAACTTTAACTTCATTGCCATTTATCGATTTCATTTTACGAAGTGTAATTTCTACAAAACCATGTTCGGTAAATTTTATTGCATTTGATATCAAGTTGGTTAATATCTGCGAAAGTCTTGTAGGGTCGCCTAGTACAATTTTTGGTAAGGCTTCGTCAATTGTACTTTTAAGCAAAATTCCTTTTTCAGTAGCTTTATATATGTAGCTGTTTTTAATATTTTTTATTAATGATGAAATATTAAATGGTGTACTTTCTAATACTACTTTACCAGCTTCTATTTTTCCAAAATCTAATATATCATTCACTAATAATAATAAATTTTCGCCTGCAAATTTTAGCGTATTTAATTCCTGAACCTGTTCTGGCTTAGGATTTTCCATTAGCAATAAATTAGTAATTCCTATCACGGCATTAAGTGGCGTACGAATTTCGTGACTCATTATACTTGCAAATTGTTGTTTTTCTTTTGCCGCTTCTTCGGCTTTTTCTTTTGCTTGTATTAATTCTTTTTGTTTAATTTTTATAAGTTCTCTGTTTTCAACTTCTGTAGTAATATCTTCGCAAATAATTAAAAAAATATCGTTTCCTGTTTTATTTTTTGCTATGCTAGCGGTTTCTTTTACCCAGATTATTTCGCCATTTTTTTTCACCTTTCTAATTTCCCATTGCCAAAAATTTTCATGCGATTGTTTTAATATTTCTAGGTTTCGGGCTGCTTTATGTACATCATCAGGATGGAATACTTTACTTACATGCAGGGCTATTAATTCTTCCTTTGCATATCCTAAAAAATCTATTCCAAATTGATTTACTGAAAGAATAATTCCTTTTTCGTTTAATGTAAAATACATAGCAGGATTGTGCTCAAATAAAAGCCTAAAGCGTTCTTCGCTTTCTTTTAATGCAATATCTTTTTTATGTTCTTCGGTAATATCTCTAAATGTTCCTACAAATTCTTTTTCATCTTTTTTATTGGTGGCAGGATGACCAACTATTTCCACAAAAAATTCTGACCCATCAGCAAATAAATAATTATTAATGGTTTTAAAATTCCTTTTTTCTTTAATTAGTAAATTAAATTTTTCTATAAATTTTTTTCTAATAGATGGATTGATGTATTCAAAATATTCTTTATCGCTTAGTACCAATGGCAAATTATTGTTTAACAATCTTCTTATTTCACTAGATAGTTGAAGTATTCTAGTTTCTGTATTAAACTGCCAAGTGCCTGTTTTTAGCATCTTCTGGGCTTCTAACAATCGTTGTTCGCTTTCTTCTATTTTTAAATCTTTTATTTTTTTTTCGGTAATATCTCTAAATGTACCATGTATGGATATTTTTTGTCCATTCTCATACACGGCTTTTGTATTAAATTCAATATAGCATATTTGCCCATGATAGTTCACCATTTTTCTATCTGTAGTAACTGCAAAAGTTTCAGCAGTTGAATCAATTTTATTGTAATAACTGTTCTGTACTTTTTCTTTATCATCGGCATGTACATGAGCAAAAAATTGTTCAAAATCGTAAAATTCTGTGGCAACATCGTATTGTAGAATTTGGCTTAGTTCTTTTGAATAATGCACTGTATGATTTACTAAATCAAAATACCAAGTGCCCATTTTTAAAAGACTTCGGGCTTCTATTAATTCTTTTTGCGCCTGTAGTAATTTTATTTCTTCTATTTTTTTTTCGGTAATATCTCTAAATGTTCCAGTTAATATAGCTGGATTATGTTGGTTGGGCTCAAAAATAAATTCAACATATTTTTCATTGCCTTTTGCTGAAATAAATTTACGCTCTAATATTTCAACTTCTGTTACAGCGCCAATTTTGCCCGATTCAAAATTTCTTTTTGAAATTTCTTTTTCTTCGGGTGCTACATAATGCCACCAATCATCAAATTTGTAAAACGCTCGTAAATCATCAAGCTCTAATATTTTACTAAGCTCTTCTGATAAATAATGAACATCGTTGGTATAATCAAATCGTACCGAACCCATTTTCAATAAATTTCTTGCTTCAATTAAAAGCTGTTCGCTTTCTAAAAGTCTAATATCTTTTAATTTGCGTTCGGTAATGTCTTTAATGGTTCCAAATAACCGTACTATTTTTTCATCTTCTTGATATGATTGGCAAGTAAGTTCAATATATTTTACATTGCCTTTTTTAGAAATCATTTTTCTTTCAATCCTATAATTTACTTCCGAAAAATTATAAATTCTATCATAATTAAACTTTGATAAATGTCTTTCTTCGGGCGATATATGGTTAAAATATTCTTCATAGCTATGAAAAACAACAGGTGTGTTGTATTCTAAAATTTCACTTAATTCAGATGAAAAAAAAGCAGTATTATTTGGTATATCGGCACTCCAAGTTCCTATTTTTAATACCTGTTGAATTTCTTGTAGCCGAAGTTCTTGTTCAAACAATCCTAATAGTTTTATTTTTTCTTCGGTTATGTCTCTAATTGTTCCAAATACCCGTTTTACATTTCCGTTTCGTACAATTGATTGACCTACAATTTCAATATATTTTATATTTCCTTTTTGAGTAAGTATTTTTCTATCGGCTTTAAAATTATAATTGCTTGAGGCAATAGAATTACTTAAATTTTCTTTTGCATTTTGTTTGTCATCAGGGTGTATGTATTGCAAATACTCATCAAATGAATTAAGTACTGTAGGTTCTTCAAATTCTAGAATTTCTGAAAGCTCTTTTGAATAATGTGCTTCTTTGGTTTCAGGATTAAAATTCCAAGTACACATTAAAAGTAATTGTTTGGCTTCTCCTAATAAAATTTCATCTTTTATCAACTCTAGCTCATGATGTTTCCGCTTAGTTATTTCTCTAAATGTGCCAATTACTTTTGTACAAATTTGTTTTTCGAAAATTGGCTTGCCTGTTATTTCAATATATTTATCTTTTCCACTTTGCGTTACAATTCGCCTTTCCATAAAAAACGATTCATCTTTACTTATTTGGGCAATAAAATTTTGTTTTATGGCTTCAATATTTTCGGTAAATAATAATTTGTAATATTCATCAAGTGTAATGGTGGTGGGGCTGTTGGGCAATTCAAAAAATTCGCCTAAATGAAAGCTAGATGAAATTATTTTAGTTTGCATATCCAATTCCCAAGTTCCCATTTCTAATATTTTATGTGCTTCGTCCAACATTTTGGTTTTAGCTATTAAAATATTTTCTTTGGCTAATCGGGCTGTAATATCTTTCGAATAACTAATCAAACAAGTTCCCATTTTTACAATTAAAGCTTCAATGGTAATTTGTTTTCCAAAAAAATTAATTTCGTAAGTTATAGTTTGTGCATTTCCGCTTTCATACACTTCTACTAATTTTTCATATACTCCATTTTCTAAAAAATGTGGATTAACTTCGTGTGCAATTTTGCCTAAGTAGTAAATGGCTTCGGGCGTTTGTAATGAAAAATCATTTAAAAAAACAATTCTGAAAATGTGGATGCCTTGGGTATCTACACCTTCGTATTGCGCCACATTTATGTTTTGAGGCGTTTGATTTAATAGTTCAATTAAATCAGAGGATAGTGTAAAATTATTTTCAGTGACCAACAACATAATTTATAATAACCCTTTTTTTAAGTTATGTAATATAGTGCTTATTGTACCAACTGCAATACGTATTTCTACGTAAAATCAATTTTTATTAAAATTAAAAGCACTGCCTTTTTTTACTATGTGTTTCTTACATTTGCAAAATTAAAATCTCTATCAATTCAATTTATGTCAACAAAAATTAATTTCGTAAATAAAGCCAACGATGCCAATCATCAAGTGCTTTTAATGGATAAAAATTCTACCCTTTCTTCAGCTATAAAATTGAGCAAAGAGAATCAGGATTTTATAAAACTGCAACTAAAACAAGAGAATGCTGCATTTGGCTTAAATGAAGGCAATAGAATAATTATGGTAATGGTTTTAACCGAAAAACCACAACTTCATTTAACCCACGAAGCCATTCGTAAAGCGGCTCATGGAGCTACATCACATATTAATAAATATAAAATAAAAGCAATTGATGTAGTAAATATTTCGGCTATTGCAAATGCTCAATTATATTTTGCCGAAGGTATGGCAATGAGCAATTATCAATTTATAAAATACTTTAAAGATTCATCAAAAAAGAAAAATAGTTTAGATGCCATTAATGTAATTGGTGATGCTGTTTTAAAAGCTGAAGTTGATAATTTGAATATTGTAACCGAAGCTTTATATCAAGTTCGAGATTTAGTAAACGAACCCGTAATTTATTTAAATAGTGTTGATTTGGGCAAAGAAGTAATGAAAGCTTCAAAAAAATATGGCTTTAAAGCCGAGGTTTGGAACAAGAAAAAAATTCAACAAAATAATTTTGGTGGTTTGTTGGCAGTAAACATGGGAAGCCCTGTTGAGCCTACATTCAGCATTTTAGAACATAAACCAGCTAAGCCAATTAATAAAAAACCAATTGTATTAGTAGGTAAAGGTGTGGTGTATGATACAGGTGGTTTGAGTATTAAACCAACGCCCGATTCAATGGATCATATGAAATGCGATATGACTGGTGCCGCTGTGGTATTAGGAACTTTTATTGCCGCTGCAAAATCGAAATTAAACTTACACATTATTGGTTTAATTCCATCAACCGATAATAGAATTAATGGCTTAGAATATACACCTGGCGATATTATTAAAATGCATAATGGACTTTTTGTTGAAGTATTAAATACTGATGCCGAAGGCAGAATGATATTGGCCGATGCATTAAGTTATGCTCAAAAATATAATCCTGAATTAGTAATTGATTTTGCTACACTTACTGGGGCAGCTGCCAGAATGATTGGCATGTGTGGACATGCAATAATGGGCACAGCCAATGAAAGCGTAATGAAAGAATTTAAAACCGCAGGCGAACAAGTGTACGAACGTGGCGTTGAATTACCTATGTGGGAAGAGTATGGCGATAAAATGAAATCAACCATTGCTGATTTGAAAAATGTTGGCGGTGCTGATGGTGGAGCTATGACGGCTGGTAAATTTTTAGAAAATTTTACTAATTATCCATACGTACATAATG
Organism: Bacteroidota bacterium; assembly: GCA_046051225.1. Classification (GTDB taxonomy): domain Bacteria; phylum Bacteroidota; class Bacteroidia; order Chitinophagales; family CAIODY01; genus CAIODY01. Next base: position 182,150 of record JBJOOR010000003.1, on the reverse strand, counting down.
ATATTGCAGGGCCTGCATTTGCACATACCGAGTTGAGTTATTGGGGCAAAGGCGGCACAGGATATGGAATGCGCTTGCTATACAAATTTTTAAGAAACCGAACTAAGTAGATTTCATTATATAACTAAAGCCGAACTTTAAATTTTTGAAGTTCGGCTTTTTTATTTTCCGCTTTTGATTAGTCTTTTTCCTTTTTCGATTATTTCATTTGATTGCAATAAAAGATTTTTGCACTCACAAAAATTTTAATCATGCACATCAAAAATATTTTATCAACAGTAATTTTTTCTATCATTTTTCTTTCAGTCAATGCACAAACCGATACGGCTCATGCTGAAAATAATTTAGTGAATAATTTTTTCAAAGGTAATGCTGTAACGCCCATTGGTGGCTATGGTGAAGTGCGTTACACGTACGATTTTAAAAACAAAACTGCCGAAACAAATTTGGATAGAGCAGTTCTTTTTGTAGGTCATAAATTCAACAACAAAATTTCTTTTTTCAGTGAGTTGGAAGTGGAAGATGCAAAAGTAAGCGGTGGCGAAACTGGCGGCGAAGTGGCTTTGGAGCAGGCTTATTTGAAATTTAATTTAAACAGAAATACTTGGTTGCAAGCTGGTGTTTTCATTCCACGAGTGGGCATTTTAAATGAAAATCATTTGCCTACAACATTCAATGGAGTGAACAGAACTTTTGTTGAAACTTATATTTTGCCATCTACTTGGAGAGAGGTTGGAATTGGCTTGTATGGCTCATTTCAAAAGATTGCTGGTTTGCAATATTCCATTGCATTAGTGAATGGCTTGAACAGCGCAGGTTTTGAAAGTGGTAGCGGAATCAGAGAAGGACGATTTGAAGCAAGAAATGCAACAGCTTCAAACATGGCTGTCACAGCGGCTTTGTTGTATTACAAAGGAAATTTCAGAATGCAATTATCAGGCTATGTAGGCGGAAGTGCAGGATTGACGCATCGTGCAGCCGATAGCTTGAAATTAGAAAGTGGAATTTTTGGAACACCTGTAATGCTTGGCGATTTTGATGTGCAGTATCACAACAATGGTTGGGTAGTGAAATTTTTAGCTTCTGCCATCAACATTACTGATGCGTATGCCATCAATCGTGCATACAGCAATAATACTGCAAGCCTTATGTATGGCAGTTATGCAGAGGTGGCGTATAATATTTTACAACACTCAAAAAAATATTCCACCAAAAAATTAAACCTCTTTGCACGATTTGAAACCTTGGATATGAATGCACAAATTCCATCTAACACTTTTCATGATGAAACTTTGAAGCAGCAGTACATTATTGCTGGTGCTACATTTCAGCCGCTTACTGGCATTGTTGTAAAAGCAGATTATGTGCTGAAACAATTTGGCGATTCATTTCAAAATAAACAAGGGTTTTTCAATTTAGGATTTGGATATAGTTTTTAAAAACTAAGTTTCTTTATCTTTGTTTCAAATCAAAAACAAACAAAATGAGCAAATTAAATTCAATTGGGTTAGACGAAAAAAAATCAAAAGAGTTAGCTGAAAAACTAAATATTTTGCTGGCGAATTATTCTATTTTTTATCAAAACACTCGTGGTTATCATTGGAATATTAAAGGCGAAAAATTCTTTGAATTGCATTTAAAATTTGAAGAATTATACAACGATTTAGTATTGAAAATTGATGAAATTGCCGAACGAATTTTAACCTTGGGATATTCGCCCAATCACAATTACAGCGATTATGCAAAAGTTTCTTCTATCAAAGAAAGCAAACAAACCAGCAACGGGATTAAAGGCGTTGAAGATATTTTAGCAGCCTTTAAAATTGTGATTACGCAACAACGTGAATTGTTAGAAATTTCAGCCGAAATAAATGATGAAGGCACTAATGCTTTGATGAGTGATTACATCAGAGCGCAGGAAAAATTGGTGTGGATGTATTCAGCATTTTTGAAAAAATAATTTTAAAAACAAAAGGTTGTTGAATGAAATTTCAACAACCTTTTTTATAAAATGGATAGAAGAAAATTTATTTCAACCAGTTGCAAAGCCTGCATGGCAATTGGGTTTGCAGGTAGTGTTGCCACTTTGTTAGAAGGTTGTAGCAGCTTGCCCGTTTATAAAACTGAATTAAAAAATGAGCAAATTTTTATTCCGCTAAGTAAATTTGATGCCAATCAAAATTTTTTATTGGTTAGAAATAATGAACTTGAATTTGATATCGCTATTATTAAAATGGGTAATAATTATAAAGCGCTCTATCTTCAATGCACTCATCAAAATCAACCTTTAACATTAGGCGAAAAAAAAATTAGTTGTTCGGTTCATGGAAGTATATTTAGTTTGGACGGAAGTGTATTGAATGGCCCAGCCGACAAACCATTACAACAATTTAAAACAAAAATTGAGGCTAATCAATTAAGAATTGAAATATCTAAACCCAACTAAATATTTTTTTTTCAATCAATTATTGATGCATCTTTACATTTGAATTTTAAAACTTTTTATCTTGATTAAAATTGGAATTTCAATTGGCGATTTGAATGGCATTGGACCCGAAGTAATTTTAAAAACTTTTGGTGACCCAGCCATGTTAAATTTATGTACACCTGTAATTTATGCTTCGCAAAAATCATTGGCTTGGTGGCGCAAGCATTTGCACATGGATAGTTTCAACTTTTCAATTATATCATCTGCTGATAAAGTTGTAGTGAAACAAATAAATGTGATTGAGGTTTGGAATGAAGATGTACAAATAGATCCTGGCAAGGAATTGCCAGTAACAGGAAAGTATGCTATTCGTTCGTTTGAAGCTGCTTGCAAAGATTTAGGAGAAAAAAAAATTGATGCATTGGTAACAGCACCCATTAGCAAAAAAAATGTTAAGAGCAACGACTTTCCATACAACGGCCATACAGATTATTTAGCAAAATTATTTGGCAGTGGTGATTCATTGATGATGATGGTAAGTGATGATTTACGTGTTGGATTAACTACAGTTCATATTCCCGTGCAAGAAATTAGCGCTAATTTATCAATTGAAAAAGTGCAACGCAAAATTGAAATGTTAGCTCAATCATTAAAAAAGGATTTTGCAATTGAGTCGCCTAAAATAGCTGTGTTGGGCTTAAACCCTCATGCTGGCGAAGGTGGAACAATTGGGCAAGAAGAAAAAAATATTATTATACCTGCTATTCAAAAAGCTAAGGAGAAAAAAATAATGGCCTTTGGTCCTTATAGCAGCGATGGTTTTTTTGGCAACGCACAATACAAACATTTTGATGCAGTATTAGCTTTGTATCATGACCAAGGTTTGATTCCTTTTAAAACATTGGCGTTTGATAGTGGCGTAAACTATTCGGCAGGATTAAGTGTTATAAGAACTTCGCCCGATCATGGAACTGCATTTGATATTGCTGGAAAAAATGAAGCCGATGAAAGTAGCTTCCGTAGTGCTGTTTTTGTTGCAATAGATATTGCAAAAAATAAAAATAATTTTGCAGAAATGACAGCCAATCCTTTAAAGCGAAACCAAATGAATATTGAACGTGCAGGTGGTGTAGCATAATCATTATCAATTTTTTACTATAATAAAAAAGCCTCGTCAATTTTGACGAGGCTTTTTTATGCAATTATTTCGTGTGTATTTTAATGAATTTAGTTTGATGTAGTAGTGATAAATAATTTCCAACGGTTTAATTGTTCGCCTTTTAATACTCTCGGAAATTTTATTTGAGCACCTACTTTGCCTTCGGCTTTTAAAAAATCTAAAAATTTTTGATTGGGTACAATCTCAACAAAAACTTCTTTTAATGCCGAGTTTCGTTCGGTATCATAATCATCATTAATGGCTCTGATATGATTATCTAATTTTACTTTAAAGTCATCAGCTTTTGCATCATCTAAATTATCGCAGCCTACATACCAACGATGTGCAAAAAGGTTTCCAAATTGCTCGGCACATACCGTGTATTCATTTATTTGCACCCCAAAATCATCAGCAGTATGGCTAATGGCACGGCTCATATTTTCTACACTTAAATGTTCGCCTGTGATGCTTAAAAAATGTTTCGTTCTGCCCGTAATATTTATTTCGCATAGGTTTGTATCTGCAAATCGGATTACATCGCCTATTAAATATCGCCATGTGCCAGCACAGGTGCTTATCAGCATGGCATAATCGGTATCAGGTTTTACTTCATCAATCAAATAAGTTTTTGTTGAATCAATAATATCACCATTATCATCAAAATGTTGTTCATCAAAAGGAATAAATTCATAAAAAATTCCATTGTTCAGCATCATTGTCATGGTATGAGATTCGGGCTTGGTTTGATAAGCAAAATAGCCTTCGCTTGCCAAATAACTTTCCATAAACTGAACCTGCTTACTAAATAGCTTTTCAAACGATTTTCGATATGGCTCAAAAGCCACACCGCTATGGATATACAAATTAAGATTAGGCCAAATATCATGTATGGTTTTTAGTTGATAGCGTTCAATAATTTTTTCTAATAATAATTGTATCCAGCTGGGTATGCCTACAATAATTCCAATATCCCAATTAGGTGCACTATCTACCATTTGGTTTATCTTCTTTTCCCAATTTTTTTGCTGTGCAATTTTTCCACCAGGTTTATAATATCGCTGAAACCAAAGCGGCCTGTGTTTGGCGCTAATGCCACTTAAATCGCCTTCGTAATATTCGTGCTTAAAAGTAAGTTTGGTACTACCGCCCAATAATAATGCGCCTTTACTAAATGTTTCATCAGGCAAATTAAAATCGGTAAGGCTCAATACTTGGCGCATACTTGTACGCTTAATACTTTTTAGCATATCGGCTGTAATGGGTATGCGTTTGCTTGCCGATTCGCTGGTGCCGCTACTTAACGCAAAATATTTTACTTTACCTGGCCAACAAACATTTTGGTGTCCTTCTAAAGTTTTATTCCACCACTCATTAAATATTTTATTGTAATTAAATACAGGTACTTGTTTTTTAAATGCTTCTTGTGCAGAATCTTTATTATCTAATATTTCATTAAATTGATAGTGAACACCAAACTCGGTAAATTGAGCTTGCTTAAGCAATTTGATTAATTGTTTTTGCTGCTTTTGTTTGGGCGTAAGATTTACGCCTGTTTCAAATCGTTTGCGCAACGAAAGCGCATTTTTAATAATATTGCCGAATAGATTCATGGTTGATTTAGTACGCAAATGTAATATTCCATTACATGGATGTGTATTTTTTTTACAAATTGATATTTAGCCTTTCGATTAAAAAGTGACAAAAATAAGACGAACCTCAAATGTTTGCCTTACTTTTTAAAACTTCTATTTATCATCAATATATTGATGGCACATTTTGAAGCCATGCCACTAAGGGCTGTGCACAGCACATGTTAGGCAAACACCAAACAATTTTTACTCTTTATTGGGCACATTAAAAATGAAACCCACACCAAATATATTTTCAATAGTTATTGTTGAATCATCTTTTAAATATTTTCGAATTTTGGTAATAAATACATCCAAGCTTCTGCCCAAAAAATAATCATTTTTGCCCCATAAAGTTTTCAGCATTTCTTCCCGTTTTATAATTTTATTTTGATTGGCAGCTAAATATTTTAAAATCTCACATTCCTTTTCGGTAATGCGTTTTATTGAACCATTAAAAATTAAAGATTGATTTTTAAAATCGAATTGATAAGCACCAATAGAAATTATTTCTTTTTCGATTTCGATTGTGCTTGGGTTAGCTCTTCTTATCAATGCTTTTATTTTCCAAAGCAATTCTTCTTCATCAAATGGTTTGGTAATAAAATCATCAGCTCCATTTTCGTAGCCCATCAATTTATCTTCTTTTAAAGATTTGGCAGTGATGAAAATAATAGGAATATGCTTGTCTTTTTTTCTTATCCATTTTGCTAATTCATAGCCATCTAATTTTGGCATCATCACATCCAACAAACATAAATCAAAAGGAAAAGTAGTAAATGCTTTCCATGCTTTTTCGCCATCATTGCAAAGTGTTACAGTAAAATTTTCTGCATTTAAAAAATCGCTTAAAAGCAATCCTAAATGTTTATCGTCTTCGGCAAGCAATATGTTAAAATTTGATTTAGGCATTAGGTAATGAAATGATAAATGTAGTTCCTTTATTTATTTCGCTTTTTAAATTTACGTTTCCATTATGTTGTTTAATAATCATTTTGCAATACGCCAACCCAAGCCCAAAGCCTTTTACATTGTGCAAATTACCAGTTGGTACTCTGAAATATTTTTCGAATATTTTGTTATGAAATGATTTTTCAATACCAATTCCATTGTCTGAAATTTTAATTAATATGCAATTATTTTCATTCCAAGTTTCAATTTTTATTATCGGATTTCTATCCGAATATTTAATTGCATTATCAATAAAATTACAAATTGTATTATTCAAATGAATAGCATCGCCATTGATAAAAAAGTTAGTTGCAGTCAATTCTAAATTTAGTTTTCCATTTTTGCTTTGCAACTGCAATTGCATTCGTGTGGCTGCATTTTCAACTAATTCATGAAAATTAAAATTGTTTTTTTGTAAAGGAATTTCACCTCTTTCTAATTCTGTAAGTCCTAAAAGTTGTTCAACTTGTTGTTTCAACTTTCCATTTTCGTTGATGATAATTTCGGTATAATTTTTTAGCTTTTCATTTTGTTCAATGGCAAAATCTTTTGCTATCATTTTACCAGCTAACGCAATATTAGTAATGGGCGTTTTAAACTCATGTGTCATGTTGTTCAAAAAATCTTTGGTTTGGGCGGCTATTTTTTGTTCTTTAATTACAGCCAAAATAGTAAGCCACGAAATTACTAAAACAACAAAAATTAAAACCACCGAAACTATAAATGGCATGCGCATTTCAGCCAATATAAATGCTTTTTTATCTGGAAAATTTAAGTGCAAAATCAATTCATTTTTACCATCGTCATTAATACAAGTTTTATAATTTCCTTGTTGTAAATTCAATAATGGATATTGATTATTGTCTTGTTTTTTTTCTTCTGCAATTGAAAAAGTATAATCTAATTTGATGCGATATACTTTCATGTAATGTTGAATCAACGAATCAATTTTACTTCTATCATCTTTATTCATTTTTAATGGCAAATGCTGAATAGAAAAACTATCCGAACGCAAATCTGTAGCCGTTTTCGACAATATCATTTCTGCTTTTTCGCTAAATAATTCTTCTTTAATTTTAGCAGCTTCTACTATCCAATTTATTTGAATAAATAATATTATCAATAATGCAATTGATAATGCAACAAGAAAAATATATGCTTTTTTAAATTTCATTAGTTGTTCAAAAGTAAAGAAATGAATGCTTATCTTTTCATCGGTAACAAGTCGTTAACAGCCCAATAACGGGTTGGTAACAAAATGTGGGCTATTAGCACTTTAGTTTTGCTACATAAAATTCAATCAATATGAAACGTATCATTTTTCTTTTAGTGTGCTTTATCACTTGCAGTATTTCAATTGCTCAAATTAGTATTTCAAAACAATCAAAAATTATTTTTAAAAAACAAGCCAATATTAATGGCAGCTTTATAAGCCATAGTTTGGCTGATAAAAGCGGAAATGTATGGTTTACAACGCTTCAAGGAATTTATTGTTATGATGGAAATTTATTTACTATTTATTCTATAATGGTAGATTTAAAAGAAGCTTATGTATATGATGTAATGCAAGATAAAACTGGAAATATTTGGTTTGCTACCAATGATGGCGCATATAAATTTGATGGAAAAATAGTAGCCAGATTTCCATTACAAAATAATTCAAATTGGTTTCTTAATCCATTTGGAAATTATAATAATCAATCAGTCGCAAATCAGAACAATATAAAACCAAATGAGGTGAGAAAAATAGTGCAGGATAAAGATGGCAATATCTGGTTTGGTGCGGTAGGACCAACCGTATATCGATATGATGGAAAAAAAACTACACCCATTAAAGTGATGATTTGTAAAGATGATAAAGATTTGAGTTATGGAATCAATACCATGTATCAAGATACAAAAGGAGATATATGGTTTAGTAATGGTGGCTGTGGTTATTGCCACGGCTCGTATAGATTAGAAGCTGCAAATGCTCATCACCCTTGCATTACAGGTAATTGCAAACATGATTTATCTAATGCAAAAGATGTAAAAAATCATGAAGATGAAATTCATCAATTATTTGTAGAAGTAAAAACAAAAAGTAGCAAAAATCATCTTTCAATATCTTCAATTTTGGAAGATAAAAAAGGCAATATTTGGTTTGCTGTTGGCGATAGCAGAGTGTATAAATGGGATGGAAAAATGTTAGTTCAAGTTTTAGAAACAGACAGTTTGAATACCAATTATGTGATGCATTTATTTGAAGATAGTCGTGGTAATATTTGGATGCCCACTGGCGAAGGTGGAATGAATATAGCTTACAATAATGGCATATTTATATATGATGGAAAAGAGGTAAAACACATTTTAAAACGTGGTGGCTTTTCATCTTCAAATTCTAATTCGATAATAGAAGATAACGCTGGAAAAATTTGGATTACTGATGGATTTAAAGGTGGTGTGTATTGTTATGATGGCAATAAATTTATTACCACAATAGCAAGCGATAGCTTAAAAGATAAGCATATTACCACGATTACAAAAGACACTAAAGGCAACCTATGGTTTGGTGGGTATGATATGGGAATTTATAAATATGATGGCAAAATAGTTACATGTTTTACAAAGATGGAATAGGAAGGGTTAGCAAGGTAGCTGCAAGATTTATAAACTAATGAGTAGAAGAAAATTAAGATTCAAAATATTAACTAATCTTAAATTCTATTTAATTTTGTACAAACAAATTTTATGCAAACACAATTTATTACGAATGATGCTGGTAAAAAAGTAGCAGCTATTTTATCCATTAATGATTACGAAAAATATTTAGATGATTTGGATGAAATAAAAGCCATTAAAGCATTCGACAAAGCCACTAATAAAAAAATTGAATTGGTTTCATTTGACCAAGCATTAAAGGATTTAAAATCTTTAACCTAAAAAAATTGCGCTAACAAAGTAAGGCGAACCTTTAAGGTTCGTCTTACTTGTTTTTAAAACTTGTACTAACTACTAAATAATTCGATTTGGGTTTGTTTAGTTTTGACTTCTTTTCAAATACAAATTCTACAGGTATAGCATGTAAGATACAAACAAGGTAATTCTTTGAAAGTTACACTTTTTGTTTTGATGGGGCTGAAGTTAAAAACCCACATTTCATCTTTATAAATCCAATAGAGATTTGCATTTTCAATTTTACAAATGTTGATTGCATTTACAAAATTTCCAAAAGTTGATTGATTGTTGAAATGAAAATGAACACCATTAAGTGTATCATGATTTGTAATCATTTCTCTTATTTTTAATTGGGCGAAGTCAAGTTTTATTTTATTGTCTTCTTGGTTGCCGTTTAACTCTATTTCTGTGTAATGCCATTTTGTTTTTACATCTTTCAACTTCAAAATATTCCAATTTTCATTATCCCAACTTGGATTCCATAATGCAATAGGAATCATACTTTCATGCTTTTGGTGGTGCTGTATAAAATAAATGCAGAGTAGTGGTAGGAAAATCAAACTGATAATTCCAGCAGGATAATAAATTGGTGAAGTATGTTTTCGCTGGTAAGTCAAGAAATTAATTTTCAGTTAGATGTTGAAAAATATTTTTTCCATAAATAAATTAATCTTCACCGTAAAAGCTTAGCTTTTATTTGTTGAATCGTACCGAAGCTTCGGTACTGCGTAAAATCTTTACGTTGGTGGCTTCGTTCCGAATATTCGGAACTCCCTGTTTCAAATATCTAAATACAATATTAAACATTTTGAACCAAGTAATCACCAAGCCCTACACACAAAATCTCTGCGGCAGCTTGGCGATAACATAAAAAACTATTTCTTAAAAACTCCTACTAACTCCTAACACCCAACGGAATTTAAAATACGATTCGCCAAATGGTGGTCGGTTTAAAAATAATGGCATATCAAAGCGTATGGTTATTGGTTTTATTGCATCTAATTTCCCCCAACGTTTAATTGTCCAGGCAGTTCCTAATCCAGCATCCATGCGGAATGCACCTGTGTAATCGCCAATAATTGTATTGTTCAAACTATCATCATAAATAATAGCGCCACCATCTGCAAATGCATAACCATCTACATGCAACCAATTGCGAAAAAACTTAGGAGTGCATTTTATATAATCATCAAAATCAACTTCTACACTACCCGAAAAACCGCTACGGCCTTTGTGTGTAAAGTATTGGTAATTGGTATTTGCAAATTGCTCAATGGCTAGATAACCTGCATAGCCTCTTAAATTTAAACCACCACCCATCTGAAAATTAGAGGTACTAGATTGATAACGCATCCAATCATTTGGTACATAACCCACCGAACGGGTAAATTTATTTTCAGCCATTTCTTCAGGCGATGCACCTGCCAAATACAAGGCTGATTCATTAGGCAACATACCCGAACTTATTCTGCCATAAGCTCTGGTACGAATATCAAATTTCTTTACACGAATGGTATTGGTAACCGTCATTTGCAAATAGCTGTATGGATGCCAGTGAATACTATCTTGGCTATTAGAGCCTACTCTGCCTTCTAACAAAATTTTGCCTGTGCCTTTGTAGTAGCCATAATTATGTTCCCATCCACCATTTATATTCATATTTTTTTCTATTTCACGAATGGTGTTTGAATACGAATTTATTAATCTGCCATTGGCATCTACATCAAATACATTGCGGCTTAAGCGGCTATCACTTAAATAATTTTCGTAGCCCCAATCGTTGGCATTAAACAAATATCTTTTATCAAATTGCTGCATTGTTTTGTAATTGATAAAGAATTTATTTTTTGCATTGGCTTGTATATTAAATTGAAATTTAACCAAACTCAATCCATCTAAAATACGAGCCTGTGCTTGAATGGATGAGCCTTTCATAAACTTATCGGTAGCTCGTTGGGCTTCAATATTAAAATTTATTTTGTTGTAAATGCTCAATCCATCTTTGTTTGTTTTTACATAATCTGTTAAGCCTACATTGTTTCCTAATCTTGTATTGTACCACACTGTAGCCGAAAAACTATGTTTGTAATTCATGTAATTTCCATTTACATGCAATCCTAATTTCATTCCATCTACACCATTCCACCAAAGCTCTGGTCGCCATTTGCATACTTCTCTTGTCCAATCCGTAGGTTGATTAATTTGCGAATCAAACAACCATTTACTGTTATCTTTCCAAGTATTATTTCGCATATCATTATCGGCTAATCGCAATGATGTATCAATTATTACATCTTTTAATTTGCCACCAATATTGGCTTCAAAAGTGTAAGTTTTTCTGAATTTGCCCCAGCCCCACCATTTAGGTAAAACGGTGGCATTTGTATTTTTAACAAACCATGTATTAGGAATATGATAATCGAATGCTTTGCCTTGTTTGTTCAACACTCTAATATCAATAGGCATTTGCATTTCGCCATTGCGGCGCAAAGTAATTTGATATTTTCCTGCATCTATTTTTTTTACGTTTCTTATTTCGTAATCAATTGTTTTAGAGGTTTCCATCCATTCATCAAAAAACCAATTCAAATCTACTTTGGTTGATTGATGAATACTATTTCTAAAATCTTCTGGATATGGATGACACATTTTCCATTGATTAAAATAATTTGAAAATGCTTTCCAAAACAAACTATCGCCCAATGTATATTGTAAATTAAACAACATGGTAGATGTTTTAAAATATACATTTCTGTAGCCGCCATCATGATTTAATGCACCAGCAAAATCATCGCTGTGTGTGTTTAATGTAGCACTACTTTCTCTAATAGCTTCGCCCATATATCCATTGTAAGTTTCGCTGCTTCTAATCAAATCTTTTTGTTTAAATCTATTTACATAAGCCGATTTTGATTTGGGCTGAATACGATATTTTCCATCAATAGCTTCACAAGCATTGGTATTTAAAAATTGTGTGAAGCCTTCATCAAGCATGGCTCTGTACGTTTCATTGTTGCCTACCATTCCAAAAAACCAATTGTGCCCTACTTCATGCGCCAACAAATCACGATAGCCAGGGTCGGTGCCACCATCTAATGTAAGCATTGGATATTCCATTCCATCTTGAGCATCAGCCACCACCATTTTCGGATAAGCATACATGCCCACTCGGTTGCTGTAATATTCAATCACTTTGGCTGTATAATCAGCCGCATTTTTCCAACCAGCAGCATGACTTTCTTGCACTAAAGAAACTATTTTAACGCCATTCCATTCAGCTTCGCCAATGCGATACGAAGGGTCGGCAGTGAATGCAAAATCATGCACATTGGTAGCATGATATTTCCATGTTTTTCTGTTGGCAGATATGTAAGGAATAATTTCAGAAGGCTTATTTTGTTTTGTTGAAATAGGTTTTTTGTCAATAAAATTTTTGATGTCTAATTGTTTGCGTAAATCAGTTGGCAATACTTCATTTTCATTTTGCAACCAACCTGTAGCTTCCACCACATAATTATTGCTAAAAGTTAGCTCAACATCAAACGAACCATAATCGCCATAAAACTCTTTACCCATGTGCTGTTGCACATCCCAGCCAAATTTTGCATCGTACACACACATACGTGGATACCAATGTACACCATCATAATGCCTGTATCCAGCTTCATCTTTATGCCCTACTTCATCAAATTTTTTCATACGGCGGCGTTGGCTTCCGTTATCCCAATAAGTTTTAAATTTCATGCTGAAAATTGTACTGCTATTAGGCGGCAATGGGTTGCTTAATTTTATTTTTACTACTGTAAAATCTTGTTCAAAACTTACCACGTTTCCATTAACACTTACATTCATCAACTCTGTTCCTAATCCTTTTGCTTCATATTTCCCCCATTTAGTTTTTACATTATTTGCTTTGTTTAAATCATCTAAATATGAATTGGGTTGAAATGCATTTTGGTATAAATGAAAATAAACTTCGTGTAATGTATCGGGCGAATTATTTACATACATCAATTCCTCATCGCCAATAATAATGTCGTTTACTTCATCAATATTTGCTTTAATGGTGTAATGAATATCTTGTTGCCAATAGGTTTCAAACGGTTTTCTATTTTTCCAATAAAATGGATTCATGGGGCTACGGTATTCCTGATTCGGATTTTTTGCATCAAATGCCATTCGCATCATATCGGGATGAGGATGCATAGGTGGTATTGAAAATGCAAATGGCGAAAGGCAACAAAAAATTACTGCAAGTGATAAAAAAAGTTTTTTCATTGAAAAAATATTTGAGGAACGAAAGTAAATTTTAAAACAGAAAAATTTATAAAAAAATAGCAATCATTAATCGCTATACTTTGAAATAAAAACTTTACGTACTTTGCGTTTAAATTTTAAATAGTATGGTACGTTCGCCTTTTAACTTGCAAAAATGGATTGATGAAAATCGTCATTTATTAAAGCCACCTGTGGCTAATAAAAATTTATATCCCGAAGGAACTGATTATATAGTAATGATAGTTGGCGGCCCTAATGCCCGAAAAGATTATCACTATAACGAAACCGAAGAATTGTTTTATCAACTGGAAGGTGATATTTTAGTAAAAACACAGCAAGATGGGCAATGTGTTGAAGTGCCGATAAAAGCTGGCGAAATGTTTTTGTTACCACCACGTATTCCACATAACCCTAGCCGCAGCGAAGGTTCTATTGGGTTGGTGATTGAACGAGTAAGAAAAGGAACCGATATGAAAGATGGTTTACTTTGGTTTTGCGATAAATGCAATAGCAAATTGCACGAAACCTATTTTACACAAGAAAATATTGAAACCGATTTCTTAGGCAGGTTTAAAGAATTTTACGGCAATAATGATTTGCGCAGATGCAAGCAATGTGGTCATGAAATGGAAACAGATGGAAGATTTGTATAAACAAAATTTTATTTGAAAGCAGAACAACCCATCGGAATTTTTGATTCGGGTGTTGGCGGATTAACCGTAGCCAACGCCATTTGTAAGCTATTGCCCAATGAAAATACAATTTATTTTGGCGATACAGCCCACTTGCCTTATGGCGATAAATCTACCGAAGCCGTTAGGCAATATGCCAAACGGATTACCGAATTTTTGATGGATAAAAATTGTAAGATGGTAGTAGTGGCTTGCAATACTGCATCGGCGGCGGCTTTCGAAGATTTAAAAAAAATATTTGGCGATAAAATTTTGTTGGTAGATGTAATTGAGCCGATGGTAAATCACATCAAACAAAATTATGCGGATAAAAAAATTGGCATCATTGCTACTAAAGGAACTGTGGGTAGCTGCATTTACGAAAACAAATTAAAAGCTGTAGATGTAAATGATGTAAACTCATTGGCTACGCCACTTTTGGTACATTTAATTGAAGAAGGTTTTAGCAAACATATTGGTAGCAATTTATTAGTACAAGAATATTTACACGATAAAAAATTACGCAAGATTGATGTGTTAGTTTTAGCTTGTACGCATTATCCAATTTTAAAAAATACGATTGAAGATTTTTATCATCACGAAGTTAAAGTGCTTGATTCTACTATTATTACAGCCGATGTAGTAAAAAACATTTTGCAACAAAATAAATTGCTGAATACACAAACAGCAAAAGCAACACACGAATTTTATGTATCCGATTTTACACCAGCTTTTGAGCAAATAACCAAAATATTTTATGGTGCCGAAATACATTTAGCTAAATGTGATATTTGGAAAGAAGTTTAATAAAGCACATGAATGTACCCTATTTTATAGCATCAAAAATTGCAGCGCAAAAGCAGAAAAACTTTTCGGCATTAATCATTAAAGTGGCTACTATAGCCACTGCATTAAGCTTGGCTGTAATGATTGTGGCTACAGCTATGGTAAACGGCTTTCAAAAAGTTATTCAACAAAAAGCATATAATCTTTGGGGGCATATTCAAATTACAGAATATTCGGATAATCGTTCGTACGAAAATTCGCCTATCAAATTATCATTGCAAAAAATTAATGAAATTAAAGCCCTGCCTAATGTAAAACGCATGGAAGCATTTGCTACCAAACCTGGCATCATCAAAAAAAATGAACAGATTGAAGGTGTTGTACTAAAAGGTATTGATGCGTCTTTTAACAATGATTTTTTCAAACAATATATTGCCGATTACAAAGGAACAGCTGAGCAGATTTTTAATTTTAGCGATTCTACAATTTCAAATAAAATTATTATTTCAAATAAAATTGCGGATAGATTGCAGCTTAAAGTTGGCGATAATTGTTTGGTATATTTTATTGATAAAAGCCCACGTGTACGCAAGTTGCAGGTGGCTGCTATTTATAAAACAGGTTTGTCCGAGTTTGATAAAGTGTATTCGTTTGTAGATATTAGAATGGTGCAAAAATTAAACAACTGGAAAAATAATGAAGTGGGTGGTTACGAAGTTTTTGTTGAACCATTTTCGAAAATGGATACTGTTTGCACTACCATCAACAAAGATATTTTGCCATTAAACTTTGGCTCACAAACTATTCATCAATTGTTTCCAACCTTATTTGATTGGCTGAATTTGCAAAACACAACCGAAATTTTGATTCTGATTTTAATGGTAATTGTGGCGTTAATAAATGTAATATCAAGCCTATTAATTTTGATTTTAGAACGAACACAAATGATTGGCATTTTAAAAACAATGGGCATGAAAGCCGCATCATTACAACAAATATTTATACTTCAATCTTCATTTATTTTATTAAAAGGTGTAATGTGGGGCAACTTAATTGGTTTAAGTATTTGCTTTATTCAGTATTATTTTAAAATTATAAAACTGAACGAAGAAACCTATTACATATCAGAAGTGGCAGTTGATTTTAATATTTGGATGATAGCATTTATCAATGTTGGATTTATTGTGGTAAGCATCCTAAGCCTTGTGTTGCCAGCCATTATCATCAATTATATTAAGCCCATAAAAGCCATTAGGTTTGAATAAAATTAAAACTCTTTTTTCTATTTGCAGTATTAAACCATGAATTCAAATCAATTACAATATCAAATTGCGTTAACTCATTTATCTGAAATAGGTTCGGTTACAGCTAAAAATTTAGTGAGTTATTGTGGTGGTGTAAAAGAAATTTTTACAACAAAAAAAACAACACTCGAAAAAATTCCGAATATTGGAACGATAAGAGCCAATGCTATTTTGCAATCAAAAGACGAGGCATTAAAAACTGCCGAAGCCGAAATAAAGTTTATCGAAAAAAACAACATTACACCTTTATTTTACACCGAAGATAAATTTCCGAAACGATTATTACAATGTGCTGATAGCCCGGTATTGCTGTATTACAAGGGTAATGCTGATTTGAATGTACGAAAAATAATTTCGATAGTTGGTACCCGACGAACTACAGAATATGGCAAATGGCAATGCGAAAAGATAATTGAACAGCTATCAGCTTATCATCCATTAATTGTAAGTGGTTTAGCATTTGGTGTTGATATTACAGCACACAAAGCAGCACTAAAAAATAATTTAGAAACGGTAGGTGTGGTAGCAAATGGCATGGATAAAATGTATCCATCGCAACATTTAAAGTATATAAAACAGATGGTAGATTGTGGCGGTGTACTTACCGAATATGGCTTTGGCGAAGTAGCAAACAAAGAAAATTTTCCACAACGAAATAGAATTGTAGCTGGCATGTGCGATGCATTAATTTTAATTGAAACCGCAATTAAAGGTGGCGCAATGATTACAGCCAAATTAGCCGATTCATATAATAGAGATGTATTTGCGTTGCCAGGCAGAGTAGGCGATAATTATTCGGAAGGGTGTAATTATTTAATAAAAAATAATCAAGCCATTTTATTCGAAAATGCTGATGATATTATAAAGCAAATGATGTGGGATGTTGAACAACAAAAACCATCGCCAAAGCAAGCTTTATTATTTGTTGATTTAGATGAACACGAAAAAATAATTGTTGAAATATTGCAGCAATACCAACAAATAAATATTGATGATATTGTAATTAAAACCAATTTATCGCATACTACAATTGCTGGATTATTGCTTCAGTTAGAATTAAAAAATATAATAAAAGCCTTACCAGGGAAGCTTTTTAAAATTATTTAATGCCGTTAGCCAACTCTTGCAACTGATTTTTGGTATGAATAAAAAACTGTTTTACTACAGGAAATAATTTGCCCGATGTTTCAATTACAAAATGCCCAAAGGGTATTAAATACGTTACCGCTTTTGAATCGGTGGTTGCTGAAGCTGGTAGCACATTTACATTCATTAGCATCCAAATTATACTACTAAAAATAGCAGTGGCAATCATCATTCCTACTATGCCGCCTGTAAGCTTGTTGGCAAAATTTAGTTCTACGGCTTCTAGCATACTTTCAATTAATTTGCCTAATAATCTAAACAAAATAATTACACCAATAAATAAAGCTATATAGCAAACTATGGGTGCCCAGGCGCTTTTCCAATTGATAAATGCAATTATTTTTTGTGTAAAAAACATTGTTGCAAAAATGGCTGCCACATAGCCCACCAACGAAAGTGTAGCCATTACAATGCCTTTAGTAAAGCCTTTATAAAAGCCTAATGCCACTAACAATAAAAATAAAATATCAATCGTCATTTTTTTGAAAATTAATTACCAAATAATATTCATCAATACCTTATTTTTTTCAGGATAATCAGTATTGTAATGTAAGCCTCTGCTTTCTTTTCTAAACTCGGCGCATTTAGTAATTAAATATGCCACGGTTATTAAATTTCGTAACTCGAATAATTGTGGCGATACGGTTGAGCTGTGATACAATTGTTCGGTTTCTTCCCATAATAAATCAATGCGTTTCATGGCTCGTTGCAGGCGTACATTGCTACGTACTATGCCTACATAATCACTCATAATAGCCTGAATTTCTTTCATGCTTTGTGTAATCAAAATCATCTCGTTAGGCGTTGATGTGCCTTCGGTGCTCCAATCGGGTAATTGATGATGCACAAAAGTTTCTTCTAATTTTTCTATCGTTTTTAAATAACTACGATGAGCAAAAACCATTGCTTCTAACAACGAGTTTGATGCCAAACGATTAGCGCCATGCAAGCCTGTGCTAGCACATTCGCCGCAGGCAAATAAATTTTTAATGGATGATTGTCCCCATTCATTTACTTTAATGCCACCACAACTATAATGCGCCGCTGGTGCTACAGGAATATATTGCTTAGTAACATCAATACCAATGCTCAAACACTTGTTGTATATGTTTGGAAAGTGTTGCACAAAATCATCAATATCAATTTGTGTACAATCTAAATACACACTTTCATCGCCATTACGTTTCATTTCATTATCAATAGCACGGGCTACAATATCTCGTGGGGCAAGCTCTTCACGGCTATCATAATTTTTCATAAAGGCTTCGCCTTTTCGGTTTCGTAAAATGCCGCCTTTGCCTCGTACAGCTTCGGTAATTAAAAACGATGGACTTTCTCCAGGATGAAATAATGCTGTAGGATGAAACTGAATAAACTCCATATTTTCAACTCTGCCTTTGGCTCTGTACAACATCGCAATGCCATCGCCAGTGGCTATTCGAGGGTTAGTGGTAGTTCTATACACTTGCCCTACGCCGCCTGTGGCAAGCATGGTAATGTTTGCTACTACTTTTTCTATTTGATTATTATGCGTATTTAAAACATATACGCCATAACATTCCACATCGGGTGTGGCTTTGGTAACCAATTGCCCTAAATGATGTTGGGTAATAATATCCAACACAAAACAATGTGTAATGATTTTGATGTTGGGCTGTTGTTTTATTTGATTCAACAATGCCCGTTCAATCTCTTTACCTGTAACATCTTTGTGATGCAGTATTCTAAACTCCGAATGTCCGCCTTCTTTTCCTAAATCAAAATTTCCTTTTTCGCCTTTATCAAATTCGGCTCCCCAACTTATCATTTCGTTGATGCGTTCGGGCCCTTCTTTCACCGTGATTTCAACAATAGATTCATTACACAAACCATCGCCAGCAATTAATGTATCGCTGATATGTTTGTCGTACGAATCATTCATAAAATTGGTAACGCCTGCAATACCGCCTTGTGCATACTTGGTATTGCTTTCATCTTCATCGCTTTTGCTGATGATTACTATTTGTAAATCGGGTTTTGCTTTAGCTGTTTTTAAAGCGTAGGTTAAGCCTGCAATGCCGCTTCCAATTACTAATACATCAGTAGTTAGCATAATTTAAAAATGAGTTATTATGAAAAAGAAAACAAAGATAAACGGGAAATGTTATCGCTTCATCATCTTTTGATGCCAAACCGAATTACTACTTTGTACCTCAACCACATAAATTCCTGTTGCTACATTTTTTGTTGAAAGTTGTATTAGTTGTTTGTTGCTGAATGATTGATTCAGTATTTCAGCGCCATTCAAATCTAATATTTTTATTGTGCCGCTTTTAATGGTTTTGCTAAACTCAATTTTTAATTCATCGTTTACAGGGTTAGGAAATAATTTAGTTTGTTTCAATTCATCAACACTATTTATACCTGTGGTAAAAATAAATTTACAAGCCGATGTATCGCTGCATAGTTCGGGCTGTGTGGTAATTATGGCTGCATAATAGCCACTGTGCGGCGGCAACAAAGTATCGTTGGTAGCACCTTGTACAAGGGTTTGATTCACACAATCATACCATTGAAAAGTAGAGTTGGTGGCATGAGCAATCAACATTTCGTTGCCAATGCTTACGCTGGTATCAACAGGAATTACAGCCGTTGAAAGCGTTAATGTATAAACAGTATCACAACTTGTATTGCTGAAAATAGTATCCATAAATACGCCCGATGTATCATACATTTTTCCGTTGAAAATATATCTACCGCCTTTGCATACCACACCATTTATGCTAATGGGTTCATCGGTTTTTATAGTCAAATTCAAAGTTGTGATTGAATCGCAGCCATTATAATTTACTAAAGTATCCATAAAAGTTCCTGCTGATGAATACGTATTTCCATTAAACAAATACGATTCATTTTTACAAATGGTAGATGATGTAATTGCTGATGTGGGTTGATGAATGTAAATGGTTTGGGTGTCTTTGGTGATGCATCGCAAAGGACAATAAATGGTAAGCGGAAAGGGAGATCCTACAGAAACATATGGTTCAATTGTTAGTTCATACGTTCCACCAATGGTGCTATTTAATACGGGATTAGAATAAGTAGAATTGTTTAACCCTAATGTTGGATTCCAAGTATAAAGAAAATGAGGATAGGTAATTGGGTTAATATATCCAATTGTATCAAAATGATTATTGCAAGCAAAAATATCTTGTAGATTAGGTGATTTAGGCTTTTCAAACAGAATTAAATCCAATTGATTATTAAATGTGGAATTAATTAAATTGGTTGCATTAGCGGCACATTTATAGTAATATGTCATCCAAACATGAACATAGGCTTGCGTATCACAACTATAGATAATTCCACTCCAACCGCTTGACTGGGTTTGGTAATATTGAAATGAACTTGTTAAATAAGTAGTTAAATAATAAATTGGTTGACCACCAATACCAACATTAGGCGGATGAACTGAAATGGTATCTTTTGAACAAAAAGAATTTCCTGCTCCACCCATTGTACCAGCAATTCCATTAATAACTCTATCAATAGCCGGATATAATTGTGGGTCTGCATTTGGACATCCTATAGATGTTGCTCCAAATCCACCCGAACTGGAAGAGCCAGTACAACCAGGCACACAACTGCCACCAGCGCCAGAACCACCAGCAATTGAGGCTGTATCACAAACTGTACTAAAATAAAATTGTGGATTTGTTGTAGAAGTAGGATACCATTTGAACGTCCAACTATTCGAACCATTAGTTGAATTTTTATGACTGATATATTGTTTGCCGCCACTTACATTTATTTGTGTTGTGCTCGGATTTACAATCATAAAGCTTCCAGATGTTGCCATCATTTGAAAACCTGCTATAGGTGTTGTTGGTAATTTTAAAGTTATTAATAGTGTATCTACAATTCCTGAAGATGGAACATATATGTACTGAAGATTTGTAGGAGTTCCTGTTCCTTGATATTGAATTCCTCCAATAAATTTACTAATTATAATCAACGAATCAGTACAAGCTACCCCACCTGTGCCGCTTCCACCATGGCAGCCAGCTTGGGCGCAAGTGGTTTCGCCAGGTGCACCCGTATTGCCTACGGGTGGCGTTAAAGAGTGTGATTGTAAAATATTTATCGAGCCTATTAACCCAATACAAATTGCTAATAGCGATAATAGTATTTTCTTTTTCATAAAATTATTTTAGTGTTTTTTCATAGTTTAAAAATATACTATTTATCTTTAGTTCGCAAAAAAATTAATGTTTCAAATTCAACAATATAAAAATAAGGTTTATCTGCTAATCATTTTTTTTCTATTTGCATTCTTTTTTTCGTGCATTAAAGAAAAATTTACAAGCGATGAAATTACCGCTATTACTGATGTAGTAGTGGCTCAATCTGTTTCTTCATCGTTTCAATCTATAGCCGAACAAGCGCACACTTTTGATGTTTCAAATGTTGCCTCCTCCTCATCGGCTGCTATTATTTTTTTGTTAGATACATCGCATACAAAATCTACTTTTGATTTATTAAATATTGATTTTGGTACTTCGGCTGTATTGTGCCGAGATAATAAATATAGAATGGGCAAAATGATAGTGGCTTATTCAAAAGGTTTTAAATCGGGCTTTTCTGATATAGAAATTAGTTTTGAAAATTTTGCAGTAGGCAATTCTTCATCGGCATTAAACAAAATTGAAAACAGCAGTAGCCAAAAAATTATTTGCAAAGGCTTTAATGCAAAAGGTTTTAATGAATGGACTTTTAACACCAGTTTATCTATCACAAAATCATCGGGCAATAAAATTATTTATACCGATAATGGCAGCCGTACACAAACCAGCGGCGATGCATTAGCGTTAAGTTGGGATAATAAATTTCAACATCAATTTACATCAAATTGTACCACATCAAATAAAATTGAAATCAGTACATCTATCAGCAATAATAAATTTTTTGTAAAAGATTTTTCTTGTGCTAAGCCCTATAATCAAGGCATCGAAATTGCGCATACCTCATCTTTTAAAAATGATATAGCCATTGATTTTGGCGATGGAAGTTGCACCAATAATTCGGTTGAAATTCAAAAAGCTTATACTAAGCAAACGTTAAGTTTGTAGTAGTTGTTTTGTCTTTTGTTATGGCTTCACAAGTGTTTAAAATCTTTACCGCAGAACGCTTCAAAGGAGCAAAATTATTTTCCATTTACATGCAGTGGGCTTAACCTGTTAATAGCAATACCAAATCAACTACATCTAAAGCTCCGGAGGAATCATCTTTCTAATGTGGAATTAATAATTTTTTAAATGCTGCAAATATCGTCCCTCTGGGACTTTGAAGGTTTTCGTTTTTTTGATTTGTTACCGATATACTGCACCTAAAGGCGCAGAAGTGCAATCACGTAGTGATGATATATTGGTAGAAAATTTTTAGAGGTACTTCACAAAAGTGCTATAGGCACGAAATAATTGAATTTTAAAAAATTTAATCCTCACAGGTTTTCGAAACCTATTAAGATATTAATCTTCTACCTGATAAATATCTGGCAAGTTTCTACCATAGCCATCATAATCTAAACCGAAGCCTACAATAAAATCGTTAGCAATACTAAAACCTGTGTAATGCACATCAATCTTATGTTGTAAGGCAGCAGGCTTTTGAATTAATGATGCAATTTTTATTGAGGCAGGTTGGTGTTCGCTTAATTGTTTTAGCAATTCGTTCATGGTATTGCCAGTATCTATAATATCCTCAACAATAATAATATGCTTATTTACAATGGGTACATCTAAGCCAATAATAGAAGTTACTTTGCCTGTAGATGATGTGCCGCTATACGAAGCCACTTTTACAAATGTAATTTGCGAAGGCATATTTATTCTTTCAAATAAATGCGCTGCAAACATAAACGAACCATTTAAAATAGCGATGAATAAAGGCTCTTTGTTGTTATAATCTAAATTGATTTGTTGCGCCAATTCAGCAATTCTGCCCATAATTTTTTGATTGCTTAAATACGGACGAAAGCTTTTGTCTTTTACCTGAATGGTCATCTTAAAAATTAATTACGGGTATAATGTTGCGAATATTTTTTAGTACCCAAAGCCGAAGCACTGGTGGTAGATTTTTTCTTAGGTGTTAATTTAGCAACCACATTTGTTTTTGATTTAGTAGCATTATTTTTAGCCATAGTGCTATTTTTTGATGCGCCTATTTTTTTATTTTTTGCTACCGATTTGCCATAACTAATATTATGCAATTTAGCTTTTGTATATCTGCTTTTAGTGCGGCTGCTGTATACTGGTTGTGCATTGCCAGGTATTGGCGTTGTGGTATAGCCGTTGGTTGCATCGCTTACATTTGATACATTCCAATGCACCACAGGATAGGTTTCGGCATTTACTTTTTCATCGTTTGTATTTATTTCGGCAGTTGGTAAATTAGCTGATGGAGATGAACTTGAATTCAAATTTTCGGTTGATGCAACTTCAGTTTGTTTGCTACGTTTCATTAATGCAATACCACTTGATGACGACATATTTCTTACCGCATCATATTGTTGCAAATTATTTTCTTCAATATGTTTTATAACGATAGATGCATAAGAAGGATTGGTAGCATAACCTGCTTTGCGCAAGCCAATTGCCCAACCTTTATAATCTGTTTTATCTAATTCGAATAAAAAATTATAACGTGATGCTGTTCTTAAAAAGTTGCTATGGTCAACATACGAAAGTGAATCATTGTCATACACTCGAAAGCATTCGCCTTTAGCATCATCATCATGATAAGTAAATTTTCCTGTCCAATTGCTTTTGCATTTAATACCAAAATTATTGTTTGAGCGCAAGTACAAAGGGCTTGTGCCAGCAGCAGTTTCTAAAATGCCTTGTGCCAATGTAACGCTTGCTGGTACACCAGTACGAAGCATTTCGGATACAGCAAAAGCTTTATGCGATTCAACATAACTTTCAATTTGTTCTTTAGTTTGAGCAAATGTTGAAACAGAAATGCAACTTAAAATGGCGCAGAATAAAATTATTTTTTTCACTATCATATTCGATTTATTTTTTAATTTTTTTTACAACAAAAGAAAAATTGCAATGAATATCTTTCTAACTAAATTCTATATTGCTAATGTTTCTATGTGGTTGAATTCAAAAGTAATTATTTTTTGCGCATGATGTTTAATCCATCTCTTACAGATAGAATCAAACTTTCAACACGATTATCATGGCTGACTTTTTTATTGAACGCATCAATAATGGCTGTGGTGCTATCCATATTTTCATGTAATACTTTTCCTTTCCACAATACATTATCGGCAATTATCCAACCGCCACTTTTTACTTTATCAATTACCAAGTCGAAATAGGTAGCGTAGGCTGGCTTATCAGCATCAATGAATACTACGTCATAATCAGCATTAAGTTGCGGAATTATCTCACGGGCATTGCCATAATGCACTTTTATTTTTTCTGCAAAACCACTTTCGGCAAAATATTTTTGATGAAACCAATTGTATTCATCATTCAATTCAATAGTATCAATTGTTCCGTTTTCGGCTAATCCTGCTGCCCAGCAAATAGTTGCAAAGCCTGTAAAAGTGCCAATCTCTAAAACTTTTTCGGGCTTAATCATTTGGCTAAGCATCTGTAATAAAATGCCTTGCTGATGCCCCGAAACCATCATGGGCGATAGCGTTCGCAAATGTGTATCACGATATAAATTTTGCAACACAGCCGACAATGGCGAACTATGTTGTTCGATATAATTATTTAAAGTTTCGTCCAATAAATTCATGGTTAACTAATCGTTTACTTTAAAAATTATTTCACCGCCTCATAATGCAATACCGAACAATTTTGTGTGGCAAATATTTTTTTAGCCACTCGTTGCACATCTTCAACCGTTATTTTTTGATAGAAATCAAAATCAGTATTTATTCTTTCGGCACCAAATAATAATTCGTAATAAGCCAAGCTAAATGCACGTTCGCCCAAATCAATATTACTAAACTGAAAAGTAGATTCAATTTTATTTTTCACTTTTTGCAATTCGGTTTCTTCAATTTTTTCTTCTGATATTTTTCTTAACTCTTCCCAAATGGCAGCTTCCGCCGTTTCGAAACTTACACCTGGCAATAGTTTGCCACTTACTTTTACTAAACCTGGGTCGTGATTGCCCGTGTGATAACAATTTACACCAATGAATAATGGATTTTCCATTACCAATTTTTGATACATACGGCTGCTATTTCCATTCGATAATAAATCGGTTAAAATATCCATTGCATAAAAATCTTCGCTTGTTCGTTCAGGGCAATGAAAAGCCATGTACAAGGCATTAGCTGGCACTTTGCGTTGAACCGTTAATTTCTTCAATTCTGTTTGAGCAGGTTCAACCGCAATATTTCTTTTTGCCACTTCGCCACTTGGAATATCGGCAAAATATTTTTCAACCAATGGCAATATTTGTTCGGCTGTCATGGGGCTACAAACCGCCAATACAGCATTGTTTGGCAAATAATGTTTTTTGAAAAAAGATTTCACATCTTCTAAAGTAGCTTCTTCAATATGTTTTAAATCAGCACCAATAGTTGGCCAACGATAGGTGTGTTTTGTAAAACAAAGCTTAGTCATTAAATGCGAAATATCGCCATAAGGTTGATTGATATAATGCTCTTTAAATTCTTCCGAAACCACTTTGCGTTGTGTTTCCAGCGATTCGGGGTCGAATGCTAAACTCAACATTCTATCGGATTCTAACCACAAAGCCGTTTCGATATTTTGCGAAGGAATTACTTCGTAATAATTAGTAATATCGGTATTGGTAAAAGCATTGTTTTTGCCACCAGCCATTTCGATGGGTTCATCAAAAATTGGCACATTTACCGAACCGCCAAACATTAAATGCTCAAACAAATGTGCAAAGCCAGTGCGGCTTTCATCCTCATCTCGGCTGCCTACATCATACAATACATTTACAGCCGCCATGGGCGTAGTAGTATCTTGATGGATAATAACTCGTAAACCATTTTTTAAAATATGTTTCGAAAAATTGATAGTGTTCATGTTGTAAATAATCTTGCAAACAAAGAACGGAAAGTTTTGTAGATTTTGTGAATGAAAATAGATTATGCTTTATTAAAAAATCCGTCGGCACTTATATCTTCATCTAAATCTTGCCAATACAAGGCATAGCCATTATTCACAAGCTTAAAATTATTTCTCTCATTTGGTGAGGCATTAAATAATGATTTAAAATTTTGCAATGGTAAACTTGATGTTTTACCATCTGTTGTTTCAATACAAATTTCATTATCAGTAAACCAAACTTTTTTTATAGTGTAATTAAAAAATCCCATGTTATTTATTTTTTAAAAAAATCTTGCCAACGTTTTAAAAACAAATCGGCATTTTCAACAATTATTGCTTCGGCTAAATAAATATCTTTATCCTTTAATCCATTGTTTTCAATACATTGAACTGGTGTAATAATAAATCTTGCTTCTCCATCTGCATTTCGAACATGAACATGAGGTGGTTCGTGGTCATTACTATAAAAGAAAAAACGTAATCCAAAAAGTCTTAATAATTCAGGCATTGGCGTTAATAGTTAATACTACAAAGGTAAATTAAAAAAACAACAATCAGTTTTACAAAAATTATCTTATTCAATTTGTAACAAATAAGAATTGATTCTTTATTCAGCTTGTTATATAATTCTTCTACGCATATACCGAAATTATCTACGTAGTTTCTTGTATTTTTTGTTAAAAGTGTTGATGTAGTGCAACTTTTTAGGTAGCTCATACGTCTAACTATTATACCACTAAAATTTATAGATAAAAAAATTAACGATTAAACATCTTTCATTTTTACTTATCAAAACAAAAACTGATTTAAAAAATTATTTTCATTTTAAAATTAAAACTATGAGACAAATTAAAATTACCACACAAATTACAAATCGAGATAGTCAATCTATCGAAAAGTATTTGCAAGAAATTGCAAAGCTTGATTTGGTAACTGCTGAAGAAGAAGTTGAATTAGCCCGAAAAATAAAATTGGGCGATGAAGTAGCTTTAGAAAAAATGGTTCGTTCAAATCTTCGCTTTGTAGTATCTGTTGCTAAGCAATACCAACATCAAGGCTTGCCTTTAAATGATTTAATTAATGATGGCAATGTAGGCTTAATAAAAGCTGCCCAAAGATTTGACGAAACAAAAGGCTTTAAATTTATATCGTATGCCGTTTGGTGGATTCGTCAATCCATCATGCAATCATTATTAGACCAAAGTAGATTAGTAAGATTACCATTAAATAAAGTTGGCAATTATTCGAAAGTAAATCGTGCTATGCTTCAATTTGAACAAGAAAACGAACGTGAACCTACAGCTGCCGAAGTGGCTGAAATGCTCGATTTGAATGTAAGCGAAATAAGCGCATTGATGAGCGAAGGCGGAAAAAAACACATGAGTACAGACGCACCCGTAGCCGATGGCGAAGATTTAACATTTGGCGATTTAATACAGGATGCTAATGAAGCAACACCCGATAAATCGTTGATTAATGAATCTTTACAAACCGAAATTAGATCAGTGTTAAGAACCTTGCCAAGCCGTGAAGCAGGCATTGTAGCTTACTTTTATGGTTTAAATGGTCAATCACTTTCATTAGATGAAATAGCTGATAAATTTGAATTAACCCGTGAACGTGTTCGCCAAATAAAAGAAAAAGCAATTAAAAAAATGCGCCGTGGTTTATACAGCGATAACTTAAGAACCTACTTAGGATAAGCATTTGTTATTGAAATAAATAATTCGAAAAAAACGGAAAGCAATATCTAATGAAGATTTTTGCTTTCCGTTTTTCTTTATTAAATAAAAATATTATTCATGCTTTGGGATAGCCATTAAAACTAAAATTCAGAAAATCAAAGTATGATTTTGTGCGGTGGCATTGTGTTAGCGAAATCATAGTTAGCGTAATGTTTAAAGTTAAAATTTTACAAAAAAGCGAATTAGAACTATTGATTTCGCTGATAAAAAAATCAGACTGTAGTATTTTCAAATTTAAGTTTTATAGGCTTGATTTTTTTGTAACTTTTTTTATCAAGAAAAAAAGTTAAGAATAAATTTAATTGTAAATTTTTTAACAAGAATCAACAAATTGATAATTGGTGTTATCTTTCCACTGTGATTTCAGCAGACACCATACAACAGATTTTAAACGTAGCTCGTATCGACGAAGTAATTGGCGACTTTATGACGCTAAAAAAACGTGGCATCAACATGATTGGCAATTGCCCATTTCATGATGAAAAATCGCCATCGTTTACCGTATCGCCAGCCAAAGGCATTTACAAATGCTTTGGTTGTGGCAAGGCAGGCAACGTTACAAAATTTGTAATGGAGCATGAACACCTTACCTATCCCGAATCGCTGGAGTATTTAGCTAAAAAATATAATATTCAGATTGATAATATTCAGCTTTCGCCCAAACAAATTGAAGAGCAAAAGGGCAGAGAAATATTGTTCACACTACACCAAGTAGCAAAAGATTTTTTTGTTGAGCAATTATGGAATACCGATGAAGGAAAAACAATTGGCTTAACGTATTTTAAAGAGCGGCAATTAAGCGAAGCCGTAATGAAAAAATTTGAATTAGGATATAATCCCGATACGGAACAAGCCTTTACCAACTATGCCTTGCAAAAGGGTTATAGCCTTGATGATTTAAAACGAACAGGTATTACAACGCAACAACGCAATGCCGATTTTTTTAGAGGCAGAATTATTTTTCCTATTCATAATATTACAGGTAAAGTAATTGCATTTGGCGGCCGAACATTAAAAAAAGATAAAAACACGGCTAAGTATTTTAATTCGCCCGAAAGCGAAATTTATTATAAAAGTAAAGTGTTGTATGGCTTGTATCAAGCCCGAAATGCTATTTTAAAAAATACATTTTGCTATTTGGTTGAAGGCTATTTAGATGTAATTTCATTGCAACAAGGTGGTATTGAAAACGTGGCTGCTAGCAGCGGCACGGCATTAACCATAGACCAAATAAAATTAATAAAGCGCTATACCAACAATATTATTTTATTGTATGATGGTGATGCAGCAGGTATAAAAGCTGCTCTTCGTGGGCTTGAATTAATTATTGAAGAGGGTTTAAATTTAAAATTGGTTTTATTGCCCGATGGCGAAGACCCTGATAGTTATATTCATAAAAATGGTGCGGCTGGGTTTAATGATTTTGTAAAAGATAATGCAAAAGATTTTATTCGGTTTAAAATTCAAAACTCGATTGAACAGGCTAAAAACGACCCTTATCAAAAAGCAGCTATTACAAAAGATATTATTGGCATACTTACAAAAATACCCGATGGCTTTGTTCGGGGCGCTTACATAAAAGAGTTTAGCTCGATGATGCAATTGAGTGAAGAATTGGTAAACAGCGAAGTGAATAAATTGATGCGAACCGAGATGAAAAAAAAATCGGATATGCCCGATGATGATGCTCATTTATTATACCAACAAGCCGAACCAACTTTTAGTAACGAACCGCAACAACCCAATTTTTTTAAAACCAATCAAGCCGAAGAACAAGAAAAAAATATTATCAGAATATTATTAGAATGGGGTAGCAAAACCATGACCAATGGGCAATTGGTAGCGCAAATATTATTTGATGAAATTGATTTAGGGCTGATTGATAATATAAATTGTGCTAAAATGTTTAATGCATTTTTGCAACAATTTGAAACCCAAAAAACATTTGATAGCGCTGTTTTAATTAATTCGCCCGAAGAAGATATTGCAACTTTATCTGCCGAATTATTAAAAGATGAATATACACTTAGCGAAAATTGGGAAAAGAAACATCAAATATTTATTAAGCCAAGGGAAATGAATTTTGAGGCCGATGTAAAATCATCTATTCATAAATTTAAAACAAAAAAATTACAGAAATTGCAATTAGATAATATGAAAAAATTGAAAGAAGCACCATCAGAAGAAGAGCAAGTGCAAATTCAGTTTGTACATATTCAGCTTAGCACTATGATTGCCGAATTAGCCAATGCATCGGGCACAGTGGTGATAGGCAGAGGATAAAAAAAAGTCCCGATAAATTTATCGGGGCTTTTTTTATGTAAGGCATTTGTATGATGCTGTTTTATTATGCGCCTAAAAAAGTTGGTGGTGGAAAAAGAATATTTTTAATATACAACTACACAATTGCCCTGCTTTACAAATTTTTTTCCATCGGGTTTTTCAAATGAAATTTGATAGGTATAATTGCCTTGCGGCGCTTCTACGCCGCCAAATGTGCCATCCCATCCTGTATTATATGTATCGCTGGTAAATATTTTTTCGCCCAAGCGATTAAATACAATTAGGTTATAATTTACAATATCAGGAAAAGTGATGATGGGCTTAAACACATTATTTTTGCCTTTCGGAAAAATAGTATTGGGAATAAAAATTTCGGAATTGGGATGAATAATTAAATCGTTAGAATAACTAAGATTAAACGAACTTAATAACGGATTGGTAAATTGATATTCGGCCTGTATGCGGTATTCAAAACTATCTTGCGAATCATATAAATCTCGTAAATTATCTGCCCATAATGTTGAGTCTAAAGGGGCTATAGTACCTACTACTGCAAATGTTTGCCAAGCATTTTGGCTTCTTAAAATGGTATATAGTTTTATGGTGCCGTTATCAATATCAAATGTATTCCAATTTAAATTTACAGTATTATAGCTATTAATATCGCCCGATAAATAAATAGTTTTTGCTTTTGCACCTTCATATTTTCTATCACAACTATCTATCGAAAATATTTTGTAATAATATTTTGTATGATGAAAGTCGGCAGTATTATCAATAAAAGTAATGGGCGACGATGTGATAACTGATGGCGCATTTTGAGTGCTGATTAATGAATAATTAATATCGTCAATACTTCTATAAATGCTATAAGCTTTTAAATCGGCATGGGCATCTAATACAAATTGAAGTTTTACATCTTTATTGTTTTCGATAGTGCAGGTTTGCATTAGTGTAAATAATGGAGGTTGTACAATATTCATAATAATGGTTATCTTATTTGAATTTGAAACAAAAGTAGAGCTACTAGCTAAAGCTTGAATATATATTTGCACAGTATCGCCATCTTTAAAGCCCGATAAAAAAGTTGAAAATTCTATGGGTGTTAAAGATTTTACAACTTTAAATGTATCGTGATTTAATTTTACATATACATTATATTTGCTTACACCATTTGCCCAATTGGTATAGGCGTTCCAATTTAAACTAATAGATTGGTTGCATCTATCAACCGATGATTGAAGAAAAAGCGTATGCTGTGGATTGGTATTGTTAAACAGTCCTTTAGTACCGCAGCTATCAATTGATGCAATAGAAAAAGTAACACTTTGTGTATTTGGATTAAAAGTGCTATCGCTAAAAAATACAGTGTTAATGCCATTTACGGTATCTAAAATATGTGCGCCAGTGCCATCAATATAATACAACTGGTAAGCATAAGTTTGCGATGATGTGCTAGGTTGCCAATTCATCACCACCACATTTCTTTTTACTGTAATATAATTAATAATAGGCGTAGCTAGCAATGAATTGCCAGCCGTATCGCTATTGGCTACAATATTTCCTGCTCCACAATTACAAATTGTTTGAACAAAATAAAAAATATTTTGATTGTTGTTTCCATTTGCTCCCACATGCGTATAAGTGGTAGCAGTAGCATTATTGATAGATGCAAGCAAACTATAAACGCCGCTTTTACCAGTGGTTGATGCATACACATCATACGATACAAAACACCCTGTGGGGCAAGCCGTGGTAGGCACATTCCAACTTAAATCTACATCGCCATTTAATAAAGTTTTTATACAATTAAGATGAACAGATGCCTGACAAAAAACTAATACAGGCAGCAATAAAAAAAATAATATGATGCTTAAATGTTTCAATGGTATATTTTGTAAACGAAAAATGAGCCGTTAATATTTTATTTTGATGTAACAAAATTAAACATTTATATCGTTATGCCCACTATTGATAAGCGAATTGATGACGATATAATTTAAGTTGATAGTTAAAAAAATAGTTTGTTTATCAAGCACAGATTAGGTTTGTGTGTAGCGCCTTTATAAATATTATTTTTAATTTATCTGCTATCGAATAATCTGTATAGGCAATATCAGTATATATTTGGCGGCTTCAAGATTTAACTACTGCAACATTTTTTCTAAACCTTATATATTAAGTGCTTTGTTGGGTGTAAGATAAAATTGTGTAGGCATTCTTTAAAAAAATTCGTCCCCTTTCATTTTTAATGAAGTAGATTTGAGTAATTCAAATTAGGTTTTAAAAAATTTACCATGGAGTTTTTTATTTACATCATTGCCAGTGCATTAATCATTTATGTATTAATTGCCATCAGCGATTTAAAGTCGAAGGTAAGCTCATTATTATCCGAAATAAATTATCTAAAATTAGAAATAAAGGAGCTTAAAAAGTCCGTTGCACCTACTATTCAACAAATTGAAAAAGTAATTAAACCTATTGAAAAACCTGTAGTTGATCAGCCTAAAGCTACACCTCCAATAGCGACAAAACCAATAATTGCACCACCCATATTTGCAAATAAAAAAGAACCTGATGTTATAAAAGTGGCTGCCATTGAATTGGCTACGAAATTAGAAACACCGCCAGCTTCTATTACAATTAATGAACCCGTATTTGCACATATACCACCTCAAAACATTGCACAAGAAGATTCGCTTTGGAGCAAACTCGAAAAACAATTTATTGATAACTGGACAGGTATTTTGGGCACAGCCATCATGGTTTTGGGCGTAGGTTTCTTGAGCATTTACACCGCTATTAAATTAAGCGAAGTATATCGGTTTACTATTTTATTGGCCTATGCAAGTTTATTGGTAGGCGCTTATTTTTGGTTACGAAATAAAGAGCAATGGGCTAAAATGAGTTTGTGGCTTCGTAGCGCTGGAGCAGCTTTATATTTATTTTCGTGTTTGGGCGCAGGCTATATTGATGGATTAAAATTTATTCAATCGCCTATAGCAGCTTTAGTAGTTTTAAATATTGGTATAGCCGTAAACCTTTTGCTGGCGTATGTTGGTGGCAAACAAGTTTTTGCATCTATACATGTAGCTATTAGTTTAATTGCATTAAGTGTGTTGCCTCAAGCCTCTATTTCCGAATTATATATTGGTGGTATTATTACCCTATTTGGCATTGCACTTACGTATCAAAACAAGTGGGAGTATCATCTATTGGCAAGCATCAGCTTGTTTTTTGGTTATCATTTATTGTGGTATTATAATCATCATGTCAACATGAGTATGTTCGAAAATTATTCTGCCATTGCCATTGTTGCAGCGGTTAGTATTTCGGCTATGTTGGTTCATTATCGCAAGGCGTATGAAGATGTAAAATTTGAAATGTTACCCTTCATAGTGCACATTGTTAATTGGTCGTATTTAGCCACAGGCCTAATGATGCACTCAACAGGTAATAAATGGAAAACCATTATTTTAATTGTTGCTGCCATGGCTTCTTACTTTTTATCACGAAGAGCCAAACAAAAAAATATTGAATGGTTGTATTATTCCGATGCCATTATTTCTACCATCATTTTATTTGTAGCCTTGTTTACTTTAAATAATTGGCATATTGATAATTCAATTATTTTTTCATTAATGCTGTTTACAGCCTTGCTATTTCAGTTTATGGTGCATCAGCAAAACGAAAAATTATTGTTTAAATATATAACCGTTGTATCACAAGGTTTTGCTGTAGCAGCGTTAATTATTTTTGGGCAAATTGAATTGATTAATAATTGGGCAAATGTGCTTCCATCAAAAATTGTATTAGCCCTGTTTGTAGCTGTATCGCTTGGTGTGTATCATGTTTATCAGCATATAAAAAGTAAAGCCGATTTTAAAGATGCTATATTTTCATTACAAGAAATTCCAGTTTCGATAAGCGGCATATTAAGTGGTGTATTTGCCATTCAGTTTTTAATTTTAGCAACCGATGTGCCTTTTATTTATACCATAGCATCTGCCCTAGCCATTATTTTTTTAGTGTTAAATAAAAAATTTAATTCAGCCGAATTTGCCATTAGCTCATTAGCACTAATAGTTGCTACTATTGTATTTTTTATCATTCAAAATTCACTACATCAATATACAGTAGTTCAACAATGGTTGTATGCAACTATCGTTTATATGCCTCTACTGGTAAGCATTGCATTTAGTTATGTAAAAACTATGGATGCTCATTTTAAATGGCTGGGCATTTATTCCATAGTGGGTTTTACTATTTATTTAATATATGCATCGGTTCACAATAGCTATTATATTTCGTATAGTTTTGTTACACTTTCTGTTGTAATACTTATCATTGCTGCGTTGATTCATAAAAAAATTAAATCGGAATTGATAGAACGAAATGTAATTATTCATCTACTCATTTGTGGTTATGTTTCTATCTGCTTGTTGCTAATTTCATTTGTGCCAAATTATATTCAGCAAAATCAATTTGCTAATCGAAACTATAACTTTTTAATCATCAGTTCATTCACCTCTGTTACGCTTCTGTTGTACTTTATGCTGGTAAATACTTTGCAGTTTGCAAGCCAACGATTAATAGATTTTAAAAAAATAAATCATGCTTTTTTCGAACTTACATTGGCATCAGGTTATCTTATAATTTGTAAAGAAATTTTAATACCATATCATCCTATTATTTTGTTGAGTGGCAGCCTGCTAATTATTTTTGCAAAACAAAATAAAATTATTCAACCCCGATTAATTGCTTATTTATCAATATTGCCAGCGGTTGCTATACTTCAATTTTTTTATGCTGCTTCGCAATTGCATTTACCCATTTATACTGAATTTGTAAATTGGATGGTGTGTTTTACAACGCTACTATTATTTTTTATTCATGCTTTTTATACACATGTAAAAATTGAAAATAAGGTTTTACAATCTGTTTCAAAATTGTTGTTTGCCTTGGCAATTAGCTATGTAACTGTATTGTATGTAAATGAAATATGGCAAGCCTTTTATTGGATAGTGTTTGCCTTTATTGCATTATTTGTATATCAAAAATTAAGGCTTAAAGAATTTATTTTATACACTTTAGCCTACTATTTAATTACAGCATTTAGCGTAGCTTTTTTATCATCGCAATACATCAATGTATCAACCAGTTTTTTGTCAACGGCATCGTTGGTAAGCATTGTAGTACAATTGGCAATGGTAGGTTTGGTATATCTTTTATATAAATGGATAAGCAATTTAGAAACCGAACAAATAGATATTTACAAATTAATCTTTAATCAAAAAAATGCAGTTATCATTTATCCATTAACTTTTAGCATTGCTATTTTCTTATTTTTTGGATACGAAAAATCGGTGCTTACTTTATTGTGGGTAGTTGAATGTTTTGTATTATTTGGTTTAAGTTTGGTATTGGGCGAAAAACAATTCAGATTCATATCTTTAGTATCGTTGTTGGCTTGTATAGTGCGATTGTTTTTTTACGATTTATCACGAACCAATACCATTACCAAAGCATTAGTATTTTTGGGCGTTGGTATTATTATGATTGCTATTAACAGCCTGCATAATAAATTTAAGGAACGATATAATAATAAATCGAATGATTTATAAAAAATAAAAAGTATGGTAGCCTAACGACAAGATTTAAAAACCAAATAAAATATTTTATAAATACTTTACAATTTAAATCAAGCCGCTATGTTGCAAACCATACTTTTTGTTTTTTAAATACTGAACTTAAATTGAACATTATTTGAATTGAATAGCTAAATCATTTTTTGTTGAGCCATAAATAACACCATCAAATTCTTTGTTATTTTTTGTTGCCCTTTTTAAAAGTTTGTCTATTTTCTCTTGCATTGATGGACAAGTTCCTAATAATATTTGCTGCCCAATACCAGACACATCAGATTTGTATACTACATCATAATTTGCTAAAGGTTCACACTCTATAAACACATATTTACCCTCATCCCTTTTAACTCTTGCAATTGAGTTATCTTTTGATTTATCCTTAAATATTATCGCAATATCTCTATTTGTAGATTTTCCAATAATAATTGCATCATAGAATTTGCCTTGATTTGCAGCTTCAATATTTGCATTTTTTAAAGACACATCTATTTGCTTTGCTGGTGATAAGCAGTTGATATTTGGAATAAGATTAGCAAATGAAAATACAACTTCATATTCGTTAGATGGCTCATTCCAAAAAAATACAAGTTTGTTATTTGTTTTGTTTACCCGTGTTAAACCATAATCAATACTTTGACTTTGTTGAAAAGAAAATAATCCTGATAGTATTAAAAGAAAAATTGTTGATGAAATTATTTTTTTCATTTTGATTTATTTTTCATTAATAGAGTCTGAATGTTTGACAACCTTTTGAGGTTATTGTAACACTACCTGACCATGTACCAGTGCCAGGAGATGCTTCTGCCGCCGAAAAAGAATAAGTGCCAGGTTTTGCTTCATATGTAAAACATCCACTTGCGCCGCATGATGGAGCTGATGCTTCATCTACAGTAATATTTCCGCTAGTTCCATCAGCCATTACTACTACTACAATACCTAAGCTACTTGCAACATCATTCCAAAAAATTACTTTCCCTTTGTATTGACATGTACCATCATCTTCATTTGCCTTTGAGTTATAAGTTAGCGATGTTGGGTCTGTACAACCTCTTACCGTTTTTTTACAACTATACATTAAAGTTGCTACCATTACAATAGCGATAAATGTGAGGATAATATTTTTCTTCATTTTGAAATTTGATTTTGTTTACTGTTTAGAATTATTTTTTATATCTCATTAAATCAGCCTCTACAACAAATTTTCTTGATTGAGCAAATCCCAAAGTGAAAATATTTATGCAAGAATTATCCAATGATGATTTAATGGTAATAGTTGTGTTAATTACTGCATCAGGCGTTATTTTTTTCTCAGAAATCATATTAGCCAAAAGTTGTGATACATCAAAAGATGAAGTGTAATCAAAGTTGATATTTTTTGTTACTACAATGTGCTCAATCAATTCCATTCTATCCGAAGGCTGATTTAACAAAATTGGCACAGCACCTTTGCCCGATATTTTTGCAATAGTGCATGATTGAAAAAATAAGCACACAATTATTGCGCTTAGTAATAGAAATTTTTTGTTGCTCTTCATTTTTAATTTGGTTTTATTGTGAAATTTAATTTCGCAAAAATAAGGATAATTATCCCTACTATTAAAACTTTAAAGAACATTTTTTTGTTGGGTGAAAAAACGCAAGGCAAAAAAATATTTTCGTGATGATGATTTTCTAAAAAAAATCGGCGAAAAGGTGCGTCAACACAGAAAAGAAAAAGGTTTATCGCAAATGGATTTAGCTTATGCCTGCGATGATACAGACTATTCTCAAATCAATAGAATGGAGTTAGGAAAAGTAAATTTTTCGGTTTCATTTCTTTCTTTGGTGGCACAAAAATTAGAGATTGATGTAAAAGATTTGTTACCTTAAATCTAACCCAATCGCTCCAAACACAAAAAATCTAAATCGAATTATTTTGCAGTTAGTGAAAAAATTAAGTAAGGCGAACCTCAAAGGTTCGCCTTACTTTTGCCAGCCTCTTCTATTACTGCTTTGTAAAATAGGTTGTTGGTTTTCGGCTCAAATTCAGCTTTCCAATATTTCATTCCTTAATTCCATAAAACTTTACGTTATTTGCAGCCCGAATATTTTCAATAAAAAAATTTTAGTTTAGCATGGATCGTAATACGGTAGTTGGTTTTATACTCATTTTTGCATTATTGGGTGGTTATATGTGGTTTAATGCACCAAACAAAGCAGAGCTTGCTGCACAAAAACGTAAAGACGATTCTATTGCATTGCTACAACAGGTGCAAAAAATTAATCCTTCTCAAACTGCCGAAACAGCAGCATCTACAACAAAAAACGTAATAGCCGATTCATTAAAAAATGCTTCATTAGGCTCGTTTAAAAGTACTACATCTGTTGCCGAAGCTTTTACAGTTTTAGAAAATGATGTGGTAAAAATTAAATTATCAAATCATGGTGGTAGCATAAAAAGTATCGAACTTAAAAACTTTAAAACCTATGATAGTTTACCGTTGATGTTGGTAGATGAAAAAAACTTTTCGCATAGTTTCGAATTTTATAATCATCAAAATCAATTATTAAATACCAACGATTTTGATTTTGAAGCTACTAACCAAAGTGCTACATCGGTAGCCATGGTGGCTAAAAATGATTCATCAAGTTCAATTACACAAATCTATTCGTTAAAGCCTGGCAGTTATGTGGTTGATTATGATGTGGCATTTAAAGGAATGGATAAAGTAATTCCATCAAACAATAGCATGGTTGCTTTAAACCTAAAAGATGACATAAAGCAACAAGAGCAAAACCACGATTACGAAAATCAAAATTCAGCATTATTTTACCATTATACTAATGATGATTATGATAATATTGGCGAATCGAAAAGCGAAGAAGCTAAGCCTGCAACGCCTGTAAAATGGGTAAGTTTTAAGCAACGTTATTTTAATGTAACATTAATTAATAAAGAAGAATTTAGCGAAGCTACTTTAAAACAAACGGTATTAAAAACACCAAAAATGCTGAAAAGCATGTCGGCATATTTTACCATGCCATTAAATAACAATGCTGATAAAACCTTTAAAATGCAATGGTTTGTTGGACCCAATAAATTTAATGTTTTAAAGCAACAAAATATAGGTTTAGAAAACATTGTAACCTTAGGTGCCAATATTTTTAAATGGGTTAAGTATATTAATAAATGGTTGGTAATACCATTATGGGATTTTTTAGGCAAATTTAATATAAGTTATGGCTTAATGGTTTTGATAATTGTAATCATAGCTCGATTAATTTTATTTCCATTAAATTTTAAAACATTTAATAGCGCTGCAAAAATGCGCATCTTAAAGCCTGAAATGGATGCCTTAAGAGAACGCTATAAAGATGATCAAGCTAAATTTGGTCAAGAACAATTAAAAGTATATCGTAAGGCTGGTGTAAATCCATTAGGTGGCTGTTTACCACAATTAATTCAAATTCCTGTATTGGTTTCTATTTATTATTTTGTTCCTACGGTTATCGAGTTTCGTCATTATTCATTCCTTTGGGCAAATGATATGTCGAATTTTGATTCTATTTTAAATTTAGGATTTAGCATACCATTATATGGTAGCCATATAAGTTTGTTTACCTTATTAATGACGCTATCAACTTATGGTACAATGTATATGAACCGCCACCAAATGAATATGAACAACGATCCTAATATGGCAGCCATGAAATATATGCAGTATATTTTTCCTGTAATGTTCTTAGGCATTTTAAATAATTCGCCAGCAGCTTTATCGTATTATTATTTGTTGCAAAATTTAACAGCCATTGCACAACAATTAATTATTCAAAAATTTATTGTAAATGAAGATAGGATAAGAACCGAAATAGAAGAAAACAGAAAACGCCCAGAAAAAAAATCGGGCT
The DNA here is from genome assembly GCA_046051225.1 of Bacteroidota bacterium. Classification (GTDB taxonomy): domain Bacteria; phylum Bacteroidota; class Bacteroidia; order Chitinophagales; family CAIODY01; genus CAIODY01. The sequence goes on along the minus strand of JBJOOR010000003.1, from coordinate 142,212 downwards.
TTCAGGCCAGATTAGAACAAGCTTATAAAGCAAGAGAAGCACAAACAAAACAAGGGCAGCAGACGAAGAAAAAGTAAAACAGGTTGCAACCCGTTGAAAAATAAAAATTTGGCATTTACAATTGTGAAAGCTATTTTTGGCATTCGTTAAATTAATTAAATAATAAATCAATAACATAACAAATGAAAAAAGTTCTACTACTATCACTAGGTTTTGTTCCAGCTGTATTGTTTGCCCAGATGCGTTCGGTAAACCAAGGCGGTTCATTAAAACCAACTAGCAATCCAGCTAGCAAAGCTTCAATGGTTGCTACTCAAGATGTTTGCCATTCATCAAAGGCAACGTCAAACAGTTCACATGCAAAAGGGATTACCTCATCGGTAGGTACAGTTATTGGGCGTACATTTTATGATTTACAAAGCAATGGCGCTGTACAACGCCGTGTAATGAGATATGCAGGCAATAAAACTTCTGCTACTTGGACTTATGCTCCAGATTCTACCAACGACCAATTTCCTAATAGAGGCGCTGGCTACAATCATTTTAATGGTACAACTTGGGGGCCTATTCCTACAGCTCGTGTAGAAGCTGCAACTCGTACTGGTTGGCCTGCATTATGCACTAATGCAAGCAATCAAGATGTTGTAATTTCTCACAAATTTAATAACAATACTTATGGCAATTGGGAATTAAGAAATACAACTGCTGGTGGTGCTTTTACTGAATATTCTGCAACAAATAATACAACTAATATTTGGACAAGAACTGCAAACTCGGGCGATAACATTTATTTGTTAGACGCAAGTCAAGATACCAATTATGTTGTATCTCCAGCAACAACACGTCAACCAGTTTTGTTTTCAAAATCTACAGATGGTGGCGTAACATGGTCGGTAAATCATATTTTAATTCCTAATTTTCCTTACAGCCGTTATTTTAGATGTGGTGGTGATGATTATTTTATTGATGCAAAAGATTCTATTGTTGCCATTGTTGTTGGTGGTACAGGAAAAGATGTTACAGTTATGAAATCAATGGATTATGGTGCAACATGGACCTATATGGGTGTTGATTCTTTTCCAGTAGCTGCTTACCATGGTGGTGCAACAGGTACAATTACCGACTCTATCCAAACAAATGATGGTAATGTAACTTGCTTAATTGATAATGAAGGAATGGTTCATGTATGGTACGGTATTTATTGGTTAAAGGGTGATCCAAATTCTTCATTTAATTATAGCTTCTTCCCTAATTTATCAAGCTCATTAGCATATTGGAATGAATATGGTCATCAATCAATTTTAATTGATCAATTATTTACTACAAGACATGATTGCGGAACTTTAGGTTCAATAGCGATTGGTACAGGATATAATTTATCAGGTTCAACTTCTAAAGATGCGATGTATCGTTCGGGTATGATTTCAATGCCTCAAGCTGGTATTGATGCACAAGGAAATATATTTGTAGTTTATTCAGCATTAATGGATGAAGATACTACAGGTGGTGATTCAAACTTTCCTAATATTAACAATACACCACATGGTCAAAACTATCGTGATTTATTAATGATGTTCTTAAAACAAGATGCATCTGGGCCTACTTACGATTCGGCTTTTGCTACAGCAGCAAATAATACTTGGAGCGGTGTAATCAACATTACAAAAACACCAGGATTTGAAGATGTATATCCTTCGATGAACAGAACAGTAGATGGCAACGTGTATATTACATGGCAAGAAGATTTAGAGCCTGGTACTAACTTAACCAATGGCGATCCTATTTCAACTAACTACATTAAATATTTAGAAGTTAATACCAATAGCTTTATGTCTGCTGCATCAGCAGGTAACGATGCATGTGCTTCTACTTTAATCGTTACTCCAGTTGCTAAATTTAGCTATACAAATACTAACTGTACTTATTCATTTACCGATATTTCTACAAATTCTCCAATCCAATGGTCATGGGCTTTTGGCGATGGTAGTGCACCAGTTACAGTTCAAAATCCAACACACACTTATAATAAAGGTGGATTTATGAAAGTCCGTTTAGATGTATGGAATCAAGGTGGTTCAGCATTCAAATCTCAAACTGTAAATGTAAATGCAGCAGGTTGTATCAATGGTGTAACTGATGTAGCCAATGATTACAATTTTAGCATTTTTCCTAATCCATCTACAGGATTAGTTAATGTTACATTTAATGATATGATTGCTAACAATGCTACAATTTCTGTTGAAAATATCTTAGGACAACAAGTGGCTAAATTGGAAAATCAAGACATTAGCAACAATGCTAAAGTAACTTTCGATTTATCTGCTCAAACTAATGGAATTTACTTTATCAAATTCCAATCAGCTAATAAAAACTTTACTCAAAAGTTTGTTATCGGAAAATAATTTTATTGTTTAAGTAAATAAAAAAGCCATGTAGATGTAATATCGCATGGCTTTTTTATTTATCATCGTTTTTGTACAATGGATAAAATATTTATTTCAAGTTTTAGTGTTTCAAAACGGTTAGAATTATTATTAAAAATCATATCATCCATATTGTTTTTAATAATAAGCTTTGCCTTATTTTATTTTCATGAACCATGGAGAGATGAGTTGCAAGCTTTTTCGTTGGTTCGAAACAGTCATTCTATTGTCGAGTTGTATCAAATGGTTCGGTACGAAGGACATCCATTAGGATGGTACATTTTACAAAAGGGCGTATTTTTTTTAAACCCCAATTTTATTGTTGTTAGGTTTGTTCATTGGTTACTAGCCACAATAGGCGTAATCATTTTAATTTGGAAAGCCCCCTTTCCAATAGTTTATCGAATATTAATTTCGCTAGGATATTTTTTTACGTATGAATATACCGCTATTGCCCGTAATTATGGCATTGCACTTCCATTTTATATGCTACTATGTATTTTGTTTAGTAAAAAAAAATATTTGCTATTTGGTGTTATTGCTGCAATAGCTATGCAATTTAGTTTGTATAGTTTTATTATCTCATTTTCGGTTTCAGTATTTTATTTTTTTCATTATAAACAAAAAAAAAATATAGCATGGTATGTAGGTATTTTATTTACTGTTATTGGTGTTTTGTTGTTTAAATTAAGTGTAAATCCGCCAGATGATATTGGTACATCACCAGGCTGGAACTTAAGCCCAGATAGCTATACAGCAGCATTTTCGGTAATTGCCAACGCTTTTTTTACAGTATTCAAATTTGATATTCATTTTTGGAACACTTCATTTTTCCAAACTTTTTTAAACTATGATTTTACACAAGCAGTACAATTTGTATTGTCAATTTTTATTTTTGGTTGGATAATTAAAACACTTTATAAAAATAAAACTGCACTATATATTTTCATTTTTGGAACAGCTATTATGATGTTTTTTATGGCTTCAAAATATCATGGTTCTGTTCGTCATCATGGTCATATTTATGTTTTATTTTTAATATCGCTATGGATAGGAAATACAACACCATCCAACATTTTACAGTCTTTTTCGTTTTCACAAAAAACGAAAACAAAACTTTTATTTTTTCCAGATAAGTATGTTTCAAAATTTTTTGTTTTTGTTTTAATATTGCAAATAGTGGGCTCATTACAATCTATTTATTTTGAAACAAAATATCCGTTTTCGGATAGCAAAGAAGTGGCTCAATTTCTACAAAAAAACTATCCCAATAGTTTGGTGATAAGTTGTTCGGATGGTCCAGGAACAGCAGTTTCAATTATTATGGCTAAACAGTTTTATTATCCAAATTCCTTTTCGTGGAGAGAAAATTTATGCTTTAATAACAAGAGAGGTGATATTGGTTACAGCACATTAATTGCTCAATGCGATAGATTTTTTCTTGACCACACTAATGGTGTTTTGTTAATTTCAAAATCAACTTCTACGCTTGATTTTATTGATAAAATACCGTATAAAAAAATTAAGGATTTTCAACCAGCAATAAGAGAAGACGAATCTTATATTTTGTTTAAAAAATAATTTTTTGCAAAACAGATTTTGAAATTAAACTTTCAGTTTAATGTTCTATCTTAACCGCAATGATTTATTGCAGAGGAATAATTTGTTTTACTTTTTCTTTACTTCAACTTGTTGCATTTTCTCAAAGTAGCGACACCATTGTGCATATTCGAATCAAGCCTACAGCCGATTTCGACCAACGATTTTATATTACTAATAATCAACAGCTTAATGTTTGGGGGTATAGAATTGGGCTACTTTTGCATGATAAATACAAAATAGGCATTGGTGGATATTACATGAATGATAAATCAGAAGTTGCATTTTCATTCGATAATATAACTTCATTTTTTCAAACATCATTTACGCAAAAACACTATATCGGTACAATTTATTTCGAACCGTATTTGATTCGAAAAAATTTATGGGAAAGCAGTATCGTTACCGAAGTTGGCTATGGAAAAATTAAAAATACTTACACTACCATTGATGAAATTTCGATAGTGAAAAAAGAAAATGGTTATTTTATTCCTGCCGGAATTGGCTTGTCATTAAATTTAAAACTGCCAGCCATTTTTGGAGTGAAACCTATTCGCTGGGTAGGAATCAATGCTATGGCTGGTTACAGAACATCGCTGTTGCAAAATTTACCAGCGTATAATTTTAATGGATTTTATTGGAGCATTAGCGGTGCTGTTTTTTTAGATAGAATTTCTGAAGATTATTACACTTGGAAAAAGCAACGAAAAACTCATTCGTTTTAACAATATTTCCTTTCACATTCCTCATTATCTTCGTTGCCACTCGTTTATTATTTTTGTAAAAATTTATTGAAAATGGAATTAAAAAACAAAGTACGAATTGTAACCGCCGCTTCCCTTTTTGATGGGCACGATGCTGCTATCAATATCATGCGTAGAATTATGCAAGCCAAAGGTGCCGAAGTAATTCATTTGGGGCATAACCGCAGTGCTGCCGATATTGTGGATTGTGCCATACAAGAAGATGCACAAGGCATTGCCATCACATCGTATCAAGGTGGGCACGTTGAATTTTTCAAATATATTTTTGATTTACTGAAAGAAAAAGGTTGTGGGCATATCAAAATTTTTGGTGGCGGCGGTGGAACAATTCTTCCAACCGAAATTGAAGAACTTCATGCTTACGGAATCAGTCGTATTTATTCGCCCGATGATGGCCGCAAAATGGGATTGGAAGGAATGATTGAAGATGTAGTGAAGCAATGTGATTTCAATACGGTTGACAGTGCACAGTTTTCAGTGCTTAGTGCCGGGCTCATCAGCAAAAATGAAAGTGCAATTGCACAATTAATTTCGCTTGCTGAAAATGGGAAATTAGTAGGTCAACAAATCAATAAATCATCAACTCAACAAATTCCAGTTCTCGGAATCACAGGCACTGGCGGTGCAGGAAAATCAAGTGTTACAGATGAAATTGTTCGACGATTTTTAAATCGTTTTGCTGATAAAACAATTGCTGTAATTTCTGTTGACCCATCAAAAAAGAAAACGGGGGGTGCATTATTGGGCGATAGAATTCGGATGAATTCGATTCATAACCCAAGAGCATACATGCGTTCATTGGCAACTCGTGATAGCGAAGTGGCGTTGAGTGCACATGTGCAGGAAGCTATTGATGTGTGCAAAGCGGCAGCGTTTGATTTTATTATTTTAGAAAGTGCTGGCGTAGGGCAAAGCGATGCTTCTATTTTGGATTATTGCAACGTTAGTTTGTATGTGATGACGCCTGAATACGGTGCTGCATCTCAATTGGAGAAGATTAACATGTTGGATTATGCCGATGTAATTGCCATCAACAAATTTGATAAAGCTGGTGCTTTAGATAGTTTACACGATGTAAAAAAACAATTCAAACGCAACCATAATTTGTTTACGGCAAAGGATGAAGATTTACCAATTGTTGGTACAATTGCTTCGCAATTTAATGATACTGGCGTAAATCAATTGTTTGAATTATTAGTAGATGCTATTGAGAAAAAATGCAGCGTTGATTGGGGTCGAACCGATACTCATCATGAAAAAAATACCGCAACAAAATCACAAATTATTCCACCAGCACGAGTGAGATATTTGGCAGAGATAGCTGAAAATAATGAGTCTTACGACAATTGGGTTGACGAACAATGTACGCTGGCAACTAAATTATACCAGTTGGATGGTGTAATGAAGTTAGAAAAAATGAATGCCAATGCTGACTTACAAACCATCAAAGCAAAATTCGAAAAAGCATTGCATCACGATTGCAAAGATTTAATTACCAATTGGGAAAATAGAAAACAGCAATATGCAGCTGAATTCTACGAATACAAAGTTCGTGATAAAGTAATTAAGCAACCGCTTACTTCTACATCATTAAGTGGTACAAAAATTAAAAAAGTGGTGTTGCCTAAGTACAATGATTGGGGTGATATTTTGCGTTGGCAATTGCAAGAAAATGTGCCGGGCGAATTTCCATATACTGCTGGTGTGTTTGAATTGAAACGGCAAGGCGAAGACCCAACACGTATGTTTGCTGGCGAAGGTGGACCCGAAAGAACCAACAAACGATTTCATTATGTTTCACTTGGGCAGCCTGCAAAACGCTTGAGCACTGCGTTTGACAGCGTTACATTGTATGGCGAAGACCCTGCTATTCGTCCTGATATTTATGGTAAAATTGGTAATAGTGGTGTGAGCATTGCGACAGTTGATGATGCAAAAAAACTGTACAGTGGTTTCGATTTGTGTGACCCAAAAACTTCGGTGAGCATGACCATCAATGGGCCAGCACCCATGCTGTTGGCATTTTTTATGAATGCTGCCATCGACCAAGAGTGTGAAAAATACATTCAAAATCAAAAAATCAAAATTGAAAATCAAAAAAATAATCCGAAATATTTTGGTGAATTGCCAGATGGAAATGATGGATTAGGTTTGATGTTATTGGGCAGAAGTGGTGATGAAGTTTTACCTCCAGCAATTTATGAAGAACTAAAAGCAAAAGCTTTGCAATCGGTTCGTGGTACGGTGCAGGCAGATATTTTGAAAGAGGACCAAGCACAAAACACTTGTATTTTCTCAACAGAATTTGCATTGAAATTAATGGGTGATGTGCAACAATATTTCATCGAACAAAAAATTCGCAATTTTTATTCGGTGAGCATCAGCGGTTATCATATTGCCGAAGCTGGTGCTAATCCTATCACACAGCTGGCTTTCACGTTGGCAAATGGATTTACTTATGTGGAATATTATTTGAGCCGAGGTATGCACATTGATGATTTTGCCCCGAATCTTTCTTTCTTTTTTAGCAATGGAATGGATCCTGAATATTCTGTCATCGGTCGTGTAGCCCGTAGAATATGGGCTAAGGCGATGAAACAAAAATATAAGGGCAACGATAGAAGTCAGAAATTGAAGTACCATATTCAAACCAGCGGACGAAGTTTGCATGCACAGGAAATTGATTTCAACGACATAAGAACTACGTTGCAAGCCTTATACGCCATTTATGATAATTGCAATTCGTTGCACACAAACGCTTATGACGAAGCCATTACAACGCCTACCGAAGAAAGTGTTCGCCGAGCAATGGCTATTCAATTAATTATAAATCGGGAGTTGGGAACGGCGAAAAATGAAAACCCAAATCAAGGTTCGTTTTTGATTGAAGAATTAACCGACTTGGTGGAGAAAGCTGTGCTGGATGAATTCAAACGCATCACCGAACGGGGCGGAGTTTTAGGAGCAATGGAAAGAATGTATCAACGCAATAAAATTCAGGAAGAATCCATGTTTTACGAACATCAAAAACACACGGGCGAATTTCCGATTGTGGGTGTCAATACTTTTTTAAACTCGAAAGGCTCACCAACAGTGATTCCTGCGGAAGTAATTCGTAGTACTACCGAAGAAAAAGATTTTCAAATTAACGCAGTACAAGCATTTCAAAAACGTAATGAAGCCAAAAGTGAAGCAGCATTAAAACGATTAAAAGATGTTGCCATTGCCAACGGAAATTTATTTGCCGAGTTGATGGAAACCGTGAAATGCTGTAGCCTCGGGCAAATCAGCCATGCATTGTATGAAGTGGGTGGGCAGTATAGAAGGTCGATGTAATCATCAAAATTGGATATCGCAATTTGCGATGTCAAAAATAAATTTGGTCTTGAAGTCGAAATTTGCGACTTCAAGTTTGTGATAAAAAATTCATTTAAAAATGAAAAAGAAAACAACAGAATTAGTTTTAGCCGACGAAAGAATGGTGAATAAAATCTTCATCATTCGTGGCGAAAAAGTGATGCTGGATAGAGATTTAGCAGCACTTTACGGAGTACCAACACATCGCTTAAATGAAGCAGTAAAAAGAAATGCGGAACGATTTCCAAAAGATTTCATGTTCCAATTAACTAAGGAAGAATGGGGCAACTTGATATCGCAAATTGCGATATCAAGTTCTGAAAAGCAGAACTGGGGCGGTTTACGCAAACTCCCTTATGCTTTTACCGAACATGGAATATTGATGTTATCAAGTGTTTTGAAAAGTGAAAAAGCTGTGCAGGTGAATATTCACATCATGCGAATTTTTTCAAAAACTCGTGAATTACTTTTAACTCACAAAGATATTTTATTGAAGTTGGAACAAATGGACAAGAAAGTTTCGGGGCATGATAAACAAATAAAAATGTTGTTCGATTATTTGAAACAACTGATTGCTAAAGAAGATGAACCCCGAACAGTAATTGAAGGTTATGTGAAAGCAAAAAAATGAAATTGGCAGAGCATTGTATGAAGTGGGTGGGCAGTATAGAAGGAGTATGGAAGATTTTTTTATGGATGATTTATGATTGAAAAATGAATAAATAATTACATGATGAAAAATATACTAATATTATTATTTTTATTTCTACCTTTTATGTCTTTTGGGCAGGATAGTAAAGACAGTACATTTAGATTTCATATCGTAAGCTTTGCATTTGGTACAAAACAATTCAATGGGGATGAATTAAATCCGATTCTTAATAAAGCTGGGTTTGGAAGTTTTCCGACTTCAGTTCCAATAACATTATGTTATTCTCCAGAAATCTACAACAAAAAATATTTGGGAAATTTAAATTTAGAGTGGTCGAAAAAGGAAAAAGATTTTAATGATGGGAAATCAATTATCATCAATAACTTTCAATGCTCAATAGTTGGCGGATATAATTTGTTGAAGGCTGAAAGCAAAAGTAACTTTCATTGGTTTATTACAATGGGTGGTTGGATATCTGTTTATCAAATTAAACTCTATCAGTTTCATGCAGATACAAGTAGCCTAAACAACTATATTTCTTCATCAAATTTTGATATCAAACAAATTAAAACAATACCAATAGGAGTCTCATTTGGCACTAAGTTAATTTATGATTGGAGACTACCGATTATGTTTTTACGTGGCTTTAGTTTAAGTATTGGATATTCTTATATGCCGATTGATGGAACATGGTATCACGAGTTTGGAAAATTCAAAGAGGCTCCTAAAGGTTCAATAGACGGTTGGTATTTAAAGGCGCACATAAATATATTTTAGATTAATTTTCGGGGTTGATTAAAATTAAAATGATATGCTTTTTTTGGTAAACTTCCTTTTATTTCAAATTCATAACAGATTAATTTTTACAGATGGCTGGCTTGTAGCAATGTTTTTTTAAAAGCAGTAAAATGGTTTAATCAAGTATTTTATAACTGCAAAATTTATTTATAACCATTATTTTTTTTAATCTAACTCTAAATAGCGAAGACAATTAGGATAAACATTGTATGCTCATACAATGTTACAGCACAATTTGTATTTTCGTCCTACCAATTTTAATTCATGCCCGATATTATTAATCTTTTACCAGATAACATTGCCAACCAAATAGCTGCTGGCGAAGTAATTCAGCGTCCATCATCGGCTGTAAAAGAATTAATGGAAAACAGCATTGATGCAGGCGCTACTACTATTAAATTGATTGTAAAAGATGCTGGCAAACAATTAATTCAAGTAATTGATAATGGCAGCGGCATGAGTGATATGGATGCCCGAATGTGTTTTGAACGCCATGCTACATCAAAAATAAAATCGATTGATGATTTATTTAAAATAACCACCATGGGTTTTAGAGGCGAAGCCATGGCATCTATTGCAGCTGTGGCGCAGGTTGAATTAAAAACCCGAAAAGCCGATGATGAAACTGGTGTATTTATTTTAAACGAAGGCTGCGAAGTAAAAATACAAGAGCCTTGTCAAACACCTGTAGGAACAAGCATTGCGGTAAAAAATTTATTTTTTAATGTGCCTGCTCGTCGTCAGTTTTTAAAATCGAATACTACCGAATTAAAAAATATTATTGATGAATTTCAGCGCATTGCATTAGCCCATCCGCAAATAAATTTTAATCTGAATAATAATGGTACCGAAATTTTTAATTTGCCACAAGGCAATTTGAAACAGCGCATTGTTGCTTTGTTTGGCAATGCATACAAAGAAAAATTAGTGCCCGTACAAGAAGAAACATCAGTATGCGATATTACAGGGTTTGTTGGAACGCCCGATAGTGCAAAGAAAAGCCGTGGCGAACAATTCTTTTTTGTAAATAAAAGATTTATAAAAAGCAGCTATTTGAATCATGCCGTGAATATTAATTATTCGCAATTGCTACAAAAAGATTCATTTCCATTATATGTTTTATTTATTGAATTAGACCCTGCAAGGATTGATATTAATGTGCATCCAACCAAACAAGAAATAAAATTTGAAGATGATAAAATAGTATACAGCTTTTTAAACTCGGCTGTGAAAAAGGCTTTGGGGCAATTTAGTATTACACCTTCGTTAGATTTTAATCAGGAAACATCTTTTACAAGATTAGAAGGTTACAACAGAAGTGCTCATAAATCATCTGATAATAATGTAGTTAGTTTTGATTCTAATTCACATTATTTTCGCCCAATAATACCCATTGAAGAGCAAAAACGAAATGATGATAACATAAAAAATTGGGAACAATTATACCAAGGCTTAAAACAAACAGAGCAACAAGAAGAAACAAATGAGCAAACTTTTGTTTCAAAATTTTCGGGTTCATCATCAGCCAACGATTCATCGCAATTGCAATTAACTGATACACCGCAATTTGCCGAACAGCTGATGATTCAATTGCATCAGCGCTATATTTTATCGCCCATAAAAAGTGGGTTTATGTTGATTGATCAACAAGCGGCGCATGAAAGAATATTGTATGAAAAATATTTATCGTACATTAATTTACAACAAAAAGCATCGCAACATCAATTGTTTCCTGTCAAAATAGAATTGAGTCGACAAGATTCTGTTTTACTAAAAGAAATATTGCCCGATGTAAATTTATTGGGTTTTGATATTCAAGAATTTGGTGCCGATACATTTATTATTCATGGCGTACCAGCCGAAATGAAATCGAGCTTGAATGAAAAACAAGCTGTGCAATATTTATTAAATCAGTTGAAAGAAAATTTGGAATTAAAATTAAATCAACGAGAAACAATTTCGAAAGCCATGGCAAAACAATCGGCTGTAAAATGGGGCACACAATTAAGTAATAAAGAAATGAAATTATTAGTAGATGAATTATTTGCTTGCGAAAAGCCTTATGCATCGCCAAGTGGCAGGCTTACATTTATTATTCAGAAATTAGATGAAGTAGAAAAAATGTTTGACAAATAATTTAAACTTATCATATTTTTATAAGTCTATCGTTTACAATTTATTAACTTTACTTAAAATAAAATTTTAGTTTATGAAAAAATCGATTCTCTTTTTCGCCACTTTATTATTGTTTGGTGCATCTGCATTTGCTCAAAAACATCAAAGCGATGAGGCACAAACCGACGATGAACAAATTGTATATAGAAAGTATAAAAAGCCGATAAACAAATTAATTTATCCCGATAAAATATTTTGTTTTTATCCATTGGCGGCTATTGCAGGCAATTTTAAATTGGGTATGGAGCGTAGATTAACTGAAAATACATCTATCAAAACTAATGTTCGTATTGGCTTTGCCGATCAAAGCGGATTTTATACTTATGATAAAAGTACATATAATCAATCTGTAGGATTGTTTGGTACAAGTTCAGGCTCGGTTCGAAATTTATTTGATGCCATGTTAGAATTGCAATACCGTTATTATTTTGCTGATAAAGCGCCGCAAGGCTTTTATGGTGGTTTTTATGGTTTTTATAAAATGGCTACTTTTAATTCAACTTATACTTACTCTGTACAAAACTATCAATATTCTAATTATACATCAAAAACCGAATCGCCATTTATCAATGGTGGAGGTGCAGGTATTTTAGTAGGCAATCAATTTGTTTCTAAATCAAAAATTGCTTGTGATTTTTATATGGGCAGTGGTTTATTTTTTACATCGCCTGATGGAAAATATTTTAAAGGCATGGGCGGCGCAGCCGATAGATATTTTAATGGTATCGGATTTATTTTAGGAGCTAATATTGGCTTAGCATTAGGGAAAAATTAATTGTAAAAATGATTAATCAATAAAAAAGCCTTCAGAATTTCTGAAGGCTTTTTTATTTACCACTGTGTAGCTTCTGGAAATTGGTTTACTACTTCTCTCATTTCATTAAGCAATGGCTTTAAATGTTCGCTGTGATAACCTTTTCTGCCACCATATACAGGTTGAATACTTGATAAATCAGGCATTTTTAAACCAGCTTGTTCTATAATCGGTGAAATTTTGGCTAACCAATTTTTCTGTAATTCTTTTTCTGAAATAAATATTTTTTCAGCTACAATTTCATTCTCACCATCGTACGATTCAAAAATTCCTAATGCCAATGGCATACATTCATTTAATGCAGATTGCATTCGTGCTTTGCTTTCTTCATTGCCATTGCCTAATTGCAATATAAATGTATCGGCATGCATGGTATGAAATTTTAATTCGCCTTTAAATTTTTTTGCAAAATGAGCCAATGGTTCAAAACTACTGGTCATCAATGTTTCGTAGCGTAATTGATCGGCATGATCAAATAAAAAATGACGCATCAAACTAAAATCATATTCGCCAATTGGCATTTCAACTAAATGACAAGAAGTAAATTCTTTTTCATTTCTGCGAAATGCAATTTTTTCTGCTTCGTCTTCAGCATTTTCAGCAAACAACATTTTATACATCATCCAAGCATGACCAATTTTATCTTGCGCCATACTTGCAAACGAAATATCTTCTTCCATAAATGGCCCTAAGCCAGTCCATTCGCTGTTTCTGTGTCCTAATACAAAACAGTCATCCGCTGTTTTTAAAATGAAATTATATAACGACTTGTTCATCAATTAAAGATTTTCTTTTTTATAAGCGTTTATTTTATCTCTTACTTTAAAGCCATAAGCTTCACGATATTCTTTATCAATAGCTGTTTCGAAAATATCCGCATCATCATAGCTAAATGAAGTTACATCATCTGTTTTTACCACCCACATATTGCTACATTTTTGTCTACGGGCATATTGCTCTTTTGCAAAAAGCAATGCCTGTGCAGCATTTGGTGCATGTACACTGCCAACATGAATATGATGGTCGCCACGTTTTTTTTGATGAAAAACTTCATACGGTTCCCAAGCTTCGCCTGGATTCATTTCGGTTTTTTCTTCAATTACTTTTATTCTATTTACTCTTGGGTCAAATGATTGCATTCAATTTGCTAATTTGCTAATCTGCTAATTTGCTAATGAAAAAACATTGGCAAATTTTCAAATCGTGTTATTGTTTATTGTTTAAGATAATGGCACCACTTGTTTTTGATTTGGATTCATTAATGCTTTACGTACCCATCTTCCATGCTCTTCAGCCCAACGACGAACAGCTAAACGTTCAGCATTACAAGGGCCATTGCCTTTTATTACTTCATAAAATTCATTCCAATCGGGGTCGCTAAATTCCCAAACGCCATCCGCATTTTTATTCAGTTTTGGGTCAGGAAAATCTAATCCTAATTCACGAATTTTTGGAACGTATTGGTCAAGAAATTGATTTCGCATATCATCATTGCTTGCCATTTTTATTTTCCATTTCATCAACAAATCGCTATGAACACTTGCTTTATCGCTTGGTCCAAAAAAGTGTATAATAGGCTTGTACCAACGGTTTAAAGCTTCTTGCAACATGGCTCTTTGTTCGGTTGTACCTGTAGCTAAATATACCAAAGCTTCATGACCCTGTTTTAAATGAAAAGATTCTTCATAACAAATTCTTTCTAAAGCACGGCAATAAGGACCATACGAACCTTTTGCATTAATTACTTGATTAACGATGGCGGCACCATCAATTAAAAACCCTATCACAGTTACATCAGCCCATGTTAAAGCTGGATAATTAAACACATTGCTGTATTTACTTTTGCCACTTAATAAATCATTAATCATTGCTTCACGGCTTTTGCCTAATGTTTCGGCAGCATTATACAATAAATGTGCATGACCAATTTCATCTTGCACTTTTGCTATTAGGGCTAATTTACGTTTGAAACTTGGCGCTCTTGTAATCCAAGTGCCTTCGGGTAATGCGCCAATTACTTCGCTGTGTGCATGTTGCTCAATCATACGAGTAAGCTGACGGCGATATTCTTTTGGCATCCAATCTTGCGGTTCAATTTTTTCGCCTCGAGTGATTCGAGCTTCAAATTCGGCCAACTTAATCGGGTCTTCGCCTTCGATAGGATTTGATTTCTTTTTTTCGTCTAAATCAACAGATGCATTTCCGTACATAAAAAATATTTTAGTAGTTGAAACAAAGATAATAAAATTCAGTTTAAAAATAATTAGTAAAACTGTAGTTGAATCATTTATGATTGACAACTATAAGTAGAACAAGAATTCTTTTACTTTTGCAATTCTAAAAAAAATAAATATGCAAGCAGTTTATATAGTTGATGCATTGCGCAGCCCAATTGGTAAATATGGTGGTACATTAAGTTCAGTTCGTCCTGATGATTTAGTAGCTACGGTTATTAAAGAATTAGTAAAACGCAATCCTTCGTTTGATGTAAATGAATTAGAAGAAGTAATATTAGGCGCAGCTAATCAAGCAGGCGAAGACAATAGAAATGTAGCTCGTATGGCGGCTTTGTTGGCAGGTTTGCCAGTTACGGTATCGGGCAATACAGTGAATAGATTATGCGCTAGTGGTTTACAAGCCATCATGGATTCGTATCGTGCTATCAGCATTGGCGATGGAAATGCCTACATAGCAGGCGGAACAGAAAGCATGACCAGAGCGCCTTTTGTAATGGCAAAATCTGAAACAGCATTTGGCAGAACGCCTGAAATGTATGATACTACAATAGGTTGGAGATTTACGAATAAAAATTTGTCGGCATTATATCATCCATTTGCAATGGGCGAAACGGCTGAAAATGTAGCAGCGCAATGGAAAATTTCTAGGCAAGAACAAGATGAATTTGCATTTGCTTCGCAGCAAAAATATCAAGCTGCACACGAGGCTAATCGTTTTGCAGAAGAATTAGTAAGCATAAAAGTAAAACAAGGAAAATCTGAAATTGATTTTAATAAAGATGAGCATCCAAGATTAAGCTCGATGGAAGCTTTATCTAACTTAAAACCTGCATTTAAAAAAGACGGAAGTGTAACAGCAGGCAACAGCAGCGGTGTGAATGATGGTGCTGCGGCTTTATTATTATGCAATGAAGATATGTTGAAGAAATATAATCTTATACCAATGGCACGAATGGTAAGCGTTGCGGCTGCTGGCGTTGACCCTGCCATTATGGGCGTTGGTCCTATCCCTGCTATGCAAAAGGCTTTGAAACGTGCAGGTATTACTACCAACGATTTAGATTTAATTGAATTAAATGAAGCATTTGCTTCGCAAAGTATTGCTTGTATTCGTGATTTGAATTTAGATATTTCGAAAGTAAATGTAAATGGTGGAGCTATTGCATTGGGGCATCCGTTGGGTTGCAGTGGTGCAAGAATTTCAACAACATTATTACATGAATTGAAAAAACGAAACGGAAAATACGGTGCTGCTACTATGTGTGTAGGTGTAGGGCAAGGAGTTGCAATTGTGTATGAAAATTTGAAATAAGTTTTTTCTTTTTTAAACACATAGATATTTAAGAATGAAAGGCATTTCTAAAAAGTATTTAGTCAATTTTTTTCTAAATCTGTTTTAATAATTTGCGATACGTAATCGAAATAGCATTTGATGGTACTAATTATCATGGTTGGCAAAACCAACCCAATGCTATTAGTGTGCAAGAATTATTAGAAAAAAATGTTTCTACATTGTATCAGCAAAAAATGATTTTAGTAGGTGCAAGCCGCACCGATTCTGGTGTTCATATAAAACAAACCTATGCTCATTTTGATAGTGAAGTAGAGTTGCCAAAAGATTTTATACGTCGATTAAATTTCATGCTACCTCCTGATATTGCAGTTAAAAACCTAAGACAAGTACCTGATAATTTTCATACCCGATTTGATGCTATACAACGTGAATATCAATACCTGATTCACTACGAAAAAAATCCTTACTTATATAATCGTTCCTACTATTTTCATTATGGTAGATTGAATTTGGAAGTGATGAATGAGTGTGCTAAAAGCCTAACATCATACCATGATTATGAAGCTTTTTGTAAGCGAAAAGCAGATAATAAAACTACATTTTGCAGAATAGATTTTGCCGAATGGACAATGCCTGATAAGGATTCTATTTTATTTACCATTAAAGCCGATAGATATTTACGAGGCATGATTAAAGGCTTAGTAGGCACTATGATAAAAGCAGGAAGAGGAATTTATTCAGTAGATGAATTTAAAGAAGTGGTAGCTACTAAAAACAAACCAAAAGTAAGTTTTGCTGTGCCAGGTTGTGCTTTATATCTTACCGAAGTACGCTACCCTGAAGGGTTTTACAATTTTCCAATATTGTAATTTTTTTATTTTAGCAAGTATTTTATAAAGAATTGCTACATACTGATTAGTAAAACTACAAGATATAAATAAAAACATTTGCCATAAAATACCTTTATATCGGTAGCCATTAAATTATCTGCAACCTTAAGTTCTTTGCTAAATTTTTCTCTTAATTAATTCAAAACTGTATATTCGCAAATCAAATTTCAAAAAAAATTTAACATGGACATTAAAGAAATTCAAGAGCTAATTAAAATTTTCGATAAATCTAATCTTGGTGAATTAGGTATTGAAAGAAATGATTTTAAAATTAATTTAAAAACTAAAGAAAGAGAAACCATAGTTACTACTGTGAGTGCTGCGCCTGTAGCTATACAAACTGCACCTGTGGCTGCTCCGCAAGTAGCTGCTGCACCAGCACCTGTGGCTGCTGTGCCTGTAGCCGATAAAGGCACGGTGATTAAGGCACCAATGGTTGGTACTTTCTATCGCAGTGCTGGACCTGATAAACCAGCTTTTGTAAAACCAGGCGATAAAGTAAAAAAAGGACAAGTAATTTGCATTATTGAAGCCATGAAATTATTCAACGAAATTGAATGCGAAATGGATGGTACTATTGTAAAAGTTGTAGCCGATGATGCTTCGCCAGTAGAGTTTGATCAACCGCTGTTCGTGATTGAATAATTTTTTTTAGTACAACGTATCAAGTACAAAGTATTATGATTGCTTTGTCTTAATACCTGATTACATAATACTTAATACAATCAAATGTTTAAAAAAATCCTCATCGCCAATCGTGGCGAAATAGCCCTTCGAATTATTCGTACTTGTAAGGAAATGGGCATCAAAACAGTGGCTGTTTATAGCACTGCTGATAAAGAAAGTTTGCACGTTCGCTTTGCTGACGAAGCCGTTTGCATTGGCAAACCTGCTGGCAAAGATTCGTATTTGAACATTCCGCAAATAATGGCTGCTGCTGAAATCACTAATGCTGATGCGATTCATCCAGGCTATGGTTTCTTGGCAGAGAATGCAAAATTTTCAGAAATCTGTGCACAATACGGTATCAAATTTATAGGACCAACCCCCGAAATGATTCGTAAGATGGGAGATAAAATCACTGCAAAAGATACGATGATAAAAGCTGGTGTGCCTTGCATTCCGGGCAGCGGTGGCTTGGTTGATAGTATTGAAGCAGGAAAAAAAGAAGCAAAATTAGTTGGTTATCCAATCATCATTAAAGCCACAGCAGGCGGTGGTGGCAAGGGCATGCGCATTGTATGGAAAGAAGACGAATTTGAAAAACAAATCACTGCTGCTCAAACCGAAGCTGGTGCTGCATTTGGCAATAGTGGTGTGTATATTGAAAAATATATTGAAGAACCACGACACATCGAAATTCAAATTGCTGGTGACCAATTCGGCACTGTGTGCCACATGGGCGAACGTGATTGTTCGATTCAACGCCGTCATCAAAAATTGGTAGAGGAAAGTCCTTCGCCATTTATGACCACTGAATTAAGAGAAAAAATGGGTGAAGCTGCTTGTAAAGCCGCTGCCGCAATTAGTTATGAAAGTGTTGGTACTATTGAGTTTTTGGTAGATAAGCATCGCAATTTTTACTTTATGGAAATGAATACTCGTATTCAAGTAGAACATTGCGTAACAGAAGAAGTAATCAATTTTGATTTGATAAAAGAGCAAATAAAAATTGCCGCAGGTGTGCCAATCAGTGGTAAAAATTATAACCCACAAATGCATGCCATTGAATGCCGTATCAATGCCGAAGATGTGTTCAATGATTTCCGTCCATCACCTGGTAGAATCACTGTTTATCATCAACCTGGCGGACATGGTGTTCGGGTAGATTCGCACGTTTATGGTGGTTATATGATTCCACCTTATTATGATTCGATGATTGCTAAATTAATTGTGGTGGCGCAAACTCGTGAAGAAGCTATCAATACAATGGAACGTGCATTGAGTGAATTTGTGGTAGAAGGGGTGCATACAACCATTCCATTCCATCAACAATTAATGAAGAATGAAGATTTCAGAAAAGGAAATTTCACCACAAAATTTTTAGAAAATTTTCATTTAGAAAAACCATAAAACAGTTTTAAAAAAGAAAAGGCTGAATTCAAATTTGAATTCAGCCTTTTCTTTTTTTGTGAGTTTTATAAATTATTTATTTACAACTCTTGTATCCGTAATTGAATCATGCCAACCTCTTGCACCCTCACCAAAAAAAGAAAATGCCTCAAGTGGAATCAATCTGCACAAGGTTCTTAGTAATGCTGTTTTAAAAGAAATATTATTCCCTTCTTCATCAATAACTTTAGTACCTGTAACCATTTTACCAATAGTTTTAGATGTAGTTCCTTCTAAAACAATATAGTATAAAAGTAATAATACTATAGCAATAACATAGGCATATTTTATTACAAAGACAGGATCAACAAGGGCTCCAACCACTCCTATTAAAAACATTAAAGCATAAAATACTACTAAATCAATAATGTAATTTAAAAATCTTTTAGTAGCTGATGCGTTTATATATGATTCAGCATTTATAATTTGTTCTTGGTCTAAAATGTTTTGATTTTCCATATGTAATTAAATTTTTATTACATCAAACATACTATTTTTATTGAATAAGAAAAAAAGTACTGTTAAAAATCTTGAGTAAATGCGGAATTTATTTTTGATTAAGAGTCGATGTTTTTTTTTGTTAGCATAAAATATTTTTATGAAATTCTTTTTTTGCATTATCAATTCGTGAATGCATTCCGAAAAAATAAATTACACTAAAAACAATTAACATAACTGGATGAACGAATTTGAAAGTATCAAATAACTCTTTAGCAAAATGATAATGACCTTTAAAAACTACAACCAAA
This sequence comes from Bacteroidota bacterium, assembly GCA_046051225.1. Taxonomy (GTDB): domain Bacteria; phylum Bacteroidota; class Bacteroidia; order Chitinophagales; family CAIODY01; genus CAIODY01. Next base: position 122,348 of record JBJOOR010000003.1, on the reverse strand, counting down.
ATTTCAAACAATAGATTAATTAAAAGAGTTGCTATAAAAAATCTTATATAAAAATCATCAATAGAATAAATCACTTTATGTTCATCATCGTTTATTTTATTAATAATTATTCTTACTGGGATTGATTTAAACTGCCATCCATAAAAATTAATGTGATATGAATTTGAAATAAAAAGAAGTTTCCCAAAAAAATTATTCTTTGTTTTGAGTTGAGCAAGTTTGCTTTCAAGGTTTTCTGTCCGAATATTTTCTTTGAAAAAAATCATGCTATTTGAAAACAAAATTCAGCGAATCGTTAAAATTTGCAAAACTTTAAAAGTTTATTTGAATTAAATCAACATCATTGCTGGATTTTCTAAATTTTCTTTCAAAGATTTTAAAAATCCAGAAGCGATAGAACCATCCACCACTCTATGGTCAGAGCTTAAAGTCATTTTCATTACATGACCAATTTTAATTTCACCATTTTCAACAATTGGTGTTTCTTTTATTTTACCTACTGCTAAAATACAAGCATCAGGCGGATTGATTATGGCAGTGAAATTTTCTACATCAAACATACCCATATTACTAATAGTAAATGTATTGCCTTGCATATCAGCAGGTTGAATTTTTTTCGATTTTGCTTTCTCCACAAATTGTTTGGCTTCCACACTAATTTGCGAAATAGATTTTTGGTCGGCAAATTTTAACACAGGCACTACCAAACCTTCATCCATGCCTACTGCCATGCCAATATGAATGTGATGATTGTATCTGATTTTATCACCTAACCAACTGCTATTTACTTTTGGATGCTTGCGAATAGCAGATGCTACTGATTTTATCATCAAATCGTTGAATGAAAATTTAATGCCTGCATCAGCGGCTTGTTTGCGGAAAGCCATAGCATTAGCCATGTTGGCTTCAATGGTTACAAAGAAATGTGGCGCAGTAAAATTACTTTCACTTAATCTTCTTGCAATTGTTTTTCGCATTTGCGATAAGGTAACTTCTTCAAAACTTTCAACACCTGTAACTACAGGAGCAGCCGCAACAGTTGATGTAGCTGGTGTTTCAACCACACTTACATTTTCCAAATCACGTTTTACAATTCTGCCATTATCAGCCGAACCTTTTATGCTGTGCAAATCAATTCCTTTTTCAGCAGCAATTGCTTTTGCTAACGGCGATGCTTTTATTCGCTCATCAGAAACAATTGGAGCAGATTGATTTGAGCTTTGAACTATTGCAACTTCTATTTTTGTTTCAGTTGCAGATGCCGCCACAGGAGCAGCTTCGGCAGCTTTTGGTGTTGCATTTAATAAAGCTGAATAATCTTCACCTGCTGCGCCTACAATGGCTAAAATGCCATTTACGGCTACGGCTTTACCAGCCTCAACACCAATATATAAAAGTGTTCCATCATTATAACTTTCTAATTCCATGGTAGCCTTATCGGTTTCAACTTCGGCTAACAAATCACCACTTTTTACTTTATCGCCAATTTTTTTATGCCATGCTACAATAACACCTTCGGTCATGGTATCACTCATTCGGGGCATTTGTATTACTTCAGCCATATAATTTTATTGATGTTTTATTTTATGTTTTAAAATAGAATGACAAATGTATTAAACACTAGCGTAAAAATGGAATATCTTAAAAATCATTTTTCACTTTCACAGTTCCTGTAAGGTGTTTTATTTTGTATTGCGAAAAATCTTCTTTGGCTGTCATTCCTTCGCCAAATAATACTTCTTTGCCCGTGTTTATTTTCACACTCCTATCTGTAAAAAGCATGTGGGTTTTAGTGTCCCAAGTTAGTTCTTCGGTATTTAATTTTTCGCCTTTTACATTCACCACTTCCACATCATTGCGTACAATTATTTTTTGTTGTGCATCGTAACTTATGCCATACTTGGCTTTCAGCCTGCCATCTTCTTTTTGTGCATCATCATAAAACAAAACTAATACACCATTAGGCAATTCTTTATACGGTTCTTTTGTATTGTATAGCAACATTAATGGGGCTTGTAATTGTGCTTTCAAATTTCCTTTATCGCTGTAATAAGTTTGTGCATCTTTTACCGTTTCAACAGTTATTTCTTTTAATGAAGCTATCTGACTAACTTTTTTCATATCGTTTTCGCAAGATGCAAAAACAATAATTACAATAAAAAATATGAATAATCTTTGAATCAAATTGAGTTTATTTTGAAAGCTTTTGCTTTAATCTGTTGTTGCTTTTAATTTGTTTTACACAAGCCGATGAAGAAGTTTTGCAATATTTATTATATGATGATATTTCTTTCGAAATCATTTTACTACGGGCTTTTGCCAACATTTTTTCTAATTCAATTTCTTTGCTTAAATGTTTTGCTTCTAATTTATTAGCGGCTGATTTTTTATTGAATTGTTTGTTCAACTGCTTACACTTAGATGAAAATTTTCTGATAAAATCTTTATGGCGATAAACAAAAGTTTCCATGCCGCTCATAGCATCTAAATAAATTTGAATTTGCGCTGTACTTTCTTCTTTATATCGGCGCATTTTTTTTACCAACTTCAAAATTTTCTTTTGATTATTTACCACTTTTAAATGAGTTGATTGAATGTGCTTAAACATTTTAAACAATGTATCTGTTAAAAATACATTTTCGTTTAGTAGCAATCCATCTGCATTATTTTGTCGTTTTGTAAATTTTGCTTTCAGTGTTTGCAATGGATAATCTAAATCATCTACCATGACCAAACGCATTTCGTAGGCTTGTTTCAAATCGTTGATACCTTTTAGCGTTACATCATTGTATTGGTCAAGTTTAGTTATATCATTATCATATTCATTATTAAATACTTTTACCAAAGTCAAATAATCTTTGGTTAAATATTTAACTGAATCTTTTAGCAAATTAATTTTTTCTTCTAAGCCCAAAGTGTCTTCGGCTTTAGCTGTTTTTGAATATTTGGTTTGATAAAATTTTAATTCAGATAAAAAATGATCTACGTTTTTATCATTAGTTTTCATCAGCGCTTTATTGGTTTTACGCTGCAATTTCATTTTCTTTTTTGTTCTGTTAAAAGCTGAAAATATTTTTTTATTCGTATTTAATAATGCACCATTATCTGATGTAATAATTTTTGTTTTAAGTTGATTATTTTTCATCAACTCGGTTTTCATTTCAATAAGCACGGGCTTCATTTTATTAAAACTATCCATTGCATTTGCTGCATATTTTGAAATAATATTTAACTGAAAAGTATCAGCAGTTGTAAGTTCTTTAGCAGGTTTTAATTCAGAAATCAGCAAATTCATTTTGGCTTTATTCATTAAGCCACGACAAACAAAATTTCGTTTATTAAATACAAATCCTTCTTTGCCATCATCTGCTATTTGTTCCCATTTATTTTCATTGGCATAATTCAATAAATATGTTTCATATTCGGTTGATAATGCTTCGGCATCGTTGGTAAATTGATTTACATTCAAATAAAACGAACTATCTTTTTCAAACTTTTTAAGCGTAATTTTTTTTGCATTTAATTGCCATTCAGGATTTAATGGTAAATGGTCTTTTGAAAAATCGGAAGCAGATTTTTTAAAATATTTTTTATTAGGCGATGAAACAAATCGGGGTTGAAATTTTATTTTTTTACTTAAAAATTTATGCTTCGTATATTGTATGTATCCTGCATCCCAAGTGGCATCTACAAAATACCATTGATTATTTAATAATACCGCATTCCAACAATGTGTATCTAAATAAAATTTATCGCCCAAATCTGTATTTTCATTTTTAGAATAACCATTTATAGTGATACATTTTATGCCTGCCCAATAGCACATTTCGTTCATCAACTCGGCATAGCCCGTACAAACTGCCAACCTGCCTTTTATGGTTTCAATATTTTTTTGTACCGATAAATCGTGGTTTAAATATTTTTCTACATCATATTCAGTTCTATAAACAATCCAATCATGAATGGCTTCTAACTTAGCTGCATCGCTGGTTTTTGTTTCAATAACTTTTAGGGTAATATCTTTTATGCCTTCAGAATATTCGTTGGTTATAGTCGTTTTATTGTTTTGCGCAAAAGCATCAATGCAATTGATTTGCAATAGCACAACAATAAAAAATAGGTATTGTATGAGTGGTTTTTTCACTTAACAAAAGTATTGAATGTTTTCTAACATAGTTTAGCATAACATTATTTTTTCATCGCCTCGTACAATACTTCCTGAATATTGGTTCGAATGCCCATGGTAATAATTTTTTTATTCTCGGCTTCGGGGTAAACTCGGTTTGATAAAAACACAAACACTAAATTATATTTTGGATCAACCCAAGTGCTGGTGCCTGTAAACCCTGTATGCCCAAAAGTTTCAACCGATGCACTTTTACACATTGGCGATGCCAAATTGGGGTTTGGTTCTTGTTTATCAAATCCAAATCCTCTTCGTGATACATTACTTTGCTTGGCTGTAAAATATTCTACTGTTTCTTTTTTCAAAAATCGTTTGCCTTTGTATTCGCCTTTATCGTTTAATAGTTGCATTAGTTCGGCTAAATCTTTGGCATTGCTAAATAATCCTGCATGACCTTGTATGCCTCCACACATGGCTGCTCCTTGATCGTGTACATAGCCCCAAATTAATTGATGGCGAAAATAATTATCTTTTTCAGTAGGTATTATTTGCGATTTTTTAAATCCATGATATAACGGATTGAAACAAATATTTTTTAATTTCATGGGTTCATAAAAAACTCTGTTTACAAATTCATCTGTAGTTTCTGTTTTTAAAATGCTTTCGCAAATGCGTTTCATAAAATATAAATCCAAATCGCTGTACACATATTTGCCTGATGTTTTAATATCGGTTTTATAAATCTTATCCCACATTTTATCCAAATAATCTTTGCTCATCCACAATCCATCTGCAACGGATAATGTATGCTCTTCATCTTTTTCGTTCGAAAAGTTTTTATCCAATTCGCCATTTTTATTCATGCAATCTTTATAAAACGGAACGAATGGAACTAAGCCTGCTTGATGCAACAATAAATCTTTGATGATGATTTTTTTCTTGTTAGTTCGTTTTGCTTCGGGCAAATAATCGGCAATTGTTTTATTCAAATCTAATCTTCCATCTTCATACAATTTCATACAAGCCAAAGTGGTTGATGCAATTTTTGTGATAGAAGCCAAATCATATAAATCAGATTTTTTTACTGCCGTTTTCGATTCGTAAGTTGGGCTGCCAAAGGTTTTATCATAAATTGTTTTTCCGTTTTTCAACACCACAATTTCACAACCAGGGTAAGCTTTAGCTTCAATACCAAGTATTGCAATGCTATCAATTTTTTGAAGCGTTTTATAATTCATTCCTACAGCTTCGGCATTTATTTTTTCTACACTATTTTCTTTCAGTTCAAATTTTGTTAGGTACGAATTCAATTTATTTCCATTACCAAATTTATTATTCACATCGGCTGTAACTGGCAATTTTCCTAATGTTTCAACATTATTTAAAAATAAATCTGCTAATGCTAATTGCGAATAATTATTGTCTTCGTAAGCCACCAAAAGTTGTTTTATATTATCAAAATATTTTAAAGCATACGGCGAACCAAATAATATAACACCACAATTTTGCTTAGCAGATAATTGCTGAATAAAATTTTTAGTAGTCCAGTTTACACCATATTCTTTACCAGCAAAGCGGCTCATTTTGTGCAATTCAATCCATGTATAACTATAGTTTGCTAATGAATCTTGCAAACGCATCCATTCTGCATCGCTTTCATTAATGCCAATTCCAAAACATTTTACAGCAGCATTTTGCATTATTTTTTTTGTAAAACTGCTGATGCTATCGCCACCAATATTTACAATAGCTATGGTTGATTTTTGTGCATCAATAATTTTTGTTTCTTTATTAATGGCCGTAAAAGCATTGGTGTATAAAGCATTCAACAAATCAAAATGTTTTTTACTTAATACATCTTGTTGCAAATTTTTATATTCAATGGGTTGATAATGATTTAATCCTGCTTTGTATTTGTAGTATAAAATTTTTCGTACTCGGTTATCAATTTCTTGTTGCGATATTAAATTTTTATCACGGGCAATAAAAATTTGACGAATAGCTTCTTCTACATTTTTACTCATCAACAACATATCATTACCAGCCAACAATGCTTTAACATCAACTATTCCAGGTTCAAAATTTTTGGTTACACCATTCATTCCTAATGCATCTGTAATCACTAATCCTTTATAACCTAATTCGGTTTTTAATAATTTTTCTACAATATTTTGCGAAAGCGATGATGGTGTTTTTTCATCAGGTTCTAATTGCGGAATGCCCAAATGCGCCACCATAATACTTGGCACATTAGCTTTTATCATGGCTACAAAAGGCTTTAATTCTAATGAATCTAATCGTTCACGGCTAAATGGTAAAACGGGTAAATCGGCATGCGAATCAACATCTGTATCACCATGACCAGGAAAATGTTTAGCACATGTAAGTATACCGCTTTTGTGCATTCCGTTCATGTATGCTATGGCTTTGTTGCTTACATTATCAGCATTTTCGCCAAACGAACGATCGTTGATTACAGGATTTCGAGGATTATTATTTACATCTACATCGGGTGCAAAATTAATTTGAATGCCCATACGCTTGCATTCTTCGCCCACAGCAATTCCCATTTGTTCAATCAAATCGTTATTCTGAATAGCGCCTAAAGTAAGTTGATGTGGAAAGCAAATAGTTGAATCAATTCGCATTCCTAAACCCCATTCGCCATCAAACCCAACCAACAATGGTATTTTAGAAATAGATTGATAATAATTTAATCTTACAGCATGGCGATATGGTGTTGCTTGCATCATTATCACTCCACCAATATTATATTTTGAAATTAAATAAGGAAGATTTTTACAATTAACTGAATCTTTATTCGACCAAGCAGCCACCATGAATAATTGCCCAATGCGTTGTGTATCATCCAGCATTTTCATTTGTGCATCAATCCAATTTATAGTATCGCCAGTGGTTTCAACTTTGGTTATATAACTCACTGCATCCATTGTTACATGGGCATTGCTATGTTTTTTGCTTTTCTTTTTTTTAGTTACAGTAGTCTTTTTTGCTTTTCTTTTTTTGATTGAATAATTGGCAAATAAATATCCGCCTACTAAAAGCCCTAAACAAAGCAGTATGATTGATTTTAATTTCACGTTTTTTTATTTTTTTGCAAAAATCTATGTAGTAAATTTTAAAATTACTTACTGTAAAAATGGAAAGATGTTGCACCACAACGCCAAACGCATTTGAAATATTATCAACTTAAAGTTGTTTGTAGTTATACTTATATTAACCCAAAAGCCTTATGGCGTTGATAAAAACAAATTTTTTTTACAACACCAAAGCTTCTATACCCAAATAAATAACTTAGTGTATGAATTGTATGGGCTATCAAAGTAAAAAATAAAAAGTATCTGATGCTGGTATATGTTAAACCCTCATCGGCATTATGTATACCATTTGGCTAAAAACAAAAAAGCCATTAGATTAATCTAACAGCTTTTTTTAAGAGGTCCCGAGCGGATTCGAACCGCTGTAGGAGCTTTTGCAGAGCTCAGCCTAGCCACTCGGCCACAGGACCAATTCCGAAAACGGATTGCAAATATACAATTCCGTTTTAATTTTCATCAATAATTTCAAAATCTCCTTTTTGAAGTGCTTCTTTATATAAATCTTCCCTAATATTTTTAATCATTTCAACCTTACGTTGGTTCACAATAATTTTAAAAATTTGATCTTTTACATAGCTTCTAGGCGATGCATTTCCTTTTTGCAAATACTCTTTTACTTGCGATAGATAAGTATAAACCGAATCATGTTGTTCTACAAATCCTTTTGTTTTCATAAATGCTGTTTGCATATTAGTTGGAAAAAAATCGGTAGAAATCCAGTTGCTTTCATCAAATGATGAAGTTAAATTTTCTTTTTTACAAATATCTTGCATTTGCAATGCATTTGTAGATGGATCAATAAATAGCCTTCGAATATTTATTAAATTAGATTGTTGATTCGGAATTTTTATATACGTAAGCCTTACTACATCATTTCGTAAAATAAAATCTTCTTTATGAATAGAATAAAAATCATCCATTTGTTTTTCGGTAACAACAGTATCTAATTTCTGCTTTACCAATTCTATTTCGTATTGATAAATTAAAATAGATTGCTTATAATCTTCAATTTTTTTATCCAATTCTTTTTTATCAACTTCTACATTTTCTTCGGCTTTAGCCACTAAAATTTGTTGCCTTATCCAATCCGAAACATAGTTTTTAACCACCGCCAAACTATCTTTTGTAGATGTGCCAGTTTTAATTAATCCAGCCAAATCGGCTGGGTATAAATATTTGTCTAAAACACGAGCAATAGGCTTTTCCCCATCTTTATTATGCGAACACGATGCAAAAAAAGTTGCTACAAAAAGTATTAAAATTAAATTTTTCAAAACAATAATATTTTAAATTAGGCTGCAAAATACTAAAAATCAAACAAGCCCACTATATTGAAATAGATGAGCTAATTTGATTTCAGATTGGGTTTGAAATATTTTAAATGATATATTGTATAAAGGCAGTAATAGCTAATATTAATATAAAATAGGACAACCTGCTTAATTTATCTTTTGTCATTGATTTAATCATTTTTAACAACTCAAAATTAACTTCATTTCAACATATTCGTAATAACAGCATTCACGTATTTGTCTAAGCATTGAAACGTAAAACAATTTTCATACTTTTGAAACCTTAAATCATTAATCATCTAATCATGAAAAAAATATCAGCCTTTTTAATCTGCCTGTTTTTAATTGCTAATCTAATAGTAAAAGCCGAAGCACCGGCCACTACACTAAAAAAAGAAGCTTATGAAGATGCATCGAAACGGATTACGTTAGTAGTAATAATGGCTGATGACCCAAAGAAGGGAGCAAAACCAAAAAAGAATGTAGCCGATGATGAAATGCATAAAAAAGATATGGAAGCATTTAATTCGCAACTGCAAACGGCAATAAAAAAATGGTGGAAATTTACTGAACGCTATGAATTTAAATCAATGGCCGAAGTGCAAAAATTAGCTAAAGGAAAAACAAATAAAGGATATTTGGTATTGCAATATGTGATGCATAGCGATGTGGATGCAACGCCAAAGCCAGCTGCTGCGGTTTCAATTTTACCATTCAACAAGTTATCAAAGCCCGAAGTTTGTGGCTATTTTGAAGTACGCCAAGCCGAAAATATGGTACCCAACAAACCAGCATTGGCCGAAACACCTATCACATTTCAGGCACCCAATTTGTTTGAAGATGTATTTGCCATTCATGCTTTGCAATACCATTTATACAATCACATGGAGGGTTTATCGCCTAATGAAGTAAAAGCAAACATTCAAGCCAATGCAAAAAATTTATTAAGCAAAACTTTATTGATAGATAAAAATGATATTGCCGAATCAAGTTTTACTGAATCGAAAATGAAGAATCTTTATCCGTATGAATATTTATATGTTGAATCGGATAGTTGCAGTCAAAAAGCTATGGAAGGCAATGCTGATTTTGCATTTGTAAAAATTGTTCCTACTGAAGATGGTAAATTATTGCACTATGTAATAAGCTGCGAAGATGGTACAGTATGCAATTATTTCGAATCGAAATATGAAGCCAAGCGCCGTGATAGAATAAAAGCCGAAGCCCTTAAAGCTTACGCTAAATATGTGAAATAAATTTGCATTGTAAAACAAATGCAAATTGAATTTTTCAGAAGAATTTTACTGAATTGGTATAGTTTACAAAATCGTGAACTGCCATGGAAAGGTATTAAAAACCCTTATAAGATTTGGCTTAGCGAAATTATTTTGCAGCAAACTCGTGTAGCACAAGGCTTACCTTATTACCAAAAATTTATACAAAATTATCCTACTATAAAACATTTTGCATTAGCCAATGATGATGATGTAATGCGAATTTGGCAGGGCTTGGGTTATTATTCACGAGCTCGAAATATGCTGGTTACGGCTCGAATAATTCATGAACAATATGATGATAAATTTCCTGAATCGTATGATGAATTGCTACAACTAAAAGGAATTGGAAATTATACAGCCGCCGCTATTGCATCGTTTGCTTTTGACTTGCCGCATGCAGTAGTAGATGGAAATGTATATAGAGTATTAAGTCGAATTTTTGGAATTGAAACTGCCATTGATTCAACACAAGGCAAAAAACAATTTAAGCAATTAGCCGATAAATTATTAGATAAAAAACATGCTGCGCAATACAATCAGGCATTGATGGATTTTGGGGCTACTCAATGTGTGCCTAAAAATCCAAATTGTAATGAATGCGTTTTTAATAAAAGTTGCGAAGCCCTAAAACTTAATGTGGTAGCAAGTTTGCCATACAAAGAAAAAAAACTGAAAAAGAGAAATAGATATTTCAACTTTTTTTATTTAACCGATGGAAAGAATATTGTGGTTGAAAAACGAAAGGAAAAAGATATTTGGCAAGACTTGTATCAACTGCCGCTGATAGAAACCAAAACTATTTTAACTAAAGAAAAAATAATAAAACCTTCGGTAATTGATAAACATATTCTGCTTCAAAAATTAAAGCCAAAACAAAAACAAAATATACAAACAGGCATTGTAAAACAACAGGTTTTAACGCATCAAAATTTATTAATACAATTTTATATGTTGAAGTTGCCAAACCTCGAAATAGCTGCAATAGAAGGGTTTGAGGTTATTCCAATTCAAGCTATTAATGATTATGGTTTTCCAAAAACCATAGCCGAATTTTTAAGTGGATTAAAAGAAATGGTTTTGTTTTAATTAAATCATTTTTAAAACCATAGCCTGTTTAGATGCTCGTTGGGCAGGAAACCAAGCTGTTATTCCACCAATAAATACGATGGTAATAATTACTAAAACAATATCCATTAATTCTATTTTTACTGGATAAGCATCAACTACAAATGAACTGCCACCCAATTTTATTATCTTAAAATAAATTTGCGCCGCACAAATTGAAACACCTAATACCAAACCAATAATAGCCCCAAAACCTGCAGCTATTAAGCCTTCTATTAAAAATATATTCCGTATCAATTTTGCATCAGCACCAAAAGTTCGTAGTATACTTTGGTCACGTTGTTTGTCGATGGCAATCATACTTAAACTGCCAATCATATTAAATGAAGCGATGATTAATATAAATGAAAGTATGCTATACACCACCCATTTTTCTATTTTCATGATGCGATAAATAAATTCATTTTGCTCGTATCTGTTTTTAATTATTACATCATTACCCAAAATAGTTTGCAATTGTTTTTTTGCTGAAGCATCATCATTGTTGGTTTTTAAGGCAATGCGTATCAAGCTAATTTGATTATCATATTGCAGTAGATTTTTTAAAAGATGAAAATCTACAAACACATATTTCACATCAAAATCTTGTTGAATGGCAAATGTACCTACGCCATAAACTCGTTCCGAACGAAATGCATTCATAGGGTCGGTAGCAATATTTTCCGATTTTCTATTCGGAATAAATAATTGAATTGGCTCGGTTGTAAAATCAGCATTTAAGCCTAACGATTGTGCCACACCAGCCCCCAACACTACATTGTGTTGCACTTCGTTTTCATTTGTTGTATCCGATGCTAAACTAAATTCGCCTTTATACATACATTTTGAAACATCACATACTTGTTCAAAATTTTCATCAACGCCTTGTAATGTGGCAATAAATTGTTGGTCACGAAAACGCAACAACGCATTTTCTTCAATGCATTCTGAAAATGATTTTAGTTCGGCAATAGATTTTATTTGTTTTAATTGCGATGCTGAAATCACAAAAGTTTTATTGTGTAATGGCGTAATTTCTAAATCGCTATTAAAGGAATGATATAACGAAATTACTAATCCTTCGAAACCATTAAAAACACTTAAAACAATGATTAATGCTGCTGTTCCAACGGCAATAGCGCCCACTGTAATCCAGTTTAAAACCTGAATGGCGGCTGTACTTTTTTTTGAAAAAAAATATCGAAGTGCTATTTTAAAAGGAAGTTTCATTATTTAAAATAATCATAAAATCCTTTGCCCGATTTTTTTCCTAAATGCCCAGCTAAAACTTTTTGTTGTTGAATGCGGCTTGGTCGAAATTTTGGGTCGTAATGAAAAGCATTAAACAATGATTCGGTAACAGAATAGTTGATATCGTTTCCAATTAAATCCATCAATTTAAAAGCACCCATTTTAAAACCTGCGTTTTCCAACAAGCTATCAATGGTTGAAATATCAGCCACATTTTCTTCTGCCAATTTCAAACTTTCAACATAAAAATGACGGGCAACACGATTAACAATAAAGCCTGGTGAATCCTTTGCCATCACTACCGTTTTACCCATTTTTTGTGCTACAGCTTTTGTGGTTTCGGCAATATTTTCATCAGTAGCAGCGCCGCTAATTACTTCTACCAATTTCATTAAATGAGCAGGATTAAAAAAATGCATACCTACCACTCTGCCCGGAAACGGCACTTGGGCGGCTATTTGAGTGATAGATAACGAAGAGGTATTGCTTGCCAAAATAGCTTCGTTGCCATTTATTTCAGCCAATTGTAAAAATAATTTTTGCTTAATATCTAATCGTTCAATGATGGCTTCAATTGCCATTTCGCATTTGCAATTATTCAAATCGGTTTCAAATTTTAACCTTGATAAGGTGGCTATTTTTTCATCAGCAGTCATTTTTCCTTTTTCAACCGCTATGCTTAAATTTTTTTCGATACCAGTTTTTGCTTTGGCTAATACATCGGCATTAATATCAAATAAAAAAGCCTGAAAGCCCGATTGAGCAGCCACTTGTGCAATGCCTGCGCCCATTGTGCCAGCGCCGCATACGGTTATAGTTTGAATCATTTTTTATGAAAATTAAAATCAAAAGTATTCAAAAATCAGTTTAAATACGTAAAACTTTTTTTGTTTTTATTCGTAAAATTGTAAAGTATAATCAATTAAATTTTATAGCCATGTTTTCATTATCAAACAATTGGATTACCGAAGGAACTATAGATTTTGAGTATAAAAAATATTTGTTGCTGGCTTACCTAAGAGATATTGATGCAAATTTTAAAGATGAAAAATTGTATCCGCAATTTGCTCAATTAATACAACATCATCGCAATTTAGTGCATTTAAAATATGAGTTGGAAAAGATGGAAAGCAGCTTTCAGAAAGAGTTGAAAGAAATTGATTTGCAACATGTAAAACTTGTTTTTGAAAAATTAAAAGAAGATAAAGTAGTGGATGAAATACAATCTATCATTGATTATTCATTACCCGAAATGGAAAATGAAATAAAAAAAGGTGCTGAAATTTATGATGAAGTGGAACACAAACTACATGTTTTTTCGTTGGGCTTAATTCCATTATATAAAGATGATGGCTATTTTATTATCAGCGATTTTGTGAAACAAAATATTTTACTGTATCAATATCAGTTTTCAATTATTCAAAATTCATTTGAACAATATAGAGCCGTAAAAACAAATTATTTAAAATCTTACAAATTAAATATTAGCAATACTTACGAAAAAATAAAGTACGATTTGATTAAGCAACAACCTCAAAACCCTACACCTGCTACATTCGTAGTTGAGTTTAAAGAAAATATACCATATCGTGAAACTTTATTGCCTGTAGCTAAGCGCAGTTTGGTACAGTTTATTTCGAGTATTTAATTTTCATTATGCAATAAAAATTTTACTAGTTTTGTTTGCAGAAAAATTATTTTGAAAAAGTGTTTACAGATTCAAAATCAAATTGTCTTTAAAACTTTCCTTTGCTTATTTTTGTTTTCATTTTCAAATTAGCAATATGGCTTACCGCAACCTCCAACATTTTATAGAAGTTTTAGAAAAAAACAACGAGTTAATTCGCATCAAAGAATATGTAAATCCTGATTTAGAAATTTCTGAAATCACGGATAGAATTTCAAAATCAAATTTTAATAAAGCACTGTTATTTGAAAATACTGGTTTCGATTTTCCTGTTTTGATTAATTCAATGGGCAGCAAACGTCGAATGGAATTGGCTTTAGGCGTAAATGATTTGGATGATATTTCAAAAGACATTGAATCACTTTTCAAAACATTAATGAAGCCGAAAGACAATATTTTGGAAAAACTTTCGATGTTGCCAAAGCTCGGGCAAATTGCTTCATGGATGCCGAAAGTGAAAAGTGGAAAAGGTGAATGTCAGGAAGTGATTTTGATGAACCCCGACATGACGAAGTTGCCTGTGTTGAAATGTTGGCCTCAAGATGGTGGTCGATTTATTACGTTGCCTGTGGTGAATACGAAAGACCCCATCAGTGGAATCAGAAACACAGGAATGTATAGGATGCAGGTTTTCGATAAAGATTTAACAGCGATGCATTGGCACAAACACAAAGTGAGTGCAAGGCATTTTAATGAGTATAAAAAATTGGGTAAAAAAATGCCTGTTGCGGTTGTACTCGGTGGCGACCCTGCCTACACGTATGCAGCCACAGCGCCGCTTCCTGATAATGTGGATGAATATATGTTGGCTGGGTTTTTACGCAAGAAAAAAGTGGAATTAGTGAAGTGTATTTCGCAACCCGAAATGGAAGTGCCTGCCGATGCAGATTTTGTAATCGAAGGCTATGTTGACCCTGCGGAAGAAATGATTTGGGAAGGTCCATTTGGCGACCATACTGGTTATTATTCATTGGCAGATTGGTATCCGAAATTTCATATCACTTGTATCACACATCGCAATAATGCTGTGTATCCTGCAACGATTGTGGGCATTCCGCCGCAAGAAGATGCATGGATTGGTAAAGCCACCGAACGCATTTTTTTAGCACCAATTAAGATGACAATGATTCCTGAAATTGTAGATATGGAATTACCGATGGAAGGTGTATTTCATAATCTTACGATTGTAAAAATTAAGAAAGATTTTGCAGGTCAAGCCTTGAAAGTGATGAATGCGATGTGGGGTGCCGGACAAATGATGTTTAATAAAATGTTAGTTGTAGTAGATGGGGATGTA
The DNA here is from genome assembly GCA_046051225.1 of Bacteroidota bacterium. Lineage (GTDB taxonomy): Bacteria > Bacteroidota > Bacteroidia > Chitinophagales > CAIODY01 > CAIODY01. The sequence continues at coordinate 107,195 of JBJOOR010000003.1, read as the reverse complement.
GATATTCATGATTACGCTGCTGTTGCGAAATATGTTAGTGAGAACTGCAATCCTGCATCAGATGTATATTTCAGCCAAGGACCAATGGATGTGCTTGACCATAGTTGTAGCAAAATGGGATTTGGAGGAAAGATGTGTATAGATGGAACGAAGAAATTTGAGGAAGAGAAAAATAATATCCAATATCCAATATCCAATGTTCAATATTCAAGTGAAATACAATCAATAATTCAACAAATCAATCAATCAACAAATGAAATAAACGACTGCAATTTTAATCTGCTTTCCCTTGGAATTTCTGTTGCTATTTTTTCTGTTACAAAAAATCGAAAAAATCACATCAAAGAATTGGCCGCAAAAATTTCTGAATTGGATGAAATGAAAAACATTAAAACAATAATTTTTGTGGATGCGAATATTGACATTTCATCTATCGCCGATGTGTTGTGGAGAGCTTGTAATAATGCAGATGCCAGACGAGACATGTCAATAGTCAATAGTCATTCGTCATTGGGAAATACATTAGTAATTGATGGAACAACAAAAACAAAACAGTTTGATAATTTTGATAGAGACTGGCCAAACATTTTAATTCATGATGATGCAACAATAAAATCTGTTGATGAAAAATGGAGCAAATTAGGATTAGGCGAATTTATTAAATCGCCATCATTAAAATACAAAAACCAGATGTATGGTGATGGTGCAGTAGTAATTTAAATAGGTAGGTAAATTTATAAAAGAATAAATGTTTTGATCTCAAGCTTTAATTTTGTAACTTTAATAGTTGTCATCAAATTTAAAATATATGTTAATTATGCGGTTTATCGGGGTGCCTATTTTTATTATACTGTTTTCTTTTTCATCAAATGCTCAATATTGTAATACAATTATAACAGGCGCCGAACAAACTGAATTGTATTTACCTATATTAACAAATAAGAAAGTGGCATTGGTTGTAAATCCTACTAGTACCATTGGTGCAATACATTTAGTGGATAGTTTGATTGCATTGCATATAAATATAGTTAAAGTATTTGCACCCGAACATGGTTATAAAGGTATAGCTGATGCTGGCGAACATTTATCGAATGATAGAGATAAAAAACAAAATCTAGAAATTATATCATTATATGGTAGTCATAAAAAACCAACAAAACTCGATATAGAAAATATCGATATTATAGTTTTTGATATACAAGATGTAGGCGCTCGATTTTATACTTATATATCAACTTTACATTATGTTATGCAGGCTGCCGCCGAATACAAAAAACAATTAATTGTTTTAGATAGACCAAATCCCAATGGGCATTATGTAGATGGACCTGTTTTAGAATCAAAATATACATCATTTGTAGGAATGCATAAAGTACCAATAGTACATGGAATGACGATTGGTGAATATGCAAAAATGATAAATGGCGAAAATTGGTTATCGCCGTCAAAACAAAAATTAATCTGCAATTTAATAGTAATAAAATGTAAAAACTATACTCATCATACATTTTACAAGCTTCCAATAAAGCCATCACCCAATTTACCAACCATGAACTCTATTTATTTATATCCTTCTATTTGTTTTTTTGAAGGTACTTGTATTAGCCTTGGAAGAGGAACTGAAAAACCATTTCAACAATTTGGAAGCCCTGATTTCAAAAACTATACATATCAGTTTATTCCCAAAAGTGTTGAGGGGGCAAAAAATCCACCATGCGTAAATCAAATATGTTTCGGACAAGATTTAACTATCTTGCCAATAGATAGTTTACAAAAAAATAATAAGATTAATTTAAATTATTTAATAGAAGCCTATCATAATTACCCAGCTAAAGAAAATTTTTTTACACCTTTTTTTACCTCATTGGCTGGGAATGAAAAGTTAAAACAACAAATTGAATCAGGTTTATCATCATCTGAAATTAAAAAAACTTGGCAAACCGATTTAAAAAAATTCAAATCAATTAGAAACAAATATTTGCTTTACGAACAATAGTAAACGAAGCATTGCTTCAGTTATTGTTTTTCTAGTTTATCCTTCAAATGCATTATGGATATGTGGTTCATCATTTAGTATTTTCAATATTAAAAAAAGTAAATAAATTTTATTCACTTTTTTGAAACTTTTTGTAAGCATTTTCAGTATAAATCTTTGCTTGTGTTGTTCAATAAGCTGTTCAGAATAAAAAAGCCGTGTGGAAATACAAGAATAAATTTATTTGGAAAATTAAATTATCTGTTTACTTTTGTCATCCTTATAAACTTTCGTAAGAAGTTGTTAAGGGCATTTTTTAAAACCTATAATAACAATAATGAAGAAAATTATTAAGAGTTATTGGATTGTTGCTGTGTCGGCGGTAGCGTTATTTGCAGCAAGTTGTGGTCACGGGGGGTATAATGGTCAGCTTTTGGGTGTTTTAGACCGTCCAGAATGGATTATGGAAATTCCTTATGGAATGGTGTATGTACATTCAGGTACTTTGCATGTTGGTCCCAGTGATCAAGATATTAATGCAGCCATGGTTCAACGTCCACGTTCTATAACAGTTCCAGGTTTTTTTATGGATAATACTGAAATTACGAATAATGAATATCGTCAATTTACAAATTGGGTTCGTGATTCAATAGCTCATAAGTTAATGGGCGATGAGTATTTAATTGATCCAGGTGGAGAACACGAAAGGATTGATTGGACAAAAGAAATTGATTGGAGTACAGATGATGCGAAAGAAAAATTAGCTGATTTGATGTATGACGACCAAAATAGCTTTTGGGGTCAAAAAGCAGTAGATCCAGGTAAGTTGTGGTATGATTTTGTTTATATTGATTGGAAAGAAGCTGCAAAAAAAGAAAATAGAGATAAGCCTCGTAGTACTTTTTTGAAAAATAATTATATCAGAATTTATCCTGATACATTATGTTGGATTCATGATTATACTTATGCTTATAACGAACCATTAACTCGTAATTACTATAGTCATCCAGCATTTGATAACTATCCTGTAGTAGGTGTAAATTGGAAACAAGCTACAGCATTTTCAATTTGGCGTACAAGATTTATGAACGATTTTAATCGTCAGAATGCAAGGGTAGACGCCGAAGATTTTAGATTACCATTTGAATCAGAATGGGAATATGCTGCTCGTGGTGGTCATGATAACTCACCATATCCTTGGGGTGGGCCTTATTTAAGAAATGCTAAAGGTTGTATTTTAGCTAACTTCAAACCCATGAGAGGTAACTATTTAGAAGATGGTGGCGTTTATACTGTAAAAGCCGATGCCTATTTTCCTAATGATTTTGGTTTATACAATATGTCGGGCAATGTATCTGAATGGTGCGCTGATATTTATTATGAAAATGCTTACGCCTTTACACATGATTTAGCATCAGCTATTAAATATGATGCTAAAGATGGCGAAGGTGGTGATAATCCTGCCATGAAACGTAAAGTATTACGAGGCGGTTCGTGGAAAGATGTAGGCTACAAGTTACAATGTGGTACACGTGAATGGGAATTTCAAGATACAGCAAAATGCTATATTGGTTTCCGTTGTATACAAAGTTTCTTGGGTCGTTCATTAAGCGATATTCAAAAATAAGTCAAATTTTATATTACACATTCTTCACTTTAATTAATAACTTTTAAAAACCAACTTAAAAATTATGTCTGGTATTGCACATTTTTTTGAAACAGAAAGAGGTAAAAGATTTAAAAATGCTATCATTGGTGTTGGAGCCTCGATAGTAATTCTAGGAGCCTTGTTTAAAATTCTTCACTGGCCTGGTGCTACACAAATGTTGATGATAGGAATGCTTGTAGAAGCATTTTTGTTTGCCTTGCTGGGCTTGCTACCACCACATAAAGATTATTATTGGGAACGTGTACATCCAAATTTAGATATTGCCCCCGAAGTTGATAAAACTTTTGTTCGCAAAAATTCAACTAGTGCACCTATGAATGAGCAGGTTGGAAATTTGATGGAAAAAGTAGGTGTAAGCGATGAAGTATTTTCAAAATTAGGTGCAGGGTTTGAAAAAATTGCAGAAAATGCAAATAAAATGAGTGATATTTCAGATGCTGTTGCAGCTACTAATGATTATGCCTCAAGTGCACGTTCGGCAGCCACCACACTATCATCTATGAATGGAGCCTTTGAAGAAGCAGCAGAAAATGTAAAATCAATTGGTGCAATGGGTTCAGGTGCACAGGCATTTCATGAACAAATTCAACACGTTACTACAAATTTAGCTTCATTAAATGCTATGTATGAATTAGAATTACAAGATACAAGTTCGCATTTAAAAGCTATGAATAAATATTATGGTAATTTATTGCAAGCTATGGACAATATGAATAATTCATTAGAAGATAGCGCAAAATATAAAGAACAAATGGCCTCATTAAGCAAAAACTTATCTGCTTTAAATAATGTATATGGCAATATGTTAAGTGCAATGAGTGCTGGTAGATAATTTTAAACATCTTTTTCTAAACTATTTTTTATAACCATAAAAATTTATTGATATATGTCGATGCCCAAAGAACCGAGGCAGATGATGATTAACATGATGTATCTCGTGTTAACAGCAATGCTGGCGATGAATGTTTCTTCAGAAATTTTAAATGCATTTAATATTGTTAATAATGGGATTATTAATACTCAAAATGCAATTAAAACTAAAAATGAAGTAACTTATAAGATTATAGGCGATCAATATAAAAACATGCCTGAAAAAGCAAAATTGGCTTATGAAAGATCTGCACAAGCAAAGAAAATTGCAGATGTATTATATACCGAAATTGAAAAATACAAACAAGAAATCATAACAAAATCTGAAGGCTACGACCCGGAAACGCACAGATTAAAAAATGAAAAAGATTTAGATGCAGCTGGTGATATTTTTATAGGAGCTGATGAACAAGGTACTATTGGTTCGGCAGTTCAAAAAAGAATTAATGAAACTCGTATTCAACTTGTTAGTCTTTTAAAAGGTATCAGAGGTGTTTCGCCAGATGCTTTAAAAAAATTAGATAAACAAATTGCATTAAGAGCTGATGATCAAACAGAGGGAGAAAATGAAATAGAAAAAAAATGGTGGTATCATACATTTCATTCAGTTCCTTCAGTTGCTGGTGTTACTATTTTAAATGGTATACTTCAAAATATTCGTACTGCCGAAGCAGATGTTACTAACGAATTATTAAAAACTATTGGGTCAACAGATTTTAAATTTGATACTTTAACTGCGCAAGTAGTACCTGATGGACCAACAATTATTACCGTAGGGCAGCAATTCAAAGCCAATGCATTTTTATCGGCTTTTAACTCGAAAGATGATCCTGAAGTAACCGTAAATGGTTCGCCAATTAAAGTTGAAGGTGGCGAAGGCAAAGTATCATTAGGCGGTGGCGAAGGCGAACATGAATACAGTGTTGATATAGCATTAAAAGATCCATCAGGGCAAATGAAACACTATAAAACCAAAGGCAAATATCAAGTAATTAAACCTTTTGGTTCAGTATCTGCCGATAAAATGAATGTAGTATATATTGGTGTTCCTAATCCTGTAACTATTACAGCGGCTGGATTTACGGCTGATAAAATTTCGGCTTCTATTTCAACAGGTACTATTACGCCTGACCCTGCAAGTGGTCCTGGTAAATATATTATCACCCAATCGGCATCTGTGCAAGGCGGTGTAGATGTATCAGTATTTGGAAAAGACGCTAAAGGCGGTACGGCTAATGTGGGTAAATTTCCTTTTCGTGTAAAACGTATTCCTGATCCTGTTGCTAAAATTGGTGGACAAATGGGGGGTAAGATGGCTTCGTCATTATTAAAAGCACAATCAGGTATAGTGGCAGCTTTAGAAAATTTTGATTTTAACTGTCCGTTTATTGTAACTAAATATGATTGTATTTTTGTTCAAAGAAGACAAGATGCAAAATTGGCGTTAGATCAAAAAGGCAATTTATTTTCAAATGATGTGCAAGCATACATTAAAAAATGTCAGCCAGGTGATCAGATAATTTTTGATAATATTTATGCTCGTGGTTGTGATGGTACGCCACGTAAATTAGCAACATTGACAATTTTAGTAAATTAATTTCCATAAGTTATGAGATTGAATAATTTTAAATCGGTTATAGTAGCAGCGTTTGTATGTTTTACATCATCAGTAGTGATGGCTAATACTAATACAAAATTAGATTCTGGTAGTAGCGATGTGGTTCTTACATCGGTGGCTGTGGCTATGGATGATTCAACGAATAGTTCGGTAAATGGTGATTCGAGTAATGCTATGGCAAATAGCGGTTTGGCTCCATTGCCAGTTTCTAAAAGAACAAATGGTGTGTTTGAAAGAACTCTATCAAAAGGAAAAGAAATTATTGCTTATGATCATATTAGAGAAGCAGATATGTTTTATCAAAAACGTATTTGGAGGTTGATTGATGTTCGTGAAAAAATGAATTTGCCTTTTAAATATCCTTATCATTTTCCGAATGAAACATTTTTTTATATGATTCATAGGGCTGTGTTAACTGGTGATGTAACAGCTTTTGACGATGAAGATTTTATTACAACATTAGCAATTGATAAAGTGAAACAAATTGGAGCTGGTGTGGATACAGTACCACAGATTGACCCTATCACTGGTGAAGTTACTGGATACGTACCTAAAGTAAGAGAGCTAAACTATAATGATGTAAATCAATTTAGGATTAAGGAAGATTGGTTTTTTGATGAAGAAACATCTACTATGCAGGTTCGTATTTTAGGGATTGCACCAATTCTAGAATTGAATGTAGGTGGGCAAAAAATTCCTACACCTATGTATTGGGTTTATTATCCTGATATGCGTAAAACATTTTCGCAAAAGGAGATTTTTAACCCTAAAAATGATGCGGTAAGAATGACTTGGGAAGACATTATGGAATTTCGCTATTTTAGCAGCTATATCATTAAAGAATCGAATGTTTATGATAGAACTATTGCAAGTTATTCGAATGGTATTGATGCATTGTTAGAGGGAGAGAGGGTTAAAACTGATATTTTTAATTTTGAACACGATTTATGGAGTTATTAATTGTTTAAGAACAAAATATAAAAAGCCGATTCAATTGAATCGGCTTTTTATATTTACATATTTTATAAATTAAAAAGCGGCTACACTTTTTTTCGGATGTAGCCACTTTTATTTTTGTATGAATTAAATTATACCAACACTTTTGGTGCAGCACTCATAATTTCTTCATTAGCTTGTGAAGCATATTTATTAAAATTATTTACAAACTTATTAGCCAAATCATTTGCTTTAGCATCATAAGCATTACCATCAGCCCATGTATTACGTGGGTTTAAAATTTCAGTTGGTACATCAGGACAATTAGTAGGAATTGCTAATCCGAAAATTGGATGATTTTCGAATTGTACATTAGCCAACTGACCATTCAAAGCCGCTGTAATCATAGCTCTTGTAAATTTTAATTTCATACGGCTACCAGTGCCATAAGCACCACCGCTCCAGCCTGTGTTTACTAACCATACATTAGCACCCGTTTTACGCATACGTTCGCCTAACATTTCAGCATAACGAGCAGGATGTAAAGGCAAGAAAGGTGCGCCAAAGCAAGCACTGAAAGTAGTTGTAGGTTCTGTGATTCCAGCTTCTGTACCAGCCACTTTAGCAGTATAACCACTAATGAAATGATACATTGCCTGACCAGGTGTTAATTTAGAAATAGGAGGCAATACGCCCGAAGCATCACAAGTTAAAAAGAAAATATTTTTTGGTACGCCGCCAACACTTGGGTTTACTGCATTTGCAATATGTGTCATGGGATAAGCAGCCCGAGTATTTTCAGTTTTGCTGATGTTTGCATAATCAGGTGTGTTAGTTCCTGCAATAAATTTTACATTTTCTAAAACTGTTCCGTGTTTAATAGCAGCCCAAATTTCGGGTTCTTTTTCAGCGGTTAAATCAACACATTTTGCATAGCATCCACCTTCAAAATTAAATACACCATCATCAGCCCAACCATGTTCATCATCCCCAATTAAAGCTCTGTTTGGGTCAGCCGATAAAGTGGTTTTTCCTGTGCCGCTTAAGCCAAAGAATACAGCAGTGTCGCCATTTTTACCAATATTTGCAGAGCAATGCATAGGTAATACACCACGATTAACAGGCAATATAAAATTCAATACCGAGAAAATAGATTTTTTCATTTCGCCAGCATATCCTGTACCTGCAATCAATACCATTTTCTTAGTAAAGTTTACGATTACAAAATTGCCTTGGCGTAAACCATTTTCAGCAATATTTTTTGTTTTGTAATCAGGTGCACAAAGTATTGTCCAATCAGGAACCATCGATGTTTTTTCGGCATCGCTTGGGCGCATAAACATATTATCTACAAATAAATTGTGATAAGGAATAGCGTTGATGGTACGCACATTCAAACGATAAGTAGGATTGGCACACACATAATTATCACGAACATAAATTTCTTTTCCTTCGTAATATGCACATACTTCGGCTTGCAATCTGTCGAAAGCTTCGGGTGTAACACCCACGTTTGTATCGCCCCAGTTTACATCATTTTCAGTGATGTTATCTCTTACAATAAATCTGTCTTTTGGGCTACGACCGCTGAATTCGCCACTATCAAAAACGATAGCACCATTGTCAGCATATACGCCATGACCTAATGCTATAGCCTTATCCATCAATTGTTGAGGCGTAAGATTCCAGTTGCAAATTGTAACATTCTTAATACCTGCGGCATCTAATCCAACAGCGGTATTCTTAATTCCATTTTCTTGCATATAAATAGTTGATTATAGTTTGGACGGCAAATGTAAATATTTTTACTAAGTATAAAAAGCCGATTTTAATTAGTGTTTAATTTGTTTGAAATAATAATAGATGGGCAAGTCATTTATTTTATTGGTAAAATAATTAAATGAGTAAGATGGTAAATCCATTATGGATATGGGCGAACATCGTGTAAGCCTATCTGCGCTTAGTGCTACACCTTTTACAAAGCCATATTTGGCAATACATTGTTTTGAAAAATTGCTACAACTGGGTATGTGTGGGCAATCGGTTGCCAACTGCGGCGATATAATATTTTGATAAAAAAATAAAGTGGTGGTAAAGGGCAATAGCAATGGATTTTTTTTAATTAATAATGAAAAATGTTTTATTGAATCGTCATTATTATGCTCAATTAATTTTTGTTTAATCAGCATTACATCGCTTTTGTTTTGTGCCAATAATACATTGGCAACAAGCATATTTGCTAGCAGTAAAATAAATTTTATGTTGTTTTTTGTTTTCATAAAATAAAAAAGCAGCAAGCATTACTTGCTGCTTTTTTATTAAAAGAGTTGATTATCGAATTAATGTCATAGTGCCTGTAAGAGGGAATACTTCGCCTTCAGCACATTGTACTTCAAGTTGATACATGAATACACCAGCAGGCATTGGGCTACCATTGAAAAATCCATCCCAACCTACACTTGAATCATTGATGGGTTGATTTTGAGCACTATATACTAATCCACCCCATCTATCATAGATTCTAATATAATTTAATTGAGTTACACCTGTGCCTTGAACATAAAATCTAGAATTGGCAGGTGTTGACCCAGGAATAAATGCATTAGGAACATATACTGCATTGCTGGCGTTGCACAATACGTGCACAGTAACATCAGCAGTGTCCGAACAGCCATGAATATCGGTTAATATTACTGTATATTTTGTAGTAACATCAGGCCATACTGTAGGCGACCCCGAATAAATAGAATCGATATGGTAATTAGGATCCCATAAATAGGTGTAGAATCCACCAGCTGCACCTACTTGAGCAATTCGAACTGGTCTGCCAGCTACTACATCATTTATTTCATGATTTAAAATAACATTTGGTAAAGGAAATACGGTAACATGTACATCTACAACATCGCTATTACAAGTACCATTTATAGTAGCTGTATAAGTGTAAGTGGCTGGGAATAGAGGATGAACAACTAATGCTGGGTTAGTAGAAATTATCTGATTAGTATTTTGATTTAACCACGAATAAGTGATGCCACCTTGTGCACTTAGCAATGCTGAACCACCGATACATATTGCCGTATCTACACCTGCTGATGGAATTATAAATGGAATAATACTTACATGAACACAAGCTGTATCACTACAACCAAATTGGTTACTTACTTGCATGCAATAAGTGGTATCAATTTGAGGTTGAATATATGGATTTGAATTAAATCTACCTGGTGTATAGCTTGTACCGAATGGAATAAACCAATTATATGATTCGTTAGCTTTAGGCGCACAACCTAAATTAACTTGCTGTCCAGCACATACTAATGTGTCTTTTGCAACACATGCAATAGGAAATGGATAGCTATTTACTGTGTGAATTGCCGTATCCATACATCCCTGTTGAGTGGTAATGATGTAAGTAACTGTATCAACAAAAGGCTGCGTAATACCTGAATGAAGATAGGTATGAGTAATGCCCGTAGGATAGTTTGATGAATTGTAAATTGAACCAGGTTCCCAATTGATATAATAATTAGTAATTGGCGATAATGCCATTGTGGTAGATAAGTCTTTAAAGGTTACTTTTAAAGGATTACAAGCTCCTGGAGGGCTCATATCAAAATCGGCATTTGGTTTTGGATATAAACAAATTTGTTTAGTAATAAAACTATCGCAACCTGACGCATTGTTTACAATAAGTTTAATACTAAAGCAAGTAGATGCTGAACCAGCAGTAAGATAAAATTTGTGCGTTGGGTTAGGTAAATTAGACTGACAACCTGCAAAACCATCGCCAAAATTCCAACAATAAGATAATTCAGCAGCTGGTGTACTTAAATTAGTAAATGCAACAATAGCTGAATCGCCACAGTATGTTGTAGTTAAAACTGAAAAATTTGCTACTACATCAGCTGACACATAAATAGATTGAACCACACTTGTATCCACACAAAATGTAACAGAGCTATCTATTAGTACAGCATTATACAACCCTGATGTATTAAAGCAATAAGAAGTTGAAGGATTTGAACTCGTTAAGGATTTGTTTGGCCAATCAAAATACCAATGATACCCTAAATTAGCTTCGGGGTCAACAGAATTATTATTAAAATTTATACATCCATTAATACAGATACTATCTTGATTTATAGAAAAGGCTGATGTTGGTTTAGGATGAACAGTAAAAATATTGTCTTGTTGAATAGAGTCTATACATCCAGTAGTACTTTTTATTTTTAACTTCATAGAGTAAACTCCTGAAGTAGTGATGCTTAAATTTATTGTATCAGAGGTATAAGTAGCAATAGGTAATGATGTAGTAGCATCAATTAATGTCCATTCAAAACTAGCTGTATCAATATTACTAACTTGGCTAGCAATAGAAGAATTTTGGAATTGAACATTAGCAGTACCACAAAAATTGGTTAGTGGCGGCGAATAAGTAAAGGCAGCTTTTGGACCATCAATAAATACGGTATCTACTATTGGATAAGAACAATTAGAGCCATCGGTTATGAAAAAATAAACTGGGTATTTACCAGGTAAATCAAATGGGTGCCCAAAGTGATAATATTGAGTTGTAGTATCTGTTGGGTTAATTCGTGGAATTTGAATAGGGGCAGTAGCATCGTTCCAAACTGCTAATATACCGTTTGCAGAGTTAGTAGAATCATTAAACCAAATAGTATCATTTATACAAGCATGTTGTTTAAATGGTGGAAGGTGTACATAGCTTGGACCTAATACGGTTACTACTTTTGAAACAGAAGACAAACAAGGCAATCCATTAGCTTGTACACCTCTGGTACTATAAATAGTGCATATAATATTATAAACACCAACAGAACCCGTAGGAAGTTGAATACTGCTTGGAATGCCACCTTGTCGTTTACTATAAAAAAAGTAAAATGGTTGTACACCAGGAATATCCTCTTCAATCGTTAAACTATCATAAGCCCCATACGATAAATTAGTTACTGGTAAAAAACTTGAGGGACAGGGCCAAATACTCGGAATATTAAATTGAGCTACAGGGTCTTGAAAATGAATGCGTATACATGTGTCATCAGAACATGGATGTCCTCCATTGGCAGTACAACTATTTTGTACATGAAGATTTAAATAGTAGTATCCATTTTTACTTGTGTATGGTGATTGTGGTTGTAATTGAAAATTTGCTAGGGTTGTCTTTTTTAAAGTTAACCAAGGGGTAGGCGATTTGCAGGCAATTGAATCCCATGTCCATGTACTAGTATCAACATTACCCGTAGATCTATTCGATAAATTTAAAGTTGCTCCAAGACATAATACTGTATCAGATAAACCGCTAAAATTTGCAAAATTACCACAGTAAGTTGGTGTTGCAATACCTTGAGTTAAACTACATCCACTTGCACTAAAAACTTCATATTGAATATTTGTTGTAGGTTGTTTTAAAAAGCAGTGTACAAAGCTTGTCCAAGTACTACCATATACTGTATCAATTGGCGAACCATCTTGGAAGTTAAATGTTGTTTTTACCAATGTACTACCACATACTTTAATTTTATTTGTAAATTTTGAACATCTGTTACAAGCGCCTGTAACAGGATCCATTTGAACCATGCCGTATTGAAAACCTGGTGAATGATATATTGCGCTATCTCTATAAAAATCTGTTACGGTTAATAATAAATCTGATGAATCTTGGCATGAACCTGAACTATTCCCAATTATTAATTTTACTCTAAAAGTGCCACACGAATCGTAATAATGAGTAAATCCATTAAGTAAACCACCAGAAGTATTTGAATTGCCAGAAACCGAATATGTGGTATCACCTTGCCCGTTTGGCAACCCCCATTTTACCTTAATATAAGGTGGATAAGGTGCATTTGGGGTTGAATAAATACCGTTTAGTGTCCATCCAGCATAACCTTGTACCTTGCATTTTGAAGTAGGATCATTAAAAGGCATTAACTGCATTACAGCTTGGTAAGTTAAAATTGAAACCACTTTTTTTACTGTATCGGGTTGGCACGATTGTCCGTTATTATTTACAATCATCCAAACGGTATACACACCATTATTAGGAAATTGAAAAGTAAGTCGTTTAGGCGAATGTGGGGTGTTGGGTGAAGTGGTTGGCCAATATACACTCGAATCAATATAATCACCACCACCTGCTAAAGCACCGAATAAAATATATTTTACCGTTGTAGGATAAGTGCCAGTACCATTTTTCGGATAAATTTTTATTGATGGAATAAATGTACAAGTTTGTGATGTTACTACACCACCAGCAGCACACCAAACCGAATCACTAAAATTTGCTTCAATACCATTTACTGTTACTAAACTATCAACAGTAAGTGTGTCTTGGCATCCGTTACTATTTATAATAAAATGCCCAGAATATACACCCGTATCTGTAAAACAAACTTTTGGTGTATCGCAAACAAAAGTTCGTGCTAAAACTTGGGTTTTATGTGGTCGAGTAAAATACCAATTGCATGATTTTACATTACATAATGAAACATAAGAGCCTGGAACATGAATAACTTGAGTGATTGGATCAGGTTGAACATACAAACATGCTTGTCCATTTTTTAAACATAATGTGCTATCAGAAAGCGTAACTTTAGGAGTAATCTTATGACCAATATGTATTATTCGATATTGAACTACTGTATCAATACAATGAATACCTCCTAAATGATATGACCTATGCATTAATTTTACGGTATAGCAAGTATCAATATTGCTAGCATAATGATGAGATGTTGGTAAAGTGTCATGAGTAGCAAAAGATTGACCATCACCAAAATCCCATGTATATAATGTATCAGTTGTAGGTGAAGGTGTAAAACTTACTGTTACTGTATCGCAACCATTTGTTCTATTGTAAGTAAAACTCCCTTTAAGTGGTGTTAATGATACTGTTTTTGTTGAAATGGTCGAACATCCACCATTTGCTGCACTTTGTGTAACTTTCAAGTAAACATCATGTGAACCATAACCTGAAAATGTAGTACAAAAATTTACCCCTGTTCCTTGAACGGAAGCTCCTGAATTTGGATTGGCAACATACCACTCGTAAGTAGCACCAGGTAAATTTGGGGCCACATTTTGCGTTGGTCCATCAAAGCAAAATTGATGTGAGGGTGAGCAATAATTACCAGTATACCCAGGCGACATGGTTATTGCAGCACTTGGGCAAGGATTTACTGTAATTGTTAATGGGCTACCACCACCACATGGACTAAGCAATGAATATAAGCCTACGCAACCATTAGATAAGTTAGTTATCGAATCTCCTTTAAAGCCAATACAATAAGTAACAGGTGCTAAATAACATGCTGGTAAATTGATCATACAATTTAATACACCTGAATTGCAACTTAAAGAAGTAATGTTTCCTAATGTAACTGGCACTACACATCCAACAGGATAAGAACCATTACATGGAAATGCAACTAAAGTGCCTTGAATTGAACTTGAAGATGCAGGATTTGTACAAGCGGTAAAGGAAGCCGTAAAAAATTGACCCGAGCCAATATTTGTAGTAGATAATGTCAAACATGGATTATTTGCAATACCTTGAATACAAACAGCATTATTTTGAGTAATTGTATCCGAGCAACCAAATGTAGGATGAACATATTTGAACACTGCTAGTTTTACATTCATACATCCAAAAGATGTAAAATTATGGCTTACTGTATTTGACGGTAATGGCCCTGAAGTTGCTGTAGTAGATGTGGATGGAATCCACCAAGTATAACTATCATTTCCTGCTGGAGATGCTAGATTCATTATTCCTGGCGAACATAAATTACTTCCACTTGCTACATACATTGATGCAGTTGGTTTACATACTGCGTATAAATAGCTAGTTTTAATAAAAGCACTTTTACATCCATTTGCATCTGATACCTGCAAATAAACATTGTTTCTGTTCCCTCCGCAATTATATTTTACATTTAAACTTCCCGTTCCTAATACTGCCGAACCATAAGTATTGTATTGTGAATTATATTGAGTATTTGTAGATGGATTAATACCCGAACCCACATTCCATGTATAAGTGTATGGAGGTACGCTATTAGGATTACAGGGCGTTAAAACTGTATTTAAAACGCCGCAACCTATTGTGTCAGATGCAGTAAAGCAAGCTATAGGAACGGAATGAGTATTGGCAATACATGCACATGATTGACTTACTTGTCCTGCAGCATTTGAAACAGTTAAGCATACATAATACGAGCCTGCATTTACTGCGGCAATAATTGGCGAACTACTTTTTGTAGCACCAAAAAATTTATAAATAGTTGCGGCACCAGAAGAGTTACAATTATAAGCCGCACTATAATAAATTGCCCATTTGGCTGTATCATAACTTCCAATTGAGGTATTGTTTAATGTTAAAACTAAGTTACCACACGTATCAATAGGAAATGTAAGACCATTTGCGGCTACAAAGTGAGCTGTTAACTGGGCTTTACTTTGATTTGAATAAAATAAACTAAAAACTAAGGCAAGTAAAAAAACTATTTTTTTCATGGCTTAAAATTAAGGTATAAAAATTAAATTTTAGGTTGTTTTAATAGGACTATTTAATTAATGAAAACGTTGCATTTTTAAAACGTTGCATCTGTTTTTCAAAATACAAATTTCGATAGGAATTGGTAGTAAACCAAATTCAAAATCGAATAAAAATAGTTGGTGTTATTTTAAATTGATTACATCCATTCCAATATCTTTTCTATAATACTGATTTTCGAAAAAGCCTTTTGAAGCTCTGCTGATGGCTAATTCACGGGCTTTGTTTAAATCATTATGCAATGCCGTTAGCATCATCACTCTGCCACCCGATGAAATTATTTTCCCATCATCATCCAACTTTGTTCCTGCATGAAATACAATTACATCATTTTCTAATTCAATAGGGTTAATTTTTTTTCCTGTTTCAAATGTTTCAGGATAGCCATTGCTTGCTAAAACCACGGTACAGCCAGCTTTTGGATTTTCAATCATCGTTTCTTTATCTAATGTATTATTTGCAGTAGCTAAAAATAATTGCACTAAATCATTTTCAATTCGGGGTATCACTACTTCGGTTTCGGGGTCGCCCATTCTACAATTATATTCAATTACAAATGGATTAAGTGCCTTTTCTCCCTCTCCTTTGGAGAGGGCTGGGGTGAGGCAAATTATACCAAAGTAAATAAACCCTTTATAAACAATTTTTTCTTGTTGTAATCCTTTTATGGTTGGTTCAATTATTTGTTCAATTATTTTTTTCATCAATGATTCATCAGCAAATGGCACTGGTGATATTGCACCCATGCCGCCTGTATTCAATCCTTTATCGCCTTCGCCTATTCGTTTATAATCTTTTGCAGTTGGTAAAATCACATAATTATTACCATCGCTTAATACAAAAACGCTTAATTCAATTCCTTTCAAAAATTGTTCAACCACCACCTTTGCACTTGCATCGCCAAATTTAGCGGCTTCAATCATTTCAGTTAATTCAGCCATTGCATGTTCATGTGTTTCACAAATTACAACGCCTTTACCAGCAGCTAATCCATCAGCTTTTAATACAATTGGTAAACTTGAATTTTGCAAATATTCAATACCTTGTTGCAAATTATTTTTATCAAATTCTTGATAAGCAGCCGTTGGAATATTGTGTCGCATCATAAATGCTTTTGCGTAAGCTTTGCTACCTTCCAATTTTGCGCCTTCCATTGATGGGCCTATTACTGGAATATTTTTTAACGAATCTTTCGATTGAAAATAATCATAAATTCCTTTTACTAAAGGCTCTTCGCTGCCGGGTAAAACCAAATCAATTTTTTCATTTACACAAAATTTTTCGATAGCTTCAAAATCCGAAACTTTGATATTTACATTTGTTGCACAGGCTGATGTGCCTGCATTGCCAGGTGCAATAAATAATTTTGAACACAGTTTGCTTTGAGCAATTTTCCAAGCAAAAGCATGTTCTCTGCCACCCGAGCCTAATATTAAAATTTTCATTACATAAAATTGAAATGCAAATTTAGCAATTCGTTAATTAGCAAATAACAAAATCGGTTTTTAATAATGAGAAGATGCTTTTTTTTTGATTGGATATTTTTTGATTTATCTTTGCAAAAACAAAATACAAAATGACTACCAACTATATTTTGTCAGCAAATGAGTTAAATGAATCTTTTTTGAAAGCCGTTAAAACAATGTTTGGCAAAAAAGAAATCATTATTTCTATTTCAGATGGAATAGATGAAACAGAATATTTATTGAGTTCAGCCACCAATAAAAAAAGTTTAAAAAAATCAATGCAACAGCTTGAAAAAGGCGAAAGCATTGCGTTTAGCGGAAATTCATTCATCAAGGAAGCAAAAAAAATTGCTCAAAAAAATTGAAGAATGAGAGATGTAAAATTTTCAAAAAACAGTTTCAAAGAATTTTCTGCTTGGGCTGTTGAGAATAAAAAACTTTACGAACGTATTACCGAACTAATTGAAACAGCCCGTAGAACACCATTTGAAGGGATTGGAAAACCTGAAGCATTAAAACATGATTTGAAAGGTTGTTGGAGTAGAAGAATTGATAATGAACATAGATTGGTATATGCTGTTGCAGCAAATGAAATTGTAATTATTTCTTGTAAATTTCATTATTAGTCATTCCTAAAATTCGAAACAAAAAATCAGTTTTTAATAAACTGTTTTCTATATGTTTTGCCATCCATATCGGTAAGTTGAAGAAAATAAATTCCTGAATTTAAGTTGGCCGTATTTAGTTGGTAGTATTCAGTGCTTTTTAAATTATTACAACTTACTATTTGCCCCAACATATTTTTAACTTCTATTAAATTTACTATCCCGAATGTTCTGGGCTGATTACTGAAAACTGTCAACTCATCTCCACATGGATTTGGGTAAATAGATATTTCATTTTCCAATTCATTTATTCCTAACGAAATAGTATCACGAACAAATTCACCTTGATTTTCATCAGCACCAATATCCACTTTGCCATTAAAAATACGGCTTTGATTTTCGAAATCTGTTTCGTTGGTTGTGATTATAAATGCAGTATTACCAGCATCTACAGCCTTGCTTGTATTGTATAAATGAAAATCATTTTTATTTTCATCTACAAATAATGGGTCGGCAAAAATGCTGTTTGCATCCTGATTGCTTACCATTTTATAATAACCAAATCCTGTAGTATAATTTCCATCCCAATTAAAAATAATAGATGATGGATTTAAAAATGAAGAACAAAATAAATTGTAATCCATCATATTGTTTTGCCAACCAGCGCCATAAAACCATGAGTAGCCAATCATGTTTTGATTGTTAGCATAAAAAATATTATGAGTGATGGAGCTACTATCAAATGGAAATAAAACAATTTCGCCAGCACTAGTTTTCAAACTATTATTTTGATACAAAGTGTTGTGATGAATATTTGCATACCTAATTCTTGCAGTAGAATTTGTGTAATTGTAAATGCCGATAGAAATGCCTTGTAAATAATTTTTGTAAATTAAATTTTCACGAATAGCAATATTATCGGTTCGTGCATAATTTGAATAGCCCGAAATATTAATTCCAAAATCGCAATTATAAATTCTGTTTTTTTCAATCATGCAATTTCTTGCGCCGCTAATTACAATGCCTTGCTGATAATTGCCTGGCGTTTTATTATACACATCATGAATAATATTATTGCTGATAGAAATATTTCGTGCATAATCATAGATCCATTTTTTTGAAGTGCTATCGCTGCCCACTAATGCAATGCCCGAGTTTGCAATATGATGAATGGTATTGTTTATAATGCTGCAATCATGCACATTTCCAGCTATTCCAATGGCTTGTGTCATACTGAATATCGAGTTTCCGAAATTGCAATTAGTAATCGTAATATCATGTACACCTGCTGCTGTTGTATCGTTGCCATACAATGCAATACCTGTTGAATGTTTATTAATTAAATGATTAAACGTACAATTTTTAAATTCGATATTGGATGAAATGCTACCTACAATAATGGCTGGCTGCCAGTTGTAAGCCGATGATGAATCGGATATGGCAAAATGAATACCTTCTATTTTAAAATAAGAAGGCCCATAAAAAGTTAAAACACCCCAACCATTTATACCTCCACCATCAATAATTACCGAATCATTTTGATGATTTTTTATAGTGATAAAATTATTGGGTAAACCTGTAACTAACGGAATTATTTTTTCGTGATAAGTGCCTGCTAAAATTTCGATTGTACCACCAGCAGCTACAGTTGTAGCCGCTTTTTTAATCGTTTTCCAAGTTGATGAAATGGATGTGCCGTTATTAGTATCATTGCCCAAAGTGCTTACGTAGTAAGTGGTTTGAGCAAAAATACTTTGAGCAAAAATAAAAGAAATTAAAATTAGTAATACTGATTTCATACCGATACAATTTAATTTCTAATTCATTTTCAATATTTAATTTCCTAATTCGCTAATAAATTTTAAGCGCATTAGTTGCACTTGCTCAAAATCAAAATCTTCTTTACCCAATTCGTTTACAGCTGCTGCAATATCATCCGTTTCAGCATGTTTAAAATAATCAAAAATTTCTTCTTGTGTATATTCATCAATATGTTCGTTGATGTAATAACTTAAATTTAATTTGGTGCCGCTGGCTACAATAGTTTCTAATTCATTTACCAAATCAACCATACTCATATTGCGCTGACGGGCAATTTCATCTAATGGTATTTTTTTATCAATGTTCTGAATTATTTGAACTTTAGCAGCAGATTTGTTGGCAACCGTTTTAATTAAAAAATCTAAAGGTCTATCAATATTATTTTCTTCAACATATTTCGCAATCATTTCTACAAAAGGCTTTCCGTATCTTACAGCTTTGCCTTTACTTACACCTTGGCAATTTTCCAACTCTTCTAATGTGGTTGGATACATGGTTGCCATATCATTTAATGATGGCTCTTGAAAGATTACAAAAGGCGGCAATTTTTTTTCTTGCGCTACTTTTTTTACTAAATCTTTCAGCATTTTTTGTAACGTAGTATCTAATGCGCCGCCACCGCCACCGCTGTTGCTAATTATATCATCATCATCAGTATCTTCTACCACTTCGTAGTTATGATTTACTGTAACTTTTACACTTACAGGTTTTTTCAAAAATTCTTTCCCTTCGTCTGTAAATTTCAATAAGCCATATTGCTCAATATCTTTTCTAATAAAATTATTTATTAATGCATGACGAACAATCGAACTCCAAAAATGCTCATCATGTGCTTTGCCCAGGCCATATTCTTTTAATTTATCATGTCCAAACATTACTATTTGCTGATCTTTTTTACCACAAATAATTTTTACGATATAATCAATACCATAATTTTCGCCTACGGCTTTTACTGTTTTTAAAACAGTGGTTATAAATTCTTTTCCTTCTTGATGTTCTTTCGGATGCACACAATTATCGCACATGCCACAATTTTCTTGATCTAAGTGTTCACCAAAATAATGTAAAATAAATTTCCGTCTGCAAACTGAAGTTTCAGCAAACGCCTCCATTTCCATCAGCAATTGCCCACCCAATTCTCGTTCGGCCATGGGCTTATCTCTCATAAATTTTTCCAATTTCAATAAGTCATTATACGAATAATAACTACGACAAATGCCCTCTAATCCATCTCTTCCACTTCTGCCCGTTTCTTGATAATAGTTTTCTAAACTTTTCGGAAAATTATAATGTATTACAAATCTAACATCTGGTTTATCTATACCCATTCCAAATGCAATGGTAGCTACTATTACATCGGTTTCTTGCATTAAAAACCAATCTTGCCTTTGGCTTCTTACCGCTGCTTCTAATCCTGCATGATAGGCCACAGCTTTTACACCATTTACAGATAAAATTTGTGCAATTTCTTCGGCCATTTTTCTACTCAACGTATATATAATACCCGATTTTCCTGTATGCTTTCTTACAAATTTTATAATCTCTTTTATCGTTTCTTCTTTCTTGCGTTTTGGTAATACTTCATAAAATAAATTAGGACGATTAAATGACGAGATATAAATCTCGGGCTTATTCATCCCTAAATTTTTTAAAATATCACTTTGTACCTTTGGTGTAGCTGTAGCTGTTAAAGCCACTAAAGGAATACGCTGTTTAAAGTTTTTTATCATCTCTTTAATACGGCGATATTCTGGTCTAAAATCATGCCCCCATTCGCTTATACAATGGGCTTCATCAACTGCTACAAATGAAACTTTTATGCCTTTAAAAAATTCTACATTTTCTTCTTTGGTTAATGTTTCGGGTGCTACATATAGCATTTTTGTATTACCAGCTCTAATATCATCTTTTACTTTTTTTGCCTGAATTTTTGTAAGTGATGAGTTTAAAAAATGTGCTACCGCATCATTCTCACCATAACTTCTAATAGCATCTACTTGATTTTTCATCAATGCAATTAATGGTGAAATAATGATGGCAGTACCTTCCAGCATTAATGCTGGTAATTGATAACACATAGATTTGCCACCACCTGTAGGCATAATTACAAATGTATCCTTGCCTGCCAATATTGATTCAATAATATCTTCTTGGTTGCCTTTAAAACTATCAAATCCAAAATGCTTATGCAATTCTTTTGCTAGCAAAGGGTTTTTAACAGCCACTTTTTGGATGCCTTTTAGCGCATCTTTGTGTGTTACCTGTTCGGTAGCATCCATGATTTTATTTGCCGACGCTGTCGCTTTTTTTACTGGAGTTTTGCTTGCTGATTTTTTTGTAACTGTAGCCATAATAAATTCTTCTCTCTATAATTTCTAGTGATAGGTTGAAAGTACAAAATATTTTTTTACTAATACAATATTTTATAAACAAAAAAATCCCATTCTGCTATAAACAGAATGGGATTTAAATGTAAAAATAAATTTATATTATTTTTTTGCAGCAGGCGCAGCAGCAGCAGCTGGTTTAGCAGCAGCAGCGGCAGCAGGCTTAGCAGCAGCTTCTTCTTGTTTTAATTGACGAGGCACAAATGCACTAACTATTGGATTGTTTGATGCCGTAATAATGTCCATTCCTTCAAACGAAACATCTTTTACACGAATGTTTTTTCCTAATTCTAAGGTTTCAACACTTATCTCTAAATTTGTACGCAATGCTGATGGTAATGATTTTACTCTTAATTTACGTAAACGAGTTAATAATTTACCGCCGGCTTTTACCCCTGGTGATGTTCCTACAAATTTTACAGGAATATCAACTACAATCTTTTTGCCTTCTACTAATTCTAAAAAATCAACGTGTTTTACGTTGTCTTTAATCGGGTCAAACTGTAAATCTTGAATTATACATAAGTATGATTTCCCGTTTACTGTTACTTCGGCTTTTTTAAAGTCGGGTGTGTACACCATTGGTTTCAAGGCTTTTGCCGAAACATAAAAGTGAACAACCTGTTCGCCGCCATACAATACGCATGGAACATTACCTTTTGAACGCTCGGCTGTAATAGCACTGCGGCTCATGTCGGTTCTGTTCATGCCTTCAATTTTAACTGCTTCCATTTTGCTTTTTTGTTATTTGATTAAAAAAATTTTGGAGGGCGAAGATATGATTTTATTTTATAAAATCAGTAATTTAAATCAGAAATATTGGGTTCAGAAATTTAAACCAAGTAGGCATTTGGGTTTACAACTCCATCGCCTATTTCTACATAAATCATATTTTGTAGGGTTGTAGATATTGAAAGACCTACATAATCAGGTGTAATCGGAAATGATTTATGCTGCCTATCTACTAATACTGCCAACTGAATTTTATTCAAATTCAAATCCATTAATGGTTTTAGGGCATAAAATATAGTTTTACCACTATTTGCCACATCATCTACTAGTAAGATAGTTTTATTTTTTAAATCAGTATCAATTTTAATTTCAATAGCCGATTGTAATGGATTTTTTTTGTCGATATTTATTTCGCCCAAATAAACTTTCCATGATTTTTGTTTTTGCAATTCGGCTTGTAAATACTTGGCTATATAAAGCCCACGGTCGAAAATACCGAGCAATACAATTTCGGTTTCTGAAAAATTATTTTCAGTAATTTCAATAGCCATGCGTTTTAGCTTGCGATCAATATCTTCGGATGTTAAAATTGTTTGTTGCATATAAATTTGTAAAAGCAAAAATAAAATTATTTATCAAATGAATCTTCCGAATCGGGATTGGGGCAATGTGGTGTAAAAAAAGTATAGCTTAATGAAATCATGGTAAACATATATTTGTCTTTAAACTGATCGCCACGTTGTTTGCTTTTTACATCGCTTAATGGGTTCACAAGGCTTGATGGATCGGCTATATTGGTTGGCTTTTTATTAGCAATTATTTTTTTTTGAATATAGGTTGAACTTACATCATCTAAATAATCTGTGTAGGTATGATGATACATACACTCAATTGAAAGTGTAATGGATTTAAAAATATTAAATTTTAATCCTCCGCCAAATGGCATTACAAAAATAAAGGGTGCATAATCTTTTCCTTCGGTTCGTAAGCCTGGTAAATAAACATTTTTGCCATCGTAATTTGCATCTAGATAATAATAAGCAAAACCACCGCCCCAAAAAATATAGGGTGTCCATCTTGCATCACTTACCATGTTTGCCTTATACTTAAAAAAATTAAATTCAATCATCGAAACGCCTTCTACTAAAGTGTTTCTGAAATTTATATTTTGATATTGAATATAAGAATTAGAACTTGATTTTGAATCAAATGAAAATCTACCTATATTCAAATTTGTTCGCCAAGCAAAATGTGGCGTAAAATTTTTACGATAAAATGCACCGCCAACTGACTGAAATTTTGGTGTAAATGTTTGGTTATTCAAATCGCCAAAATACGATGTGCAACCACCTTCAACACCCACTTCGTGGTATTGTGCTAAGGCAGATTTGCATACAAACAAACTTGCAATTAATAAAACCGAGTATTTGATTTTCGACAGATTCACTTAAATATTAAAACGATAAAACAAAAGTAAAATTGTTTTATCAAGCAATCATAAATATCGCATTTGATTTGCTAACAGCCTTTTTAAAAATCAATTTTTAAAGACACTTAATTTCTAATTTTAAATCGAAAATATTTTTGCTTATTCTCACTAGACTTCATTGTTGAAAAAACAATTTCATCGTTATTTACCCAACCAACACTATCTAACTGAAATTTAGAATGCCAAATTGAATGAGTTAAAGCAATTGTATCATCAATTGATTTATATAAATTAATTGACCCTTCACCCATCAAGTAAGTTGGTGTTAAAAATCTACTACCATCAGGAGATTCAATTGGAGAAGGTTCAACAAAAAACGATTTACCCGTTTTCTTATTTATCAACAACCCAACTCCACCACAATAAAATTGAACATCAATTGCCCAAAAGTTTAATACACTAAAATTTTTATTGAAAATATAAACAATCACTTCAACACTTGAATCATTTTCTTTACCCCACTTACTCACAATTTTTTTATTAAAAAAACTATCCTTGGTACTTATTAAAAGAGTGTCTTTAATACGTTTTACAAATTCGTTATTTTTTGCAATGTTAATTGATTCAGAAGTATCAAATTTAACTTTATGATAGTTTTTATAAAACTCATCTCTACTTATTAATTCTACTAATATCGGTTTGTTGTTGACCAAAATTGTGTCATACTTTTTCGCATTTTTAAATTCGAAAAATTGATTACAGCTTAAAGAAGCTATACCTATTGTTAGTATAAAAATTATATATTTCATTTCACCCAAACTGCCTTTTCATCTTTACGAATGAACTTCCCTATTGGTTTGCAAAATTCTTGCAAGTGATTTTCATGTAATAATTTTTCAAATTCAGCTTGGTAATTTGCATCAATGGCTATCATCAGTCCACCGCTAGTTTCGGGGCATGGCAATAATTTAAAAGCTTCCATCATTGGCACATTAGGTTCAAATTTTATTTTTGTACCATAGCCATTCCAGTTGCGGTAAGTTGCATCAGGTATGATATTGGCATCCATATAGTGTTTCAAATCGGGCAACTGCGGTATATCATTCCAATAAATTTCAGCACTCAAATCAGCACCTTCACACATTTCAATTAAATGTCCGCCAAGCCCAAAGCCTGTTATATCAGTAAGGGCAGTTACATAATTTTTTGTTCCTAAAATTTCTCCAATTTTATTCAACTGCATCATTTGATTGGCAGCCATATTTTCATGCTGGGGTAGTAATGCATTTCGTTTTTCGGCAGTTGCAAAAATACCTACACCAATTTTTTTTGTGATGTAAATTAAATCTCCAACCTGAGCAGTATTATTTTTTTTGATGGAATCTGTTTTCACAAATCCATTTACAGCCAATCCAAAAATAGGTTCGGGCGAATCAATACTATGTCCGCCAGCTAATGGAATATTAGCTTCATCGCATATTTTACGAGCACCTTCTAACATTTGTTGTGCAATGCTTACAGGTAATTTTTCAACTGGAAATCCTAAAATAGCCACAGCCAAAGCAGGTTTGCCGCCCATAGCATAAATATCGCTAATGGCATTTGCAGCTGCTATACAGCCAAATTGAAAAGCATCATCTACAATGGGTGTAAAAAAATCGGTAGTAGAAATAAACGACATACCGTTACCCATATCCATTACAGCAGCATCATCGCTAGTTGAATTTCCTACTAATAAATTCGCAAATGTTTTTTGCGGTTGATTAGTTTGCAAAATTTCTTGCAATACTTTGGGTGCAATCTTACAGCCGCATCCAGCGCCATGGCTGTATTGTGTTAGTTTTATTTTTTCTTGAATCATAATTTATTTTACCACAGAGAAACAAGGACACAGAGATAAATAGCCTTATTTCAATTTCAGTATGTTTTATTTTAGAAGTATTTTTTCTGTAATTTTTTTCAGATTTAATTCAGTAAATTTTATTCGATTAAATAAATGTTGTTCACGGCGTTGTTCAGCTTTTTCGTATTCTCTATCATAATATTGCAGCAAATGATAAAATGCTTTTTCAATATTTTCTTCTTCAAATAATTGAAAAATAATTTTAAATTCTAAGCCGCCTAATCTTTTTGCAATGCGGCTTGTAGCTTCTTTCAATTGTTCTAAATCACAATTTCCATACCCAACTAAAATGTGTTTTAGTCTTTCTTCAAAAGGTAAATCAACATAAAGCACTTCTGCTTTTCGCATTTGCAACCACAGTGGATTGGGTATGTTTACCAATCCAATTCTTTGACTTTCATCTTCCATAAAAATTAAAGAATCAGATGAATTAAATTGAATTAATTCATTGCATAAATTATTTTCAAATTGTTCCTGCGAAGGCTGTAATGGCTGATTTAAAGCCCCAAAAGCCGAGCCTTTGTGATTTGCCAATCCTTCTAAATCAATAATATTTTGTTGCTGATTTTTTAATTCATGCAAAATAATTGTTTTGCCACTGCCTGTTTTGCCACCAATAATTTTTATTGAAATTGGTTTTTCGAATTGTTGCAAAACATAATTTCTGTAGGCTTTATATCCACCTACTAATTGGCAAACTTTAAATCCGTATAAATCCAACAACCATGATACAGCGCCGCTTCGCATTCCTCCCCTCCAACAATGAACATAAATAGTTGGGGATTTATTATCCGTAATTTTTTGATGTTCGGCAACCAATTTTTCAAATTGTTCAACCATGGCTTTCATCTTCACACCAAAATAATCTAAGCCCAATTTTATAGCAGCTTGGCGACTTTTTTGTTTGTAAGCAGTCCCAACAATTTTCCGCTCTTCATCGCTAAACAATGGCAAACTAATAGCATTAGGAATATGTGCATGATTAAATTCTGAAGGCGAACGAACATCCAAAATCAATTGATTTTTTGACGCTGAAATAAATTCTTCGATATTAATTTTAGTGATTGCCAATTTGAAATATATATGCAAACTTAATGTTTTGCAATATGATGTTGAAGTATATTTTTAATTTGCACGTTATATGATGAATCGAGACGAAATAAAAATGCTGTTAGATGTTGCGGTTGAAAAATTAAACAATAAAAATTTTATTGCTTCCGACCCTATTTCCATCCCACATCAATTCAACAAAAAACAAGATATTGAAATAGCTGGATTATTTGCTGCCACATTTGCTTGGGGCAATAGAACTACGATTATAAATAAATCGAATGAGCTAATGCAGCTTATGAATAATGAACCTCATGAATTTATTTTACATCATACAGATAAAGATTTAAAGCGAATGAATTGCTTTGTGCATCGTACTTTCAACACCACCGATTTATTATATTTTATTTCAGCTTTACAACGATTGTTAATCAAACATAATTCGCTTGAAAATATTTTCATTAAACATTCTATAAAAAATAAATTTAATATTGAACAAGGTTTAAAAGATTTTTACCTTGAATTTTTTGATGACGAATTTGTACCACAGCGTACCCGAAAACATATTTCAACGCCCGATAAAAAATCGGCATGTAAAAGACTATGTATGTATTTGCGATGGATGGTAAGAGATGATAAAAAAGTTGATTTTGGAATTTGGAAACAAATAAAAGCTAAAGATTTAATCTGTCCTTTAGATGTGCATGTAAGCAATATTGCTAGAAAATTAGATTTGATAAATCGACCACAAAACGATTGGCAAACAGCAGTAGAATTAACAGCCATATTAAAACAATTTGATGCTAACGACCCTGTGAAATATGATTTTGCATTGTTTGGAATGGGCGTAAACAACAATTAACTAGCATTATAAAAAAGTTAATATTTGTTTAATAGAATAGAATGTTGCTTTGTTTTCTTTTTCTTTGTATCAGTTATGAATGCAATAGCTATCTGCTTTATTTTTGCTTTATCGTTTTTTCATTCTACATTAAATGATTTTGGTGGTATGAAAAAAGTTTCAACTATTGATACAAATTGGCAGCAGTGCTTTATTGTTTCAACTGCATCGCACCATAATGCTGATTTTTGTGTTGATGTAATCAATGATGAAAATGATGACGATGATTTTTTTGTTCAAAAGCGCAAAGTTTGTTCTTCAGTTTTTGAAAACCTCTCCAATTCTATTTTTTTACATCTTTCTGAATTATCATTTTCGGATAAAAATTTTGGCAATCAATCTACAGGCCCTAAAGTATTATTTCACGTTCTGCATTCCAATTTCAGAATTTAGAATTTTAACTTTCGTAAGGCGCAAATTTGCCTCGGCTAATATTTTAGATTGAAAAACATTAGCAACTTTCATCTTCATTAATAACAGTTTATCTTAACCGATTAAACAATAAAATCAAATTCAAATCAATTCGAAAAAATGAATAAATTTTTAATTCCAGCATTGGCTTTGATGATTGCAATAACAAGTTGTCATTCAAAAAAAACAGAAAAAGAAGAACAGGTTACTTACACAGTTACTAATCCGATGATTATTGACACCACATATACGAAAGAGTATGTGGCGCAAATTCAATCGGTAAAAAACATTGAGTTAAGAGCGCAAGAAAAAGGCTTTTTAGAAAGCATTAAAGTAGACGAAGGTCGCACTGTAAAAGCAGGTCAGACATTATTTAAAATTATGCCGAAGGTTTATGAAGCTGAAATGTATAAAGCTGATGCAGAAGTAAAACAATCGGAACAAGAGTTTTTAAATACTCAATCTTTGAATTCAAAAGGCATTGTATCAGATGCTGAATTAAAAATTTCAAAAGCAAAACTAGATGGGGCAAAAGCTGAATTAGAATTAGCAAAAATTCATTTGTCATTCACTGATATCAAAGCTCCATTTGATGGCGTAATCAATCGTATCCCATTAAAGATTGGAAGTTTGATTGACGAAGGCGCATTGCTTACCACACTTTCTGACAACAGAAGTATGTATGCTTATTTCAATGTTCCCGAAGCGGAATATTTGAATTTTAAAAAAAATGTGGAGAAAGAAAATTTAGAAACTGTTGAATTGGTTTTGGCAAATGGCGATGTACACAAGCACAAAGGAAATGTAGAAACCATTGAAGGTGAATTTGATAAAGAAACGGGCAACATAGCTTTCAGAGCTGAATTCCCGAATCCTGAATTATTATTAAAACATGGCGAAACTGGTAAAGTGCGAATGAAAGTGCCTGTGAAAAATGCCATCATCATTCCTCAAAAAGCTACTTATGAAATGCAGGATAAAGTGTTTGTTTATATCATTGATAAAGACAATGTTGTTAAATCGAAAATGGTGCAAATAAAATATCGCTTGCAAAATATTTTTGTGATTGATAGCGGCTTACAAGCCAATGACAGAATTTTAGTAGATGGTTTGCAATTGGTGAAAGAAGACGAAAAAATTAACTGCAAATTTCAAGAGCCTAAATCAATCATTTCAAATCTTCAACTTACACAATAATAACTAACAGAAAAAACCATGTTTAATAGATTTATACAAAGACCGGTTCTATCAATAGTTATTTCATTAATTATTGTATTTCTGGGTGTGTTAGCAGTAATCAAATTACCTATCACACAGTTTCCTTCCATCTCTCCTCCTAAAGTAACCGTAATTGCCGACTATCCAGGTGCTAATGCCGAGTTGATGATTAAGTCAGTTGTAATTCCATTAGAGCAAGCTATTAATGGTGTGCCGGGTTTAAAATATATCGATTCAGATGCTGGTAATGATGGGGAATGTAACATTCAAGTGGTATTTGAATTAGGTACTGACCCTAATATTGATGCAGTAAATGTTCAAAATCGTGTGGCGGCTGTTATCAATAAATTACCACCGTTGGTGGTGAGAGAGGGTGTAAAAATATCTCGTGAAGAATCCAACATGTTGATGTACATCAATGTGTATAGCGATGATAAAGACTTAGACCAAAATTTCTTATTCAACTTTGCCGATTTAAAAATTCTTTCCGAATTAAAACGTGTGCCGGGTGTAGGTTTTGCAGATGTTTTGGGCAATAGAGAATATTCCATGCGGATCTGGTTAAAGCCTGATAGAATGTTGGCTTACAAAATTTCGGCAAATGAAGTGATGGATGCATTGGGCAAACAAAGTATTGAAGCATCACCCGGAAGATTAGGTGAAAGCTCGGGCAAACAAGCGCAATCATTTGAGTATGTGCTGAAGTATAAAGGTCGTTACACTTCGAAAGAAGAATATGAAAAAGTGGTGCTGAAATGCTTACCCGATGGGCAATTGGTGCATTTGAAAGATGTAGCCGATGTTGAATTTGGTAGCACTTATTACGATTTGTATTCTACATTAAATGGAAAACCATCAGCGGCAATTGTTATCAAACAATCGTATGGAAGCAATGCTCGTGAAGTAATCAGCAACATTAAAACCAAGCTGGAAGAAATCAACAAGCAATCTTTTCCTAAAGGTGTTCATTACGAAATAAGTTATGACGTTTCCACATTTCTAGATGCTTCCATTGAAAAAGTATTACACACTTTGTTAGAAGCATTTATCTTGGTAAGTATAGTAGTATTCATTTTCTTGGGTGATTGGCGTTCAACATTAATTCCTGCATTGGCAGTTCCTGTTTCGTTGATTGGCGCATTCTTTTTCATGTCGCTTTTTGGCATTACGTTGAACATGATTACACTTTTCGCATTAGTATTAGCCATTGGAATTGTCGTCGATGATGCGATTGTCGTGGTAGAGGCAGTGCATGCAAAAATGGAAAAAGAACATCTCAATCCATTACAAGCAACCAAAGCAGCTATGAGAGAAATTGGTGGTGCAATCATTGCCATCACATTGGTAATGGCTTCGGTGTTTATTCCAATCTCATTTATGTCGGGCCCTGTTGGTGTGTTCTATCGTCAGTTTTCTATTACAATGGCAACTGCAATTATTTTATCAGGCGTTGTGGCTTTAACATTTACACCAGCCATGTGTGCTATGATTTTGAAAAATAACCATGGTACTCACAAAAAGAAAAATATTCTTACAAAAGGTATTGACCAATTTAATAATTGGTTTGCAAAACTCACTGGTCGTTATCAAAATTTGGTTGGAATAATTGCCAATCGTCGTGTATTGACTTTCACAGTTTTAGGATTATTCTGTGTAGGCACTTATTATTTTAGTACCACAGTGCCCTCAGGATTTATTCCAAATGAAGACCAAGGTGTTTTCTATGCTATCATTCAAACACCTGCTGGCTCTACATTAGAACGCACAAATCAAGTAGCGAAAGAATTGCAAAAAATAGCAATGGGCATGGATGACATTAAATCAGTTTCATCAATGGCTGGTTATGAAATACTTTCTGAAGGCACAGGCTCGAATGCTGGAAGTTGCTTGGTGAATTTAAAAGAATGGGGCGAAAGAAAACATTCGGTACAAGAAGTGATGAAAGAATTGGAAGAAAAAGCAAAATCAATTCATGGTGCAAAAATTGAATTTTTCCCACCACCTGCATTGCCGGGGTATGGCGCTGCTGGTGGTTTTGAATTACGATTACTAGATAAAACCGGAACAGGCGATTATAAAAAAATGGAAGCAGTGAGCAATATCATGCAAGAAGAACTGAATAAAAGAAAAGAAATCACTGGTGCATTCACATTTTACAGCGCAAGTTTTCCACAATATATGCTTTCGGTTGATAATGATATTGCCCAGCAAAAAGGTGTAAGTACTGATGATGCCATGAATAATCTTTCTACATTAATCGGTAGCGATTACGAAACAGGTTTCATCAAATTTGGCAGACCCTATAAAGTGATGGTGCAAGCATTACCGAGTTACAGAGCATTGCCGCAAGATTTATTGAAACTCTTCACCAAAAATGATAAAGGTGAAATGGTGCCATATTCAGAATTTATGAAAATTGAAAAGACCTATGGTTTAACCGAAATCACACGACATAATTTGTATAATTCATCTGAAGTGAGTGGTTCGCCATCGCCTGGCTATAGTAGTGGAGAAGCCATTAATGCTGTAAACGAAGTGGCTGAAAAAAAATTACCAAAAGGATTTTTTATTGAATGGGCAGGCATTTCGTACGATGAAGTGAAAAGAGGCAATGAAGCAATTTACATTTTCTTAATCTGTTTCATGTTCGTGTATTTGGTGTTGGCGGCGCAATACGAAAGTTTCATCTTACCATTACCAATTTTATTATCGCTTCCTGTCGGAATTTTTGGAACATTCTTTTTCTTGAAAATTTTCGGATTGGAAAATAATATCTACGCACAAATTGCGATGGTAATGCTCATTGGTATTCTTGGAAAAAATGCGGTGCTGATTGTGGAGTTTGCAGTACAACGTCATGCCGAAGGCAAAACACCTTTGCAAGCCGCTGTTGAAGGTGCATCTGCTCGTTTGCGTCCGATTGTAATGACATCATTGGCGTTCATCGTTGGTTTGATTCCATTGATTAGAGCTACTGGGCCAGGCTCAATTGGCAATAATACAATTGGTAGCGCAGCCGCAGGCGGAATGATTTTCGGAACTGTAATTGGCGTATTAATTATTCCGGGCTTGTATTATTTCTTTGCAAAAATTTCAGAGAAAAATCCAATGGTAGAAGATGAAGAAGAGAATCCTTTAACCGAAGAAATTGACATTCAAAAATGAGAAACATAAAATCATATTTAATATATACAGTTATTCTTTTTGGGCTGGTGGGCAATGGTTGTAAAATTCCGCAGCTGACCAAAGCACCCGAAAAGAAAGGCATCCCGAGCACTTTCAATGGATTGAAAAATGATTCAACCGAAATTGCAAAAATTAAATGGCGCAATATTTTTACTGATAAAAATTTAATCAGCCTGATTGATACAGCATTAAAAAATAATCAGGAATTGGCTATCACTTTGCAAGAAATTGAAATCAGCAGAAATGAAGTGATGAAACGTCATGGTGATTTATTTCCAAAAGTAAATGGTATTGGAAATGCAGGCGTTGAAAAAGTTGGTCGTTACACTAGTCAAGGCGCAGGCGATGCTTCGGCAGATATTACACCAGGCAAATTAGTTCCCGATTGGTTGCCCAATTACACAGTGGGCTTGAGTTTGAGTTGGGAAGTGGATGTTTGGAAAAAATTACACAATGCTAAAAAAGCAGCATTCAATCGCTATTTAGCAAGTGTGGAAGGCAAAAATTTTGTGCTGACAAATTTGATTGCAGAAGTTGCTAATTCTTATTACGAATTATTGGCTTTAGATAATCAGTTAAATATTATTCGTCAGTCCATCAAAATTCAACAAGATGGTTTGCGAATTGTAAAAGCACAAAAAGAAGCTGGCGTTGCAACCGAATTAGGTGTGAAAAAATTTGAAGCCGAAGTGATGGGTTCACAAAGTTTGGAGTATGATGTGTTGCAAAAAATGCAAGAAGCTGAAAACAATTTGAATAGGTTGTTAGGCAGATTTCCTCAACATATTGCCCGTGATTCAAGTGGCTTATTGAGCTTGCAATTATCGCAAGTTGCAACTGGTGTGCCTTCGCAATTGTTGGTGAACCGACCAGATATTCGTCAGGCTGAATTTGAATTAGCTGCTTCAAAATTAGATGTGAAAGTTGCCCGTGCCGAGTTTTATCCATCGTTGGATATTTCATCGCAAATCGGTTTGCAAACTTTTAATCCGAAATATCTTTTCACTTTGCCCGAATCATTTTTGGCTTCGATAGCAGGCGATTTAGTTGCACCATTAATCAATCGCAAAGCCATTGCGGCCGAATACAAAAATTCAAATGCTCGACAAATTCAAGCGGTTTATAACTATGATAAAACGCTTATCAGTGCATTTGCTGAAGTATCGTCGCAATTATCAAATGTGAGCAATCAACAGAAAATTTATGAGTTCAAAAAACAGCAAGTAGAAACGCTAACCAAGTCAATTGAAATTTCAAATGATTTATTCAAATCAGCCCGTGCTGATTATTTGGAAGTTCTATTGACCCAACGTGATGCTTTAGATGCACAATTAGAATTGGTAGAAACCCGATTAAATCAATTCAACGCTGTAACCAATGTTTATAAAGCATTGGGCGGTGGTTGGCAATAAAATTTTTCATAAGTTGAAAATGTTTATAATTACATTTGCTACACTTAAAAAAATAAATTTTAAAAAATGATAAAAAGAATGTCAATTGCTGTAGCGTTAGCTGCCTCAACATTTGCGTTGCCTTCGTGTAACAATCAACCTAAAACCGAAACCAAAGAAGCTGTAAAAGCAGAAGAAAACTTTGAAGTAGGCGCTGAAGAATTTGCCGACTTGCAATTGTTGCGTTATCAAAT
Source organism: Bacteroidota bacterium (assembly GCA_046051225.1). Lineage (GTDB taxonomy): Bacteria > Bacteroidota > Bacteroidia > Chitinophagales > CAIODY01 > CAIODY01. The sequence goes on along the minus strand of JBJOOR010000003.1, from coordinate 72,795 downwards.
TCCTGGTTTCAATGAATTGAGTTTACAACAAAAAACGCTGGCGTATTATTTATACGAAGCAGCATTAAGTGGTCGTGATATGATTTATGACCAAAAAGATAAAAACGGCATTTTGCTGCGTAAAACTTTAGAGAATATTTACAGCACTTATAATGGAGATAAAAACAGCGAAGACTGGAAAAAATTCCATGACTATTGCGGACGCTTTTGGTTCAGCAATGGCAATCATCATCATTATGGCAATGATAAATTTGTGCCTGAATGTTCAGCAGAATATTTTGCTACTATTGCTAAAGCCAGCGATGCAAAAGGTTTCCCGATGAATGAAGGTGAAAACATAGATGCATTTTTAAAAAGAATTCAACCATTAATTTTTGATAAAAATGTTGACCCTAAATGTGTTGACTTACGTCCGGGTATTGACAACATCAAAGCATCATGCAACAATTTTTATGAAGGCGTTTCACAAAAGGAAGTGGAAGATTTTTATGCTAAAATGCCATCAGCTGGCAATGCACCAAGCTGGGGATTGAACAGCAAAACCATGAAAGAAAATGGTAAAATTGTTGAGCATGTTTGGAAAGTGGGCGGCATGTATGGTGCAGCAATGGAGAAGATGGTGTATTGGTTAGAAAAAGCTGTTCCGTTTGCTGAAAATGATAAACAAAAATTAGCACTTCAAAAGTTAATTGAATTTTACAAAACTGGTGATTTAAAAACTTGGGACGACTACAACATTGCATGGGTGAATGATGTGGATTCAAGAGTAGATATTACGAATGGTTTCATCGAGGTGTATTTAGATGCGATTGGAAAAAAAGCAAGCTATGAAAGTTGCTTGAGCATTAAAGATTTAGAAGCAACAAAACGTATTGCCGCTATTGCTGGTAATGCACAATATTTTGAAGACAATTCACCAATTGATGCCAAACACAAAAAGAAAGAAGTGAAAGGAATTACTGGTAAAGCCATCACTGTGATTGTGGAATGTGGCGATGCTGCTCCATCAACACCAATTGGTATCAACTTACCAAATGCTGAATGGATAAGAAAAGAACATGGCAGCAAATCAGTTTCATTAACTAACATCATTGATGCTTACAACATGATGAGTGCTAAGAAAAGTGCGTTTGATGAATTTGGTTATGATTCAGCTGTGATTGCAAATGTGAAAAAGAATGGTGCATTAGGTGGCGATTTACATACTTCGATGCATGAGTGTATTGGTCATGCTTCGGGGCAGATTAACCCTGGTGTTGAAACAACAGATAAGACTTTGAAAAACTATGCAAGCTGCTTGGAAGAAGCACGTGCTGACTTAGTTGGTTTGTATTACATCATGGATAAAAAATTGATGGATATTGGAGTGATGCCCAACATGGATGTGGCTAAAGCGGAGTATGACAGCTACATTACCAATGGTTTGATTTCTCAATTAACGCGTTTGAAAATGGGCGACAACTTAGAAGAAGCACACATGCGCAATCGTCAGTTGAATGCTAAATGGGCTTACGAACATGGCAAAAAAGATAACGTGATTGAATTTGTAAAACGTGATGGAAAAACTTACGTGAAAATTAATGACTACGAAAAATTGAGAACTTTATTCGGAGAGTTATTGAAAGAAATTCAACGTGTGAAATCAGAAGGTGATTTTGCTGGCGGTAAAAATTTGGTAGAAACTTATGGTGTAAAAGTTGACCAAACTTTGTTGAAAGAAGTGTTAGAAAGATATTCTCATTTAGGCTTGAAACCTTATAAAGGATTTATCCAACCTAAGTTAGTGCCTGTGATGGACGGTGAAAAAATTACGGATGTAAAAGTTGAATATCCAAAATCATTCTTCGACCAGATGATGGAATATGGCAAGAACTATTCTTTCTTAGGAGTGAAGAACTAAGACATTAGTCAATAGACATTGGTCATTGGTGAATACAAAATTGCATTTTACTAATGACCGATGACAAATGACCAACAAAAAATCCCGAATCATTGAAAAGTGGTTCGGGATTTTTTTGTTTGAGAGAAATACAATTCACTAATCCGCAATTAACGTGAAAAATTCACGTTAATTGCGGATTAATCTTTCTTTATTTGGTTTTTGAAACGAAATAATTTATCTTTGTGTGAAAATTTCACGGAATGCTAATTCAATTTAAGGTTAAAAATTTGTTTTCTTTCAAAGAAGAAACAGCATTTAATCTATTTCCTAATAATAAAATTCAACGCCTACCTCATCACAAGGTTAATGTGAGTGGGATTGATGTTTTGCGTCTCTCTGCTTTATATGGTGCCAATGCTTCAGGCAAATCGAATTTAATTAAAGCAATGGAGATTTTTAAATTGATGGTTGAGAATGGTGAAATTGACAATACTATTGAGCAGAAAAAATTCAGACTATCTAACAAAAATCAAGGAGAACCAATTGAAATGAGTATTGAGTTTTTTTACGAAGGAATAATTTTTTATTATGCCATTTCAATTTTAAACAATCAAGTTATTTATGAGTATTTAGCTGAAAGTAAAAAAAGCACAGACGAGTTAGTTTTCAAGAGAGAAATTGAAAACAATATTCAAACGATACAGTTTGATTCTGAATATTTAAAGGAAGAAGAAAATGTACTTTTTGCTTCCGTTTTAGAAGGAAAAATTTTAGAAAAAAATTCTTTGTTGCTTTCATTTTTAGCTAAAAAATATGACAAGGAATTTGTTTTGGCTAAAAAAGCCTTTGATTGGTTTGAAAACATCCTCTTTATTCTTACTCCTATAACAAAAATAGAAGGATTAGCACATAACTTTGATACAATTCAATCACTAAATACGCTAGCGAATGAATTGATTAAATCATTTAACACTGGAATTTCAAGATTAAAGATTGAGACAAAAAATGTGGAAGAGTTTTTTGATAAATCTGATTTTAACTCATTAAAAAAAGAGTTTGCTCTTGCTGACAAGAATCCCAACTCTCCAGTGGCAATATGGCATAATGAAACTCATGAACAAATTTCACTTGTAAAAGAAAATAACCAAATTGTAGCAAAAAGAATCATTTCTGAACATAAAGATGAATCAGGAAATGGGGTAGAATTTACTTTACCACAAGAATCCGATGGAACAATTAGGTTGATAGATTATGTACCTGTATTAGAAAGATTGATTAATTCAAACTTGATTTTTATCATAGATGAAATCGAACGCAGCATTCATCCGCTCTTAATCAAAGAAATTGTTTCTAAATTTTCTTTAGATGAACAAGCTCAAGGGCAATTGATTTTTACAACACATGAATCAAGCTTACTTGACCAAGATATTTTACGTCCAGATGAAATTTGGTTTACTGAAAAAGACCAACAGGGGAGCAGCAAACTTTATTCTTTAAGTGATTTCAAGGTTCATAATACAATTGATATAGAAAATAATTATCTAAAAGGGAGATATGGAGGCATACCATTCTTAGGAAATTTACATGACTTAAATTGGCACAAATACAACGATGCTAAGCCGGAATAAAATATACCATAAAGAAGAGGTCAATAAAGATGTAAAGAAGATTTATATCTTTTGTGAAGGAAACAGGGAGGTTAATTATTTTAACTTCTTCAAGGGGTTCTCTTCTAACATTGATATAATTACAATCCCTACTGAAAACAATGAATCAGCACCCTCAAAATTGTATCAAGCAGCCTCTACAAAATTTGGCAACAACATATTTGCTTTTAGTGATGAGTTTGGAGATGAGGTTTGGTTTGTGATTGATACGGATAGATGGAATAAAAATGGGCAAATTGATTTTTTAAGAGAAGCATGTCAAAAGAATAAAAATTGGCAAGTAAGTCAAAGTAATCCATCTTTTGAATTGTGGTTGTATTTTCATTTTCATGCCGAAAAGCCTTCTCAAGAGGATATTGAGCAAGCTGAAAGTTTCAAAGCATTTGTACACTCAAAAATAATTGGAGGTGGAGGGTTTAATTCAGACATTCATCGACAGTTATTTCAGAAAGCCATAGTTCATTCGGAAAATAATTTTGAAGCTGAAAATAATCAACCTAAATATTTAAGTACCGAAGTTCATTTTGTTGCTAAATCAATGTTACCTTTTTTAAAACCAACTTTTGACAAACTTTTAAAATTGTAAAGTAAAATCAAATTGAAAGATGGCTCTATAAACACTTTCCATCTTTCATTTTTCCTCTATCTTCATCACTCAAATTATTTCCAAAATGCCAAAACAAATCTTTATCAATTTAGCGGTAAAAGATGTAGAAAAGTCAATGCAATTTTATTCGGCACTGGGCTTTACAAACAATCCTCAATTTTCTGACGAAGCAGGAAAATGTATGGTGTGGAGTGAAAATATTTTCCTCATGATTTTATCGCATGAAAAGTTTGCAGGCTTTGCCACCAAACCTATTGCAGATACCAAATCCAGCTTAGCTGCATTGTTTTCTTTATCTGTGGATAGTGTGGATGAAGTGAATAATATGGTGAACAACGGACTGAAAGCTGGCGGCACCGAACCGCATGAAATGAGAGATTATGGCTTCATGCAACAACGCTCTATCGAAGATTTTGATGGTCATACCTGGGAGGTGTTCTATATGGATATGTCAAAGTTCCCAAATCAGCAGGGGTAAGGATAATTGAAGCAAACAACTCGGGTTATTTCAAAAGTTCTGGAGTGATTTGTAAAAGAGTGTAGTGATTTCCAAACTTCTTCTCTTTTTTCCAAATTTGATGTCTTATATGCCAAGGAAGATTTCTTTTCTCAAAATAACTCGTAATTGTACAAATCATATTATCGAAAATTAATCGGCAGCAAATGGTTTAAACTGTTCAAATGATTGATTACATGCATTGCAAAACTGTATGGCTCTGCATAATGTGCTGCCAAAAGGAGTACGCAATATGGTATTATCGCTACCACAATGTGGGCAAATTGCCCCCGATAACAATTCGGCATTTACCGTTCCTTCATGTTTTCGAGGTGGTGCAATGCCAAAGTTGGCAAGTTTAAGTTTACCAGCTTCGGTAATCATATTAGTATTCCAATGTATAGCAGTTTCTACCAATACCTGAATAGTATAATTAGCAAATGTTTGTTGAAGATGCGATTGAATATGATTTTTGATAAACGAAGTAGCAGGGCAAGCAGCATAAGTAGGAATCATTTTTACCAAAGCACCATTATCAGTAATAATAACATCTGTAATCATACCCAAATCCAACACACTTAATGCAGGTATTTCAGGGTCGGATACATCGTGTAAAGCAGCATAAATAATATCTTTGTTAAGCATAGGCAAATACTGGTTAATTGTTATTAGCTAATTGATAAATGTAAAATCTTTTCATCATTTTTGCAGCCGCAAAATATACAAAAATAGCTATGGGATTATTTAATAATGATACTAATGAATCAGCAAACATGAGTTTTTTTGAGCATATAGATGCCCTAAGAGGACACTTGTTTAGAATAGCAGTAGCTATTGTAACGGCTGCCATCATTGTATTCATCAATAAATCATTTGTATTCGATACTGTATTATTTGGGCCAAAAAAATCTGATTTTATTACGTATAAATGGATGTGTATGTTGGGTGCTAAGCTACATATAGCCGATTTGTGTATCACTGTACCCAAGTTTAAAATAGTGAGTAGCACCTTATCGGGGCCATTCATGTCGCATATTACTGTATCTTTTATATTAGGATTAATTATAGCTGTACCCTATGTATTTTGGGAGCTTTGGCGATTTATATCGCCAGCCCTTCATCCAAAAGAACGTAAAGCAGCCAATAGTGTAATTGCTTTTTCATCAATCCTTTTTTTATTGGGTGCTGCTTTTGGTTATTTTTTTCTAACGCCCTTTTCCATCTCATTTTTAGCTGATTATAAAATATCGGATGAAGTAATGTTATTACCCACATTAGATGAATATGTAGATTTTGTAACTTCAATGGTATTAGTTACTGGGTTATCTTTTGAGTTGCCTATTATCATGTTGTTCTTGGGACGCATAGGTATAGTAAATGCGCCCATGCTTAAAAAATTTCGCCGTTATGCTTTAGTATTGGTGCTTGTACTATCGGCCATTATTACGCCATCAGTAGATATGTTTACGCAAGGCTTAGTGGCTGTGCCACTATATGGTTTATATGAACTAAGTATAATAGTGGTAAGCCGAGTGCAAAAACAAATGGCTAAAAATAATTAATGAATTAAACTCAACAGCCTATTCCATCGTATCATTTTAAAAATGTTGGTAGCATTGCTATCCCAGCTCATCCACACCATCCAAGCTTTACCTACAATATGGTCTTCGGGTACAAATCCCCAAAAGCGGCTGTCGGCGCTGTTGTGGCGGTTATCGCCCATCATCCAATAATAATCCATTTTAAATGTATATTGATGGGTGGCTTTGCCATTTATAATAAACTGATTACCATTTACTGCCAAAGTATTATGCTCATATACGCTAATAATATCTCGATAAAAACAAATATTGTTCGAATCTAAAATTATTGTTGCTCCTTTTTTCGGAATCCATATAGTGCCATAGTTATCAATATTCCAAGGGTATTTTTTTGTATCGTATGGAAATAAAACCTCTTCAATAGTTTGTGTTGGTCTTATACCTGGTCTTACTTCTTTAATGTTGCCCAACTCTTTGAGTTTTTTTACTTTTTCTTCGGTAAGCAACATTTGATAAGTGTTATTACCCACTGGGCCATATTCTGTAACGCCTAAATCATTTAAAATATCATCGCTAATATCCGAACCATTAGTGAAAACATAATATTCCATTTCGCCTTCGGGTGCTTTAAATGCAGGCTTTCCGTTAATGTACAAAACCGAATTTATTACTTTTAAGCTATCGCCAGGCACACCTACACAGCGTTTAATATAATTTTCACGTTTATCAACTGGTCGTGGTATTTTATATTCAATAGGGTAATTAAATACCACCACATCATTGCGCTGCACACTACCAAAACCTGGTAAACGGTGATAGTTTAATTCAATAATTTCGCTATAAGCTTTAGTGCCGATAATAGGCATAGTATGATGAGCAAACGGAAAAGCAATAGGCGTATTAGGAATACGAGGACCATAACTTAATTTGCTTACAAATAAAAAATCGCCTACCAATAAAGTTTTTTCCATTGATGGTGTAGGAATGGTATAAGCTTCAACAAAAAATGTACGAATTAATGTAGCGGCTACTACTGCAAATACAATAGCATCAATCCATTCACGAGAAGCTGATTTTTTTTGTCGGTCATAATCTTGCCCAACAAATTTTGTTTTATTAGAATATGCCACATAAGGCAAATACACAAAAGGAAAAACAATTAATAAAAACTGATGTTTCAAAGTAGTTTTATTAAATGTTTTCATAAACTCTAAATAGATACCGATGGCATAAAAAATACCAATCACAGGTACGAAAATCATCAAAAACCACCATTCTGGTTTTTTTGCAATTTTTATCATTTGATATTCTCCTAAGAATGGTATCAGCGCTTTCCAGCCTTTCTCTCCTGCTTTTTCAAACAATTTATAAAACGCTACATACGGAATGACAAATGCGAATAAGAAAAAAAGCATTAATAAAATTGCCGAATATTGACTTGCACTATTTTCCATGAAATAATTTTTTGTTTTTAGAATTTGTAGAACGAATGTACTTTTTAAATATTTTAAGCTTCAATATTATTTAACAATTGAAGGCGTTGAACTTTTTTGCGATGTCGCCACCAAATTACAGCGCCAGCACCCAACAACACATAAGGACCCATTAATAAATAAAAAATTCCTGCATTAAGGCTTGTTGCTGTTGTGTTGCCTTCTTTTAATGAAGTTCGTGCAGCTTCGCCACACATAGGGCATTGCGCCTCAACAACACTGAAAATAAATGTTGCTAAAACAGTTAGCACAATTGTAAAAAATATTTTGTTTTTCATTTTTATAAAATAGACTTTAGATATTAGTATTGAGATTTGAGACAATTAGATTTTTAAACCCTTACTGCATCTGCATTTATTGACTACTGCCAACTGAATACTGATGACTTTCACATTTTCACCATCTATTTTTTCGTTGGAAAATTTTTCACTTTCGTCATCACTTCTGCATTCAAAGATTCTTTATAAACAATCATTTTCTTCATTAGTTTTTCATCTTGCGTTCCTAAAATTTGCATAGCTAAAATGCCTGCATTTTTTGCAGCGTTCAACGCCACAGTAGCCACTGGCACACCATTGGGCATTTGCAAGATAGATAAAATAGAATCCCAACCATCTAACGAATTGCTCGATTTTACAGGAACACCAATCACTGGCAATGGCGTTAAACTGGCTACCATGCCGGGCAAATGTGCTGCGCCACCTGCACCAGCAATAATCACTTTCAATCCTTTGGAATGGGCTGTGGCAGCATATTCCATCATGCGTTGCGGTGTGCGATGCGCTGATACAATGGTGCATTCGTGCGCAATATTTTGCGAAGTTAAAAACTCCGAAGCGGCTTGCATTACGCTCCAATCGCTATCAGAGCCCATGATGATGCCCACTAAAGGCTTTTCACTGTGATGTTTTGTTTTACCCATTGTGCTGTTTTTTTTGCTTCGTTAATATCGTTGTGCAAAACGGTTACATGACCCATTTTGCGAAATGGTTTTGTTTTTTTCTTGCCGTAAATATGAATTTTTACGCCTTCTTTTTTCAAACAGTTTTCTAATCCTTCGTAATACACATCGCCGTCAAAGCCGCTTGCACCCAGCAGGTTGACCATTGCTGATGGCATTTTTATTTTTGTACTTCCCAAAGGTAAATTTAAAATGCCACGAAGATGTTGCTCGTATTGCGACGTGATACTGCTTTCAATTGTTTGATGTCCGCTGTTGTGTGGTCGTGGTGCAACTTCATTGATGAGCAACTGATTATTTTCATCCACAAAAAATTCTACGGCCAATAAGCCACAAATATCAAATGCTCGAATCAATTGTGTAGCAAGGGTTTCGGCTTGCTCTTCAATTTTAGTTTCAATTTGTGCAGGAAATAAAAGTAGGTCGAGCATATTTGCGCCATCATGAAAAGCCATCTCCACCGCAGGATAGCAGCGCACTTCATCGTTTTCATTTCGTGATGCGATGACCGCAATTTCAGTTTTCATTTTTATTTTTCGTTCCATCACACAAGGCAAATCCATCAAATTTTCTGCATCATTTTTTGAGGAACAAACATAAACGCCTTTGCCATCGTAGCCAGCTTTTCGGCTTTTTTGCACGGCTTCAAAATTCCATTTTTCGGCTACTGCAAATGCTTCGTTTTTATTTTCACACAATACAAATTCAGAAGTGGGAAAATTATTTTTTTGATAGAATACTTTTTGCAAACCTTTATCCTGTATGGTTTCTAACGCCATCGGGTTTGGATGAACAATCACACCTTCGGCTTTTAATTGTTTCAAAGCATCCACATTTACATGCTCAATTTCGATGGTTAGCACATCGCAATTTTTTCCAAAATCGTACACCGTTTTATAATCGTGTAAACTGCCTTGTGTAAATTCGTTGCACAAATTTTTACAAGCCGAATCGGCTGATGGTTCTAATATTTTGGTAAATACATCCCAAGTGTTGGTGCATTGCAACAACATTTTGCCGAGCTGTCCGCCGCCTAAGATGCCGAGTTTTTTGCTGGAAGAAATAAATGAATTGTTCATTGAAAATTGAAGTGCAAATTTAGAGAATATTAACTACGAAGACGGGAAAGACGCAAAGTTTTTTTAAGACAATAGCAGCACTATACTTAATGTGAAATACGTTTATTTTTTTTCTTCGATTGCCTGAAATTGTAGAATAATTTTTCCATCATTAGTAAGCATCTGCAATTTATTACCCGAAATTAAATAGGCATTGGCAAGTTGGAGAGTGCTTATTAATTGGTTTTCGATTGTCATATTTTCGCAGCGAATTTTCGTACGTCCAATATTTGAAAATTGAACTGCTGTATTCATTTGTTTGCAAATACCCCAAATTTGATTACAACCTGCATAGCCTTTAAAACTTTTATCATCTACTATTTTTATGTAGGTAGGTTTTTCAAAATTAACGTTGATGGTTTGTTCATTTATTTTCGACAGCATCCATTTTGTGTTTACAAATCTTGCAGTAGGTTCGTCTATTCTGGGTAGCTTATCTTTTTTGAAAATACTACACGATGTTAGTAATAAAATAAAAAATACATAAATGAGCTTCATCTAAATTATTGTTTCTACAAAATTAAAAAAGCCTAGTGTTAATCAAAACACTAGGCTTTTTTATTTATTGTAAAGTTATGCCTTATTTACAAATTTATTTTAGCGTCCATTTTCTGTAGTATCATCTTATAGTTTTTATAAATTCTTAATTGATTTTTTTTAGAAATAATACACCTAAATATTACCAGCCACTTGCAAAGCTGAAAGGGTAGGTAAGGTTGCGCCGCCTTTATTTTCAATAGTTACAGCAAATGATTCAACACCATCTACATCAGCAAATGCTTGCAATCCATGGTTGTACATTTCTGTATCAAATAATCCTGCGCTGGTAGGCTTACCATTTTTCATTGCCCATAATTGATAGGTTTTGTCATTGCCAGGATTAGGCAACCCACAGTTATCTACATATAATTTATGTGTGATAGGGTTATAATAAACACATGCCATTTTATGATTAGTATCTGATATAGGCATCATCACTATCTTTTTATAATCATGGCTACGATATACTGCCATATCTTCGGCAGCCTTATTTGACGCTGTTTGTAAAAAAGATAATCGAGTTTTCAGATTATCTACATCTAATTGTATTTGTGTTTGCTGCGCCTTTAGCTCATTTTTTTGATGGCTTATTTCAACAATAAAAAGTGTAGCACCAATTAACAAAACAATCATAGCCGCCGCTGCCCAATTTACCATAGTAAAGCTACGAAGAGGAACAACTTTGAGTTGTTCAGTATCCGTATTAATGATATTGATAGCTGCAAAAATATTGTTTTTAACATTTGCCGAAATAGGATGTTTTTCATTTTCTAAAGCAGCAATAATAGTAGCTTCTATACGTTTTATCTCATCCTCTACTTCCTTATATTGCAAAGCGGTGGCAGCCACTAGCTGGGCTTTATCTTCGGGCAAAGTACCCGAAATATAAAGTTCTAATAATCCGCTATCAATTAATTCGTTAGGTGTCATGTTTAAAACAACGCTTATCTATTTTTTAATTGTTAAATACTTTTTTTAATTCTAATAATGCTGCTCTGCATCTTGTTTTCACAGTACCCAATGGCAACAGTAAATGTTCGGCAGCATCTTGCTGTGTATAGCCTTTGTAATAAATCAAATCAATAATTTCTCTATACTTTGGGTCTAAACTATCCTTTAATTTTTGTAAACCAATATGTTCGGGTTTAAAAGCATTATCAATTTGATTAAAAACACTTACGTTGTTTTCAATACTTTGGTTCTGTAAATTGTTTTTGTAAATTTTGCTTCGGGTTTTATCAATGGCTTGGTTTCTACAAATATTAAGCATCCAAGTAAATAATGTACCTTTAGTAGCATCGTATTGCAATACGTTTTTCCATATTTTTATAAAGGCTTCTTGTAATACATCTTCGCTAAGATCTTGCTGTTGTAATATTTGGTATATTACAGCATATAATGCCTTTGAATAATTATTGTATAGATAATTGAAAGCCGCTTCGTTATGGGCTTTTAGTTGATAAATTAAATCGGCTTCAGCAATATGTTTTGAATTATTATTCAACGTGTGTATTAAAATCCAACCACTCCAATACCAATATTAAATGGATGATATTGCAATCCTTTACCTGTAGCCACATAATTAGTAAGACTATAATTGGCTGTTAAATAAATCCAATCATATCCTATCGTAAAAGAGGCATCTACTCTATATTTATTAGTGTATGGAATATTAAATGTTTTTATTTTCTCGGCTATACCTTTATCGTCATTGCCTTTATATTTAGTATGGCTGTTTACAAGCATATTAAATCGTAAGCCTAATGAAGCTTTCCAAGCTTTACCATTTTTATCATTGCTCGAAAAATAATTTAATGTAATAGGTGCTGTTAAATAACCATAGGTTTGTTTATTAATCTTATAACTTGTTCCCGAGGTAATGGGTGATAGATATAATTTACTGGCAGTATCCAATTTTACTTTGCTATTAGTATAAATATTATCAACCGATACACCAATGCTTGGCGTAAAATTAAAATGGGATTTACCAATTTGCATTGGGTAGCTTAAATAAGCACTAAAGCTATGCGACAATGCTTTTACTTTTACACTATCAGGTTTATCAAGTAACATAAGCCATGAAGCTTCAAGATGAAAGTAGTCCATCTTTTTATAGGTGGCAGCAGTAGGCAAAATAGTATTATTGGTAGAATTGGGTACTATGCCTTGCGCCATAGAAACAAACACTATACAACATAATACTGATAACGAAGCAATGAATTTAAGCATAAATTATTTTTAGAATACCGATAAAGAAAGTACATTTTAATACAACAAAAGTAGTTGTAAATAATGATGAACTAATAATTAACCATCAAAAAAATATACATCATTAATGCTAACGAAAAATAAACACAATTATTTGAACGGCTATGTTCTAAAAATTTAGTTATTCATAGTAAAAGTATTTTAAATACATTGCCAAAATAAAATGGAAAGAAACCCAACTGGCTGTATTCAAAAATAAATTTAGAAATTATCTGAAAACAAATACAATAATTGAAAGTACAACAAAAAATAAGTTTTCTATCGTTCAATTATAATTTTTTGTTCGGTTTTAATGGTATTATTATATACTCTTACAATGTAACTGCCAGCCATCAATGAGCTTACATCAAGGCTTTCGATAATCGTTGGGTGAACATTTTTTCTGCTTATCATTTTTCTACCCATCATATCATAAATATCAATTGTAAAATCATTAGCAAATATGGGTTGAATAAATACATGCAACATAGTGCTTGCAGGATTTGGCATTATCATAAAATCTAATTTCAAATCAGCTTCAGTTAATCCTGCGGCTGTTGAATCAGGAATATAAGTTGTAACTTGTTCTGAAGGAGAAGCATGCCCAGAACCCATTCCAACATTTGTGGTTTCAACTACACCATAATAAGTACCATAAAAAGTATATGGAAACGTGGGTTTCAATGTAGCATCAATTGTTACAAAATAAGCATAAATACCATTTGGGTATTCGGGTGTTTTACAAAATCTACCATTATGAGCATCTAAATCGCCAGCGCCTTGTGTAAAAATATAATCTTCGCAAGCAGCTCCCAATGGATTTGCTGTGCTTACCGCTGGACCATTTGTTCTTGTAGTTGCAGTGGTTAACACATAGCTACTTTTCATTCTTTTAATTGCACCCGTTCCATTTATATTGGTATATGCATAAGCCCCATAAACAGGAAAGCCATCAAATGCATAACCAATAATTGGCGAATGATGTGTGCTATCTGCTTGATTATACAAGCAATTTGGACTTACATGATGGTGGTATTCACCTTGTTGTTGTGGATGCCCCAAGCAATTATCAAAACTAACGGCTTCAAATATGTAGGCATTTCTGTTCCAAGCATGTGTACCTGGACCAGGTGTACCACTCCAAGAATTAGTCGAAGTATTCCACCAATAGCCATCATATACATTAAAAATTGATACACCATTTTTCCAAACACCTATATGACCCATTCCAACATTGGTCGGTGTTCCAGTTGTTGCTACTGGGTTACGTGGTATTTTGTACACAAAGTTTTGATTGCTTGGTGTGTTTGGATTGCCTGTCCAAGGACCAATTGAATAGCCTGGAATACAGCTACAGCTTACATACACATAGTTAGTTGAATATTGTACTTGTTGACAATTGCTGGGTAAACTATTGTAACCAGTGGCGCTAGTTGTATTTAAAATCCATGAGCTAATTTCGGGTGTAACTTGTGCTATAGCACTTGCAGATAAAAGAATAGCGCAAGAAAAAGCTAGTAGTATTTTTTTCATTTGTAAATGTTTTAATTGTTGCATCAAAATTCAAACATTTACATTTGATGTTATTATATAATTTTTTCTATTCTTTATAAAATACTATCCTTGATACTCCCCATAAGTTTTCCTTAATACATCTGCAATTTCGCCCAATGACGCATAAGCTTCCACACATTCAATTACAGTAGGCATCAGATTTTCGGAGCTTCGAGCCACCGATTCTAATTTCGATAAAAGCTGTTTTACTTTTTCATTATCACGATTTGCTTTTACTGTTTTCAGTTTTTCGATTTGATATTTTTGAACTGATTCATCAATTTTAAACAAATCATTTTGCGCTTCTTCTTTTGCCTGAAATTTATTTACGCCTACAATTATTTTTTCATTCCGCTCAATTTTCTTTTGATATTCATAAGCACTTCGTGCAATTTCATTTTGAATGAAACCCTGTTCTATGGCTGCAACAGAGCCGCCCATAGCATCAATTTTTTCAATTAATTTCCATGCAGCAGTTTCTAATTCAGTCGTTAAATTTTCCACAAAAAAACTTCCTGCCAATGGGTCAACCGTATCTGCAACGCCACTTTCGTTGGCAATAATTTGTTGTGTACGCAATGCAGTTCGTGCAGCTTTTTCGGTTGGCAATGATAATGCTTCATCAAAACCATTGGTGTGTAAGGATTGTGTGCCGCCCAACACCGCAGCCAATGCTTGCATCGTAACACGAATGATATTGTTTTCAGGTTGTTGCGCTGTTAAAGTGCTACCACCAGTTTGTGTGTGAAATCGCAACATTTGTGCTTTCGCATCTGTTGCGCCTAAATCCTTTGTAATGCTTGCCCATATTCGTCTTGCGGCTCTGAACTTCGCCACTTCTTCAAACAAATTATTGTGTGCATTGAAGAAAAAAGATAGTCGCTTAGCAAACACATTTATGTCCAAACCTTTGTCCAATGAGGCTTTCAAGTAAGCTTTGCCATTAGCTAAAGTAAATGCCAACTCTTGCACTGCATCACTTCCTGCTTCACGAATATGATAACCGCTGATGGAAATCGTATTCCATTTTGGTAAATCCGTACTGCAATATTCAAAAATATCAGTAATGATTCGCATGCTTGGTTTCGGCGGATAAATGTAAGTGCCACGAGCAGCGTATTCTTTCAAAATATCATTCTGGATTGTTCCACTAATTTGTGATAAATCTGCGCCTTGTTTTTTTGCTAACGCAATATACATTGCCAACAAAATAAACCCCGAAGCATTGATGGTCATTGAGGTGGTGATGTCTTGCAATTTTATTCCGTCAAACAAAATTTCGATGTCTTTTAACGAATCAATGGCAACACCCACTTTTCCCACTTCGCCATCAGCCAGCGCATGGTCGCTATCATAGCCGATTTGCGTAGGTAAATCAAAAGCCACACTCAAACCTGTTGTGCCTTGGCTTAATAAGAAATGATACCGCTTATTCGATTCTTCGGCAGTACTAAAGCCTGCATACTGTCGCATTGTCCAAAAGCGTTCGCGATACATTGTTTTTTGAACCCCTCTTGTAAATGGGTATTCAGCAGGCTTTTCAGCCGCATTAAAATTTTCAGGAAGAGCATTATACAACTCTTTTATTTCAATACCTGAATCGGTGATTTTTTTGATTGGTTCTTTTGGTTTGTCGCTCATGAATTAATTTTTACGAAACAAATGTAAGAATTGCTTTGAGCCTAATCAAATGTTATTATTGTATAAGTGGATTTTTGTTTTTCACCACAGAGAAAACAGAGGCACAAAGTTTATTTCCTTTTACGCTGTATGGTTGGGGTTGATTGAAGTTAGAAATGATTACAAATGTTCCAACTCAATCTTTGAAACTTTTTGTAATCTCAATCTTTCATATGCAATTTTATTTTTATAATTAAAGAACCCTTGATAAAGTTTTATAACAACCCTGTTCTTCTTTTTATTCAATTTAATTGACATGTAACCGAACTCATGGGACTTGAGTATTCTACTATCATAATAAACGTGGTAAATATTTTTTTTATACGTTTTATAGAAAAAATCTTCAATAAAATCATGTGTTGTAGAGTCGGTTTTTACAATAAAATTATCAACTAGAACAAAACCTGTATCATTTTTAAAATAGACTCCAATAAAATTGTCTTCTTTTGGAACATCATTCCATTTTTCATAAACAATAACTTTTTTCCCTTTCTTCATCCAAATTGTATTCGCCAATTCTTTCTGTAATGATTGAGCCTTTGCAGAATTATTAATCTGCATCAACATTATTGCAACAATAAAAAGAAAAAGATACTTCATCAAGATTTTATGTGGTTACAAATTTAATTCTCTTCTTGAAAGTTTTACTTTTGTTTCGATGCAAATAAAAATAATTAATCAATCGAATAATCCATTACCTGCTTACGAAACCAAAGGCGCAGCAGGGTTAGATATACGTGCTTTTCTTTCTGAAAAAATCGAACTAAAACCATTAGAACGCAAATTAATTCCTACAGGCTTATTCATCGAGTTGCCTTTGGGTTATGAAGCTCAAGTTCGCCCCCGTAGCGGATTAGCCATAAAACGTGGTTTAACACTAGTAAACACTCCAGGCACAATTGATAGCGATTATCGTGGTGAACTTTGTGTGCCCATGATTAATCTTTCTACCGAAAATCAAATCATTGAAAGTGGCGATAGAATTGCACAAATGGTAATTGCCAAACACGAAACCATCAACTGGCAAGAAGTAAATATACTTACTGAAACCCAACGTGGCGAAGGTGGATTTGGAAGTAGTGGGGTTAAATAAATTATTGGCAGCTATGAAGTATTTCTTTTTCAATAATAAATATTTTAATGTAATCATTTATTGTGCGATGGCTTGCATTGCTACTATTATAAGCATTGTAGCCGAGCATAATTTTGCATTAAAATATGCTGATTATAATAATTATGTAATATTCAAACAATCGTTTTTTCATTTATCAAATAATACCAATTTATACATTGAGTATGTAGATGAGTATTTTGATTTATACAAATATTCGCCAACATTTGCTGTATGGTTTGCACCGTTATCTTATTTGCCTGATTGGTTTGGCTTATTGATTTGGAATGTGGTAAATGCATTGTTGCTTTTGTTTGCTATCGAAAAAATGGATTTTTTAAATCGCAAACAAAAAAATTTAATTTTGTTTTTTGCTAGCTTTGAATTGATGACAGCATTGCATAATTCACAAAGCAATGCATTAATTATAGGGTTATTGTGTATGGCTTTTGCTATGGCAGAAAAAAATAAATTTTGGTTAGTTATCATTTGTATAGTAGCTACTTTTTTTATTAAAATATTTGGTATAGTAGCTT
Source organism: Bacteroidota bacterium (assembly GCA_046051225.1). GTDB lineage: Bacteria > Bacteroidota > Bacteroidia > Chitinophagales > CAIODY01 > CAIODY01. Next base: position 55,362 of record JBJOOR010000003.1, on the reverse strand, counting down.
TGCTGCTTTTAATATTTTATCCTCAAAAAATAAAAAATACCATTCTTACTGGGCTTTGCGTTTTAATTTTTGTGCTGATGCCATTAATTATTATTTCGTTTTCAGCGCTTACAAATCAATATCACAATTGGTATGTACTATTACAGCAAGACGAAAAATTTTCGGTAGGTATGTCGGTTTATAATCAGTTTTATATTGTATTAAAATCTGAATTTAATAAACTTTATATTTTGTTGCCAGGTGTTGTATTGTTGCTGCTTCCGTTGCTAAGATGTAAGCAATTTAAAAATGAAATATTTAGAGTGCATTATTTTTGTGCTATTGCTATCTGGATAGTTATTTTTAATCATCGAAGTGAATCGCCTACGTTTATAATAGCAGTAACAGGTGCTATGCTATATTTATTTTCAAAAAAAATGATGTGGTTAGATTATGTATTGTTTGCCAGCGTAATGATATTTACTTGCTTATCGCCTACCGATATATTTCCAAAATTGATACGTGATGAAATAGTAACACCTTATAATTTAAAAGCCTTGCCTTGTATATTGGTTTGGGTAAAAATTACTTTCGAATTACTTACTCTTAAATTTGAAAACAATAAAAGTATATCATCAGTTTAATAAGTACAAAAACTAAAAAAAGCTGCACTTTATAAAAGTTGCAGCCTTTTTTTATCAAATGATTTTTATCGAGCAATATTTACAGCTCTGGTTTCTCTAATCACGGTTACTCTAATTTGCCCTGGGTATTGCATTTCGTTCATTATTTTTTGACTCATATCAAAGCTTAATTGTTCGGCTAATTTATCATCAATTTTTGCAGCTTCTACAATTACACGAAGTTCTCTACCAGCTTGTACTGCAAATGCTTTTTCAACACCATCAAAACTCATTGCTAAGTTTTCTAAATCTTTAATACGTTGAAGGTATTGATTGTAAGTATCACGTCGTGCACCTGGTCGTGCACCGCTTATGCTATCGCAAATTTGTATGATGGGTGAAATAACAAATTTCATTTCCATTTCATCATGATGAGCACCAATTGCATTTACAATACTTGGATGTTCGTTGTATTGTTCCGCCAATTTTGCACCCAATAATGCATGCGATAATTCTTGTTCAACATCGGGTACTTTACCTATATCATGTAATAAACCTGCACGTTTTGCTAATTTTGGATTCAAGCCCAATTCGGCTGCCATCACAGCACACATGTTTGCCACTTCTTTACTATGGTGTAATAAATTTTGTCCGTATGATGAACGGTAACGCATTCTGCCCACCATTCTGATTAGTTCGGGATGTAAACCATGAATACCTAATTCGATACAAGTACGTTCGCCTATTTCAACCACTTGGTCTTCAAATTGTTTTTTAGTTTTTTCAACCACTTCTTCAATACGAGCTGGATGAATACGACCATCGGTAACTAATCGTTGCAAACTTAATCGTGCAATCTCTCTTCTAATAGGGTCGAAGCATGAAAGAATAATCGTATCGGGCGTATCATCTACAATAAATTCAACACCTGTTGCGGCTTCTAAAGCTCTAATATTTCTGCCTTCTCTACCAATAATTTGCCCTTTCATATCATCGCCTTCTAATTGAAAGGTGCTTACCGAATTTTCAATTGCATGTTCTTGTGCGGTGCGTTGAATGGTTTGAATAATAATTTTTTTGGCTTCTTTATTTGCCGTTAATTTGGCTTCATCCATTATAATTTTTATATGCGATGATGCGGCAGATTTAGCTTCGCTGGTTAACGATTCCATTAATTGTGCTTTAGCATCTACAGCGCTCATTCCTGCTGCTTTTTCTAAAGTTTTAACCATGCTTTCATGCGATTTATCTAATTGGCTTTTCTTTTCATTTACCAATTCTAATTGATGCTTCATGTTGTCTTTTAAAGCATCTAATTCTTGTTCTTTTTTGGTAGCGTTTTCAATCTTTTGGCTAAATGATTGTTCTTTTTGTTTTAACGTTCTTTCACGTTCATCAGCCTTGTTTAATTTTTGTTGAATTTCTTTTTCCTGCTCTAATTTTGTTTGTTGAAATTTTTCTTTGGCTTCCAACAATTTTTCTTTTTTTAAATTTTCCGATTCTTTTTTAGCATTTTCTAAAATTAATGTTGCTTCTTTTTCGGCTTGCTCTTTTTGTGCATTAAATGATTTTGAAAAGATTGATTTGCCTGCAAAAATGCCTACGCCTATTCCTACTACAGCCCCAGCTACTAATAGCACTATTGAAATTATATCCATGTAAGATGATTGTTGTTTATTAAGTTTTTTTAATTAAAATATATATTAAACCGAAATTGGAATAGTACAACTATTTTAGTTTCGGAAGAATACAAAAATATAAAAAAACGATAAGCCGCAAATTTTACTATCACATTTTATTTTTCAATTTGGTGTAAAAGTGTACTTTCGGTTTTTAAATTTTTATTTAATCCATTTTATTTAATGAATTACATACACAAAGAAGGCAGAAAAGAAGTAGCAGGATTGTTTATTATTTTGACAATTATCAATTTATTATTGTTTAAATTTTTGATACACGATACTTGTACAATGTGCATCGTTGCTTTGGTTTCAGCAATTATTTGGCTTGCCATTTCTTCTTTTTTCAGAAACCCAACTCGTACGGTTGATGTGCCCGAAAATTATGTAGTATCGCCATGCGATGGTAAAGTGGTGGTGATTGAAGAAGTATTTGAACCCGAATATTTTAAAGATAAAAGATTGCAGGTATCTATATTTATGTCGCCAGCTAATGTGCATGTAAATCGCTGTGCTATAGGCGGCGAAGTAAAATATGTACAATATCACGAAGGCAAATATTTGGTGGCTTGGCATCCAAAATCATCTACCGAAAATGAAAGAAATACGGTTGTAATTAGTAATGGAACAACAGAAATATTAATGCGACAAATTGCTGGTGCATTGGCTAAAAGAATTATTTGCTATGTAAAACCAGGCGATAAAGTAATACATGGCAACGATTTTGGTTTTATAAAATTTGGTAGTAGGGTAGATGTTTTTTTTCCTATTGGTACAAAAATAGATGTTAGCCTAAACGAAGTTGTTAAAGGAAATAAAACCGTTTTAGCAAAACTTGTTTAATCCATATTTGTTCTATAAATTTACAATTCAAAAATTAATATTTATCATGAAAAAAACATTGTTATTATCAGCTTTCGCATTGTTCTTGGCTTCATCATCATTAGTGGCTAATGCTTGCGATAAAGATGCAAAAGGTGCAAAACACGAATGTACTAAAGGTGGTGCTTGTTGCAAAAAAGGTGCTTCTGAAGGAAAATCTTGTTGCAAAAAAGGTGCTACAGATGCTAAACCTGCAGCTCCATCAAACGAGAAAAAGTAATTTCTCTTATTCTTGCAAAGAAAAAAGCCCCGATAAATTTATCGGGGCTTTTTGTTGTGATGATTTATAATATACCTAGTTTACTTTATAGGTGATTTTTGTTTATGAAAATAAGCTACTACAAACTTTGAATTATGGGGTTGGTTATGGTATTAGCTGGATAATTGTTTTTTTGGTTTTACCCAATTTTACTTGGATGCCCATAACATCGATGGGTATTGGTTGGTAGTATAAATTAGATTGTGTAAACGGGATTTAGAATTGACATATAGATTCAAGGATAATTATAAATCTGCTTTGGGATATACGCTGCGATTGAATTATGAAATATTTGTTGGAAACATCCCAAACATTCGGGAAACTTGTTGCATACTTGTTGGCTATGCAATTGCTTGGCTACTGGGAGGACGAGCTGGAAAGTATTCTTAACTTTTTTCCTTGATGAAAAAAGAAACAAAATTCCGAACGTTCGGAACAAGGCTGTATAAAAATCGGCTAATTTTTCAAAACTGTTGCGCCAAGCAAAAAACTTGTCAGCCGAGATAGGTTTGGGCTTTGAATTAAAGTTTATGGCGGCTGACTTCGAACAGTTTTGCTTGTGAATACAGCGCAACTGTTTTAAAAAATCTTAACGCTGATTTTTATAATGCCATTGCTAATAGGAAGTTTTTATTTATTCGGCATAGACGTCCCGAACACTCGGGATTCCGCTTGCATACTCGTTGGCTATACGTATGGCTAAGCCCCAAACGAGTACGAGTTGGAACATTTTTGTTGGGTTAAAGTTAGAAAAAAACATTACATTGAACCTGTAAGATAAAACGAAATTTGTTGAAAAATTGAAACATTCATGATTTACTTTTGCAGGCTTAACTTTATTTAACTAAATTTTTTTAAAAATTAAAGAATGAAAAAAAATTACTTTTCCTTACTTATAGTAATCACTTTACTATTTATTGCTTCAGTTTCATCTGCCCAAGTTCAATGGAGCCAATTGGGAACTACAGGGTTTAATGCCCCCATTTATTTTACTACATCTGATGGTTCTGGGAATGTGTATGCAGGTGGTAATTTCACGAACACCAATAATAAACACTATGTGGCAATGTATAATGGCACTGCTTGGAGCGAAGTTGGTGGATTGAATGGTTTATCGGCTAATGGTGCTATTAATAGTATTTGCATTGATGGTTCAGGCAATATATATGCAGCAGGAAGTTTTACAAATTTAAGTAGTATGTATTATGTGGCCAAATGGGATGGTACAACATGGAGCGAATTGGGAGGATTAAATAGCTTATCGGCTAATGGTGCTATTAATTCCATTTGTGTTGATGTTGCTGGCAATGTATATGCAGCAGGCAACTTTACTAATTTGAGCGGCAATCATTATGTAGCTAAATGGGATGGCTCATCATGGATTGAGTTAGGTGGTGTAGATAATTTGGCTGCGAATGGACCTATCTATACTCTTCGTGTTGACCAACAAAGTAATCTTTATGCAGCAGGTGATTTTACAAATATTAATGGGTATAGATATGTGGCTGAATGTGGTGGTTATCTTGGTGCAGGTTGGGGCGAAGTTTATTCACCAATTAATTTTATGCCATTAGCCGCCGATAGCACTATTAATGGTATTGATATTAAATTCAACACACTAGGTGATGATGTGTATGTAGCAGGATTGTTTACTAATGGCTCAGGAAAAAAATATGTAGCGCATTTCAAAAACCCTACTTGGGATAGCATTGTAAGTGTAAACACTTCTGGCGACAGTACACTATTCCCTAATGCTACTTCTATAAAAAGTATATTCAGAGACCTTAATGGAAATATTATTGCAGCATTTAATCATGCAGGAAGAAGTGTGGTTGGAAAATGGGATGGAACAAACTGGTCTGAATTGGGTAGTATCAATAGCTTAGGTGCAACCAATGATATTAATACTGTTTGTGCTGATGTTTACAGCAATATTTATGCGGCAGGTAATTTTACAAATTCAGGGGGATCTTACTATGTAGCAAAATATGGTTGTATTGCTTTTGTTACACCATCTGTTACCATTAGTACCAATTCTACTTCTAGTTGTGCTGGTTCATATATAACGATTACAGCTACAGGTGTTAATCCTGGAAGCTCACCTATGTACACTTTTTATGTAAATAACGTTCTACTTCAACAAACTAGTAGTAATATTTTTTATGACAATACATTCATGAATAACGACTCTATTTTTTGCGAACTAAATGCAAATAATACTTGTGCAACATTATACATTGCAACAAGCAACACGATTAAATTAACCAGAAATCAGGCTTCTACTTTTACGGATAATCAAACCATTTGTAATAATAGCTCTTATACTTTTAACGGACAATCACTTACACAAAGCGGCATTTACTTAGATACATTGGTTAATTCAATGGCTTGCGATTCATTTATTACTTTAAATTTAACTGTATTGCCTCAATCTACTGGTTTTGATTTTCAAACTATTTGCAGTGGCAGTGCTTATACTTTTAACGGACATGCACTTACCACAGGTGGTACTTATAAAGATACTTTAGTAAATCATATAGGATGCGATTCTATTTTAACTTTATACTTAACTGTTAATCCTATATCAACTAATACTATCAATCAAACCATTTGCAATGGCAACTCGGTAGTATTTAATGGTAATACCCTAACCACCAGCGGCAACTATAATGATACTTTAGTAAATTACTTAGGATGTGATTCTATTTTAACTTTGCACTTAATCGTTAACCAAAAATCAACAAATACCATTAGCCAAAGCATTTGCAATGGCAACTCGGTAGTATTTAATGGTAATACTCTAACCACCAGCGGCAACTATAATGATACTTTAGTAAATTACTTGGGATGTGATTCTATTTTAACTTTGCACTTAATCGTTAACCAAAAATCAACCCACAGTATTAACCAAAGCATTTGCCATGGTAAGTCGGTAGTGTTTAATAATCATACTTTAGCCGCTAGTGGTAGCTATAATGATACCTTAGTCAATTTTAATGGATGCGATTCAATCATTACCTTAAACCTAACTGTACTGCCTGCATTAAACAATGCTGTATTGCAAAATAATACAACATTAACTGCCGTTGAAAATTCGACTGGAACTACCTACCAATGGCTAGATTGCAACAATTCAAATAGTGCAATTGCTGGCGAAACCAATCAAAGCTATCAAACCATAAGCAATGGCAACTATGCTGTTGAAATTACCAATAATGGTTGTAAAGATACTTCCATCTGCACAGCCATTAATTTAAGCTGTATAGCACATTTTAATACCGCATACGATACGGCTTTAAACACATTTACATTAACCGTTGATTCTATTACAGCCGTTCAAGCCATCAGCTATAGTTGGAATTTTGGCGATGGCACCACTTCTACCTTAGCAGCCCCTAGCCACAACTTTGCTAACGATACCACTTATGCTGTATGCTTGCAAATACAAACTGCATCTAGCAATACTTGTTCCTATTGCCATACCATTGGTAAAGATTATCAAGGTCATATTATTAAATCGGCAGGATTTTTAATGAATGTAAAAAACAAATATGCTAAGCCTAATGGATTATCTATGGCTACGCAGAATAATGCAATGCAAGTTTTCCCTAATCCATCCAACAATCATATTACTATTCAATTACCAAATCAAGTAAACAATGCTACTTTAAAATTAATAAATGTATTGGGCGAAACATTATTTGAAAAAACTAACCAATCGGGCAATTTATTCAAAATAGATATATCGCAATATAATGATGGCATATATATGATTCAATTAGAAGAACAAAACAAAATTTGGCGAAGCAAAATCATAAAACAATAATTTTGCTCATACTCGTTTGTGGCGTAGGTATGTGTAAAGGGTATACAAGTGGAATACCGAATGTTTGGAACGTATATGACGAAACAATTCCTCCGTGGTTAGTATACCCACTCACCATTGTATTATTTTATTGTTTCCTATTAAAATGAAAGTAATAAATATACTTTATTAAAAATAAAAAGTGCTTATGAAATATTTTTTTTAACTACTTTTAATGAAACCATTTAGAGATGAGTGAAGACACTCATCTCGGCGAAAGATTATGGCTTACCGTACAATCATAATAGCAATAACTTTATTACTTAGCAAAGATATATATGCACAACATGAAGATGCAAGATGGGTATTAGGTACTTATGCCCAACTGTATTTTTGCGATACCAACATTGTAAATCCAAAATATGAAGATGGGAAATTTGATTTAATAGTAGGATTTAATAATGCGTCTATTTGTAATAAAGCATCTGGCGAATTATTAATATTTTGTCATGGTTCAATTATTTTCAACAAATTAGGTGTGCCTATGGAAAATGGGGATAGTATTAATGTAGGTAAATACTCTTGGGATGGATACCCTTCTGATATAATTACTTGGGAAGGAGTAAGTATTTTGCCATTTCCTAATCATGATAATTTGTACTATGTAATTTATACAAATGCAGATTCGATAAATAAAGGAGGATATTTAGCTAGTAATTTATATTATAGCATTGTTGATATGACTTATAATAACGGATTGGGAAAAGTGGTACAAAAAGATATACCTATTTTAAATAGATGGTTAGAAAATGGGCGAATAAATGCTATACAGCATGCTAATGGTAGAGATTGGTGGATTACAGTAAACGGACATAACGATAGCAAACATTATGTATTTTTATTAGACGCAAATGGTATAAAATTATATAACACCCAAACAATTGGTTTGCCTTATGACTTGGTAAGTACAGTAGATAATACCCAAACATGTGTAAACCAAAGTGGAACACAAATAGTGTATAGTTATAGTACATTTGATGTTACACATATTCATAGGCTCGATTTTTATGATTTTGATAGATGTAGTGGTTTATTAAGCAACTATTATACTATACCATTTACTGATTCATTGCCAATTGTGGGTTGTGCTTTTTCGCCTAATGATAGTTTATTGTATGTAAATAATATTTTTCATTTATATCAATACAATGTAAAAAATAAAATAGATTCAATTCAAATACCTATTGATACATTTGATATTGCATTTCAAGACCCAACATACATTCTCTTTGGTCAACAAAAATTGGCATCTGACAATAAAATTTATATGCCTACTTGGGGCGGTACTCGTCGTTTGCAATGTATTACCAAGCCAAATATAAGAGGAATAGGGTGTGATTTTAAGCAAGGTTATATACGAAGTGATTCACAATTTCATTATTTTCGAGGTTCTGTGCCCAATTACCCAAACTTCCGCCTTGGTGTATTAAAGGGTAGTGATTGTGATACGATAAGAGAAGTGAAGCCACCGCTGGTAAGTGATGGGTTATTTATCTATCCAAACCCAAGTAATGAATGGTTAATGCTTAATGGTAAATGGTTAATGGGTAGTACAAATGTGGTGGTGTATAATATGATAGGGCAAAAAGAATTGAGTTTTACGTTTCAAAATAGCAAAGGTATTGAGAGTATAAATGTTTTGGCTTTAGCTAATGGCATTTATATATTACAAATAATAGATGAAGCAGGTACAAAACATAATTGTAAATTTGTGAAACAATAAAAGGAAAATGGTGCACCAGCTCGTTTGTGGTGCAGCGTTGGGTATAGCCTACAAGGATTAAAGTGGAATACCGAATGTTTGGAACGTATATGACGAAACAATAAAATAGGAGCTGCTTTTTAAAATAAGGCATTCATTAATGCCTAAAGGCATGTATTGGATAGAATTAAAAAGCAAAACAAAGGCTTATCGTGAAAAGTTGGTGGTGGAATAAGGGAAAGAATTTGTAAATTAAAAAGCCCCGATAAATTTATCGGGGCTTTTTGTTGTGATGATTTATAATATACTTAGTTTACTTTATAGGTGCTTTTTGTTTATGAAAATAAGCTACTACAAACTTTGAATTATGGGGTTGGTTATGGTATTAGCTGGATAATTGTTTTTTTGGTTTTACCCAATTTTACTTGGATGCCCATAACATCGATGGGTTGGTAGCCTGTGGCATCGCAATGGATGGTATATATGCCGATGGGTATTGGTTTGAAAAGGGCAATGCCGCTGACATTTGTTTGCTTAGTAAGATTGAGGGGAAGAACTATTACATGTGCATCACTAATGAGGGCTTTATTGTTTTTATCTCGAACTGTAATCATAAGACCTGTATGTGTATGTGAGTTATCGACGATAAGACGAGCATTGAGATAGGTGGAAACAAAATCGGGGTGGGCGGCTTTGAATACGGGTATGATATTATCTAATTGATTGTTGAAAATATCGGATGCTTGCTTGATGGCTGTTTTGATATTGGCTCGATAGGTTTTGCGAAGGGCTTGTGCATTACGTGGTTTTGGTACTGCTGCATTATAGGTGGTGATGGCTGTAGATATGCCTGAAATAAGGGCGGCTGTAACACCATAGGGTGTAAGGGCTGCTGTGTTGGCATTGGCAATATTGATAATATTTTGACAAGTATTGGTTAGTTGTGTATCTTTAATACGATATAAATTGGAGTAGGAAAAATTAACTGATTGGTACAATGTGTTGTTGGCAATGGCTGTGGCATAGGCTTTAATGAGGTCTGCTACATCGGCTGATTGATGACATAAATCTTTTTTGGCTGTGGTTTTATCCATGGCGATACCGATGATTAATTGAGCTTCGAGGGCTGCATTGGATTGAATGATGGTAACTTTGCCTTTGGCGGCTGTAACTTGGGTGGTGAAGGGGACATTGGCGGCTGTGATGGCGGCATTGTCGTCGATTACTTTAAGCGATGTTAAAAACATGTTTAACTGTGCTTCTTGACGGGCTAACATAATGATATTATTTAATTGTTTTTAAAAAACAACCTAATAGGAAATGAAGCGATTTGAGGCAGGATTTGGAATTAGGAATGAGTTTGTTATTAACTCAATTACGATACAAAATTAAGTGTATGTTTATAGGGAAAACAAATTATTAACAATTATTTAACAAGATTGCTATTGTTTGTTAGATGATAATAACAGTTTTTTGATTTGTGCAGGGTGGGTATGGTAGGGAAAGTGGTTGTGGGGATAGGGAATATGATTGGTGTGGTATAGATATGGATTGTAGGGGTAGAGTTGGGAATTGAGGGATTGGTGATGACTTTTGCTGGGGTGTAGATTGTAATTGTGGCAGTAGCTGATATTGTTGCTAGCCTCGACGTGTGGTTTGCAATGCTCGACGAATTGATTGCGGCTATCGAGAACTTTATTGCTGGGGTGGAGATTGTAATTGTGGCAGTAAATTTTGTAATTGCGTCAGTAGCTGATATTGTTGCTAGCCTAGATGTGTGTTTTGCAGGGCTCGACGAATTGATTGCGGCTATCGAAAACTTCATTGCTGGGGTGAAGATTGTAACTGTGGTAGTGATTGATTTTGAGGTAGTGATTGATTGGGGCTTTGCAGGGATGTTGGATTTAAATGAATGATTAACGATTGATGATTTGGAACGAAGACGCTGCGCAAAGGCTCTGCTGCATCTTAGTAGCAACTAATATAGCTTACCGCCTACTGGGAAAGCTTTTTTCCTCTTTTTTATTTTTAGAAATTTCTTCTACGTGGAATTACGTAGAAAAATACGTGATTTCCGCAATTGACACTTAGGGTAATTTACTTAACATTGCAATTCCAAAAATACTTAATTAAACCATTTTTACTGCTATGAAAAAAACTACAACAAGCACACAGCACACAGCACACAGCACACTAAAAATTAAGCCAAGCAAACTAATACTAATTATGATGCTAATGGCTTTTTCAGTTTTTAATACCAATAGTGCAAAAGCACAAACCACAGCCGATAGCGCCCTTACTGTTACAGATACCTCTATCACTACGCCCAATAATATAATAGTAACCGATAGCAGCGGCAACACTACTTTATTTGCAGGCGGACAACAAAGCGATTATAGTGGCAATGTGGGTATAGGTACTAATACACCTAATGATAAACTAACCGTTAAAGATTCATTAATACCAAAAATAAGTTTAACCAATGGCCAAACAGTATTAAGATTTAGAATTAATACACAAACCGATACATCTGTATCTGGCGCAAAAGCACACAAAAAACATACAAAACCTACTGTTGCCAATAATAGCAGTAATGCAGCCAGGGGAACTGGCACAATGGATATACCTGTACCATCAGAAATGATTGATATACGCCATGATGATGTAGTAATAGAAGCAAAAAAATTGCGTACAGATATAGATTATAGTCAAATTGTTTCAGCCGATGGCTGCCCAAATGTATTTTATGATGCATCGGCGCATATATTTGAAATAGAACCTTGCCAAGATAATTCGCCACAAGGGCGTTATCAAAATGCAGGGCATCTACAAGCTTTGCAGCCACTCATTATTGAATCAACAGGCATAACATTAAATGTAGATGATTTTACTTATGGGCCAATGTATGGCTTAATGATAAATGGTATGACCACCACCAATGGCAATGCTACAACAAACGGCGATTTGAATATAAATGGCAATACAAGTTTAATTGGCAATGTTACAATGGGTAATAACTCAAATGGAAATGTGAGTAATATTACCCTGAATGGTACTACTACCTGTAATGGCAATTTGGTAGTAAATGATATAAATGGATATGAGTTATTAAAACTAAATACTAACGACCATGTATTGTATGCCCGTGAAATACAAGTACAAACCACTTCCTTCCCCGATTATGTATTTAATAAAGATTATAAGCTTGCTAGCTTAAAAGAATTAGAAAGCTATATAGCCGCCAACCACCACCTACCCCAAATGCCTACCGCCACCGAAGCCGAAACCAACGGCATAAAAGTAAGCGAAATGCAAAACAAACTATTGCAAAAAATAGAAGAGCTTACGCTGTACCTAGTGCAACAGCAAAAAGAAATAGATGTATTAAAAAAGCAAGTAAGCCATAAATAAATAGCTTTAACACCAATCTTTTATTGTATGAAAAAAATAATTGTATGTTGCTTGTTGCTATGCTGCTGCGCTTTAGTTAAAGCACAAACTAGGCCTGATACTTTATCTAATAAACCCAAACAGCCTATGTTTATGCCTAACGTGGGGTATAGTTTGTTTGAAGGAAAATATTTTAAAGCTGGTACTTGGATAAGATTACATGATATAGTCAATTTCGAAATTGATTATTCTCTTTATCCAAACAGTCCGTACAATCATAATATTCATAAAGTTTTTGCAGGGCTAAATGTTTTTCCTTTTAAAGAGAAATCTTTTTTTTTAAGTTTTTCTACCTCTTTATTGCAAATTTATATGATGAGGTTAAGTGTACCATTTAAGCATGAGTACTATGACAAAAGAGCAATAAATATACTTTCAGATAAGAATGGAGCAAAGTTTTCAATTTGTGCTGGCAATAAATTTGATTTTGGTGCTAATAAAAAATGTGGTGTATATATTAAGTACGGATTAATGACTCCTGTAAAAGTTGGAAATGGACCATGGGCTTTAAATGGATTTATATTTAATATGGAGTGCGCCTTTTTTATTAATCTTAAAAATCATAAAAAATGAAAAAAGTCTTGCTAATATTTCTGTTTATGTTTTTTGTTGAAAAAATTTTTGCTCACAAGGAATGGGTGCATCAGTATATGGTAAAACAAGCTTTTTATTTGCTTGAACAACAGAGAGGAGTCAACTACAACGTATTTAATAAAAGAGATTTTGGAATTAATTATTGGGGTTCTTCGCCAACAGACTATTATGGAAAAGGGAATGATGCAGATCCATGGTCTAATGACTGTCAAATAGCAATTGGTGCTTGGAGAGATGATGTAGAAGATCCTGTTTTTGGATATGTGGAAACGCCTTCCTCTTTAATTACTGGAGAGCATCAAACTAATTCACATTTTTGGGTTACTGATAATGGGGACAATTATAAAACACCAATTTTAAATGGGTATGATTATTATAATTCTTGGCAGAAGGCAAGAATTTATCTTTTCAATGGGAATAATTTTGAAATTACTATTGTACATAATGGCACAGCAACGATAATTCAACAAAATGTTTGGGGGTTTCCTCAAAATCAAAGTATTCCTGTACAGAAATGGAAAATTACATACAATAGTATTTTTGATCTTTATAATGGAAATTTTACAATTACTCAATACCATACTACCGGATTTTTTGGTCTTGTTGGGCAATGGATTTCACCCTCATATCCATCGAATACATCATTTCTTGGTATTTCAGGTAAAGATTTAGCACTTCAAATACTTGGCAGGGTTGCACATTTATTAGGCGACCAAAGTGTGCCTACCCATGCACATGGAAAATTACATCCCTGTCCTGTGGGAGCAGGAGATTATTATGAGTTAGATATGGCTGATTATTTATTAGACCCTAATTGTGAACTACCTCCTAATTTTAACTCCCAATTGAATTGTCAAGCAACAAATTGGGACTATAATTCTGCTTTACAACAAGGAGGGTTATTAAATGATATATATTGTATGAGCGATCAAGACGCACTCCATTATTTATTTTATTCTACAAACCAAATGGCCGATTTTTTTCCTTCTGGAGGAGGTAGTTTACCATATCCGAATACATTATTATATCCAATGTTTAGTGGCAATAATATTATTAATTCATCAGATAATGCTTATACAACAATTAATTCTATTTATTCAACATTCAATAATACCTCACCCACAAGTGTAAGTACTCAACAGATTGCAGGCGTTGCTTTTAATTATGCTATTCGTAGTTGTGCTTCTTTATTTAATTGGTTTCAAACAAGGCTTCAAGATTATCAACCAACAGCGTATGTTCAAAATGCCAATACTTCAAATGGTAGCAGCATTACTACTTTAGCTACAAATGTACCAGGAAGTATTTATGTTACCAATACTAAAACAAAAGTATATGCGCATTGGGGCATTGAAGCAGGCAATAATGTAACAACTGCTTATTCAACTGGTGATTTTGTAGTGGCAAATGGTACAGCGGCTAAATTTTTAGCTGGTAGTAGTATACACTTGCAGCCTGGCTTTAAAGTAGAGGCAGGAGCTGATTTTCAAGCAAAAATAATTACCTTTCCTTGTACTGGTCCTTCAGCAAGGCAACCCAATCAAGAACAATTTAACGATTCCGATTTAATTAGACTAGTTCATATAGGTACTGATAGTATTGTACCACAAAAAAATACAACTCAATTATCGGATAACAAACTAACTATTTTTCCTAACCCCTTTACCCAAACCACTACTTTGCAATTTACCAATACAGCAAATGAAGAATTTACTTTAGATGTATTTGATATTGCTGGCAGAGTGGTATTTACAATGCCAAAAATAACAGGCACACAATATAGATTTAACCGAAATAATTTAGCCGAAGGCATATATTTACTAAAACTAAAATCTAATACCAAAAGCTATATTGAAAGATTAGTGGTGCAGGATTAAAAACTGTAAATAATAAATTATGAAAACAATAATATTAACTTGTAAAAAGACTCAAAGTAGAATTAGTATTTTGATTCTGTCGTTTTTTTTATTGGCAATTAGTTGCCACAAAAAACCAGTAGAAGACCCTTTGCATCCAACAAATTATCCATCTCCTACTTTCACTGGTGCAGATAAATTAGTTTGTAAAATTGATGGGGAGTTCTTTGAGATTATTAACGGAAGTGCATTAGTTGGAACTAATTCGAAATGGGTTAATTATGACGGTGGAAAATTAGTGATAAAGGGATATGACAATGGGATGATTAAAGAAGGATTGAGCAGAACTATTACAATTAATATAGGAGCGTTAAATAAACTTGGCTCTTATGAAATAATTCCTAAATTTAACTATTACAGTACTGTTTTTAATTCAGCATCAATATCAAGTAGTCAATCGGGTTTTTTTGAAACAGATTCCATTTATAATGGGAGTGTTTCTATTACTAAAATTGATACCAATATTCAAAAAAGAATTATTTGCGGTACTTTCTCATTTAAAGCGCTAAATAAAAAGACAAATCAAATCACAGTTGTTTCTGATGGGTGGTTCGATTTACTCTACTATTAAACTAACTAATTACTAAATAAAATAACATGAAAAATTATTTTTTTGTTCTGCTCTTATCGTGTGTTTCTATTATGTGTAATGCACAAAATATTCCACTATATGAAGACTCCATCCACTTTAGTGCAAGTATTCCATTTACTGATTTTCAGGGAAATACTGCAACTGCTGAAGGAGATTATTACGTTTATAAAGCATGTGGAAACACTTGTATTAAAAACCCAATAATAATAGTGGAAGGTATTGACCCTACAAATAGCAGATATTGGAATGAAATTTATACCGCAATGAATCAAGAGAATTTGGCTGAAAAATTTCATGATGAAGGTTATGATATTATTATGTTGAATTTTACAAACTCGGTTGATTATATTGAAAGAAACTCAATGCTTTTGGTTGAATTAATTAATAGAGTTAATAGCGGACAAATTGTAGGAAATAGTAATTGCAGTGGTACACCCAACCCCAATGTTGTAATAGGGCCAAGTATGGGAGCCTTAATATGTAGATATGGGTTAGCGTATATGGAATATCATAACATAATACACAATACCAGATTGTATATTTCATTTGACGGACCGAATAATGGAGCTAATATACCATTAGGTTTTCAGCAATTGACTGAATGGTCAACTTCGGGTCTAGATAACTATACGGTTGATTTAGGACAATTTTTGCAAAAAATAAAAGATGGTTTGCAAGATTCGCCTGCTGCTAAAGAAATGCTTATTGAACATTACAATTCTTCAGCAGCAACTTTTAGGCAATCATTTAAAAATAATTTATTGGCAGTGGGTAATTATCCAAATAATTGCAGAAAGGTTGCCATTGCTGATGGAAGTGGTAATTCAACAGGACAGGGTTTTAGTGGAAGTGATAAATTGTTTGATTATCATCATAATTCTAACGGAACAACAAGTACTATCAAATTTGATTTAGAAATATGGTCAAGACCTGGCAATTATATTCAGGTGTTTCCACCAAATAATGATCCGTTGTATGATTTTAGTCAATGGCTAAAAGGAAGTTTAAAAGTTCCGTGTTTATCTCCTACTTGTGTTTTATTAAATGGCATGAGTACTTGGAATGAGGTTTTGGCAATTGACAAAAAAGGGAATGCTGGTAATTTGTCAAATTATAAATGTATTGATAATGTACCTGGGGGGCAGGGAAATTCCCCACAACTAATTTCAGATATGATTAATTCAAGCAGTACAACAGTTAAAATAAAAGGATTAATAAATTTTTCGATTGCAGGAACTAATTTTAATTTTAGCCCTACAGTAGTTGATTTAGATAAAACAGCAACGACTCCAAGTGGCAATAACATAAGTTTTATTCCAACAATTAGCGCATTAGATATTAATACTACTGACTATTGGACTAATATTTTTCAAATACCAGGTTATCCTAATTCTATTTCTCATAGTATTACTCCGTTTGATGCAGTTTATGCGTCCATGACAAACTTACCGCATGTATTAGAAGGAGGAATTGATCAAGGCATTGCTGATTTTGTAACTGAGGAGATTGGATCGGTCTGTAAGTTTACAAGTGGAGTAATTACAAATGATTATAATTTTGGAGTATGTACAAGTAGCTGTTGTAGAATGGTAAATGAATTAAGTTGCGATGTATCAGTTCAAAACAATTCAACTTTATCTTTTAATAAAGATTCAAAAATTAAATTTAATCTTCCTTCGGGAACATGTCCAAATCCAATAAATGGTTCGGTGTTAAATGTCAAAGTAACGAAAGGAAGCAGGGTTACTATTACTTTAGGCTCTAAGTTAGAAATTGGTGATAATTCAACGAACAATGAAGCTAATATTGAATTTATTCATGGAAGCAATTTGTTAGTAGAGAATAATGCTCTTTTGAAAATAGCACAAAATTCATCATTAACTTTATTAGGTAATTCTGTATTTGAAAGTAAAATCAAAAGCGGAGCAACATTACACATTTTCAGTAACGGGAAATTAATTGTAAAAGGAGGTCATGTATTAGCAATAGAACCTAATGCAAATGTTACCTTAGAAGATGGAGCATCAATAGTTGTAGAGCCTAATAGCAAATTAATAATGGGAGATGGTCAAGTATTTTTAAACGGTAGCAACGCATCAGTATATATAAAAGGCACATTAGAAATACCAGCCAATACAGATTTAACATTGAATGGTACAGGCTTTTATCAATTTGGTGTAGGTAATAATATAGTAATGGGGCAAGGTAGCAAAGTAAATATAGTGGGGCAGGGCAATACTGACGAAGTGATAAAAATAGATGATAATGCAACGGTGATGATTCAAAACCATGATGTGAAAATAAAGGATGCAGATATGCTATATGGGCAATATGCAAAGTTTACAATAGTGGGGGGCTTGCATACGGAAATACAAAACATAAATGCATACAATGGCAGCAATAGCCATGGTATAAATGCTTTTGATATTTCGAATGCGAATAGTGTGGTAATAGAATCGTCGACATTTACTGATTTTTCGGATGCATTGAACATACATGATTATGCGATAGATTGTGGTAATTTATTAAGCAAACCGATGATAATGATTAAAACTTGCAATTTTAATAATTCGATTGGTGCTGATATAGTAGCTCATAATTTGCAACGTACTGATTTAACGATACAAAGTAGTGTGTTGACTAATGCCAGCACTATTAATGGGATAGATTTATTGAATTGTAATAAGGTAGAAATTATTGGTGTGGATATTACTCATAAAACGAATGATGGTATAGTGGCGAATAATGTAAATCAATTAATAATAGAGGGAGGGCATATTAACAGCAACCAATTGAATGGTGTGGAGGCTAATAATGCAAATGTGTATGCAAGGAATGGGGCAGTGATAGAGTATAATGTAAATGATGGGATAAATATAAATAATGGTGGTAATATTAATCCATTAGTGGCATCATCGCTAACGATAGGTGATTGGGGTTGTGCATGGATAATACATAATGGAGGGTATGGTGTAAACATTATGGATTGTTATTTGTATGCGGATGCTTACGAACACTCGGTGGTAAATGGCAGCGCTATAAAATCGAATAGATTTGATGGCAATGGTTTAACAATTTTGCCAAATACTGGAATAGCTATGAAGATTAATTATTCGTATCCATTTTGGAATACAAATTTAGCGCTGTTAAAAACCATGTCGTTTAAAAATAATTATTGGGGATTGCCGAATTATCAATTTAATGGTAGTATTTGTTTTAATTCTTATTCGACACCTACTTGCCTTAATGCTCAAAGTGTGGTTAGTAATCCAAACTACCCAGATGCACAAAATTATTTATCAAGTATACCAACAGGCTGCAATATTGGTGGATTTGACCCAACGGAAATAGACCCTTATGACCCAAATAATTCGTCGGCAAGGCTAAGCCATACAAATATTGAAATACCGCAAGAGTTGGTAGATGCTACCTTATTATCTGAAGAACCAGCAGGCAGAATATTTGCAATGGCATATCGCAAAATGTTAGCTAATAATATAGATGAAGCTACTTTTATGTTGGCTGATTATTTATCGGTAGCCGACCCAACAACATTGCCCGATTTAAGATTTGAGGCTACTCAACAATTGGCAGCAAAATTGGCGGCTCAACTTTATGCATTAGATCCTTGTACATCGCCGTACGACCCATCGCAACAGCCAGCAGAAAGAAAAGCAAAACTTAACACCATTAAACAGGCTATTGCATTAAGGGCTGCTAAAAATAATATTGCTAAAGGCATAACCATATTTCCAAATCCGTTTGAAAGTAGTACGACAGTAAACTTTACGAATGATACTAAGGAAACGTTTGTGTGTAGGGTTTATAATATGCAAGGGCAATCGGTAAAAACAATTGAAAATATTGAATCGAATAGTTTTACAATTGATGCTTCAATGATGCCTAAAGGCATGTATTGGATAGAATTAAAAAGTAAAACAAAGGCTTATCGTGAAAGGTTGGTGGTGGAATAAGGGAAAGAATTTGTAAATTAAAAAGCCCCGATAAAATTTTTATCGGGGCTTTTTTAATATCATCTATTTAGGGTTTAATATCCAAAAATATCTTCTAGTTTTAATTCGGTAAGGGTTCCAAATTTTGCTATATCTTCTTTCTTCACTTTTTTGCTATTGGCTAATATGCAATAGCTGTAGGATTTGTTTTTAATTTCATCGGCATGAAATTTTGCTACATCTGCCATGTTCATTCGTTCTAATTTTTCATACACATCTCTGCGTATATCATGGTTGATGCCCAATCTTAAATTGTTTTGATAATTCATTAATAAGCCTGTTTTTAAAATGCGTTCGCTTTCTATTTGATTGCGAATGGCATCTTTAGCCAATGATAAATTTTTATCGGATTGGGGCATATTATTTAATAATTCGTTCATGGCATTTACGGCATCGTTCATTTTATCTGCCTGTGTGCCTACATAGGCGCTCATATAAAATGGGTCGTCTTTTTTGCTAGGGGTATTAAATCGGGCATTGGTAGAGTATGCTAAAGCTTTTGATTCACGAATGGTTTGAAACACCAAGCCACTCATAGCACCGCCAAAATATTCGTTAAACAATCTTATATCGGCATATTTAGCTGCATTCCAATTATCGCCTTTATGTGTCCACATTATTTCGGCTTGTACCATTGGATAATCAACAAAATAAACTTGATTGGTGGTCATTTCTTTTCTTACAAAATTTTGTAAGGCTGGTACATCTTTGATTATAGGTGCGGTTTGATGATAGCTGTTTATCATCGTTTTTACCGAGTTTAAATCGGCAGGGCCATAATAATAAATGCGGTGTTTATAATTTTTAAGACCTTGAATTTTAGTAATTAAATCTTCGGCTTTTAAATTTTTTAATTCATCATTAGTTAAAATAAATGTAGAAGGATTAAAAGCACCATAGTTAGCATAATCCATCATTTTAGCTCGGATAGCGCCTTTATTTTTCTTCGCATCTTGGCGTTCTTTAATTACATCGTTTACCAAATTGGTTAATGCTTCGGGGTTGGGCTTGCAATTATTCAACACATCTTCAAATAATTTTACAGCGTCTTGCATTTTATCTTGTGGGCCATTGATGCTTACAAACATATTTTCTTTACCCACATTTACATCAAAGCGGCAACCTAATTTATACATGGCTGTGCTTACTTGTTCGGATGTAAGTTTATCTGTACCCAAATAATCTAAATAGCCTACAGCCATACCCAAAGTTTTATCAGTATTGCTTCCCATATCAAAAGCATAGAACAAACTAAACAACGAATTTTCTTTATTGGCTACATACCAAATGGGTAAATTATTTTTTGTTTTATCAAATTTAATGGCTGTATTATAATCTACAAATTGAGGTGCAATGCTTTCGGTTTTTGCAGCAATAATTGTTTTTAAAAATTCTGATTGGTCTTCTCTGTTTACCGAAACTGGTGTAATGGCAGGCTTTTCAACTTTTTTAGCTCCTTTATCTTCGCCAGTTTTTTTGTAAACTACTGTATAATCGTTGGTAAAATTTTCTTTGGCAAATTTCATTACATCTTGCTTGGTAAATTTTTTCATTATCTCAAACCTATTGATAATGGCATTAAAATCTATTTCATGCACAAATGCATTCATGATGCTAGAAGCTCTACCGCCATTGCTTTCCATCGAGCGCATTTCTTGTACTTTCATATTGGTAATGCCAGCTTCAATGGCTGCTTCATCAAAATTGCCTTGTTTTAATTTTTCAATTTCGGCTAATAATAAATTTTTACATTCTTCTAATGATTGTCCTTCACGGGCTTTGGCCGATAATTCGAATACACTATAATCGTTCATATTATCTACACCGCTTTCGGCTTCCATTACTTTTTGTTGTTTTACTAAATCAATATCCAGCAATCCTGCTGATGAATTATTTAGTAAATTATCAATCATCATTTGCATAAAATAATCTTGGCTTTTAGTGCCGTTCATTCTAAAACCAATGGCTACTTCTTCGGCTTCGGGCCCTGTAACGGTAATCTCTTCGGGTTGTGTACGAATGGCTTCGGGCTTATAAGTATATTGTGTTAATGGTTTGGTTTGCATCCAATTAAATTTTTTTGCAATCTGTGCCATTACTATTTCAGGATCCACATCGCCGCTGATAATGATAGCCATATTATTAGGCACATATCTTTCGGTATAATATTTTTTAATGGCTTTTATTGATGGCGATTTTAAATGCTCTATTGTGCCAATGGTGGTTTGTGTGCCATAGGCATGATTCTTAAATAAATTTGCCATCATGGCTTCATTTATTTTTCTGCCATCGTTATCAAGTGTTCTATTTTTTTCTTCATATACGGCTTCTAATTCGGTATGAAATAATCGCATCTGTGGGTTGCGAAAGCGCTCGGCTTCGATGGTTAGCCATTTGTTTATTTGATTTACTGGTACATCATTTACATACACTGTCATATCATTTGATGTAAAAGCATTAGTGCCTTTTGCACCAATATTGCTTACCATTTTATCATATTCATTGGCTATTGCCCATTTAGCTGCCAAGCCGCTTACACTATCAATTACATGATAAATGGCTTTGCGTTTTGCTTCATCTTTTTCGGCACCATAGGTTTCATATAAATTTTCTATTTCATCTAATAATGGTTTTTCTTTCGTATAATCTTTCGAGCCATATTTATCAGTGCCTTTAAACATCATGTGTTCAAGATAATGCGCCAAGCCTGTGTGGTCGGCTGGGTCGTTCTTGCTGCCTGTTCTTACAGCTATCATGGTTTGGCAACGAGGCTCGTTTTTATTTACCGATATCCAAATCTGCAAACCATTTTGCAAAGTATATCGATAAGTGGTTGTGCCGCCCAATTCGTACGTTTCGGGTTTCATAGCACCACTTAAAGCAGCTCGGCTAGCTACTAATGGCGCTGGTCTTAACATTTTTGCTTCTAATTGTTTTTTGCCAGGTTGTGCTTGGATATGAAGGCATACAATTAACAATGCTATCAACCAACTCAATTTTTTAATCATGATGTATAGATTTATTTTTAAAAATAGTATTGCAATAGTAATCATCAAATGCCATATATTTTAATAGATAAATGTGAATAGAGTGGTAAATGAATAAAAAAAGTTGATTCGTTTTGAATCAACTTTTTTGTTTGATGCTAGAAAATATAAATTTCAATTTATATCATTCCCTCGTCTTTAAAACTATACCAGCCCGTATTGGCTACAATTAAATGGTCTATCACATCTATATCAAGCAGTTTGCCAGCGGCTACTAATTTTTTGGTTAATTGAATATCGGCTTCGCTGGGTTTTAAATTTCCGCTTGGATGATTATGGCATAAAATAATACCTACAGCACCAGCATCTAATGCTCTTTTAAAAATAATTTTAGCATCGGCTACTGTGCCCGAAACACCGCCAACACTAATGCCTTCGGTTTTTAATAATTTGTTTGCTCGGTTAAGATGCAATAAATAAAATTGCTCAATTACTTCATCAGCTAAAATAGGTTGTAGGATATCGGCTGCATCTTTCGATGTTTTTATCAATGGTTTTTCGTCCATGTTTTCGGGCTTTCTTCGTCTGCCCAATTCTAATGCCGCAGCAATAGTGATGGCTTTTGCTTCGCCAATACCTTTTAGCTTTTGCAAATCATCAATGCTGCATCTTGCCAAATCATTCAAATTATTATTTACTCGTTGCAATAATATTTTACAAAGTTCAACAGCCGAATGTTCCCTTGAACCACTGCCAATTAGTATAGCCAGCAATTCAGCATCAGATAAGGCTTGCTTGCCTTTTAGTACCATTTTTTCTCTGGGTCTATCCTCTTCTGCCCATTGAGTGATAGGGATTTTTGATTCGTAGTTCATTTAAAGAATCGGGATTTTTATTTCATACGATTTGTGTTTCAGATTTTTTAAAAATGGTTTACGCATCCATGGGTTCATCATTTTTAATAATTTATAATTGCTGCCATTATCAATGGCAAACTGTGCTAAATCTGTAATTGATTCGGATGTAGTAATAGTTTTATATTGATAAGCAGGATAATAATCATTAGTTTCTAAATCAAAGCCATAGCGCTTTGGATGGGTATAAATTTCTTTAATAGCTAATATTCTGAATACATAACGCATCGTTTCTTCGGGTAATAATAAATCGTAATAATTTTTTTGATGCTGTGCATTCATAAACCCAGCACAACCTGCTGTGCCACAGTTGTAGCCTGCGGCAGCCAATGTCCAACTGCCTAATTCATTTTTCGATTTTGTTAAATATACACAAGCGGCTTCGGTGGCGGCTTCTACATTATATCGTTCATCTATTTCATCATTTATTTCCAAATTATATTGCTTACCAGTTTCGGGCATAAACTGCCAAAAACCAGCTGCACCAGCCCTTGAAACTACCTGCTGCAAAGCACTTTCGGCTATACATAAATATTTAAAATCATCAGGCACATTATTTTTTCTTAAAATAGATTCGATAACAGGAAACCAACGCATGGTTTGTTTCATATTCAACAATGATGAACCTTGCAAATAGGTATTGATGATTAATTCTTTATCAAATCGTTCACGAATATCAGGCAATTGCAATGGCACATCTTCGCCACAAAAATCGGCTTGTTTAGGAAATACTGGCGGATGAACACGAACAGAATAAACTGAATCAGTAGGCTCGGTTGAGGGTGTAAAAATGGCTACAGATGGGCGTTTGATAATTGCAAACAAACTTGATACTACAAACACCAATAAAATAGAAACGATACCAAAAAATAATTTTTTAGGAATGATGATAGAAGACGATTTCATGGTTAATTAAAATTGAGATGAAATAAAAGATACGATAAAAGTAAAAGTTAGTTTCAAATAATAAAAAATTAATTCATTTAAAACCAACCCAAAATCAGAAATAGTAAATTAATTTCGCCACACAATTTTTTTAAAACAAAACTAATTATGACGCAAATAAAATTTGGAACTGATGGTTGGAGAGCAATAATAGCCGATGATTTTACAGTAGCTAATGTTGCCCGTGTAAGTGTTGCTACGGCACAATGGTTGTTAAATCGTACTGCTAATCCAAGTGTTGTAATTGGTCATGATTGTAGATTTGGCGGTCAGCTTTTTGTTGAAACGGCTACTAAAATTTTTTGTAGCATGGGCGTAAAAGTATTAACCCATAAGGGTTTTGTAACTACACCCATGGTATCATTAGCTACAGTTGAAATGAAAGCTACGGCAGGTGTGGTAATTACGGCAAGTCATAATCCACCAACCTATAATGGCTATAAACTAAAAGATGGTTTTGGTGGCCCAGCCGCTCCAACAGAAATTGCAAAGGTGGAAGCCATGATTCCTGCACATGCCGAAGTGCCAAACATTTCATTAACCGAAATGGAAAAAAATGGTTTGTTAGAATATATTGATATGGAATTGATGTATGTAAATCATGTAAACAAAACTTTTGATTTAAAAGCCATTGCCGAAAAAAATGTGCTGGCGTATGATGCTATGTATGGCGCTGGGCAACAAATTTTACCAAGATTATTACCCAATGCACAATTGATGCATTGCACTACCAATCCAGGTTTTATGGGGCAAGCACCCGAACCATTAGAAAGAAATACTTTAGAATTTCAACAATTTATAAAAGCCAACAAAGGAAAAATTTCGGCAGGATTAGTTACCGATGGCGATGCGGATAGAATTGCGATGTATGATGAAAATGGAAACTTTTTAGATGCTCATCACATTTTATTATTGTTGATTTATTATGCTTCGCAATTTAAAGGTATGAGTGGTAAAGTGGTGGTAGCTTTTTCGGCTTCTGATAAAATTAAAAAGATGTGTGCAATCTATGGCATACCACATCAGGTTACTAAAATTGGTTTTAAATATATTGCTGAAATAATGATGACAGATGATGTGTTGGTAGGTGGCGAAGAAAGCGGTGGTATTGCTGTTAAAGGTCATATACCCGAACGTGATGGAATTTGGGATGGCTTATTATTGTTGGATTTAATGACTAAAACTGGTAAAACATTAACCCAATTAGTGGAAGATATTTATGCTGTAGTTGGCAAATTTGTGTTTGAAAGAAATGATTTGCATTTAGATGAAGCATTGAAACAAAAAATTATTGCCAACTGCAAAGCAGGCAAATACACTTCATTCGGAAAATATAAAGTAGAACGATTAGAAGATATTGATGGCTATAAATATCACATGGCTGATGAATGTTGGGTAATGATTCGCCCAAGCGGAACAGAGCCACTATTGCGCATTTATGCCGAAGCACCTACCAAAGAAATGGTGTTGGATATTTTATCTGAAACAAAAAAATTGTTGCTAGGTTAATTTACAATTTTGGTTTCCAAATTGCAATTTTTGTTTTTCTTGATTTCTCAAAAAAATCTGAAAGGCTATTAAACTCACGTTTGTAAGCCAAACCTATACCTGTTCGGTTTCTATTGCGTTCGTTTAAAATATCGTATTCGGTTTTTCTAAACCCTTTTAATTTTATTCTGCCATCAGCTGTTAAATTATATTCAATTAAAAAATCGCCAACAAAACCATTATTGGTGGTATTGTTTACAGCCCCATAATCGTAAATACCGCCAGCTTCAACATTTAATCTATCATTAAAAAAACGTCTTGAAAAGTTAATATCAATTTGCGAAAAATTACGTGCTTCTAAACTTTGGTCGTACAATTTGTAGTTAAAATTGAATTGCGTTTTGTCATCTTTTGTAATTCTATAAAATGCATTATTCAACAATCGGCTTACTTGCGATGATACTAATTCTGAACCCGATTGCTTATAAGTAGAGTTGTACGATAATGGATTATCGAAACCGCCAATATTTTGCGGCGCAATAAAACTGTTCATGGCAATTAGTGCAAAAACCTGATTATTCAACTCATTTTGGTCGGATTTAATAGCTTGTAGGCGTTGTAAAAATTTAAAATCAATAGCCGTAGATGATGTATTGGTTGGATTAATATCAAATGATACATCTGGTTTTTTTAACGAGCCTTTTAAATCTGTGCGCACTTGTATAGGCACACGAACCTTTGCTGCTGCAAAATCTGCATCAGAAATTAAAAGGTCTTTTACCAATTCATAAAATGAAGTTCGGGCAGGATAAGTTCCTACCACATCCAACACACCATTGTATGCATCACCATTCCAAGTAATAGTGCTGCCGCTATTAATATTAAAATCTTTTGGAAAATTAAATAAGGTAAAATGATATTCGCCTCTATCCATGGTATAGCTGCCAAGCATCGAAAATGCTGTATTTGAACTAAAATCAATTTTAATATTTCCGTTGCCATATCCTTTTATATAATCGCCAGCTATTAAATCCATTAGTATATTTATTTCAGCTTCGGGTGCTGCATCAATATCAAATTTTAGTGTAATACCATCTAAATCGGCTACATATTTTTTCTGTTTTTCGGCTTCGTTTTTATTATGATTTACAAACTGAATAAAATCATGTCGCTTCAAATCTCTATCATCAGTTATAGGAATATAAAGTTGTGTGCCTTTTAGTGTTTTTGCTTTTGCTGAAATAGTTAAGTTGTAGGTAATACCTGTTAAATCAATACTTCCCGAGGCAAATGCTTTTCCAAAAAATAATTCATTTTGTTCTAATGTTGTATTATTTACCATTAACCTGTTTGTTTTTACATGCATATCTAACCATATTGCATGCATATTATTCAAATTAATTGAGCCAATAAATTCGCCTTTATTTTTAAACGAATCGGTTAAAATAAATTTGTCAAACGAAATAATATTGTTGGTGCAAGTAGCATGAACGGTTTCGAATTTATAATGCGTATTCAAATAATTTACCGTAAGCGCACCATTGTATAAATTAACATCGGCAGTAAATTTTGGTTTTTTAAATGTGCCTGAAAGTGCCGCTGTTCCTGTTAAATTTCCTTCTTTTCTAGATAAAATATTATTAATTACAGGTTCAATAGATTTTAAATTGAAGTGATTAAAAACAATTTTATAATCTAAATAATTCGAAGTGTCTTTTAATTTATAATTGCCCGTAAGCTGCATTTTATTAATACCCTGTTGTACATCAACATTGGTATAAATCAATTTTTTTATTTCATCATATTTTATTATGCCTGTAATATTTCCTATGGTATCTTTTCCTACAAAACAATTTTGTATATCAATTGTACTTTCGAATAATGGATTAGTTGTATAGTTTTTGATATTAGTAAGTGCATTAAAATTGCCTGTTAGTTTAGCCTCTGCACTGCCTAATATATCAGCAATTTGAGCAATATCAATTGTCGAAAATTTAATTTTTATATTGTCTTTTTTTTCTGCATCGGCATCTGTATTTATTTCTATTTTTTGATTGCCATTGCCAATTACCACGTTTTTAAAATTGAAATATTTGTTTTCATATACTATTTCGTTTTGATTGTTAAGCAGCCATCTATAACCTTTTACAAAGAAATTTGATTCAAAAAAATGTGTTTTAATATTGTCTTTTTTAAGTGTAGTTAATCCATTTAAATCAAAAGCAATTTTATTTTTATCGCCTGCCATATTGTAATTAAAAAGCAAACTATCATTCATTGCCATCAAATGAAATTTTGAATCGTGAATGATTAAACTATCTGTAAGCTGAATATTATTGCAAGCTATATCGGCAAATAATTTTTTCGAATTGCTTTCGGCATTTATAATTAAAGGCTGAATTTTTTTACCACTAAATGTAAGTTCATTAAGAGCGGCATAAACAGACAGATGATTCTCGTTGGTATTTATCGAACCCTTTAATATATTTTTGCCACCTATTTGTAATCCTGGCACAAGCAAAGCCAATAAATTTTCTTTATCATTTATAGTACAATCAAATGTGAAATTTTGTGTTGCAAAATTTGAAGTATCAATTTTTGATAATTGCACATAGGCTGGAAAATACTGATGCATAAAGAGTTTGAAAGCCGATGGTAAATAAGCATAATTAAATTTTCCATTCACATTGGCATTCATAAAATCAGATTGAACCGATAGTTTTTTTTGTTGATTATTATTTGCGGATGATGCAATAAATTTTTTTATAACATGATTTCTATTGTCTATTTGAAACATAAAATCATTCAAGGCTAGGCTTCCTTCAAAGTTATCAATTGTGTTTCCGTTGGCATTAATTTTTACATCGGCTTTTGTAATACTAAAATTGTTTCTAGTAAAATTTAGTTTTTGAAAATCAATATTTTTTACATCCGCATTAAATTTAAAAGTTGGTATGCTATCATAAAAATTTACTAAACCATCAAATTTAAAAGCCACATTTGGGTCGGCCGAAATTATGTTTCCAATAAATTGTTTTTGCTTAATTGTTCCATTCAATTCAACATTATTGTAGTTATAATGATTATACTCAAACTGATGAAGCTTACCATTGATAAGCACTTCGGGATTATCGTTCAACCATCGTTTGCCATCAACATTAGCCGATAATGAAATTTTGCCAACAGTAGCTGTATCATTTATCCATGTACCCAAATCAAATGCGGAGGCATTAACCGAGCCCGTATAATTGATTTGTGCATCCTTTGATATTTTCATATTTACATCCGAAGTAATATCGCCCAATGATGTTTTTAAATTTCCTTGTGCTACAAAATCGTGCAAAAATCCACTAAAGCTTCCAGCAAAAAATAAACTACCTAATCGTTGTAAAAGCTCTGGATGTTTGGTGGCTGGCAACATTTTCAATACATCATTTCCAGTGCTGCTAAATTGGTTTACATTAAAATCAATAAATGTGTTTTGAATATCGGGCAATCCATTCAAATTAAATTCGCCTTTAAAAAAATTGTTGCCCATTGCCATTTCAATTTTCTTCGATTTTATTTTGCCTAACCTGCCCGAAACGCTTCCTGTAAGCGTAATAGGTTCAACCCAATTGGGTATTTGCGCAAAATGTTTTATATCATTAGGATGAATAAAACTGCTTTTTACTTGTGCCGAAAAGCGAATATTTTCGGGCTTAATAATTTTTTCATCGGGCAAATGCACTTCAATATTTTGTTCAATTTTGCTGTAAGCCGTTTGTACAAATAAATTTTTGATAGCAATATCTTTATTTTTAAATGTGGCTTTGCCATGTGCTGTTTTAATGGCTAACCCCGATTGACCTTGCATTTCGAGGTTTTGCAATTCGGCGGTATAATTATTTTTGCTTAATAAAATATCTTTGGCTAAAATATAAATGCCCGAAATTCTTACATCATAAGGATTAATTTGAGTGTTGTTATAATGCGTTGTGTCATTGGTTTTTACGCAATAAGTAAAGCCACCATTTTCAACTTTAATGTTTTCTACTTTTACATTCCATAGTTTTTTTGTGCTATCAATTTGTGCAGTATCGGGCTTCGAAATTGATTTTTTATCGCCAATTAAAATTGAATTTAAAGTATAATTTACTTGGGGTTCATTAATATAAATGGACTGAACTGATAATAATTTATTTTTAAAATCTAATTGCTCTACATCAATATCAAGCTGTTGCAATGCGGTGTTCAGCATTTCTTCATCGGCATCATTATAGTTTACTGCAATATTTTGTAGGCTTATTTTTTTTAATTTTAAATCGAAATTAGTGGCTTTTGAATTCGATTCATTATTACTTGCAAAAGCATCAATAATAAATTGATAATTAAAAACAGTATCGCTTTTTGCTTTGCGAATATTCATTTTTACATCCGTTAATCCAATATGATTTAAAGTAAATTTTTTATCTAATAAAATTACATCGCTTAAATTCAATTTAATTTCGTGTGCAAAAAGCAAAGTGTCTTTTTGTTTATCTCTTATCAACACATTTTCTAAAATTAATTTTTGAAATAAATTAGCATCTACTTTTTCAATGCTTACTTCGGTATTTAATTTGGTTGATAAATAGCTTGTAGTTTTTTGAATCAACCACGATTGTGTTGAAGGGCGGCTTATCCAAAAGCTAAGTGCAGCGCTGATTACAACCAACACTAAAACTATAATGGATAATATTTTAAAAAGTTTTTTAATGGTTGATGAAATCTTAAGGTTTTAAAACTTACAGGTTAATTTAATATTCAGCCGTCGGGCTGTAAGATAATTAGGCACTGCATAAGTGGTGTTATAAATATCTTTTATCCATTGATAACTTACTGTATTGCTTACACCCAATAAATTAAAAATTTCTAAACTTGCCCACACCGATTTTATTTGATGAACTTTTTTGTGCTTATATTTCTCTTTGCTTCCATCGAATAATTGTGCCGAAAATCCAACATCTACTCTTCTGTATGGTGGAATAGTTAATGTATCGCGATAACGATTGTGGTCAGGCGGCCCAAATGGCAAACCACTACCAAATATTAAATTAAGATGCACTTGATAATTAGGATGTTTAGGTAAATAATCGCTAAAAAATATGCTGCAATTAATGCGTTGGTCGGTTGGTCTTCTTATCCAGCCTGGGTGTAGTGTTGTATCTGCCACAGCGGTTTTATCTTGTGAGTTGGCTCCTACACTAGGTATTCGAGGGTCAATTATTTCATGATTTTTATTTAAAGTAACATTAATATAATCGTCTTTCAAATTTTCTTTTGTGTTTAAATACGAAAGGCTAACCCACGAATCGGCATCTTTTACAAACTCACCATGCAAGCGCAAATCAATACCTGTAGCATAGGCTATGGCATCATTTTTACCAAAATATTTTACACGTACATTATCTACTTCATAAGGCACCACATCCCATAAATATTTGTAATAAGCTTCGGATGTAAACGTGAATTTACGTTTCCATATTTTTATATTATAATCTGAACCAGCTACTATTTGATAAGATTTTTGTGCTTTTACATCTAAATGTACAACGCCATCTAGGTCTCTTAGTTCTCTATAAAATGGTGGTTGATTATAGATGCCCGTACCAAATCTAAACACTACATCGTTTTTCCAATCGGGTATAATAGTAAACTGTGCTCTTGGGCTTATTAGCCATTCTTTATTTACATCCCAATAGCTAAATCGAGCGCCAGCAATTAATTTAAAATGCGATGTATCTGTAAAATTAAATGCATTTTGTACATAGCCATTGAAGCGATATGATGGCAGTGTTACATTTGTTTTTAGGTATGAATACACATTTACCAATGAATCAGAATAAGGTATGGCATAACCTGCCGAATCTAATCTATGCCATTCTTTTATTCTATCATGAATATATTCATGTTGGGCTGTAATGCCCCAGCTTAAAGTATTATTAGTATAATATACGGTGCCATGATGTGATACGTTTACCACATTAGCATCTAAAAAATTTCGAGCATAATCTTGATAAGTGCCTACGCCCAAACTCTTTTTTATATTGTTGTAATTGGGTTTGCTAATATCTGTTTGCACTTCGCCAATTCTATAATAACCTAAAATATCAAATGTTTCATCTTCATTTGATTGGAATGCCGATGTCATGAATTTAAGTTTTACATTTTTTCGTGGGCGATAAATTCCTGATAAGCCACCCATCATGGTATTAAATTTATCTATTTCATTTCCATCAAAAAAAACTTCTAATCGTACGGTTTGATTGACTAATCCGAATGAAGTAGTTTCAGATTGTGGTACAAATCTGAATTTATTTTGGTTAATATTTGCAATAGCCTGCATTTCAAATTTATCGCTAAAAGTATAAGTGGTAAATAATTGATAATCGTAAAACACTGGTCGGTATTCGCCTTCAATGGGTTGGCTTTTTAATAAAATTTGATTGGTTTTATTTCTAAATCCTGTTATCCAACTAAATCTTCGGTTTTTGCTTGTGCCTTGCAGCGATATGGCTTGCCCCAATAAACTTGCCGAAATACTGCCCGAAAAATCTTTGGGTTGCTTGTAGGTAATATCTAAAACAGACGAAAGCTTATCGCCATATTTTGCTTGAAAGCCACCTGCCGAAAACTTAAGATTGCTTACTAAATCGGGGTTGGCAAAAGTTAATCCTTCCTGTTGCCCACTTCTAATTAAAAATGGACGATATATCTCAAAATCATTTACATACACCATGTTTTCATCAAAGTTGCCACCCCGTACACTATACTGCGAACTTAATTCATTGCTAGAACTGGCTAAACCCGAAGCTCTTAACACCCCTTCTAAATTGCCACTTGCATTTATCATCAATTCTATTTGTTTGGGTTCAATAGGTGTCATGCCTTCAACCCTTTCTAATTGCGAACGAATATTTACATCATGCAAAAAATGTGTTTTTAATTTTAATACAATATCTATTTGTTTTTCTTCATTGGGTTGAGGTGTTAATGTTATAAATTGGGTTTCAAACCCTACAAATGAAAAAGCTATGGTGGATGGCATGCCTACAGGTATTTCAACTAAATAAAAGCCTGTATTGCCTGTTCGTACGCCATTTGTAGTGCCTACTACAGATACCGAAACAATATCCATCATTTGCCCATTTTCATTTTTTACTACGCCAAATACTTTTGCTTTTTGCTGCGCCAATAATGGCAACGCATGAAGTAGTAGTAATAACCCCAATATTATTTTGTATCTAATTTGCATCTTGCTTCAACGAAAAAAATCGTTGCTTCGTATTTATTTTTATTGAAAATACTATTTCAACAAAGATAAAAAATGAACTTTAGCTTATTGCATAAGATGTTAAATTCATTCAACTTTACAGCCTACTAAAAGCTACATTTTTTTGCTACACAAAACCTTAGGTATTGTTTTAAAAACTATCCCATTTCGTGAATCGAGTGTGGTAGCTACTATTTATACCGAAAAATTTGGTAGGCAATCGTATCTTATTAATAGCGTAAGAACCAACAAGGGCGGCGGCAAAGCGGCTTTGCTACAACCGCTTACCGTTTTAGATTTGGTAGTGTACAAACACGAACAAAAAAAACTAGAACGTATCAGCGAAATGAAACCAGCTTTTCATTTTCAGCAAATATCATTTGATGTAGTAAAAAACACCATGGCTTTTTTTATTGCCGAGCTTTTATACAAAGCCATTCATGAAGATGAAAATCATCAAGAATTATTTGATTGGGTGGTAGAGCAATTACAATATTTAGATGTAGCTACAAAAATATCAGCATCGTTTCATTTGCAATTTATGCTCGATTTGTGCAGACTTTTGGGCTTTTATCCCAATGTATTAAGCGACAATACCCATTTGTATTTTGATATGCAAAATGGAATTTCGACAGATGAAATACCTTCGCATTTGCAATATTTAAAAGGCGATGATTTTCTTTTAATTAATAAATTTTTAAACGATGCTGAAAGCATTAACAATCGCCTACAACGCAAACGTATGCTACAAATAATGGCAGAATATTTTGCTCTTCATATTCCTGGTTTTGGCAAACTAAAATCACCCGATGTGTTGGAAAGTGTTTTGGGATAAGGGTTTTACGTTGCAAACGCTCATGGCTTGGATACAAACAAGGACGACCTGGGTTTTTCTATTTGCTTTCACTAAAACTGGCTTCGATTCTGTAATGCTTAGGTAAGATGGCTTTTCATCTACTATTTTTTTGAACCAATTAATCACCAAGCCCAATGCACAAACGCTACACTTTAGCTTAGCGATAACAATACAGCTTACCGCCTACTGGATTTGTATTCATTAGGTTATACTTTGATACATTACCTCATTGCTCCACTAAAACAACACCATATTCAATTAGTTTTGTCTTGAATTCATTGACCATTTCTTTTCTTATAGTGAATTCGACTAATTCATTTAAACTAATTTTATCAATTATTGCCTTGGATTGTTTTGGACTCAAATTGAATATTTCCATTAAATACTTCCTTAATGAGATGCGATAGCTTTCTTTTTTGAAACGATATGCTTTAATAATTACCATTTTTAACTTTTAATTGTTAAAAAAATTTGTACTATTTTACCAGGGGCTGCTCCAGTTGTTCGTGGCGCTCCATTAATAATCAATTGCGATAAATTATTTTGTTTACCAAAATAATAGCCAACGTCTTTAACTGTTCTAAATCCCACGGAGTTACCCGACGAACCTTGAATGTCAAAGTTATCAATAGTTCCTATATTGCCCTCTTGACTAAAATCTCCACCAAATTTTAAAGTCTCAATTTCTCCTTTTGTATTTACAACATCAACATCATAGGTTTTTAAGTTCCCCTAGCAGCCAAGCTGTATTTGTTGTCGCCCTCCGAACGTTCGCTCCGAACGTTCGGAGCTGCCGAATAGCTTTTGAGCGTTGGTGCTTGGTGACGGCTTGGTTCAGTAGCTGTTTACATTGTTCAAATATAGTTTGTTTTTTGACCCAAGCAGTTCCGAATGTTCGGAACGAAGACGCTACGCAAATGCTTGGCTACATCTTCACAACAACTAATGCAGCTTACCGCCTACTGGGGTATTTTTTACAACCCCATATACCATATACCATAGCTAAGGCTATTAATAATACAATTGGTTTGTTTTTTTTCATGGTTGAATTTTTTTGTTTTGCAAATAGATTTTATGGGTGAGGATGAATATTAATATGTAGATGTATTTTTGCTAATACAAATGGCACTATTAAAGGGATAATTAAATAAATACTAATAATTGCAATAACTCTTGCTGTTGAGAATATATTTTTACCCTCATAATTTTTTTTTACATTTTCAATTCTTGTTGGGCTATAATATTTATACAATAGCCATGCAGTAGTAATGATGAACATAAACCCTAAACAATTCCCTATGTAATAGGGAGAACATATTTGCATAAAATGATTCACTAAAGATTCACATCTGTTACCAGCAAGTTCAACAGAATTGAGCGCAATCATGAAGTAAAAAAAAACAATAACAGAAAAATGAATAACCCCCTTTAGTCGTCTTTCTTTATCACTAAAATTCAAACTTTTTCGAAGCGTTAAAGAATAAAAAAAATAGAAAATAAAATTAAACATCTTTAAATAATTATTTTAAAAGTTGATAAGTAATTATGGTATCTATATTAAATCAATTCTTGATTAGCAATTTGTACAAAAGCCTTTCATCGTATTTAAAACCAAAATAATTTCGTGATAAAATCATCACATATAATTGCTGCCTTTTTTTTATAAAGGCAAAACTAAAAAGCTGTTCGTTTTTTGTTTTAGATGGCTTTATTATAAAATCTGGATTATCATTTTGGCTGTATTTAATCGTAATACAATGTGCCATAATGTTGAATATTATTATACTATCATTTGCATAAATCACATTTTCCTTTTTTCCGTCCATGTCAATATATATTTTCCCAAATTTTACTATATTATTTATATTGTAAACAATATCATAGTCAGTAATAATTTTATTGTATAATTTTTTATTTTCGACTAAATATGATGTTGTTGAATTTAGATTAAATTTTAACATTGTGTCTATATCCAATTTCTCATCCACCCCATTGTCATATTTATACATCAAAACAGAATATTTGTATGATGCAGAAGTGTCATCGTAAATTTGATACAAAAAAAATGGATTTCGATTTGAAGATTCATATATTGTTTTCATGGAAAACAATTCTCTTGCAGATTTTAAAAAAACTAATCCGTATTCTTTTTCTAATTTTGAATGAGCAACAATTTTAGTGTGGTTAAAAAGTATTTTATATCTATAAACTGCAAATGATATTATTGATATAAAAACTGCAATAAACAAGATTAAAATTGTATGTCTTTTGAAAAATATTTTTTTCATTCTTGTACATTTATTTAATTAGTATTGGAATGCTGTATCTTGCAATACCCTGTCGTATTTTTTACAACCCCATATACCACATACTATAGCTAAGGCTTATTAATACTACTATTATTGTTTTGTTGTTTTTCAATGTTGAATATATACTTATTTTTTTTAATTACTGTTTATTGTTTTACTCGTTTTATTAAAATAGGTAATATTGATACATTACCAAATACTCCTTGTTGTACAGAAAAATGTTCCTTTTTTTTGCACAAACACTCCTTCCAATTTCTGCAATTCACTTTCAAGATTACGCCCCATAAGACAGGTTATAAAAATTACTGCTTCTGATTTCATCGTTATTCGAGCAAAATAATAAAACTCTAATCCCATTAACGGAAATCCCCATTTTTCAATATTTTTAGACTTATATACATAAACATATTTTATTTCATCTTTACTAAAAAATTTTGAAATATTTCCATTGCGAATCCTTATTCCATCATTATTTACCTCTATTTCCTCTCCTTTGTTTCTTAAATAATAATCTATATGGAGATATAGTATTGGTATAGTTTGAAAAAGCCACCAACCAAAAACTCCTAAAATAGCAACTTCGCTGAAGTTTATACAAAAAACAAAAAAAAGTATAATTAGTAGTGTACCAAGTAAATGAAACCACAAAGTATAAATTTGGTTAAAAAATGTTATTTTCATGAGTTTTTTATTTTAAAAGCATTAGATAAAGCATAGCCGTTGTCAGAATTTGTCTTCCGACAACTATTCCCCTCTAAATAACATTAACAATACTAATATATAAAAAAATCCCGAAAGAAAATTTTCTTTCGGGATTTTAAGTTGTTGAATAGAGTTATGAAATATTATACGCCTAACTTCTTTTTAACTTCTACTTGTTCGTAGCCTTCTACTATATCGCCCACTTTAATATCGTTAAAGTTTTTGATACCCAAGCCACATTCCATACCAGCGGTTACTTCTTTAGCATCATCTTTAAAGCGTTTTAAAGAAGCCAATTCGCCACTATATACCACAATACCATCACGTACCACTCTTACTTTTGTGTTTCTAGTAAGTTTACCATCTAGTACTTGGCAACCTGCAATAGTACCCACTTTGGTAATTTTAAACACCTCTTTAATTTCGATGTTACAAATAATTTTTTCTTCCATCGTAGGTTCCATCATACCTTCAATCGCATTTTTCAAATCGTTAATAGCATCGTAGATAATACTGTAGTTTTTAATTTCAATATTTTCTTGTTCGGCTAATTTACGAGCTTGCATACTTGGGCGTACATTAAAGCCAATCACAATAGCATCGGATGCCGAAGCCAATAATACATCGCTTTCAGATATTTGCCCTACCGCTTTTAATACCACATTTAATTGTATTTCGCTATTCGATAATTTAATTAACGAATCGCTTAATGCTTCTACAGATCCATCCACATCGGCTTTTACTAATACATTTAATTGTTTGAAATTACCCAACGCCAATCGTCTTCCAATTTCATCTAATGTAATATGTTTTTTAGTTCTGTAGCCTTGTTCACGAATAATCTGTTGGCGTTTTACCGATAAATCTTTAGCTGCTTGCTCATCCGTAAATACTTTAAATTTTTCACCAGCTTGTGGCGCACCATCTAATCCTAATATTTGCACAGGTGTAGATGGTCCAGCTTCTGTTAATCTACCGCCACGTTCGTTATACATGGCTTTAATTCTACCAAATTGCGAACCAGCCACCATCATATCGCCCACTCTTAATGTTCCTTCTTGTACTAAAATAGTAGCTACATAGCCTCTGCCTTTATCTAATGTAGCTTCAATTACACTTCCTATTCCGCCTTTATTCGGATTGGCTTTTACATCCAACATTTCGGCTTCTAACAATATTTTTTCTAATAATTTATCAATGTTTAAGCCCTTTTTAGCTGATATTTCTTGCTCCTGAATTTTACCACCCCAACTTTCAACCAATAAATTCATACCCGATAATTGCTGACGAATAGTATCAGGATTGGCGCCGTCTTTATCAATTTTATTAATAGCAAAAATGATAGGCACATTAGCCGCTTGAGCATGACTAATAGCTTCTTTGGTTTGCGGCATTACAGCATCATCAGCTGATACCACAATTACAGCTACATCAGTTACTTTAGCACCCCTTGCCCTCATAGCTGTAAAGGCTTCATGCCCTGGTGTATCTAAAAATGTAATTTGTTTTCCGTTAGGTAAGGTTACTTCGTATGCACCAATATGTTGTGTAATACCCCCAGCTTCGCCAGCTACCACATTTGCATTTCGAATATAATCTAATAAAGAGGTTTTACCATGATCTACGTGACCCATGATGGTTACGATTGGTGGACGAGGCAATAAATCTTCGGGTTCATCTACTTCGCTTAAAAAAGCATCACCCTCTTCAACACTAATAAACTTGGCTTCATAACCAAATTCACTAGTTACCACTTCAATCAATTCAGCATCTAATCGCTGATTGATGGAAACAACAACACCCAAACTCATACATGCCATGATTACATCAGTGGCAGATTTGTTCATCATCGTAGCCAATTCACTTACTGAAATAAATTCGGTTACGTTTAAAATATTTCCTTCCGATGATGCTTCGGCTTCGGCTGCGGCAGCTTCGGCATGAGCATTACGTTTTTCTTTTCTGTATTTAGATGATTTGCTTTTTGATGCGCCACCGCTTAATTGCGCCAGCGTATTTCTTATTTTTTCTTGAATTGCTTTTTCATCTACAGGTGCAGTTTCAATACGTTTTGGTCTTCTATCATTATTTCTATTAAAACCACCACCGCCATGATGTCCACCAGGGTTTTGAGTAGCTGTAATGGGCTTACGAGGCTCACCATTAGGTTGCGAACCATCACTGATTGGCTTAAGCCTTTCAGGTTTTTGAATTCTTTTTCGTGGTTGCTTATTTGCTTGATGTGCTTGATGCGCCTGATGTCTGTCTTCGGGTTTATGTATAGGCTTGGTGCTATCATCAATTTTTGATAAATCTATTTTGCCTTGTACTTTTGGACCCGTTAATTCAACACGTTTGGTTTGAATTTTTTCAGGTTCAATAGTTGTTTCATCTTTTTGTGCAAACCTAACTTCTTGAATGGTTGATGAAATGGTTTGCGAAGGTTTTGGCTCGTTTATAATTGGCTTTTTGGGCTCAATTTTCTTTTCGTCTTTTGTTTCTTTCGTTTTTTCTTCTTCCTTTTTTTTCTTACCGCCTTTTTTCTTCATTTCGGCTTCATCGGCTGGCTTCGTGCTTTCAGGAATATCATCTAAATTGGTAACTCTTCCTACCACTTTTGGTCCTTCAAGGGTTACTTTTTTACTAGCTATTTTTTCAATTTTTTGCTCTTCTTTTTGCTCAAATTTTACTTCTTTAAGATCTTCCACCACTGGTTTTTGCTCTTCAACTACCACTGCTGGCTTTTTAGGTTCAATTTTCTTTTCTTC
The DNA here is from genome assembly GCA_046051225.1 of Bacteroidota bacterium. Lineage (GTDB taxonomy): Bacteria > Bacteroidota > Bacteroidia > Chitinophagales > CAIODY01 > CAIODY01. The sequence goes on along the minus strand of JBJOOR010000003.1, from coordinate 15,545 downwards.
TTTTTTCTCTAATCTACCTACCACAGTTGGTCCTTGTAATATCACTGTGCTTTTTATTACCACTTCTTTTTGCTCAACGTCTTTTTGCTTACCTGTACCAATAAACTCGTCGTTCTTTTTTGTTTCAAGCACTACATGGTGTTGCCCTTTATTAAAATTAACAGTCGATGCTTCTAATTTTGCAGCAGCATCGGCATTATATTCTTTTAAACATACCAAATACATTTCGTCGGTAAGTTTTGTTGTAGGTTTATTTTCAACTTCAAATCCTTTTTGTTGAAGTAAATCTACAACGTGGGCTATACCTACGTTACATTCTTTTGCAACTGCTGCTAATCGTAAAATTTTTACCGGTTCCGACATTTATTTTTTTGTTAATCGTTATGTTGTTAATTGCAATTCAGCAAATTAATTTATTTGCTGCCCTACAACTAACTTTTATCAAATTCTGCTTTTAATATTTTCACCACTTCTTTAATGGTTTCATCTTCTAAATCGGCTCTACGAGCTAATTCATCTTCTTCCAATGCTAATACATCTTTTGCTGTATCGCATCCAATGCCTTTTAAGGCATCAATTATCCATTGATCAATTTCATCGCTAAATTCATTTAATTCAATATCAAATTCCTCTACGCCTTCTTCTTCGCCACCCTCACGATATACATCTATTTCGTAGCCACACATTTTGCCAGCTAATTTAATATTTGTGCCATTTTTGCCAATCGCTTTTGATACTTCTTCAGATTTTAAATACACATTTACACGTTTCTTTTCTTCATTAATTTCTAATGATGAAATTTTAGCTGGTGTAAGTGAGCGTTGAATTAATAATTGCATATTGGTTGTCCAATTAATTACATCAATATTTTCGTTTCTTAATTCACGAACAATACCATGAATACGGCTTCCTTTCATACCTACACAAGCGCCTACTGGATCAATTCTATCATCAAAACTTTCAACAGCTACTTTTGCTCTGTTGCCTGGTTCACGAACAATTTTTTTAATGGTAATTGTACCATCAAATATTTCGGGAACTTCTAATTCTAATAATTTAGCTAAAAAAGATGAATCCGTTCTTGATAAAACAATCAATGGCAAATTGTTTCTTAAATCTACTTTTTTTACTACGGCTCTAAGCGTATCGCCTTTTTTATAATTATCTAATAAAATTTGATCTTGCTTGGGCAATACTAATTCGTTACCATCTTCATCCAAACAAAGAATTTCTTTTTTCCAAACTTGGTAAACTTCAGCCGAAATAATTTCGCCAATTCTATCTTTATATTTTTTATAAATTTCGTCTTTTTCTAATTCTCCTACTCTACTAACTAATGTTTGACGGGCTGCCAATACAGCTCTTCTGCCAAAGTCTGTCATTGATACCGCTTCATAAGTTTCTTCGCCTACTTGATAATCGGGTTCAATTTTTATAGCGTCACTATATTCTATTTGTGTATTTGGGTCTTCAATTGCGCCATCTTCTACAATCATACGTCTGCGCCAAATTTCTAAATCACCTTTTTCAGTATTTACAATTACATCAATATTTTCATCAGTACCATATTTTTTACGACATAATGTTTTAAACACATCTTCCAAAACCCTCATTAGTGTGGGTCTATCAATATTTTTAAATTCTTTAAACTCTGCAAAAGAGTCGATTAAGCTAACGTTGTTCATTGCAATGAAAATTTGTTGTTGAAGATTGAATTTTTTTAATTGTTATCAATTGTTTTGAATAATTAATTAGAATAAAAAAGGGAACGATTTCGTTCCCTTTCTCTGTTTCTTTAATTAATTCTGGTGCAAATGTAATTAAAGTTTTTGTAGTGTGCAACACTATTTTGCTAATAAGTTAATTAAAGCTTACACCCACAAATACTTCTTTTACTTCATCATACTTAAATGTTTTATTTTCTCGTTTTTGTTTTTGCCTAGCTTCAATGCTAAAGCCACTTTCATCGGCGCTTAATAATTTGCCTTCAAATAATTTACCATCGGGCATATTTACTTCTAATGTTCGACCTATATTTTTTTGATACTGCCGCAAGGATTGCAATGGATGCTCTAACCCTGCTGATGAAACTTCTAATTCATACATTAATTCAGGCTGTTGTTCTTCCAGCTGTTTATTTATAAATCGAGCCACCTTTGTACATTTTTCAATGGTTACACCGCTATCCGAATCTAAATAGATTTCTACTTTTTCGGTAGCTGTAAATTTTATTTCTACTAAAAAAACATCTGCGCCTTCAATGGCTTGCTGTAATAATGTTTTAAATAATTGCTGATTTGCTGTTGATAACATACTATTAAATTAAACCACAAAAGTAATTGATTATTATTTAAGATTTTTGATGTATAATTTTTGATGTTCAATACACTTTACGGCTTACATTTGTGGCTTATGGCAATTCCGTATCAACATTTACAAGCAAATAAAAAAGAACAGGTAAGGCAAATGTTTAACAACATTGCACCTAAATACGATTTATTAAATAATCTTTTATCGGCTGGCGTTGATAAACTGTGGCGCAAACGAGCCATTAAAGAATTAAAAAAAGTAAACCCATCTACTATTATTGATGTGGCTACGGGCACTGGCGATTTTGCCATTGCAGCTTTGCAAACCAATGCAAAAAAAATTACTGCTATAGATTTATCTACAAATATGTTAGCCGTAGGCAAACAAAAAATTAAGGCTTTGCAATTAGAAGATAAAATTGAAATGATTGAAGCCGATTCGGAAAATTTACCTTTTGCTGATAATAGCTTTGACGCTTGCACGGTGGCTTTTGGTGTTCGAAATTTTGAAACTTTGCAAAAAGGTTTATCACAAATTCATCGAGTTTTAAATAATGATGGAACATTGATTGTACTCGAATTTTCGAAACCTGAAAACAAAATATTCAACATCTTTTTTTCGTTTTACTTCAAAAATATTTTACCCCTAATTGGTAAAATGGTTTCAAAAGATTTTTCGGCTTATAAATATTTGTACCAATCAGTTCAAGAGTTTCCTTATGGCAAAGCGTTTGAAGCCGAATTAACTAAAGCAGGATTTTCATCAACTCGTTGCATACCGCTTACATTCGGTATTTGCAGCATTTATATCGGCACAAAATAATTGATTAAAAAAGGTTTCATATCGTTAGTTTTTCTATTGAATTGTGCTTGCTTTTTACAACAAGCTAAAGCACAATTCAATCAATTAGACCATGATTCAAAAGGTCATTATTTTGGCATTACTGGCGCTTTTAATTCATCTCGATTCAAATATTATTATAGCAAAGATTTAATAACCAATGATACTATTTTACAGATAAGTACTCAACAAGGACCAGGCTTTAACTTGGGCTTAATGGCTAACAAACGCATCAGCAAACGGTTAGATATTAGAACCATTCCTGCTATGAGTTTTGGCGAAAAAAATATGGTTTTTTTAGTTCATGATTTTAGTACTGGAAGAGATAGTACAGCTAAATTTAATATTCAGAATATCTATATTGATGTGCCTGTGCAATTAAAATTAAAAAGTGATAGAGTAAAAGATTTTAGAATGTATGTAATTGCAGGCATGAAATATACTTACGATTTAGCATCATTATCAAAAGCCCGAAAAGCAAATAACTTGATAAAACTTACGCCACATGATATGTCGGGCGAATTGGGTTTTGGATTTGAATTTTATTTTCCGATGTTCATCCTAGCACCCGAATTAAAAATATCGCAAGGCTTAATGAATGTGCTTTCGCCTGATAGCCATTTATTATTTAGCCGTGAATTAGATAAATTAAAATCACGAACAATAACGCTTTCTATTCATATTGAAGGATAGCATATAAATTTTAGTATACATAAAAATGATACCTCAAACAGCGCTACAGTTTTCAGTTGATTCATTTCCTGCCGATGCCCGTATATGGATTTATCAGGCAGATAGAAATTTGAATGAATATGAAGTTTTGCAATGCAAACAAACGCTGCAATCCTTTTCGCAACAATGGACATCGCATCAAATGCCTTTAAAAGCCGCAACAGAAGTGTTGTATAATCGGTTTATTATTTTTTATGTTGATGAATCTGCCAATGAAGTAAGTGGTTGTGGTATTGATAAATCGGTGAATTTGGTAAAGCAAATTGAACAACAATTGAGCATTGATTTTTTTAATCGAACACAAATCACTTATCAATGTGATGATGAAGTAAAAGCTTTTGCTATGGCAGATGCAAAAAAATTATTGAATGAAAAGATTATAAATGCTGATACTATTATTTTCAATAATTTAGTAAATACAAAGCTTGAATTAGATACTGAATGGAAACAGCGATTAGCTGATTCGTGGCTTTGGAAAAGAATTTCTATTAACTAATTTGTAAAATTTCTTCCACAATTTTTCTGTCGTTACTCAATCGTGGCACTTTGTGTTGCCCACCAATTTTTCCTTTTTGTTTCAACCAATTATAAAATGTGTTGGGCTGTAAGCTATGAATAACGGGCATTTGCAGCGCAATATCTTTTTGTCGCTTGGCTTCGTAATCCGAATTTATTTTTTGCAAATGCACATCTAAAATAGTTGTGAATTGCAATAAATCATTTGGCTGTTTTTCAAATTCAATCAACCATTCATGTCCGCCTTTGTGTTCGTTCGTTAAAAAAATTGGAGCTGCTGTGTAATCTTTTATTACAGCATTAGTTTGGCTGCAAGCCATAGCCAAAGCCTCATCAGCATTATGCACCATCAACTCTTCACCAAATGCGTTGATGTAATTTTTTGTTCGCCCAGCCACTTTTATTTTAAATGGAAAAACAGAAGTAAACGTAATTGTGTCGCCAATTTTATAACGCCACAATCCGCCATTGGTGCTGATTACGAGCGCATACACTTTTCCAATTTCCACTTCGTGCAATTGCAAAGTAGTTGGATTTTCATCATCCATATTTTCCGCAGGAATAAATTCATAGAAAATTCCATAATCCAACATCAACAACATATCATCGGCATTAGGTTCAAACTGAATTCCAAAAAATCCTTCCGATGCATTATAGGTTTGATAATAGTTCATCTGATTGCCCTGAATCAGTTGCTGGAACTGGCTTTTGTAAGGAGTGAAACTTACACCACCATGAATGTATAATTCTAAATTTGGAAAAACTTCTAACAAATTTTTCTTGCCAGTTCTTTCTAAAATGCGTTGAATCAAAACCATTGTCCATGTTGGTACGCCTGCAATGTGGGTGATATCTTGCTGCAACACAGTAGCAATCATCATTTCAATTTTTTTTTCCCAATCGTTCATCAACGCCACATCCAAATCGGGCGTTTGAATCACACTGCCCAACCATGGCATATTTTGAATCAACACAGCAGATAAATCGCCAAAACTGGCACTTTCATTCAGTGGGTTCATTTGATGTGAACCGCCCATCACCAAGCCTTTTCCGCTAAATATTTTTGTGTCAGGATGGTTGTTGCAATAAATTGTGAGCACATCTTTTCCGCCTTTGTAATGGCAATCGTCCATTGATTCTTGACTGATAGGAATGAACTTACTTTTATCAGAAGTTGTGCCGCTTGATTTGGCAAACCAAATAATATCGCTGTGCCACAATAAATTTTGTTCGCCTTGCATCGTTCGCTGGATATAGGGTTTCAGTGATTCGTAATCTTGTATCGGAACACGTTTTTTAAAATCGGCGATGGATTCAATTTCATCATAGCCATATTTTTCGCCCCATTCGGTGGTGGATGCCAACGAAATCAAATTGCCTAAAACTTGTTCCTGACATTCCAAAGGCTCGTCCATAAAGCGTTGTATTTGGTCAAGCCGCTGTTTAAAAAACCAAGAAATTATTGAATTGAAGAATGACATTTGAATTCGGATTTCGGAATTTAGAATGCGGAATTAAGACGATTTCAGATTTTGTTTTGTTGATTTCCCTATTGACGTAAATATTGAAATTAATTCATCGCATTCTTTCATCAACAATTCTAATTTATTTGGTTTCAAAATTTCTGCCTCAACTAAAAGTTCCATCCAAAATAAACTTTCATCGGCTTCTTCTTCCACAATATTTATTTTGTACAAAAAATCTTTTTTTGATTTCGCCCTGCAAGCACTTCTGTAATTAGCTCCAACAGAAGTTGCCGACCTTAAAAGTTGCTTTGCAATAATTTGAGCATCCATATCTTTTGGCAATGTTCGAATCATTTTAATTACACGAAGCGCAAAATCTTTGCTTCTCTTTTTTAGTTGGTTCTCAAATTCTTTCATAAAAATAAAAAATGTTGAATTGTATTTTAATTCCGCATTCCGAACTCACCATTCCGAATTCAATTAGAATTCTGCACTCTTCGGAAATCTTGGAAAAGGAATTACATCTCTGATATTTCCCATGCCTGTAACAAATAAAACTAATCGCTCAAAACCAAGACCAAAGCCAGCATGCGGACAAGTACCGAATCTTCTTGTATCTAAATACCAATACATTTCTTCTTTTGGAATATGCATCTCATCCATGCGCTTTTCCAATAATTCTAATCGCTCTTCACGTTGACTTCCACCTACGATTTCACCAATTCCTGGAAATAAAATATCCATGGCTCTAACCGTTTTTCCATCTTCATTTTGGCGCATGTAAAACGCTTTAATGTCTTTCGGATAATCAGTTAAAATCACTGGTTTTTTGAAATGTTTTTCCACCAAATATCTTTCGTGTTCGCTTTGTAAATCAACGCCCCAGCCTTCAATCAAATATTGAAATTTCTTTTTCTTGTTGTGGTTTGAATCTTTTAAAATATCAATCGCTTCGGTATAAGTTAATCGCACAAAATCATTTTCAACACAAAAATTCAAACGCTGCAAAAGCCCTAATTCACTACGTTCTGCAGTTGGTTTTTGATTTTCTTCTTCTGCCAATCTTTGATTTAAAAATTCTAAATCATCCGCATTTTTTGTGAGTGCTTGCTGAATACAAAACTTCAATAAGCCTTCTGCCAAATCCATATTATCATTCAAATCATTAAAAGCTACTTCGGGTTCAATCATCCAAAATTCAGCTAAGTGACGAGTTGTATTAGAATTTTCTGCTCGGAAAGTTGGGCCAAATGTATACACTTCGCTAAGCGCCATTGCACCTAACTCTGCTTCTAACTGCCCACTAACAGTTAAGTTAGTTGCTCTTCCAAAAAAATCTTCTTTGAAATTTATTGAACCATCTTCATTTTTCGGCGGATTATTTTTATCTAAAACCGAAACTGAAAACATTTGCCCTGCACCTTCTGCATCGCTTGCAGTTATAACAGGCGTATGCAAATACACAAATCCTTTTTGTTGAAAATATTCGTGAATAGCATAAGCCAAAGTATTTCTCACACGATTCACCGCCCCAAAAGTATTCGTTCTAAAACGCAAATGAGCAATCTCTCTCAAAAATTCCAACGAATGTTTTTTAGGTTGCAAAGGATATTTTTCAGCATCGCTATCACCTAAAATTTCGATGGCTGAAACTTTCATTTCATATTTCTGACCTTTGCCTTGCGATGGAATAATTTCACCAGTCAAACTCAAAGCTGCACCAGTTGTAATCCGCTTCAACAGTGCTTCTTCGGTGTTTTGAAAATCAACTACACACTGCAAATTATTATTCGTGCTACCATCATTCAATGCAATAAATTGGTTGTTGCGAAATGTTCGCACCCAACCTTTTACTGTAGTTTCGTAGTTTGCTTTTTCCGAAGAAATAATGGCTGCAATTTTTGTTCGTTTGTTCATTTACTTAAAAAAATTATTATCTGGCGAAGATAAAATAAAAAAGCCTGCTTCAAGCAATAAAGTAAGAAGCAGGCTTAATTTTTTAGAATCAATTAATTATTAACTACAAATTTTTTAGCCGATGTTTTACCATTTTGAATCACTTGCAAAAAATAAGTTCCGGTTAAAAAGTCTTTTGTATCAATAAATAAGGTTTGTTTATTTCCTTCTGTTTTGAAAATTTGGTTGCCTAAAATATTCGAAATAATTATTTGATATTTATCGGCAGTAGCAAAATTTATATTTAAGCTATTGCTACATGGATTCGGAAATAATGAAAAACCATTTTGTTGTTTCAATTCGGCAATACCATTAGCGTTTGATTTTCTTTTATTGTAATTATAATTTGCATTATTAATGGTAGTGCTATCCTTAGCTGTGGTAATCGTCATGATTTGACCAATAGAATCGATGTTTTGAACCCATGAATATTCGTAGCTGGTATCAAACGTAGGCGCTGGCGATGGGCCAATTATTGAAGGCAAAAAAATGGAATCGTACGATGTTACTTTGGTTTTAATTCGTAATACATTAGTAAAAGTATCGCTTGGTGTAATGATAGTTCCCCAGCCATCTGCCACACTATTTCTTGTTTCGGTTCTATAAATGCCTGCTTTAAAAACAACAAGTACTGTTTTAATAGCTGTAAAAACACCAGGCGAAACATTAGTATTAGTGATTGAAAATGGAGTTGGCAAAACCAATTGCCCACCATTGGCATAATGCCCATCACCACTTACTAATCCTGCTTTGTAAGAATAAATGCCATCTAAATATAAACCATTTGCATTGGTATGCAAAAAAGTGTAGATGGAATCTTTTGTTGAATTATAAGATAAACTTGAAGTGCTAAATAAATTTGAATAGGGTGTTGATGCAGCAGTTACATAATTTAGATGTTGTGTATCTAAGGGGGTAAATGTGGTACGGCAATTCCAAGTTTGATTTGTTCCAGCAGTAAGCATAGCCGATAAATTGCTTACTGTATTAGCATCGGCAGCAACATGATGATAAGTAATGCCCACGATAGGAAATGCAGAACTGTTGATAGTAGGTTGAGCATAAGAATTAAGCATACCTACAACAAGAAAAAGAAGCGTAAAGATTTTTTTCATTTTGAATATATTTTTCACAAAAGTAAAGCAGATAAATAAAAACTGAAAAAAAAGTTGTTAAAGTTATAAATCGGCTTATCTTTGCCCTCCAATTTACAAAAAGCTATAATTAATATTAATCATGAAACTTACATTTCAACCTCATAGCAGAAAAAGAAAAAAGAAACACGGATTCCGTGAACGTATGTCAACGGCTGACGGTCGTCGTGTTTTAGCTGCTCGTCGCAGAAAAGGTCGTAACAAATTAACCGTATCTGACGAAAAATCGTTGAAGTAATTCTTCAATAATTTCTAAACATATTTCCAGTTGCCGGATGTTGAATTTTCATGTTCTACATCCGGTATTTTTATTTTATGCCCGTTAATCTATCTGCACATACATTTACCAAACAAGAAAAACTTTGCAGCCCAAAGCAACTTGATGTATTGTTTGAAAAGGGTAAAAGTTTTTATCAAACGCCAGTTCGGTTTGTATTTTTTGAAACAGAACAATTACAACCTTTTCCTGTTCAAATAGTTGTTTCGGTTTCTAAGCGCAATTTTAAAAAAGCGGTGGATAGAAATAGAATTAAACGATTGATTCGTGAAAATTATAGATTGAATAAATCTAATTTATATCAACACCTACATTTAAAAAACAAAAATATTTTATTGGCAATAACCTATATAGGCAAAGATTTACCCGAGTTTGCCATCATCGAAACTTCGATTACTAAAGGATTGCAAAAACTGATAACCTTAGTGTAAGTTTATTATTTACTTTCGTACTATTATGAAACAAAGAATTATTTGGGGCAGCATTTTCGGCATTGTATTGATTGCCGTTTTTTTAAGCAACATTCCATATTTATTTATTGCAGCTATTACCATTATTGCTATGTATGGTTTGCAAGAATTTTTTAACATGATGTATCTAAAAAACGAAAAATTTAATCAATCAAAATCTTTTTATAATTCATTCGGCATTACATCGGCAGTGGCTTTGGTGTTAATTTTTCAATTAATTGCATTTCAAAAAGTAGTGCATCAATTTGCTTGGATTGCTTTTTTACTGTTTTGGATTGTGTTTTTATTTGAATTATTTAATCAAAAAGAAAATCAATCGTTTCAAAATTTGGGCATTTATTTTCTAGGAATTTTTTATGTTATTTTTCCATTAGCATTAAGTTCGTTATTAGCATTTGATAACGGAAAGTATTATCCATGGCGCATTTTTGGCGTTTTAATTTTAATCTGGACAAGTGATTCGATGCAATATTTTAGTGGCAAAGCATTGGGCAAACATAAATTATACGAACGTATTTCGCCCAATAAAACTTGGGAAGGAACCATTGGCGGATTAATTTTTACTATTGCAGCTGGTTATATTTTATCCATTTTTCGTCATGATTTTACAGCTACGCAATGGATGACAATTGCAGCCATTATTGCCATTTTTGGAAGTATGGGCGATTTGGTTGAAAGCATGATTAAACGTGAAGTTGGCGTAAAAGATAGCGGCAATTTTTTGCCTGGGCATGGCGGCATTTTAGATAGATTTGATTCATTTATTTTTGTGCTACCATTTATTGTAGTGTATTGGATGATGATTAAATAATTTAGAAACATGAAAAAAAATATTTTACTAATTACTACATCATTAATTGCTGTTATCATTTTTTATACATCTTGTAGAAAGGAGGGAAGTGGTGTGGCGGCGGTAAGTAAAAATAATTTAACTAATAGTCATAATAATGGGCAAAATTGTATGTCTTGCCATGTTAAAAATGGTAAGGGGGCTGGCGAAGGTTGGTTTGTAGCGGCTGGAAGCATTTATAAACCCGACCAGATTACGATAAATCAAAACTCGGTTATCCATCTATATACACAAGCTAATGGCAGCGGTATAGAGGTGGCAAAAATTGAAGCCGATGCTATTGGAAACTTTTATACTACTGATGCCATTGATTTTAGTGGTGGCTTATATCCAGCCGTTGAAAGTGCAAGCGGTGGTATTCAATACATGAATCAAGTTACAAGAACGGGGGCTTGCAATGGCTGTCATAACTCGGCTACGCCTGGAAAAATATTTTGCAATTAATTAAATTAGGCTCAATTACATTTGCAGCTTATTAAAAAAATAAAATGAAAGTTACAGATTATATATCGGCATCAAAAAACAAACCTTTAGTATCGTTCGAAATTTTACCACCATTAAAAGGTAAAAGTTTTCAATCTATTTGTGATGTGTTAGATCCATTAATGGAATTTAAACCACCATTTATTAATGTTACTTATCATCGGTCCGAAACAAAATTTAAAAAAATGGCTGATGGCAGATTTGATAAAGTAGCCATCCGTAAGCGCCCTGGCACAGTGGGTATTTGCGCAGCTATTATGAATAAATATAAAGTAGATGCTGTGCCACATTTAATTTGCGGCGGTTTTACCATTGAAGAAACCGAAGATGCTTTAATTGATTTAGATTTTTTAGGCATTCAAAATATACTTTGTTTACGTGGCGATGCACCACATGGCGAAACACAATTTACACCCGAAATTGGCGGTCATCATCATGCTATTGATTTATTAAAGCAGGCAGAAAAAATGAATAATGGAATTTATTTAGAAGATGATTTAAAAAATCCTGTAAAAACAAATTTCTGTTTGGGTGTGGCTGGTTATCCCGAAAAACATTCGGAAGCGCCTAATATGATTGCCGATTTAAAACAGCTAAAAGCCAAAGTAGATGCAGGCGCACAGTTTATTGTAACACAAATGTTTTTTGATAATAGCAAATATTTTGAGTTTGTAGATGCTTGTAGAAAAATGGATATTCATGTACCCATCATACCAGGCATAAAACCATTAACTACCTTCAAACAGCTTGCTATATTGCCTCGTACATTTAATGTAAATTTGCCCGAAGAGCTAGTAACCGAAATTCAGAAAGTGAAACATGACGATGAAAAAGTATTTAATGTAGGTGTTGAGTGGTGCATTCAGCAATCTAAAGAATTAGTAAAAAGTGGAGCGCCTGTAATTCATTATTATACCATGAGCAATATTAAAGCTATTAGAACTATTGCCGAACATGTGTTTTAATATTTTATAGAAAAAACAAAAAGCCCCGATACATTGTATCGGGGCTTTTTTCATGTTACTGTTTTTTAAATTTAAGTAAATAAGTGCTGTTGTTATAATCTGTTTGAAGCCACAAATCTTTACTATATAGCTTTAGTATAGTAAAGCAGCTCATAGCTCTATTAAAAAAGAAACATTCTTTAAAGCAAATACTATTTTTAGAAATTCTGTACCCACCTCCCGAACAACATGAATTGTAAAAATGCTCAGCCCCATCATTATAAAAATTTGCTCCATTGCATTTAGGAATAAAAGTGCTTGTTACATCTACATTATCAACACCAATATATTCTAAACTCCAATCACCTGTTATACGTTGATAAGGTGTTCTTAAACTAATAAAACTATCTTCTTTGTATTTGCGGCAGGCAATAGCAGCCAGCATAATAAAGAGTATAAAAAGTGGTATGTACTTTTTCATCCTCATTGTTTTTTTAATTTTATCAAATAATTTTTATTATTAAATGATTTTTGAATCCAAAAGTCATTTTTATAAAGCTTTAAAACTTCATAGTCTGTTGCAAAAGCACCAATAAGGTATATGCTTCCATTCAAATTGCGAACAACTTGAGGGCGTATAAAATAATCCCCCACATGAAATTGCCTTCCACTAAAACGCCAATTTATAATCCAATCATCAACACAGCCTTCAATTTTATTAACTGAATTATTTTTGTCGTATTCAAATTTAAACTCACAATCATTAAAATTAGTGTATGTGAAAAGGTTGCTTAAAGAATCAGCTCCATCCACTTCAAAAGCTACAATTTTCCAATTGCCTAATAATCGCTTTTCGGGTTTTCTAAAGCTTATAAAACTATCATCTTTAAACTTAGTACATGCAATAGCAGTCAGCATAAGCAGTATAGTAAGTATAGGTATGTATTTTTTCATCCTCATTGTTTTTTAAATTTGATGATATAAGTTTTATTATTAAATGATTTTTGAACCCAAAAATCGTTCTTATAAAGCTTTAATACATTGGCAGTTAAAGAAGTCGTTGCATTCATTATCCCGTTTGAGAGTTTTTGTATTTGAGGATAAATAAAATAATTAGCAATTGTAAATTGTTGCTTTTCAAAATACCAACCCACAGTCCATTCGTTTATACAACCCTCAACTTTATTAGTTGAATTACCAACGTCTCTATAAAAATGAAAATTGCAATTTGAAAAATCTGCGTAAGTATAAAGATTGCTTAAGGAATCTATTCCATCCACTTCAAAAGCTACAATTTTCCAATTGCCTAATAATCGTTTTTCGGGTTTTCTAAAACTAATAAAACTATCATCTTTAAACTTAGTACAAGCAATAGCAGCCAGCATAAGCAGTATAGTAAGTATAGGTATGTACTTTTTCATGTGTGCTTATTTAGTAGGTAATAAAACTGGGTTGTACTTGGCGTTGCAAACGCATATCCACTTGCATCCTCGTTGGCTCGACTCGTTGCCCTGCTCCAAACGAGGACGAGCAGGTAAAATAACCAGGATAAGTCCATATGTCTATACATCCTGTCCATTTTCCTACATGATAATTTTTGTCGTAAACGGAATTAAAAGTGCAATTAGCATAATTTGTTCTTTTAAATAAATCAGCTATAGAATCAGCACCATCCACATTAAAAGCAACTATTTTCCAGTTACCTAATAGTCTTTTTCCAGGATTCCTTAAGCTATAATAATTATCATCTTCATACCTATGACGGCAAGCAATAGCAGCCAGCATAAGCAGTATAGTAAGTATAGGTATGTACTTTTTCATCCTCATTGTTTTTTAAATTTGATGATATAAGTTTTATTATTAAATGATTTTTGAATCCAAAAATCGTTCTTATAAAGCTTTAATACATTGGCAGTTAAAGAAGTCGTTGCATTCATTATCCCGTTTGAGAGTTTTTGTATTTGAGGATAAATAAAATAATTAGCAATTGTAAATTGTTGCTTTTCAAAATACCAACCCACAGTCCATTCGTTTATACAACCCTCAACTTTATTAGTTGAATTACCAACGTCTCTATAAAAATGAAAATTGCAATTTGAAAAATCTGCGTAAGTATAAAGATTGCTTAATGAATCAGCTCCATCCACTTCAAACGCTACTATTTTCCAATTGCCTAATAATCGTTTTTCGGGTTTTCTAAAACTAATAAAACTATCATCTTTAAACTTAGTACATGCAATAGCAGCAAGCATAAGCAGTATGGTTAGTATAGGTATGTACTTTTTCATCCTCATTGTTTTTTAAATTTTATTTCATAATGTTTGCCATCCATATCTATGCTTATCCACCAATCACTTTTGTATAGTTTTTCAATATAAAAAGATTTGTAATCGGGTTGAGTATTTGTGTTTCTTGTAGATACTGGGTGAATAAAAAAATCTGACCACATATAATATTTAAAATCAGCTGAAAAATAACCTGGATAAGTCCATATGTCTATACATCCCGTCCATTTTCCTACATGATAATTTTTGTCGTAAACGGAATTAAAAGTACAATCAGCATAATTTGTTCTTTTAAATAAATCAGCTAGAGAATCTGCACCATCCACATTAAAAGCAACTATTTTCCAATTACCTAAAAGTCTTTTTCCAGGATTCCTTAAGCTATAATAATTATCATCTTCATACCTATGGCGGCAAGCAATGGTAGCCAGCATAAGCAGTATAGTAAGTATAGGTATGTACTTTTTCATCCTCATTGTTTTTTAAGTTTGATAAAATAATGTTTGCCATAGGCATCTACATTTACCCAAAAATCAGATTTATACAATTTTAAAATTCCTAAGTTATAATACTTTAACTTGAAGGTGTTTGCATCTCTATTGGGAATATAATAACATGCCCAATCTATTTTACCTTTATCTATTCCAAATGGAGTATCATCTCCAGCACCCCAACTACATTCGTATTCATGTTTATCGTCATTATGATAAAAAGTTACATTTTGTGTTGCAGTATTTTGGCTACTGTAGAAATAGTTCGTTGAATCAATCCCATCAACTTCATAATATACTACATGCCATGTACCTTTAATTCTGCCATACGATGATTTCAGGCTAATAAAACTATCTTCTTTGTATTTGCGGCAAGCAATAGCAGCCAGCATAATAAAGAGTATAAAAAGTGGTAGGTACTTTTTCATCCTCATTGTTTTTTAAATTTGATGATATAAGTTTTTCCATTGAATTCTTTTTTTATCCAGAAATCATTTTTATATAATTTAAGAATGTCAAAAAAAGCTCTATATCCTGAGCTATTAGGAACATAATAAACAAAATAATCTTTCATTGAAAATCTTTTTTTTTCAACAAACCAAGGAGTTTCCCAATCATTCACACAACCATCTATTTTGTTCCAAGAATTTCCTTCATCCCTATAAAAATGAAAGTTGCAATTTTTAAAGTTTGTATATGTATATAAATTGGCTAATGAGTCTGCCCCATCCACTTCAAACGCTACTATTTTCCAATAACCATGTAATCGGG
>JBJOOR010000002.1:0-345742 GCA_046051225.1 Bacteroidota bacterium | reverse complement strand
TTTAATTTTACTATTTCACAAAATTTATTTCTAAAATCAGTTTCATTTATTAATCGTTCAATAAACTTTTTTGATTTCATCGATTTAATATACAATTCAATTTTTCGACTCTCCATTCTATTATTAACATGAAAAATTAATTTCAATTCCCAATCAGTTGCAAATGTGGTAGATGATGATTTGAAAAAACCTGTATTATGTTGTGCTAATCTGATTTCAAAATCTTCGCATTCACCAACATAATACTTATCAAATTTTGATGTATAAATTATATAGACTATCATAAATTAAAAAACCTCAACAAATATTGTTGAGGTTTTAATGTGGTGTGGGCCGGGGTTGTCCCGAACGTTCGGGACGGCGACACATGGATTTTCAGCCTAGCAATATTTCTATATTAAATTTTAATTTTACTGTTTCACAAAATTTATTTCTGAAATCAGTTTCATTTATTAATCGTTCAATAAACTTTTTTGATTTCATCGATTTAATATACAATTCAATTTTTCGGCTCTCCATTCTATTATTAACATGAAAAATTAATTTCAATTCCCAATCAGTTGCAAATGTGGTAGATGATGATTTGAAAAAACCTGTATTATGTTGTGCTAATCTAATTTCAAAATCTTCGCATTCGCCAACATAATACTTATCAAATTTTGATGTATAAATTATATAAACTATCATAAATTGAAAAACCTCAACAAATATTGTTGAGGTTTTAATGTGGTGTGGGCCGGGGTTGAACCGGCGACACATGGATTTTCAGTCCATTGCTCTACCAACTGAGCTACCGCACCATCTTTTCTTTCTTTTTTTAACGGGATGCAAATGTAGGATTTTGTTTTTTATTTTTTAAAACATTTTCATTCTTTTTTATTCTATTCTAATAAAAAATCTGCATTTATTAGTTCATTAGTATGAAATGGCGAATATAAAGCATAGCTAAAACCCTTTCGCAGTGCATATCCTGCCGCTTCGCCATTTTTATTGATGGCTATAAATGCAATTTGCTTATCTTTTAATTTTTTGCCTCTCATTTTTACAGCCCTTTCTAAAGCTGCCTTACAAGCCTCTTTTGGCGATTTGCCTTGCCGCATTAATTCAACCACTAAATGACTACCAGCAATTCTAATTACTTCTTCGCCATGCCCCGTTGCAGCAGCAGCACCAATTTCATTATCAACAAATAATCCTGCACCAATAATTGGCGAATCGCCTACCCTACCACGATATTTAAAACCCATACCACTTGTGGTACATGAGCCACTGATATTCATTTTAGAATCTAAAGCTAACATGGCTATTGTATCATGATTATACTCACCATTTTCAAAAATATCGGGTGCATTTGGGCCACCTTTATGATGCTTTTTATTGCCACTATTTTCAATATTCATGATCGGTTTATATTCGCTTTTTTTCAACCATTCTTTATAGTTTTTTTCGGCATCATCCGATAATTTTTTAGGCATTAACTGAAATCCATTTTGCATAGCAAATTGTTGTGCACCTTGCCCAACCAACATTACATGTGGCGAATTTTCCATTACTTTTCGGGCTACAGATATGGGATGTTCAATTTGTTCTAATGCTGCTACCGAGCCACAGTTGCCCTGTTCATCCATAATTGATGCATCCAATGTAACAATGCCTTCTCTATCGGGATTGCCATTTAAACCCACACAACAATTTATTTCGCTTTCGGTAATCATTACACCTTGCTCTACAGCATCTAATGCCGATTTATCATTAGATAATAATTCCCAAGCTTTTGTGTTGGCTCGTAAACCTGCATCCCAAGTACTTATTACCAAAGGATAATTGGGGCGTTTTTTCATTACCGAATTAGCTACCGAAGCCAACGGAAGTATGGCAGTTGCTAATGCCGTTTGGGTTATAAATTTTCGTCTGCTTGTCATATTTTTTAGATTAAAATTTCTTAAAGATAAATGATAAAAAATGATGTATAAAAAATTTACTTTTGAAAATGCAAAATTCAAATACATCAACACCAATTCTGGAAAATCAACAAATTGATAACCCGAAAATTATTAGAGGATGGGCATTGTATGATTGGGCAAATTCGGTTTATAATTTGGTAATTACATCCACCATTTTTCCTGCTTATTACGAAGGTATTACCAGCGGCAATAATGGCGAAATAGTTTTGTTTGGACGAACATTTATAAATACGGCATTATATAATTATGTGTTGGCATTTGCCTTTTTAATTGTGGCTTTGCTCTCTCCTATCCTATCATCAATAGCCGATTATAAAGGAAATAAAAAATCGTTTTTAAGATTTTTTAGCACCTTAGGAAGTATAAGTTGTTCGATGTTGTTTTTCTTTACGATGGATCATTTTGTAATAGGATTAATCTTTGTAATACTTGCCTGTATTGGTTTTTGGAGTAGTTTGGTTTTTTACAATAGTTATTTACCCGAAATAGCAAGCGATATAAAACGAGATGATGTAAGCGCTAAAGGTTTTACATTTGGCTATGTAGGAAGCATCATTTTACAATTGCTTTGTTTTGTAGTAGTATTTAAAAAAGAGTGGTTTGGTATTGCTGCCGAAAACAATGCCTTGCCAGCACAAATTTCGTTTGTAATGGTAGGTATTTGGTGGTTTGGTTTTGCTCAAATTCCATTAGCTATTTTGCCAAAAGGCACACCATCAACCAAACAAAAAAGTGATTCGAATTTAATTAAAAATGGCTTTTTAGAATTGAAAAAAGTGTGGCAAGAATTGAAGCATAAAAAAGTTTTAAAAACATTTTTATTCAGCTATTTTTTTTACAACATGGGCGTACAAACTGTAATGTTGGTAGCTACTTTATTTGGTAAAAAAGAATTACAACTACCCACCGAAGGATTAATAGTAACCATTCTTTTAATTCAAATTGTAGCCATTCCTGGCGCTATTTTAATTGCTAAATTATCTGATAAAATTGGTAACATGAAAGCGCTTATTTCTGTTATTATTTTCTGGATAATAATTTTGATAGCCGCCTATTATATCAAAACTAAAATTCATTTTTACATATTAGGTGCCTTTGTAGGTTTTGTGATGGGTGGCATACAATCCTTAAGCCGCAGCACTTACAGCAAAATGATACCTGACAACAAAGACACTACATCCTACTTTAGTTTTTTTGATGTTACTGAAAAAGTAGCCATTGTGATTGGACTATTAAGCTATGGATATATTGAAGAATTAACAGGTAATATGCGTAATTCAATTCTAGCAATAATGATATTTTTTATTATAGGATTAATATTATTAATACCTATTCATAATAAAAAATTAAATGCCAATTAGTAATTAACAGGTGTGTTTCTTACAACCTAAACAGCGTACAAAAAATGATTCTGTTTTCCGATTTTACTAAATCAGGTTTCCAATTAATTGGTAGCGATGAAGTAGTATAACCAGTTGGCGATGTAACGCCGCCAGCCCCTGCAAAATAAGGTACACTTGATTCACGATGAACAAATTCAATTCTGAAAGTGATGCTTTGATTCGGCATCCAATCAAAATTTGTTGATGCATCCCAACCTTTAAATTGTGTACCTGCATTTGTATCGAACGGATGTGTTCCTTCTGTTTGTGTCGGATTGGTTGGATTAGGTAATGGGCTTGCATCACCAGTTGGATACAACACTAAATATCTGCCTGGATTTGTCATTACACCGCCACCAATTGTGAAAGCAAATTGATTGTGATGAAACCAAATTCGATTATAAACCATACCGCTGATAAAATTTTGCGAAGGCGTAGAACTATCGCCACCAAAGGCTTTTACGCCTGCACCATTTTCAAAACCAATATCAGCCGTTAAACAAAATGCAGCTTGCGTAATTCCATTCGCAGTTTTGGGGCGATGAAAATATCTAAACAACATACTGTTATCAGAATGAAAACGTACTCGTGATGGCAATCCTGCGGCATCTGTTCCAAAATAATCGTTGGTTAAAATTTTAAAATTTTCGTTAGCACAATAAGTGATGTTGCCGCCCAAACCTGGCATAGTGTTGAATTTGCCATAACTCTGCCAACCGTTAATTACCCAACCTTCGAGTTTCAATTTTTTAGTTGGAAAAATTTGCAAGCGCATTCCGTTAAAAAACCACGGTGTATTATCAGATGTGTAAGATGCTTGATACTCCCAGTTTTCGGGCTGATAATACGAATTCAAACCGATGTAACTCATAAACATTCCGAAGTCAACATTGATGCCGTACCACTTATCAAAGTGGTAACCAGCGTAGGCTTCACTCAAATAACGATATACATTTGCCAAATTATATTGCCCACGATATACGCTAAAATCATTTCGTGGAACAACGGTTGAACGAGTGCCAAATTGTGTCATAATTCTTCCTCTTGCATTTTTATAAGTGAAATCGCCACCGAAATGTATGCCCGATAATTCCATTTCATTATTTCTTGCTAAAGCCGTAGAACCTACTACTGTATTGTCATTCGGGTTGTTGAATGAATAAGTATAATTGGCATCAATCAAAATTGATGGAGCAAAATAAGGGTTATGAAACACAGAAGAATCTCGTCTGTCGTTTCCATTTAGCCAAGTAAAATCCATGCCTTCAAATGGAATTTTTTCTTGAGCAAAAGTTGAGGATGAAAGAAGAATTGCGATTGAAAGAAGCAATAAATTTTTGTTCATTTTTTATTTTTTAAAAGTTAGCAAATTGGTTTTACTGATTTGAAAAACATGATTGAGTTGATACATTTTATTCACAGCATCATACTTCAACAACTCTTCATCGGTATGAAAATAAATGGTAATCCACTCTTGAAATGAGGCATCATTTGCAAATATTTTTTGAAGATTATAAATGGAAAGCGGCACAATTGGCGATGCTGCATCTTTGCTGAAAAAATATTTTGTAGTAGTTGCCGAACCTCTTGCACCTGCCGCCACTGTTAGCTTGTAGAGCAAAATAGTTTCTGTTGGATTTGAAATTTCAAATTCATTTTTATTGAAAAATCGAAAGGAAATATTTTGAGAATTACGATAACCGTAAACAATTTCTTTGCTTAATTTAATGGTAGAATCGCCAAATGAAATTTTTATAAATGGCGAATAAAAAATTTCATCAATGCTGATTTTGTATTTTTTTTGAGGCGATGAAGTGAATGAAATTTTGTGTTGTTGAAAATCTTTTGCTGTTAAATAAATTCCTGTTGAAGATGATTGTGCAAAAATTATTGAACGCATCAAACAAAAAAACAACAGCAAAAAAGTGAATTGTTTTTTCATTTTTTAGAATTGATTTGTCGGGTTAATTCAATATTTTGAATCGGTTGATAAACCAATGGAATCTGCTCCACTTCTACATCACACTTATCTAATCCAAATGCCTTTTCATCACTTTGGCTAAAATGTTTTAGGAAAAAATACGAACGCAAAAGCATTCCATCACGAAGTGCAAATTCATTTTCAACCGACAAGAATTTTTCAATCACCACAAATTTGAAATCGGGCTCGGCATTATATTTTGTAGAGCCATCGGGGCGGATGTGCAAATTCAATTCTTTGTTGGCAACCAAATCACACACGATTTTTTTGAAGTATAATTCAGTTCGTGGTTGCACTCTAAAGCCAACATTGATGTTTACTTTGATTACTTTATCATCCACCAATTCACTCACTTCATAATTTAAAGTGTAGGGCTGTTCGGTTCTATTAATATGCACAAACCAATACACATCAGCACGTTTGGGCTTTTTTGAAAAAATAGATTTGATGATTTTATCTTCAATATCATTTCTATTATTTGCTTTGGTGAGATAAATTAAATGTGTAGAAAATTTTGGAATGGCATCATCTTCACTCAACTCTTTTAATTGCAAACTATATTTTCCGAGTTGCGAAAATTTGGTAAAACGATTGTTGATTTTTCGAGCAAAATACCACACATACATCGTCATGAAAATTCCTAATTCAAAAAACAAAAACATCCAGCGTTGTTTTATTTTAGCAACATTGGCGATAAAGAAGGAAAATTCAATCACACCAAACATTGCCAAAATTGCCACCACATAAATTTTGTTCCATTTCAATTTGTAGTATAAAAAATAACCGAGTAAAACTGTTGTCATCAACATCGCAACTGTGATAGAAAAGCCATACGCAGCCTCCATTGCACCCGATTCTTTGAAATATAAAATCATCAGCACACAACCAAACCAAAGAATAGAATTGACACTCGGAATATAAATTTGACCTTTCAAATTGGTAGGTTGACGAAGTGTAACTCGTGGCCAAAAATTCAAATTCATCGCTTCGCTAATCAACGTAAAACTACCGCTGATTAATGCTTGCGAAGCAATGATAGTAGCTGCTGTTGCAATTAAAATACTCGGCAACAAAAACCAATGTGGCATAATTTCGAAGAAAGGATTTCTATCGTTTAATGTTGTTTCGCCTTGATGCATCAACCATGCAGCTTGACCTAAATAACAAGCCACCAAACTAATTTTTACAAACACCCATGTGATACGAATATTTTTTATTCCGCAATGTCCAAGGTCGGAGTACAACGCTTCAGCCCCCGTTGTACAAAGAAATACAGCACCCAGCAACCAAAATCCTTTTGGATAATGTACCAACAAAGTGTAAGCATAATGCGGACTTAAAGCTTTTATAACATCAGGATATTGTAAAATTTCTGCACCGCCAACAATCAACAACATGCCAAACCAAATTGCCATTATAGGTCCGAAAAATTTTCCAATCATATCCGTTCCAAATCGTTGAAAGAAAAATAATGCAGAAAGAATAGCGACTACAATGCCGATGGTTAAAGCGTTTCCGGGTACAATCACATTTTCTAAACCATGTACCATGTTCAATCCTTCGATGGCAGACGCTACAGAAATGGGTGGAGTAATTATGCCGTCAGCCAACAAAGTTGTTGCTCCTAAAATGGTTGGAATCACTAATTTTTTGCCATAACGGCGAACTAAAGCATACAACGAAAACACACCGCCTTCGCCTTCGTTATCGGCTCTCAAAGTGAGCCAAATATATTTGATGGAAGTTTGAAAAACCAACGTCCAAAACACACAAGAAATACCGCCGTAAACTAAAGTTTGTTCTATGGGGCGATTACCGATGATGGCATGAAACACATATAGGGGGCTGGTTCCAATATCGCCGTAAATAATTCCGAGTGCAACTAAAAGCGATGCAACGGTAACTTTATTTATAGTAGAATGTGGATTATTTGATGTTGAATTTTGCGACACTTTGTAAAGAATTATTACGATGCAAAAGTCGGCGAATGGTTATGGGTAAAGTGTAAAGAGTAGGGGCGATTGTATAAAGAAATTATAAAGAGAAAAGCGAATTGTAAATTGTGAATGCTTAATTGTAAATAAAATTTGACTCTAATCATTTAGCATTTACAATTCACAATTTAGCATTCTCAACAGAAGCGATAACCCACTCCACTTTCTGTAATGATATGTTTTGGTTGGTTTGGATTGGCTTCAATTTTTTTTCGCAATTGAGCTACAAACACCCTTAGATACTGCGTTTCCATCTGTGCACCAACGCCCCAAATTTCTTTCAAAATAAATTGATGCGTTAAAACTTTGCCTTCATTTTTTGCAAACAATGCCATCAAATTATATTCGGTGGCGGTTAGTTTTATGATGGTTTCTTTTTGCGAAATTGTTCGTGCTGCAAAATCAATTTGCAAATCGCCACACACAATTATGCTGCTACTTTCATCCGTATTATTTCGGCGAATGGAAGAACGAATACGAGCCAGCAATTCGCCAGTACGAAAGGGTTTGGTGAGATAATCAGTTGCTCCATTATCCAATGCAGTTACAATATCTTCTTCGCTGTGCTGCACCGAAAGCATGATGATTGGTTTGTTGTACCATGTTCGTAATTCTTTCAAAATTTCATGTCCACTTTTATCGGGCAAATTAATATCCAACAAAATTAATTCGGGTGGATGATTGGCAGCCATTATCACACCTTCCTTGCCAGTGGCGGCTTGCCAGACTTTATAGTCGTTGCTTTCCAAAGCAATTTCTAACAGTTTACGAATTTGTGGTTCGTCATCAATCACTAAAATTTCTCGTTTATTCATTTTCGAACTGATTTTTTTTCTCACAGAAATCGCTGAAAAACACGGAAATTTTTTTACTGAAATCTGAAATTTCGTTTCTCATTTCTAATTAATTATTCTGATTAAACTTTCTTTATCCACTAAAATAGATTCATTGAAATTGACCAATATGCCAATCTTTTTTTCGGCCAATTTTAAATAAGTAAGCAATTGTTTTTTGTGAACATTATTCAATGTTTCCACCGATTTTATTTCGATGATAACTTCCTCATTTACCAAAATATCCAAGCGAAAACCTAACTCTAATTTTACACCTTTATATTCTACTGGCAAAGCTATTTGTGTTTTCACTTGCAAGCCCATTTCTGCCAATTCATAAGCCAATGCAGCTTCATAAACACTTTCAAATAATCCCGGTCCTAATTCTTTATGAACCGTAAAAATTGCTCCTCGTATTTTGTAAGTAATATCGTTTATTGTCATCTCGTTTATATTTTTATTTCACAGAAAATAATTCTGTGAAAATCTGTGTTTTCTGTGAGAATTTTTTTCAAGATTTTGTGAGCAATTATTCATTCTTTAAGTTGTTCAAAAAAGAAATTTCTGTTGGAATTGTAATCGTAAATTTTGCTCCACCGCTTATTTTATTTTCCAATTGAATTGTTCCGTTGTGTGCTTCCACAAATCCTTTCACGATGGATAAACCTAAACCTGTGCCGCCAGGTTTTGCATTTTTTAGGCGATAAAATTTTTCAAAAACATGAGCAATTTCATCAGTAGGAAATCCACCTCCGTTGTCTTCAATCACTAAAATTAAATTATCATTTTCAGAGTCGGCAGTGATTTTTATTTCACCAGTTGAGGGAATGTAAAGTGTGGCATTGTAAATTAAATTGTGTAACACTTGTTCCATCAAACCCACATCCAGCTTGAACAGTGGCAAATTTTCTTTTACCGAAACTTGAATTGTTTTGCTGCCCAAATTTTCTTTCAACCGATTTACAACGTCATAAATTAATTCATTTACATCGCACCAATCTTTTTTAGGTTGAATAAATCCTGACTCCAATCGGCTCATGTTTAAAAGGTTTTCAACCTGCCCATTTAAGCGTAATGACGCAATTGAAATTTCGGAAAGCAATTCATTTTTTTGTTGAGCAGATAATTTATTATCGTCTGTTTGCAAATTATCTGTTGCACCAATAATGGTTGCAATTGGTGTTCGCAATTCATGTGAAAGTGAGTTGAGTAAAGTGTTGTAGAGTTTCAGCGTATTTTCTTTTTCTTCTTTTTTGTTGGCTTGTTTTTCAATTTGCCGAATCTTAAAAGTAAGCACTGCATTTACCGATGCGATGATGAAATACATAAAAAACAATAACACATCTTCGGTGTTGTGAATGGCAAAAGTAAATTTTGGCGGAATGAAAAAAAAGTTCCAAACCAATGCACTCAACACCGCTGCAAGCAGCACTGGCATTATATCGAAGAACATTGCAACCAACGAAACAGTAACTAATAAAATGAACGCAACCACTTTATAACCGATAATTTCGGAAAGAAAATAACACACCGATGCCACCATCAAAATCATTGCGATGCTAATGATGTATTGTTTCGGTGGACTGATTTTATTAGAAAGAATTTTTTTCAAGGGCGATAAAATTGCACCTCAAAGAACGGGCAAAAAGTATAAAGATTTTATAAAGAAAAAAGAAGTTGATTCACAAACAAAGCGTTGCTTTTTTCATCTTAAATTTTATCTTTGAAAAAACAAAATCATTTCCTAAAACCTAATTATGATGATGAGAAAATTTCTACTCTTCTTTTTTTGTTGCTGTTTTATTTTTTCTGTTTCAAAAGCGCAAGATTCAACGCATCATTCGCCGTTTACTTTTTCGGGTTATGTTGATGTGTATGCCGCTACCTATAACGATTCGGTAGGTGCTTCCAATTTTCAAAAATTTCCAACTGTATCACCTCGAAGCAATCAATTTGGATTGAATGTAGCAATGTTCACTGCAAAATATTCCACCGAAAAAATTCGCAGCACCGTTGCTGTTCACTTCGGCGATATTGCACGAAGCACTTGGAGCGGCAATTACCCATTTGTGCAGGAAGCCAATGTGGGCTTTCGTTTGAGCAAAAAAGTTTGGCTTGATGGTGGATTATTCCGAACGCATTTTGGCACCGAATGTTTGTTACCCAAAGAAAATTATACCAGTTCGGTGGCTGTTGCAACTTTCTTTGAACCCTATTACGAAGCAGGTTTCAAGCTAAATTACAATGCTTCAGAAAAACTAACACTCAACTTTTTTGTGTTTAATGGTTATGGAATTTATGATGATAATAATCAAAAAAAATCGGCTGGTGTTTTAGCTACTTATGTGTTCAATGATAGATGGAACGTGGGGTACAGCAATTACATTGGTGATGAATCTTCAGATACCAACAAGGTTTCAATGTTGCGTTCATTCCATAATTTTTTCTTCAATTATCACTATAAAAAATTTCGATTTACAACAGGCGTTGATTTGAATTGGCAACAACACAGTTACATTAATAAGCCTAATCAATCAGCATTTATGTACACCGCTTTGGCTATTGCTGATTATCAAATTGCGAAGCTAACCGATGTGTATTGCCGAGCAGAAATGTTGAATGATGCACAAGGTTTTATGACAGGAATAATGACCGATAAAAATAACGTGCTTACTGGCTTAAAAGTATGGGGAGCTACGCTGGGTGTGCAATACAAGCCAACTGAAAATAGTTATGTGCGATTAGAAACAAGATATTTAGCCGCTGATAAAGCCCAAGAAATTTTTTATTGGAATGGTGAACATACCAACACAAGAATGGAATGGACGGTGAATATGGGGGTGTGGTTTTAAAATCAGTAAATAGTTGACAGCCATCAGTTTTTCGCAATTCAAAAAGTATTTTTCAAAAAAATAACAACAGCAATTTTCTATATTTTTTAACAATTAAAAACCAAATCAATTTTATGCAATTCGACAGCGGTATTACAGGCTTTATGCTATTAGCAACCAGCCTCGTTATGTTAATGACACCCGGCTTAGCCTTCTTCTATGGCGGCTTGGCAGGCAAAAAAAATATTCTCGGCATCATGATGCAGAGTTTTGTTTCGATGGGTATCACCACCATTTTATGGTTTTGTTTTGGCTACTCACTTTGTTTTAGTGGCGGCGAAGGCGGCATCATTGGCAACTTTCACAAGATTTTTATGAACGGAGTAAATCTAAATTCGGCTTATGCAGGTAATCCTAAATTGCCCGAATTTGTTTTCATGGCTTACCAAATGATGTTTGCCATCATCACTCCAGCCTTGATTACAGGGGCTTTCATGAATCGTGTTTCGTTTAAAGCCTATTTAATTTTCTTGGTGTTGTGGCAAGTGTTGGTGTATTATCCATTCGTACACATGGTTTGGGGCGGTGGATTTTTAGCTGCTCATGGTGTGTTAGATTTTGCAGGTGGTATTGTAGTACATGCTACGGCTGGGTTTGCGGCTTTGGCTTCGGTAATTTATGTGGGCAAAAGAAGAGATACTTCTGCCAAACCAAATAGCATTCCGTTGATTGCATTAGGCACAGGATTGTTGTGGTTTGGTTGGTACGGATTCAATGCTGGCAGTGCTTTGGACGTAAATGCAGTAACAGGTTTAGCATTTTTAAACACCGATATTGCAGCCTCATTTGCAGCCATCACTTGGTTAATTATTGAATGGTACAGAACGGGCAAACCAAAATTCGTAGGCTTGTTAACGGGTGCTGTGGCTGGTTTGGCGACTATCACACCTGCCGCAGGATTTGTTTCGTTGCCATGGGCTTGTGTGATTGGTACAGTATCGGGCATTGTTTGTTATTTAGCCGTTGATTTAAAAAACCGCATGAAATGGGATGATGCCTTGGATGTGTGGGGCGTACATGGCATGGGTGGTGTATTAGGCACAATTTTGTTAGGCGTATTTGCATCAAAATATGTGAATGCTGCTGGTGCTGATGGATTGCTTCATGGTGGCACAAATTTTTTCATCAAACAAGTGGGAGCTACTGTTGGTGCTGCTATATGGGGTTTTGTATTTACTTACGGAATGCTTTGGTTAATTGATAAAATAACGCCAGTAAAAGTTTCGGAAGCCGAAGAAGATGCAGGACTAGATGAATCATTACATGGCGAAATGGCTTATGATGATGGGGTGTTTTAAGGTTTGGCTTAAAATATTCTTATTGTAATTTTTGATACAAGAAATCCCTCAACAAATTAATGTTGAGGGATTTTTTATTCAACCCAATTTCACTTTTTATTTTTCATCCATTTTTAAATACAATTGATTTTTACCATCAGTAATAATCAATTTTGTATTAGGCGAAGTAGATAATTTTTCATTTGCTTCAATTTTTCTTAATTGCAATTGCTTATCAGTTAAAGATGAATCAATGATTTGTTGATACATCTTTTTTGAACGAGCTTCTAAAATCATTCGAGCAGATTCAGCTCGTTGTTTTTCTAACAAAATTGCACTCTCTTGTTTGGCAGTAAGTAAATTTGCAGCTTGTTGTTTTTTATTCTTCTCAATAGCATAATCAGTACTTTGACGGTCAATTTCATTTTCCACTTCTTTTTGTTTCCCTACTTGTTCGGCTCTTACTTTTTGTTTTATAGCATCACTTACTTCAACAGGCAAATCAATATCACTAACAATCATTTTATCTAAAATAAAACCATACTGTCTTAATAATGGAATCAGTTTATCCGAAATACTATCCTCCAAATTTTCAATTTTATTCATAATATCCTTTGCATTATATTGAATAACTTCTTCTCGAACAACCGAACGAAAAAGACTTCCAACATACTTATCTTCAAAATTTTTTCCTAATCGAGTGTGAATCATAACCAACGAATCTTTATTGATGTGATACAATAAATTCATTTCGGCTGTTACTTCCAGTCCATCATTGGTAGAATATTGCGATTTTTCATTATAGTTTAAAATCTTACAATCATACTTAATTACTTTTTGTGTAAATGGATTTACACCATGCGAACCAGGAACTAAAACTGTTTTATCAATTTGCCCTAGTTGCTGCCTAAGCCCTAATTCGTTAGGTTCAATTACCACACAACTTTGTAATTGAACAAACAAAATAGTAATGCAGAATAAAAAAAATAGTTTGATTTTAGAAGAAGAAAAAAATGTTGGTTGCATAAAAATGTTTTAGAAGTGAATAGAAAATATTATCACAAAAATCAGTTTCAAAAATTGATTTCAAATACACAATTTGTTAATTCATCTTAAGTTGATGCATGATTTTGTTAATAAAAATTGAGGGAACAATCTTACAAGAAAAATCCACCAACAGTTGATTACTGAAGGATTATAACATTTTAATTTTCCTTTTCTAAAATTCGTTTTCTCGTGTTTTTATTTTATCATTATCCACCTGCTTATATTTTGCGTAAGAATTGTTGAGCGAAAAAGCAAGTTGTTTGCCAATGATTTGTTCCAACCAATTGGGAATAAAAAATGGTCGCTTGGCACTAAAATATTGGTAGTATTTTTTGTCGCTCACATCATTTCCTAAAGCATGACGAGCCACAAAATCGCCGCAAAATGTTGCCCATGGCAAACCTACGCTTCCTAAAGTAAAATGAATCCACGGGCGATTCACATCTTTGGTAACAATAGGCAACAAATCTTTTGTAGTGTCAATTCGCCCTGGCCAATATTGCACGAAACTTAAATTTTGAAGAAACGGAAATTTCTTTTTAAATTTTTTATGCACTTCATCAATCACAAATGAAAGATGTGTATCATTTTTTGCAAAGGTGGTTAATGCACTGCCACCGCCCAACAGCAGCCGATTATCGCCTGTAAGCCTATAATAAGAATACACCAAATCGGTATCCCAACATTGCATTTTCCCCATCGGAAAAAGTTGTTGAATTTCGCTATCACTCAATGGTTCGCTAATGGATAAAAATGTTTGCGCATGAAAAACTTGCCACGATAATTCCGAAATCTTCTCTTCCAATTTATCGATGCAAAAAATAATTTGCTTAGCCTTTACGCTGCCCAAATGTGTATGCACCGTGTGTCCGTCAACTTTTATTACTTCCGATGCTTCAAACACTTGCACTCCATTTTTCAACAACACGGTTTTCATGCCTTGTGCATATTGCAGTGGGTCAACGCCATACGTATCTTCATAACGAACTGCACCAAAGTAGCCATCAGAACCAATTACATCAGGTGTTTCTTGTTGATTGTAATATTGATATTGCCAACCCATTTCTTTTCTCGAATTACGTTCTTCTTCTACATCGCCAATGCTGGCTTTATCGTTGGCTAAAAATAAACTGTTTTGGGTTTGCAAATCGCACTGAATATTATTGCTGCGAATATTGTCAACCATCATTTTCACTCCACTCACAGCCACATTCCAAATATCGTTAGCGCCTTCTTTTCCAAATCGGCGAATGAGCTGCGACAATTCTAATTCGCTATCAGGCGTTAAAAATCCTGCGCTTTTTCCCGTGCTACTACCACCAATAATATTTCGTTCGAGCAGCACCACTTTTTGCCCATTGGTGCTTAAATAATGTGCTGCCGAAATACCTGCTGCACCACCGCCAACTACTACAAAGTCGGCTTCTATGTTACCTTTCAACGGTGGGCATTTAGTATAAGCTTGTTCTAATAAAGTAGTAAACCACCAATTTTGTAACAGCATAAAATTATTTTTAGTTGAAAGTTTTTGAAAAATTATTTTGCAAATTAATCGAAACAAAAAATCAATTTTGGAGATTGTAATTTGATTAACAAGTTTTCAGAAAAAAAAATCCCTCTACAAATTCATGCAGAGGGATTTTCTAAAGTTGTGGTTGTCTCAAATCTCAATACTCACATCACAAATTTATTTTGCCAATTTCGCTTTTAAATTCGCATCCAAAGCATCTAAAAATTCTTCGGTGTACAAATAATGCTCACCATGATTTACTTTATTGCCATGAATACAAACCGCTAAATCTTTAGTCATTTTACCACTTTCAACCGTTTCAACACACACTGTTTCCAATGCTTTGCAGAAATTAATCAACTCTTGATTGTTGTCTAATTTGCCACGGAATTCTAAACCTCTTGTCCATGCAAAAATAGATGCAATCGGGTTTGTAGAAGTTGGTTTACCTTTTTGATGGTCGCGATAATGACGAGTTACAGTGCCATGTGCTGCTTCGGCTTCCATCACTTTTCCATCAGGTGTAACTAATGTTGAAGTCATTAAACCTAAGCTACCAAAGCCTTGAGCCACTGTATCACTTTGTACATCACCATCATAATTTTTACAAGCCCACACAAAATTACCATTCCATTTTAATGCCGAAGCCACCATATCATCAATCAAACGGTGTTCGTAAACAATACCAGTTGCTTCAAATTTTGCTTTGTAATCTGCTTGATAAATTTCTTCAAAAATATCTTTAAAACGTCCGTCATACTTTTTCAAAATGGTATTTTTTGTAGATAAATACAAAGGCCATTTTTTCATCAACGCTTGGTTGAAACATGCATGAGCAAAGCCTTTGATAGATTCATCTGTATTATACATCGCCAATGCAACGCCATCACTTTTGAAATTGAAAACTTCAAATTCTTGTTTCGTTCCATCTTCGCCTTCAAATTTAATCGTGAGTTTTCCTTTACCTTTTGTAACAAAATCGGTTGCACGATATTGGTCACCAAACGCATGACGACCGATGCAAATTGGTGCAGTCCAATTAGGTACTAATCTTGGTACATTGCTGCAAACAATCGGTTCACGAAAAACAGTTCCATCCAAAATATTTCGGATTGTACCATTTGGCGATTTCCACATTTGTTTCAATTTGAATTCTTCTACACGTTGCTCATCAGGTGTGATGGTAGCGCATTTGATGCCTACGCCATATTTCAAAATGGCATTAGCCGAATCAATCGTTACTTGGTCGTTGGTTTCATCACGATACTCAACACCTAAATCGTAATATTTAATATCTAATTCTAAATAAGGAAGAATCAATTTTTCTTTGATAAACTTCCAAATAATTCTGGTCATTTCATCGCCATCCAATTCAACTACTGGATTAGCTACTTTAATTTTGCTCATGATTTTTATAAATAATTTTGTTTAATTGATTTTTTTTGCGCCGCAAATGTAGAGATTTTGTGGAAATAAAAAGGGATTACTAATCCATTAAAAAATCTAAATCCAGATAATTTTTATTTCTGTCAAACTTATCAATGTAAAGTGCAGTTTCCTTTTTAAATTCTACTAACATTTTTACGGTTTCCATATTTTTATCTAAAGTAGCATCAAAAATAATAATAGATTCTTGGTAAGGAATTGTAAAACTTATACGCGTAATGCTTCGCTCAATGTTTTGTGAATGCATGATATATTTACTGCTAAACGCAAACGAATTAATGATATTATCATCTACATTTTTGTTCATCAATTTGTCGTCTGTAAGCGCTATTGCTTCATGATTAGAAATTACAACCACATCATTCCAAGTGTTAGTTTTAATTGTATAATCCATTAAACTCACATTTATTTTAAGTGCTTTTTGTTTAAAATCTTCCAATTCTCTTTCTTTTAATTCCAGTTTATTTTCTTCTTTTTGTTTTTTAACAAGAAAAATAACCAATGCTGGAATCATCATGGCTATGCCAATTGCTACCAACATCATATTCGTTCCAAGTGCTTCAACTGTAAGAATGAAGCCGATTAAACAAATTGTATATACCAAATATGAGCCAATAGAGTTTAATGATTTCATTGCAATTTTTTCAAAAATTATCGTACAATATATACTTCAACTTTGCTCAACCCACTTCTCAATATACCTAAACTATCCGCAGCAGCATAACTTAAATCTACTACTCTACCCTTTCCAAACGGGCCACGGTCAATCACTTTAACTATTATTGATTTTCCAGTTTTCGAATTTGTTACTTTAATTTTTGTACCAAAAGGCAATGTACGATGAGCACAAACTAAACTATCTGAATACAAAATTTTTCCGCTTGCTGTACGGGCTCCGTTGCTTTGTTTTGAATAATAAGAAGCAATGCCTGTTTGAAATGGTTTGAATAAAATGGCAGAATCGGATTGTGCAAATGCCACTTCTGAAACTATTATAAAGAGTGTTAAAATGTAAATTTTCATTATTTTAATCTGCAAGTTAAAATGCTTATATCATCGGTATAAGTGGCGTTGCCACGATATTCATTTACCTTTTCTAAAATTTTTGTATTAAAATCTTTAGGCGATAATGAATAAAATTTTGAGGCAAAATTTTCTACTTCTTCATTGCCAAAAAAATCGCCTTTTTCATTTACCAAATCCGATAAACCATCGGTATATAAAATCAAAGTTGATTCTTCATCTAAATAAATTTCACCAATTTTTACATTAGGCAATTCATCAAAAATGCCCAACAATGTAGTACCAGTAGTAAGTGGTTGAATGCCTTTGCTATTGCACAATAGCGGCGGAATATGACCACAATTTACATACAATAATTTTTTAGTTACATTATTATATTTTGCATAAAATAAGGTAACAAAACTTTCATTTCGGGTTACTTCGCAAATACGTTTATTTAAAGCAATAATTAATTTTTCGGTAGTATAATTTTGCTTTGCTAATGTTCGTAATGTAGCCTGGAAATTACTCATCAACAAAGCGGCTGGTACGCCTTTGCCCGAAACATCGGCTATACAAAATGCAATTTTTTCGTCATTCAATTCTACAAAATCATAGTAATCGCCGCCTACTTCTTGATGCGGTAAATACACAGCATCCATGGTTACTTTTTCGCTTAATGGTAGTTTATTAGGAATCAACATTCCTTGAATTTGACGAGCCAAATCCATTTCTTTTTTATAGGCATGTTGCAATAATTGTTTCTTAAACAATCGCTTGTTTTCAATAGCCGAAACAATAATATTGGTAATGGTTTGAATGAAATTCAGTTTCTCTTCAATTGTTCCATATTCATCGGGCGCTATATGGCTAATTAAAGCAAAAGCT
This sequence comes from Bacteroidota bacterium, assembly GCA_046051225.1. Taxonomy (GTDB): domain Bacteria; phylum Bacteroidota; class Bacteroidia; order Chitinophagales; family CAIODY01; genus CAIODY01. Next base: position 327,527 of record JBJOOR010000002.1, on the reverse strand, counting down.
AAGGCTTGCGATTTGTGAAAAACGGGAATGAGATAATTAAAATTTTCAGTTCCTTCAATTGGTTTTTCTTCCAGATTTCTAACTTCTTTATTATAGATAAATTGCTGCTGAACTATTTGATGTTGCACAATTTTTTCGGTTCCATAAATGCATACACACTCCCAATGTTCACGATGATAATACAAAATTACTTGTGCAATATGCATTTGATTTCGCAAAAACAATTCGTACAATTCATACAAATCGGCTTCTTTGGTATTGGTGTTTACAGCCCGTGTTAAAGCCAATAACGAATCTATTTGCAATTGTTTTGCTTTCAGTAATTTTCCTGCTATGGATGGCTCTGCCATGATTAAAATTTAATACCCGAAAGTAATTGATTTATTTAGAAAGCAAACAGTAAAATGTTAATCGTAAATTATTTTTTCATCGTTCTGCCTTTCCAATCAAAAGTTTTTAGCTGCCCTAATAAACCTACTGATACGATGTAAACAATGTGAACGAATTGAGCTGGTATAAATATTTTCATCAATTCTGATTGATTAAAATATTTAGAAGTGGCTCGAAGAAATAAATATTCAACTATGAATTTGCTGATAAATTGAATACAAAAAATATAAATAAACGGATGAAAAATAATGGCTGCAAAAAGATTAAACACAATGGAAACATTGAACAAATAAGCCATTACAAGGATGGCTGTAATTCGTTTATCTGAATACGAAGTGCTTTTACTTGTCCATCGCAAACGCTGATGTAAAAACTCTTTTACCGATTCTTTTGGATGTGTAGCAACACACACTTCATTATTTTTTAAAAATGAAATTTGATTTGGAAATCGCTCTGCAATTTTATGCATCAAAAACATATCATCGCCGCTGCTAATATTGTCGTTTCCTTTAAATCCATTCACGGCTATAAATGCATCTTTTTCGTAACAAAGGTTTGCACCATTGCACATATTGTAAAATCCTTTGCGAATAGATGCGCCTGTAATACCCATTAAACCTATAAAATCTAAAGCCTGAAATTGTTGAAAAAAAGAATTATCATAATAATATTTCACAGGTGCTGCTATCATTTTATGATTTGTTTTTTCATAATGCGATACAATATTGCGTAGCCAATTTTCATGTAATCGGCAATCGGCATCGGTAGTAATAATTAATTTGCCAGTAGTTTTTTGCATAGCAAAATCAATTGCTTTTTTCTTGTAAGCTTGTTCTATTTTGCCAGCATCTGATAATTTTAATAATTGAAATTTTATTTTGATTTGTTGCTGCAAAAATCTTTCAGCAACATGGTAAGTTTCATCTTCCGAATGGTCATCAACCAATATTATTTCAATTAAATCTGATGGGAAATTTTGCGCTAAAATATCTTGCAATAAATGTTCAATATTTTTTTCTTCATTTCGAGCTGGAATAATAATAGATACTTTTGTTGAAAATGAATGATGGCTGTAATCCACTTCGGGCAATTGATTGAAGCCAATTAAATAATAAATCATTAAGCATGCATATAAAAATGCAAGCAGCAATGAGCCAATAAAAATTATCAAAAAAAGTATTTCCAAAATATAATAGCAACTAATTTTTTAATGTTGCACAACTAATTTTTTATGGCTAATTATAATATCATTTTCTTTTACCGAAATAAAATAAATGCCATTTGCTAAATTATAAGTTGGTAGATACACAAATTGCTGTTCGCTAATTTTCTGTTGCTGAATCATTCTTCCTGTAACATCCGTTAAAACTATTTCAGCATTTTTAAAACCATTTTCATTTACTAATGAACAAAATAAATTGGCAGGGTTAGGGAAAATTTGTAATCCATTTTCATTCAACATATTTTCAAAACCATTTGGTGTAGGTGGTATATATGTTGAATCATTTTGCCAACGAACCAAGCTTGTAGTAGGTGCGCCAATCAAAGCTGCTGTTTGATTTATTTGCAATAATGGATCGCCTTGCCCAGCCACCAACCACTTGTATTCAATAGTGGTTTGGGGTATTCCTAAATTTAATGCAAAAGGTAAATGTGTAAATGCAGTATCTAATTTTATTGAATCAATATCATGAACAAAAGATTTTAATCGCAAGCAATTAAAGATGCCTTTTGGTGTACGCAAACTTCCCCAACCATCCACTTGGTTTACACGATGACGATATTGTGTAAAGCTTAATAAATTGGGAATTGATGCGGTAAGTTTTGAATCGGTAGAATCCATGTTGCCATAATTCATCGGAAATTTATAAATCACATCATGTGGCGTACAATTAAAAGGCAATGGTATGCCCGAAATATTACCACCATATCCCCAAAAATCATAAGTGGTAGATGAATTTTTATACATATTGCAAATGCTTGAAATAGAAACAATGCCTAAATTCAAATTAGGCGCATTTTGAGCAAGATTATATCCAAAAAAATATAAACTATAAGTAAACGGAACTTGCGATGTGGTTAAAAATGTATCCATCACCTGTGCATCGGCTACAAGGGTTGAATAATCCCAATTGTAATTTGCGCCTGTTGGTTTTGGGTCGATGCTATTGATATTGGTGGTTTGCGATGATAGTTGAAAAATATCGCCACCTTTTTGCACATCCGTATTATGAATAGTGATTTGCGAAAATGAATTAAAACTTAAAACAATAAATAAAGCTGTGTAAAATATTTTTTTCATTTGATTTCTTTTTTCAAAGATTGTAAAAATTGATGACAAAAAAAAGGCTTATCAAATAAATGATAAGCCTTTTGATTCATTTCAAAGCAGAATTAAAATTTTTCTAAACCGCTAAAAAAGAAGTTGGCTTCTATCATTGCGTTTTCGTCTGAATCGCTACCGTGAACTGCATTTTCGCCAATTGATTTAGCAAAACGCTTACGGATAGTGCCTTCTTCGGCTTGGGCTGGATTGGTAGCGCCAATTAATTTTCTAAAATCTTCTACTGCATTATCTTTTTCTAAAATAGCTGCTACAATGTAGTTGCTGCTCATAAATTCAACTAACTCACCATAAAACGGACGAGCACTATGAACGGCATAAAATTCGCCAGCTTTTTCAGCGCTTAATTTTGTTTGTTTCATTGCCACAATTCTAAAACCTGCGCCGCAGATTTGTTCTAAAATTGCACCTGTATGATTTGCCGATGTTGCATCGGGCTTAATCATGGTAAAAGTTCTGTTGGTAGCCATTGTTATTAATATTAATTTTTATTTTTTTGAGGGGCAAATGTATAAAAACCAATTCACTTAAACACAACCCAACGTAAACAAAATATAAATTATTCTTTTACCATCATGGTTAGTGTATGTTGGCGGCTTGGTGTTCCGTCTGCCGTCTGCCTGCACAAAGGTAATAGAAACTACCGAACTTAAAAGCTGCCCGTCAACCGCAGTGGCAAGAGGTATTTATTTTATTAGTTATAAACTAAATACCTCTTGCATCCTCGTTGGCTATACAATTTGCTATGCCCCAAACGAGGACGAGCAGGAAAGCACAAAAGCCCCACTATTGCAAAACCGATGTTGGCAGTAGTGCTTTATTCTTCTATCATTTTATTTATTTTCGGTTGTATAATCCATATACCAATTGGATAGAACCAAATCATAAAAAATTCACCAGCAAAGTCTGAAAATTTCACTTCTCGTTGAAGTTCGACAGTTTTAAAAGTTTTAGCAACAAAGTATAATGTATAAAAGATACAGAACATTGAAAATAAATGAAGTGGAATTACTATGGCAAACATACTTGCAATAAGACCTGCATTTGGTTCACTTCCGCTATTAATTAGTCCATCTATTGTAAATGCCATAAAAATCATAATACATAAAATATAAACCATTGGAATGAAGAAAAAAATCTTAAATTTTTTCACTTTCATTGTAACATTTCCAGGTACTTTTTTTTGCAATCCAATAGCAGCCGACCAAAACCACCCAAAAAAGATTGCCATAAATAAAATCATAATAATTGGAAATAATTTCATGTAATTAAACATCATTTGTGGTTCTGTACTTGTCTGTGTCGAAAAATTGGAAATCATTGAACCCATCAATACAATTTGAAAAATTATTGGAATTCCAAAGGTCAAAAGAAAAAGTTGCCAATGTTTTGCTTTTAAAAATCTTTCTATCATTTTATGTTATTTTTAGTTTATAAAAATTTGGAATTCTAAGTCTAATTATTCCTTTCTGTTTTATGGTTAAGTTTTTCTTGCATTACTGCAAACGTTTCTGGGCTTTGCTGCATGGGCGGCTTAATGTTTCGTCTGCCGTCTGCCAGCACAAAGGTAGTAGAAACTACCGAACTTAAAAGCTGCCCGTCAACCGCAGTGGCAATAGTTTTTATTTTATTAGTTATAAACTAAATACCTCTTGCATCCTCGTTGGCTATTCACTTTGCTATGCCCCAAACGAGGACGAGCAGGGGCTTTTACAGGCACTTTCTAACATCAGTTTATAGTTATCGTATTGGCTTTGGTGTCAATGCAAAATTTTGTTCCCTCTAAAAAGTCTAAACCTAAAAGTCCGTTGTAATCCGAAAAAATTCCGTGTGCTAAGAAGTCGTAAACCTGAATTTGAAAAGTGTCTTTGCTAAGTCCAAGAGATGAAAAATTACCGACTTCAAAAACTTCTGTTTCAATAACTCCGTTAGCAGTTTCAATTTCTACTTTACCAATATTGTCTTTGAGATCGTAACCCAATAAATACAAAGCGTTGCTATCAATGGTCGTGTTAGTGCAACCTGTATCAAACACCATTTTCAATTCATACTTGCCGTCAATCTCAATGTTTACGATAATCAGTCCGCTTTCGGGTTCTCTTTTGAAATGGTAAGTCATTATTTGATGCGGTTGAAAATGCCAGTAATCTTTCTTGTTGGTTTGAAAGTCCCAGTAAATATTAAAGTGATTTTGTCGTAAGCCGATGTCTTGTCTCTGCCGATGTAACAAACTTCTTTCTTGTCCTTGCTGTGATACAAAGGCACTCCCGAAAGCACATCCAATTTGCTGTCGTCCATAAGTGGATTGCCTAACAAAACCCACTCGTCTGGATAGAGTTTTTTGATGTCGTTGATGTTTACAAGTTGTCCCATTTTATTGTTGTTTAATTATCCCGAAATAATCGGGGCAAAGTTACGAATAATTGTCGTCTGTTTCAAGATTTGATTGTTGCAAAAACTGCTTATTCAATGCCCAAATGTTCAAAGTTAGCACTGCCGCCATAGCATTACAGCGGCTTGGTGTTTCGTCTGCCGTCTGCCAGCACAAAGGTAGTAGAACCTACCGAACTTAAAAGCTGCCCGTCAACCGCAGTGGCAATAGTTTTTATTTTATAAGTTATAAACTAAATACCTCTTGCATCCTCGTTGGCTATACACTTTGCTATGCCCCAAACGAGGACGAGCAGGGGAAAACACTCTTTCATTTTTTTTGTGGGTTGGCTTCGTGTGTTTGCAAAAAAAATGAAAGTGTGTTTTGTGCGTTGGCAATAGAATTTTTTTGTGCGTTGGCATTTTTTTTAATTTTTTTTTCTTGCGTTTGCCGTTCAAAGCAGTGTCGGTTGTTGTCCATGAGTTTCAAAAATGTTTGTTCAAAGCGATACAGTTTCAAGTTAGCAGGGTGTTTTAGGGTTGCGTATAACGTTTCTGGGCTTTGCTGCATGGGCGGCTTGGTGTTCCGTCTGCCGTCTGCCTGCACAAAGGTAAAAGAAACCACTACAAGCTGGCGTTGCCCGTCAACCGCCAATGAAGCAAGCCCATGTTAGCAGCCGCTTTTATTGTCATTTGTAATAATAAAACCAATTTCTTTCGTAGTTGTTGTCAAAATTCTCTTTGCTGTCAAGGTAAATATTGAAGCTGTCCCGCTTAAAATAACCAAACTCGTTGTATGGTTCTAAAATGTCAAAATACTTGTCTGCCCAAATTTTTCTTTTTTCACTGTTTTCATAGCGTTTCACTTGTTCATCTGCGTAAAGAAAGAATGTTGTCCCCGAAAAAGCTCTTGAAATTTCCCAAAGTTCTTTGTTGTCAAGTTCTTTTTTTAGCTGAACAACTTTGTCTTGTGGGATACTTTCGTTTGCTTCAATTCTTGCTATTGGTTCAAATGCACTATAATAAACCCAAATATTGTCTGTCTTATACTTTTCGTTTTTGGGTTTAGTTAGAAATTCAAACAGTCCTTTATCTTTTACAATTTTCTGTTCTTTTAAAGTCTGCTTGAACTTGTCGGCTATCATTTTTTGTTTTTTACTGTCAAAGTTGAAATGTCCGCCATTTTCATTGAAACTTTGTTTTTCTCTTTCAAACTCAAAGCATATGTTAAGTCGTGGTCGTTTTTCTTTGTCAATGGTGTCGTAAACAATGTTGATTGTCTTAACGCCAAATGTTGCGTCAATAAAGTTAGCAAGTTCAACAAAGTCAGGATTCATTGTTGCCTTACCAAGCATTATTTGCTTTGTCGCTTTATATTCTTTGTCAGATGGCATTATCATTTTAACGGTCGTCTTAAAGTGGTTGCTAACGGTTTCGGGCTTTGCGTTGGTGGGCTTTTGAAACCGAAAACTGTCTGCCAGCACCAAAGTTTATTAATTGCTCAAATGTTTCTATTCGCACTGTCCGCCCACTAACGCAAAACCCGTGTTACCAGCAGCTTTTCTGTCTGTCACCAAGAGTAGTCCACTATTACGCTAGAGTCTGGATGTTTGCATTTAGTTTTTGTTTTACATTTTAATTGTCCTTTGGAATTATACTCCTTTACAATTGTCACTTTACGCACTCTACCAAAAAACTTTTTCTGCTTTGTGGTTTTAATTAACTGTCCCTTTTCATTGTATTCATAAGAGATATCTTTCCAAAACCCGTCATTGTCTGCGGAAATGGGAATACCATTTTTGGAATAGATTTTATTTACTTGCTTTTTAAATCGAGAATCAAGAGTGTGATTACTATTAAATTTATAAACTGTCAAAATGAATTTACCATTAGAATCCATTTCAAATGTTTGGTCTGTCCAGCCTTTGCGATTGAAATCTTTGTCGTAGCGCATTGTTTTTTGTAAAACGCCTTTGTTGTCGTAGTATTTCCAAATTCCGACTTTAGAATAAAGTCCTTGTTTTTTTTCTATCCAACCACCTTTACCGTCTGATGATGATTCGCCACTGCCCATTTCAAATTGTCCGATTGAGAATGAGCCATCATTGCAATGGTCTTTCCAGTCACCAACAGGTTGTCCGTGATTATACTTGCCAAGTAAATACGATATAGTGTCATTGTATAAATTATTGTCAGCCCTCGTGTATAAATGAAGTCCATCATAAAATCCTGAGTTGTCAAGTTTGTTAAGAGTGTCGCCTTTAGGATTTACAAATTCTGAATTATGATAGAAGCCTGACGGATATTCTCGTCCGCATTGTCCGTAGGATTTTATTGTGAAAAGGGTCAATATGATAATCAGTTGTTGTCTCATTAAAGTTGCTGGTAACGTTTGAAAGATTTATGAAGTAAAAAAAAGGGGGGATTAAAAGCTCGTCTCTTTCGCCCCGCGACAAACGTTATTAAATGCTTGAAACTTCATACTGGCAGGTCGCCCCCCTTTTTTTTATTTCATAAATCTTATGTTATCGGATGTTTTTCTTTCGTGTCAAGGGTTTCGTGTCATTTTGAAACATTAATAATTTTATCAATTAACAAATGTAAACGTTTAATTTCTGAACGTCCTCTGTTATTGTCACCGAGTGTACAGGTTGTTGCAATTACCATATCAAGGTCTGGAATAACACAAATGAGTTGTCCGCCATAACCGCTTGCAATATACATTTGATGTCCTTTTACATTTCGTCTCCACCAAAAATAACCATAACCATTTGCGTTTGGTAAAACGTCCCAGTTATTTAATTCAACTTGTTTTGCGGTTGATTCTTTAATCCATTCTTCAGGTAGTATTTGTTTACCGTTTACCTTTCCTTTTTTCAAATAAAGAACACCAAAACGTATCATATCTTGTGAGGAAAATTGCATACCCGAAGCTCCAAGATACCTGCCTTTTGCATCTACTTCCCACTTCTTTAAAGAAATTCCTGCTGGCTTAAACAATGTTGAATCTGCAAAATCACGTAAATCAGTATTAAGCAATTTTGCTAATATTACCGCTGATAAGTGTGCTGCTGGAGAACAGTAATTAAATTTTTCGCCTGGGTCTTCTGTGAAACCAAGTTCAAGTGTAAATCTTACAGGGTCGGAAGAATTACTATATGCACGAGTAATAGAACTGTTTTCAGTATAGTCAAAACCTGTTTGCATAGTTAATAAATGACGCAAGGTGAGTAGATGTAAAGCGGAATCAGCGTCTTGCCAAGATTCTTTTTCAAATTCTTTTTGAGTTGGGTAATGCCTTTCATATTCCGGGAAGAAATTTAAAACTAAAGTATCAAGGTTATGAAGGTATCCCCTATAAATTGCCGCCCCAATTATTGCAGACATAACACTTTTTGTAACTGATTTTACTTCAAAGGCTGTATTCCTGTTTTGATTATGAAAATACCCTTCGTATATTAAAGCATCGTGTTTCCATACGAGGAATGAACCAAGGCTTGGGATTTGATTATTAGCTTCTTTTCCTAAATCTGTAAAGAAGTTAGTAGAATAACCCATACTTTCTGGAAGTGCAAGTGGAATAATATTTTGTCCACTACAAATTCCGTAGGTCAGCAAAAGAAATATTGTCAAAAGTTTCTTCAAGGTAGTCGTTTTGTTTTAGCGTTAATGTTTCTACGGAGCGTTCTCAAAATATCCGATAACGGTTTTGGGCTTTGCTGCATTGGCGGATTAATGTTCCGTCTGCCGTCTGCCTGCACAAAGGTAATAGAAACCACAACAAGTTGGCGTTGCCCGTCAACCGCCAATGAAGCAAGCCCATGTTATGCGCTGGCAAACTTATCAAGTCCAAGTGTTAATTCTGTCAAGTATTTTTCTAAGTCGTCATTATTGTCTTTTCGATAATATTGGTCAAGATGTATTTCATTGTCAAGTTTAATTAAAACTCTACGAAGAATGTCGTCTGCCTTTTTACTAAAGTAGGAAATTTTAGGGAACAATTTTTTTGTTATTGCAGAGCCATGAGAGACTTGTGAGCGAATAGCATAGATGGCTTTTAAGTCGCTGTAAATTTCTATTCTTTTTTTTGCGTCCGATTCTAAAAAGTACGCTACACGTTCTGATAGTTTATGTGTCATTTCTTTATTGTCAGTCGAAAATAAACACTCAAAGGCTGAACAAAAGTGAGTAATACGAATTCCTAAATCAATTTCTCGTCTTGCAGTTTGAAGAAAAACCGTACAACGTGTTATTCGTTGTCCACCTGGTTTAATTGCTGATTTACTTTGTTGTGATAAACTGAATGGTTCTACAATTTTTGATACTCCCCAAGCAACTATTTTATTAATGTCCGCAAGTGTGAAATTTGTAGAATGGTATTCGCCTAATGAAGTAAAAGAACCACCTGTAACCCAATTACTATGAACCATTGCTCTATGATAAGGTAAATCAATTATTGTTGAAATCACAAAAGGATATTCAACAAATCCAAGCATAATATCAATTGAATGGTCTTTGATTAACCACAACTCATTAATTACATTCTTGCAATTTGCTAAAAAATTACATAGTAAATCATCGTGATTGCTTTCAGAAATTTCGTCTTCCGATATTTTATAAAATACTGCCTTGGCAAAATAAAGAGCATTAAACTCTAATTGTCCAATAGCTACATTTAGGTCTTCAGATAAAAGAGAACGAATAAAAGCCTGATTATTCGTTAAATGTACACCACCTTTTACTGCAATTCCACTTCCAAGGTCTTCTTGAATTGTCAAGTTGAATATGGCGGTAATGTAAAGCGTTTTTGTTTTCAAGAGTCGTCTAAATTAATTAAATAACGTCAAAGAATGAAGTGTCGAATTGCTTGCGCATAACGTTTTGCAGATTTGCGATGGGCGGGATTTTTACCACTGAACTTTATGCGGAGCACAAAACTTTCGGCTACCTCTAAACTGTCTGCGGAGAATGAAACCCCGCCTATTGCAAATGTGCTGTTATGTGCTGGGCTTTTGTCCCGTTGATTATATTGCATTGAGTATTTCTCTAAGTTCTTTGCAAGTCTCTAAACAATTTTCGTCCTCACTGTTAATTATATGCTCCCATAATAGAATATTTTTTGTCCCGAATAACCAGTTTTGAATTTCCTTTAACATTCTCTTTCCAATAAAATATTCTCTTGCTTCCTTTGTCCATCCTGTCGAAATTGAGTTTTCAAGAATTGCTTTCCAATGGTTCAATCTTGTTTCTATTGTTAGTGCACTAAAATTAGTGTTGTATTCTACTAAAAGTTGATTTTTCCTGTCGTCCATTGCTGTTTTAATTTCCGCAACTGATGTCGTGGGGCTAATTGTCAGTCTCGGAGAAATATCGAAATTGCCAGCTTGAAAATAAATTTCACTTTTTACATAGAGAGAAATCGTATGGTTAATTTGCAGTCTTGCAAGTTCTATCATTTTATCCTCAATTTGTTTAGCACTCGGTGCTGCTGCAAATAATATTTTTTTAGCTACAATTTCAATTGCTTTTGGATTTAGAAAGGCATTTTCGATATGGTAAAACGGAAGAAATACCAAATGTCCTTTTGATTTATCTGTAAACGTATTTATTTGTTCAGCAATTAAACCATCTCTATCACGAACCATAAATAGCTCTACTCCAAATAATCCTTTTTCAAGAGTCTCACACATCATTGACATATTATTGATGTTGGAACAACTGTCGGAAGGAATAATCGCAACATCAATTTTAGTTGCTTTTGCAATTGTAGCAAATACATTTCTATCAATACTTGTGCTGTTCCCTTCAACAAATAAAAGTTTTTTACCAACAGAAACCATTCCTATTGTTTCTCTGATATTGGGTATTGTTTTAAGAGCCTCAATATTATTTTCGTCAACTTTTACAACTTGGTTTCCTGCTAATATTCTTGCTTTTGGTCTTACAAAATGTACCCCTGTGTCAAGGGCGTTTCCTATTATGTCAGCTGAATGAGTAAACAAAAAATATTGATTTCTTTCTCCGATGGATTTTAAAACCTTTATCAACCTAAACGTGAGTTCGGGATGAAGATGAACTTCAGGCTCATCAATTAGTATTAAACAGTCGTCTGGATTTTGAGTTAGAATGTCAAAAGTAAGAACTACAACCTCTCTTTCCCCTGATGATAATTCAGAGAATTGTCTTGTATTACCATCGTCATCTTTGTATTGAATTGTCGAACTATTAATGTCGATTGGAAGCATTGTTTTTGGATAAAGCAACTTTCCAAAAATGTCAATATATTTTTCTGTTGGGTCATTTAACTTATTTAAAATTACTTCTGATTTTTCTTCATCAATTTTAGATTGATATTCTTGATAAACAGATGTAACCTCTTTGCTTTTTAGTCGATGTAATGTTCTACAAATATCCTGAAATCTATTTTTTGAATTTTGAAAACCATAGTCGTAACCAACTTCTTCGTCAGCAGGATTTCCAATTGCTTGAAATGTCAGTTGTTGGAAATCTACACTTTCGACACTTCGGTTTGAGTCAATTTGAATTAGTCGTGATTTGGTTTTTAGTCTTTTATTGTTAGTACCAAACATTGACCAAAAAAAATTTTCAGGTAAAGTTACTTCGTTTTTTTTCCATGCAGTTATTTCTTCTGGGTTGGTTGCTTCAAGAATAACTTTTGAACCTGGTGGTGGATTTCCACCATTCTGAAATATATGGACTATTGCTTCTTTGATTTTGGTTTTACCAACACCATTAGGTCCAGCAACGACTACAAAGTCGCTTAAATCTTGAAAGTCTGCCTGTCTTATAACCTGCCAGTCTTTTAAATGAAGTTCTTTTATTCTCATATTGTCTTGTTGTTGTTGGTCGTGTTAGCCTTGCACATAACGTTTCTGGGCTTTGCTGCATGGGCGGCTTGGTGTTCCGTCTGCCGTCTGCCTGCACAAAGGTAAAAGAAACCACTACAAGTTGGCATTGCCCGTCAACCGCCAATGAAGCAAGCCCATGTTATGCGTTCGTGCTACTGCCCTTTCGGAGTTCGTCTGCCCGAATTTCGCACAACTGTTTGTTAGAAGTTCGTTATCGTGTCGTGTCATTGCATTGGCTTTGCTGTCATAATTGATTTATAAAATGAGAGTGATTGTTCCTGCAATGATAAGTATTGCTCCGATAGCCGCTTTGATAGTTAACGCCTCTTTAAGAAAAACTACTGCTAAAATAATTGCAAGTGCAACACTTAATTTGTCAACGGGTGCAACCTGTGATACTTTTCCTAACTGTAATGCTTTGAAATAAAATATCCATGATAATCCTGTTGCTACTCCTGATAACGAAAGAAAAATCCAATTGGTTTTAGTTAGCGTTGTGGTTGATGTGATGCTACCTCTTGCAAACACAATGAGCCAAGCGATAATTAAAATTACAACTGTTCTTATTGCAGTTGCTAAATCGGAGTTGACATCTTTAACACCAACTTTTGCAAAGATGGCTGTGAGTGCTGCAAAGAGTGCTGATAGTAGTGCGTATGTATACCACATGTGTTTTAAATATTAGTTGTGTTAATTGAATAGATTTTGTAAACCAAATATCCAAATACGATTCCGATAAAAGCTGCAACGACAACATCGGATGGGTAATGCACACCGTTATAAATGCGACTGTAAGAAACAAGTAATGCCCAACTTATCAAAATGTATTTAAGAGGGTTGTATTTATTAGGCAAAATGAAAAATAAAAATGTTGCTAAAGCAAAAGAGTTGGCTGCATGAGAGGAAACAAAACCAAACATACCTCCTGCTCCTTCTTTGCTTATGTAGATGGTGTTTTGTAAAGCAGGTTCGTGAGAAGGTCGTAAACGCTGAACAGTATTTTTAATTAAGTTGGAAGCAGTTTGGTCTGTAATTGTAATTAGCAGGGCAATTGAAATGAAAACAAAAATGCTTTGTTTCTTGTAAATCTTAATTAAAATAATTGCAATGAAAAGATATAGCGGAATCCAAAATAATCTATCGCTTGCCCAATACATTACTGTATCAAAAAAGGAATTATGTTTTCCGTTAAGGAAAAGAAATAATTCTGTGTCAAAGGATTTTAATTTTTCTATCAATGTATTTTTTGATTGATTTTATAACAAAGAAAGGATGTTCCCATTCCTATTAACGCACCTACTAAAACATCGCTTGGATAATGAACACCTAAGTGCATTCGTGAATAGCCAACTGCACCAGCCCAAATAAAAGATGGTGCAATGACATACCATTTAGGATATGCTAAACTAATAGCAGTAGCGGTTGCAAACGCTGCCGTGGTATGCCCGGAAGGGAAAGAAGGGCTACCACCTGATGTTTCTTTATCAATATCAGGGTAAGTAACGAATGGTCGTTTTCTGTTAAATGAATATTTTAAACCTGTTGAAAAAACAGATGAAACTAAAAAGGATGCACCAACAACATAAGATTGGCGTTGTAAATTTTTATCCTTATTGATGAGTGAAACTGTAAACATCGTAATTGGCAAACCAACACAAACAGGCGTAGCACTATTTGTAAATGTTTTAAACATTGGGTCAAGTGATTTATTGCGATGCAGATTTATTGTTCGCAATAAATTGATGTCGGCATTTTGTGCAAATAGATTTGATTGAAGAAAAAGAAGAATGGAGAAAGCAATAAATATTTTTTTCATATTGAAAAGTGGTTGTTAAGATTTAAATTCTCTCTGCTATAAAAAGTCCACCGAAAGTTGCCGTTACACAAAACAATACACTGCCAAGAACATAGAGAACGGAACTCATGTTGTGTCCTTGCTGAAAGAGTGTTAATGTTTCGCTACTGAAAGTTGAGAAGGTGCTGAACCCTCCGCAAAATCCAACTGCTAAAAATAATCTTGCAGTCGGTGAAAGAATTTGTTTATGGTCAGCAAGTCCGATTACAAAACCCAAAACGAAACAAGCAACCACATTAACCACAAAAGTTCCGAATGGGAAATGATGGTTGTGCCAACTGTCAACCCACTTGCCAAGTGAGAACCTTGTCAATCCGCCAAGTCCGCTGCCGATAAATACCGCAAGAAGTTCTTTCATTTTATGTTGTCCATTGTCGTGTCAAAGTTAGTTTTTGCCTGTTCGTTTCTTGCAGAAATGTTCAAGTTAGCAGTGTCCCCAAGCATGACGCATAACTTATATATACATGCCACTCTTTCGCACTTATCCACCCATTTTTGGGTGGCTTGGTGCAACTGGGTTGCTTTTTTATACCACAAATCTAAAACTAAAATAGGGTTAATTCAAGTTTATTTTTTTATCGTAATTCCCCCTCTAAAACCAAAACCAAGCATTTTATAAACTAAAATGCTTTACATATAGCAATTTACTGCTATATCATTTCTAAAATGCTTCCCCGTTCCGACGGCAGAGCATTTTAAAATAAAAACCTGACAAACGTTCCAACGGAAGAGCATTCTGAAATAAAAAACTGACAAACGTTCCGACGGGAAAGCATTCTGAAAACTAAAACGCTTCCCCGTTCCGACGGCAGAGCATTTTAAAATAAAAACCTGACAAACGTTCCAACGGAAGAGCATTCTGAAATAAAAAACTGACAAACGTTCCGATGGGAGAGCATTTTATAAACTAAAATGCTTTACATATAGTGCTTTACTGCTATATCATTTCTAAAACGCTTCCCGACGGTCGTCGGAGAGTGTTTTTTAAAATAAAATGCTTATCGACGGTCGTCGGCATGTGTTTTTTAAAATAAAACGGTTCCCGACGGTCGTCGGAGTGTATTTTTTAAACTAAAATGCTTCCCGACGGTCGTCGAAGTATGTTTTTTAAAATAAAATGCTTCGCCACAGTTTTAGGCTACTATTTTAAATTATTAATTGTAGCCTTAAAATAAAATTTGTGAAATAAAAAACTGTTTTTATTTTTTAAAACCCAATCGAAAGTATTCATCATTTGGGGCGTTGGTTTTAAGCAGAGCCACAGCCTGTTGGGATGAAATAGGGAATGATAAGGTGGTTTAATCGGCTTAACCGTGCCAAAGATTCGAAAAGCTATATTCATATCTTAGTTTACTTTATTACACCGCCGATGTGGCTGCCGATAACACATCAATTTAAGATACCCATTATCTACTTTTCCACAGTTAGTGAATAATAATTCGGCAAAAGAATAACTGCCGCTTTACATTTGCATTAAATAAAAACAGAATAATAAAAATGGTTGATGTACTTCTTGGTTTGCAATGGGGTGATGAAGGTAAAGGAAAAATAGTAGATTATCTTGCTCCTAAATATGATATGGTGGCTCGTTTTCAAGGCGGCCCAAATGCTGGTCACACTATAATAGTAAAAGATAAAAAAATTGTGTTGCATACTGTACCATCGGGCATTTTGCATGCTAATTGTAGCAATTTAATTGGCAATGGCGTAGTGTTAGACCCTATTACTTTTTTACAAGAAATAGCCGAATTAAGAGCCGCTGGTGTAACAATTGGCAACAATTTATTGATTTCGAAAAAAGCACATTTAATATTGCCAACGCATAGAGTGCTAGATGCTGCAAGCGAAGCCTCGAAAGGGGTAGAAAAAATTGGTTCAACATTAAAAGGAATAGGACCAACCTACATGGATAAAACAGGAAGAAATGGATTGCGAATAGGCGATATTCTATCTACCACATTTATGGAAAAATATATTGCTTTAAAGCAAAAACATCTTTCATTAATAAGCACCTACGATTTTAAATTTGATATTGAACAGCAAGAAAAAGATTGGATGGCAGCTATAGAAATGATTAAGCAATTTAACATTGTAGATGGCGAATATTACATTAACGAAGAAATAAAAAAAGGCAAAAAAATATTAGCCGAAGGCGCTCAAGGCAGTATGCTAGATATTGATTTTGGCACTTACCCTTTCGTTACATCATCTAATACCATTACAGCATCAACTTGCACAGGGCTTGGCATTGCCCCACAACACATTGGCGAAGTAATAGGCATCACCAAAGCATATTGCACCCGTGTGGGCAGTGGCCCATTTCCAAGCGAATTATTAAATGAAACGGGCGAACAATTGCGCAAACAAGGCAACGAATTTGGAAGTACAACGGGCAGACCACGAAGATGCGGCTGGTTAGATTTAGTAGCTTTAAATTATGCCATAATGCTAAATGGCGTAACACAATTGGTATTAACAAAAGCCGATGTGATGAACAATTTTGATGAAATAGAAATTGTAACTGCTTATCATTTTGATGGTAAAGATTCGGCACAATTGCCGTATGATATGATTGATAAAAATATAATACCCAAAACAGAAAAACTAAAAGGATGGAACACCGATTTGGCACAATGCAAAACTAAAAATAGTGTGCCTGCTGCTTTTCAAACCTATTTAGATTTTGTAACCCAATATACAAAAGTTCCTTTTTCGATGATTTCAACAGGGGCCGAAAGAAGCCAATTGATTGTAGAATAACTCTTTTTTATTATTCAAATAATTTTAAAAAGCGTAAATTGATGATAGAATTGATTTGCGCTTTTTATTTTTTGGTACATTTCATCAAACAAAAATGTACCACAACTTTTAATTTCATTTTACAAAAAAATCAAAGTGTATAGATAACTTTGCACAAAACAAATTATACGTATGAAATACAAAGCAGAAATTAATGTAATGCCATTAAAAGAATTGTTAGACCCACAAGGCAAAGCCGTATTAGGCGGTTTAAAAAACTTAGCATTTACAAGTATAGAAAATGTACGAATTGGCAAACATATTACCTTAGATATTGAAGCGGCAACCGAAGCCGAAGCTAAAACTAATGCCGAATTGGCTTGTAAAAAATTATTAGCCAATGCCGTAATGGAACATTTTGAAATAAGTATAGTGGCAGCTAATTAAGTTGTATTTATAGTTGAACATTTGTTACTCTTTTAAAACCTTTCTACTTGCTTTCATTTCAATATCCATCTTGGTTTATTATTATTTGCTTTGCGGTGGCAATGGCTTTATCGTGGCTGCTGTATAGCAAAAACGAAAACTATAATCAAGCATTATTTTTTATTAAAAAACGTAAATATGTGTTGCAAACTTTACGCTTTGCTTCGCTATTTTTAATTCTGTTTTTATTGCTTTCGCCATTTATAAAAAGCAAATGGACAGAAACCGAAAAGCCTATTATTTTATTTTTAAATGATAATTCGGCATCTATAAAAATAAAAAAAGGAACTGCTGATAGCACTACATTAGCCCAACATCTTTCTTTATTAAAAGATAAACTGGGCAACGATTACAACCTAAAAGAATACACATTTGGCGCAGCCATTAAAGAGGGCAATACAATTAATTATAAAGAAAATGCTACCAATATAGCCGATGCTTTAACTGAATTATACAACCAATACAACAACCAAAATGTAGGCGCTGTAATACTTTCGAGCGATGGTATTTATAATCAGGGCAGCAATCCATTATATGTAAATGAGGGTTGGTTGGTACCACATTATACTATTGCATTGGGCGATACTACATTTCAAAAAGATTTTTTTATAGGCAAATGTTATTACAATAAAACTTGTTATCTGCACGATCAAACAAGCATTAAAATAGATATTGGCGCTAATTATTTAAGCGGCAGCCGAGCTGATATTGTGGTAAATAAAATTGATAATGGGCAAAGCAAGCAAGTGTATGCCCATAGTTTTAATATTAACGAAAACAGATTTTCAACATCGTTCGATTTTGTGATAAATGCCGATAAAACAGGCATTCAGCATTATAAAATTATAAGTACTAAAATAAATGGTGAAGCCACTTTTGTAAATAATGAGCAAGATATTTATATTGAAGTATTAGATAGCAGATTAAAAATTGCCATTATTGCTAATGCACCGCATCCCGATTTGGCTGCCTTAAAATCAATTATCGAAGCCAATAATAACTACGATTGTAAATTAGAATTAATTGAAAATACATTAGCCGCAACTAGTTTAATTGGCAATGCTAATTTAATTATTTTACATCAATTGCCCTCGTTTCAAAACAATGCTATTAGTATTGTAAAAGCAGCTAATGATAAGCATATTCCTATTTTATTTGTATTGGGTAGCAGCAGTAATTTGGCAGGCTTTAGCCAAGTACAAAATTTAGTTTCGATAAGTGGTAATGCAGCAAATACTAATGAAACACAAGCTTCATTTAATAAAGATTTTAGTGCTTATACACTAGATGAAAAATTTGTGAAATCGCTACAAGCCTTTCCGCCATTGTATTCGCCATTTGGCGATTATAAATTATCTGCCAATGCTTATGTGTTGGCTTATCAAAAAATAGGCTCGGCAAATACCAAATATCCTTTGTTGGCTATGGCTGATGCCAACGGACAAAAAACAGGATTGATAAGTGGCGAAGGAATATATAGATGGCGATTGTATGATTATTTATTGCATCAAAATAATGATGCAGTAAATGAAGTGGTTCAAAAAATGATTCAATATTTGGTGATAAAAAATGATAAAAGAGCCTTTAAAGCCGCACCATTAAAAACATTATTCAACGAAAATGAAACCATTAATTTTGAAGCCTATTTATACAATCAAAATTATGAATATGTAAATACGCCCGATGTATCATTAACGATTACAGATGATAAAAAACAAAATTACAATTATACCTTTTCAAAAACCGAAAAAACATACAATCTATCAGTAGGAAGCTTGCCAGTGGGCAGTTATAGCTATGTTGCCAAAACATTATTTAATGGTAAAGAACTAAACAGCAATGGTTATTTTAGTATTGCGCCTTTGCAATTAGAAGGTTTGCAAACTGTGGCTAATCATAAATTATTATATGCCTTAAGTAAAAAAACAAATGGCAAAATGGTATACGCTAATACTGCCGAAACTATTGCCGAATTAATTAAAAAATCGGAAACCATTAAGCCCATCATCTACTCAAAATACAAAACCTTGCCGCTGCTTAATTACAAATGGTTATTTGCTTTATTGCTAGTATTATTGGTGCTTGAATGGTTTTTGCGCAAATATTGGGGTAGTTATTAAATAGGCAATATTCTTATAAGCATGTGCCTTTGCTTTTTTTATTTATAACTATTTGTAAAGTTGATATTTCTACTTAATTTGCAACATCAATATTTTTTAAAAAATATTGATGTTTTTGCTTACAAAAATTGTCTTTACTTTATCTTATATCTTAAATAATTTATCACATGAAATTCAAATTTATTGCTCTATGTTTTATTATAGTTTGTGGTTTGGTACTACAATATAATTATTCATTTACTCATTCAATTTCTGCACAGGTCACATCAACAGGCTCACCATTAGGTAGTGGACAAACTTGTAATTCTTGTCATTCATCAACAGGAGGTAATCCAGCTTCAGTAGGATATGTGTTTTATTATACAGGTACTACTACACAAGCCACCGATTATACACCAGGCTGTACTTATGATGTAGTAGTAACCATGTCGGGCACAGGGAATGCTACGCCAAAATATGGTTTTGAAATGGATGCCACAGCAGGTTCAAATGGCGCTGGTACATTTGCTTTAACACATCCATTATCCGATCCTGCACGAACACAAGTAAATACAATTACGGGCAAAGGTGCTTGCGAAGTAGCACATAAAAGCGCTATACTTAATGGCACAAATCAATGGTATTTTCAATGGGTAGCTCCTTCTACTAATATAGGAAATATTACTTTTTATTTAGCTGGTATTTATGGTAATAATGCTGGCTCTGGTTCTACAACAATGGATACATTGCATTTTTCATTAACTCCACGTGTTGTTTGTCCTACTGCAAATTTCACGATGACTAGCAGTACCATTTGTATTAACTCAACAGATACTTTTTATGATGCCACTGCTAATGCAAATAATGCAACTTATTTTAAATATTTTTTTGGCACAGGGCAAGGTTCTTCTTCTATATTTGGTATAGCTCCAACTATACTTACACATACTTACACTACTCCAGGTATTTATACAATAGTTTATACAGTTTCAACTGATAATCCTTTTACAGGCAATCCTTGCACATATACTACATATAGTAAAACTTTAACGGTATTAAATTATCCTGATGCTTCATTTACATCTACCATCAATCCTGGTTGCCAAGGTGGGGTTGATACTTTAAAAATAACTAACCCAGCGGCAGGTGTAACCTATACCCCTGGCTATGGCACAGCTACTGGGCTTACACCAATGTCGGCTTCAGGGCCATTTCCATTAATTTTACCTAACACATTAGGCAATGTAAATTATACCATGATAGCTACAGGATTTGGGTGTACATCGCCCACATCAACAGCTACTACACAGGTACAAGCATGTGCTCCGCCAATGGCTGCATATTCTACTTATGGTTATCATACGGCGGCTGTTCCAGGTACTTATT
Organism: Bacteroidota bacterium; assembly: GCA_046051225.1. Classification (GTDB taxonomy): domain Bacteria; phylum Bacteroidota; class Bacteroidia; order Chitinophagales; family CAIODY01; genus CAIODY01. The sequence continues at coordinate 306,989 of JBJOOR010000002.1, read as the reverse complement.
GCCATAATACAAAATATACAGTGCATAACTTCAGTAATAATAGTGGTGGGTATATAACCAATAAAGTTTGGAAGCTAAGAGGTCCAGTGGTTAACCCCATTCCTGCAAATGTAGTTGGGCAAGATTCATTTGATGTAATTTTTACTGTTGGTGGTATTTATACCATCACATTATACATAACTGATAATAGAGGAAAAACAGATTCGACCACTTCAAATTATATTACCATTAACGGTAGTTGTGGTCCAATTCTTTTAGATGCGTTATACAATTCATCGCCCACAGCTATAACATTAACAAGCAACAGCACAGCAACATTATCCACTTGTAAAAACGAACCAATTACTTTTACAGATATTTCATCGGGTAGTGTTATCAGTGGATACAGATGGATTTGGGGAGACTTAACGCCAGATGGAACAACCGTTCAAGAAACTCATGCTTATGCTAGCCCTGGCATATATACTATGTTGTACATTATTGATAGTTTAAACACAAAGTTTGATACACTTACTACCACCATTACTGTAGGTGCAGTATCACAAGCTTATGCAGGAAGAGATACAGCACTTTGCCCTAACGGAAGCAGTGTAACTTTAGGCACTGCATCAGCAGTTGGTATGACATATAGTTGGACAACATCACACAATACTTTTGTTCCACAATTTTCAAACCCAACCATTACACCTACCGTTACTACTACTTATTATTTGAATGTATCTAATGCAACTGGTACATGCCAAAGCAACGATACTGTGAAAGTAATTATTGATACTATTCCAACTTTTACCATTACCGCATCGCCTACTACGCCTTGCCCTAATAATCAAATTACTGTAAGTTGCACACCTACAAGTTTAACTAATTATGCATTTTCATTTAGCGGTGGTACACCTTCGGGTACAGGTGCAGGCCCGTATTTGGTAAGTTGGTCGGCACTTGGGTCACATTGTATAAGCGCTACTGCAAAAACAGCATTGGTAGGTTGTCCAGTTACATCATCTTCTAACCCATGTATTGTAGTGCAAAATTGTAATGCACCTATTCCAGCATTTTTAACACCACCACAACCAATCTGCGAAGGCAATACAGTTCAATTTACAGATGCTACACAAAATAATCCTACAAGTTGGAGCTGGACGTTTCATTCGCCCGATACACTAAATTTCCCAGCTATTCCATCGGTATCTGGACAGCAAAACCCAATTGTAACCTTGCCAAAACCTGGCAAATATTACATTTCATTAAATGCTTATAATCAAGCAGGATCAGGTATTTATATCTACCACGATTCAATAATTGTGTATCCTACACCAACTTCTACATTTCAATATGTAAGCTCTGTATGTCAAAATTATAATACGTATCTGATTTATACAGGTAATGCTTCTGCTGCTGCTACATATAGTTGGACCTTTGGTGGTGGTGCAAACACAGGAACTGGACAAGGGCCTATAGGCGTAAAATGGAATACACCAGGTAGCAAATCTATTACCTTGCAAGTTACTGATAATGGCTGTCCGTCATTAACAACACCAGGTACAGTAACAGTATCGCCCACTCCTATAGCTAAGTTTATTTACAATAATATTGGGCCAAACTATTCATTCATCAATCAATCATCAGGCTACACTAGTTCTTTTTGGTCGTTTGGAGATAATCAAACTAGCACCACCCAACACCCAATACATAGTTATACCACAAATGGTTCATACCTAGTTACACTTACAGTAAACAAAGGCAATTGTGCTGATGCAGATACAGCCACCATTCATGCTATTGTAAACGGAATTGATGATATAATGAACAATAATTTATTTACAGTATATCACGATAATGCAAATTCAATTTTAAAAATAAATTGGGTAGATAACTCATTATCAAAAAAGAAAATTGAAATAATAAATATGAATGGACAAATAATTTTTAGCGATGAAAATAGGATGGATAAAGAAGTTTCTATTCCTACCGCATCATTTGCAAAAGGCATTTATATTGTAAAGTGTATTACCGAATATGGTAATGCTGCCACAAAAAAATGGTTGAAAGATTAATACCAATGTATAAAATAATTTCCTTTAAATTAGGTTAATAAAAATGATAAGAGCTGCAAATAATATGCGGCTCTTATTTATTTTTACAACATCTTAATTCAAAAAAACGATGAAAAGAATACTGCCTTTTTTATTTCTCATTTCATTTTTATTGTTCAGCTCGTTTACCACAAATCCACCATTAAAACTAGGATTGTTAAAATATAGTGGTGGTGGCGATTGGTATGCAAACCCCACATCATTGCCCAATTTAGCCGAATTTATTAAAGAAAATTTAAAAATAAATGTTGATGCTGAACAAGTGGTAGTAGAAGTAGGCAGCCCCGAATTATTTGATTTTGCATTTGTGCATACCACTGGGCATGGTAATATTACCTTGAGCGATGCCGATGCAAAAAATATGCGCACATGGCTTGCAGCAGGTGGTTTTTGGCATATTGATGATAATTATGGAATGGATCCTTTTGTACGCCCTACATTAAAAAAAGTATTTCCCGAATTAGAATTAATCGAGCTTCCATTTAACCATGCAGTATATCATCAAAAATATAATTTCAATAATGGCTTACCAAAAATTCATGAACATGATGGCAAGCCACCTAAAGGTTATGGATTGGTGTATAAAGGAAGAGTGGTAGTATTCTACAGTTACGAATGCGACTTGGGTGATGGCTGGGAAGATGCATCAGTACATCATGATACACCCGAAAAACACTTAGCAGCTTTGCAGATGGGTGCTAATTTGATTCAGTATGCATTTATGCATTAATCTCAATTTAATAATTTCTAATTTTAATTTAATGAAAATAATTTTCAAACCATTTTTTGCTGCTTTTCTATTCATAGCAATACTTTTTCCATCGAAAAATTTTGCTCAAAAAAATTCTTCTTCACACAAAAAATATCCAGCCTTGCTTTGGGAAATATCGGGCAACGGATTGAAGAAAAAATCATACCTGTATGGCACTATGCATGTGAGCAAAAAATTAGTTTTTAACTTAAGCGATTCATTTTTTTATGCCCTAAAAAGTGTAGATAAAGTAGGCTTAGAATTAAATCCCGATAATTGGCAAGCAGATATGATAAAAGCCGAAAATGAAAAAAATGATTTGAGTAAATATGCAGGCCCATTATATCGTTCGCCACTTTCAGCCAGCACTTTAGAATTAGAAAAATATGAGGCGAATTTACAAATGTTGCTTAAGGTACAACCATCTGTGATTAATAATTTATTGTACAGAAATTATAATAAGTATAATGAAGATTATGAAGAAGATACTTTTTTGGATTTATACATTTATCAGGCTGGCAAAAAATTGGGCAAACGTGCTACTGGCATGGAAAAATTGAAGATTAGCGATATTATTCAAATTGAATCGTATAGAGATGAATTGAAAGAAAAAAAGAAAGCAAAAGATATTGGCAATTCATCTAAACTGCAAGAAAAAATTGAAGAGGCTTACCGTAATCAAGATTTAGATGCATTAGATTCATTAGAAATTGTAGTACAACAAAGCGATGCTTATATCAAACATTTTTTGCATGATAGAAATGTAATTCAAGCCAACTCGATGGATACAATTTTAAAAACTGGCGCTTCATTATTTGTTGGTGTTGGCTCGGCTCATTTGCCAGGCGAAAAAGGTGTGATAGAATTATTAAGAAAAAAAGGATACAAACTTCGCCCCATAAAAATGATTGAACGAGATGCAAAACAAAAAGAAGAAATTGAAAAAATGCGTTGCCCTGTACAATTTAAAAATTATAAAAGCGAAGATGGATTGTATAGTGTATCAATACCTGGAAAGCCTTACGATATGGGAGGTTCAAGATATTTAGATACCAAACAATATTCGGATATGGCAAATGGTTCGTACTATGTAATTGCTCGATTAAGAACCCATGCACCATTTATTGGTGATGATGAAAAATTGGTATTAAGCAAAATGGATAGCCTACTTTATGAAAACATTCCAGGCAAAATTATATCGAAGAAAAAAATAAAAAATAATGGCTATGATGGTTTTGAAATAACCAACAAAACAAGAAGAGGCGATATACAACGATACAAAATATTTGTATTGCCCGAAGAAGCAATTGTATTTAAAATGAGTGGCCCTAATGATTATATTTTAAATGGAACCGAAGCCGATAGTTTTTTTAACTCCATTCAAATTACACCTGTATCAACCGCAAATTCATATCAAATATTTACCCCAAAAAATGCAGGATTTTCAATTGAAATGCCACATCAACCCGTTAGCTTTTTTAATCAAAATCCTAAAGATGGCGCTGATAGATGGGAATATGAAACAGCAGATAATACAAGCAAAAAAGCTTTTGCAGTATGGGTTTCGAGCCGATATAATTTTAACGATATAAAAGATGATAGTACCGAATTAGAATTAATGAACATGAGCATTTATCATAGCGAACCAATACAATATGCTATTTCGAAAAAATATTTCATGTATCAAAAATTTAATGCATCTGATGTAGTTTACAAATTAATTGATAGTTCATTTTTATGTACCCGAAATTTAATTCGGGGTGCTCATTATTACACCTTATTATTCCATAGTAAAACAAACGAAATAGCCGCAGCTCAAAAATATTTCAACTCGTTATCGCTTTTACCATTTACCTATCACGAAGCAAAAAAACTTACAGATGCAGTTAGTCATTTTGAATGCATATCGCCTATTCAACCCAAGCTAGATACTATGTTTCGCAGGGCTTACAACGAATTAGCTTATGCAAAAAGTAATTTTGTAAATGGCGTTGAAAAAGAACAATATTGGCAAGCAAAACAAAATTATAAACTTACCAATGATACAACAGGCGAAATAGTTTTAATTCAATCGCAAAAATTACCCATTTATTTTTATGCTAAAGACATGACTAAATTTTGGAAACACGAAATTGAAAACTATTATGATAGCACAACTCATGTTTTAAAACAAAAAGATTATTTTCAATTACCCGATGGTACAACAGGCTATAATATTGCATTTACAGATACAGGGTCAACCAAATTAGTGAAAGTACGAATTGCGCTAAAAAGCAATATTTTAGTATATGCATTTACTGTAGTGGCTATGAATGATGCAGAAAGTGATTTAACAAGCAAAACTTTTTCATCCATTATTCCGCAAGTAAATAAGCCTTTCGAAAATATTTTAAAAAATAAATTAGAACCCTATTTCAAAGATTTTTATAGCAAAGATGAAATAGTGAAAAATCGAGCAAGGCAATGGATAAGCAACATACGATATGATGAAGAAGGAATACCAATGCTGATGAACGCATTTAAATCGTATAAATACGATGAAAAAGATTTTTATGAAAACAAAATAAAACTAGTAGCAGAATTTGGTTATATAACTGATACATCGGCTCAACCCAAATTAATTAAAAGTATAAAAGAATTGTATGATAGAACAAATGATACTTCTATATTTCAAAACGAATTATTTTTTGCATTAGCCCGATTAAAAAACAAAACGGCTTATCACGAATTAAAACAAATGCTGGTAAACGATCCACCAATATTTGAAAATAATCAAGATATGAATGCCCTATTTGGCTTAATGAACGATTCATTAAAAACCACAAAAACATTGCTGCCTGAAATTTTACAATTAGCATCATTAGATGATTATAAAGAACATATTAATTCAATTTTAGAATCACTAATTGATAGCAATTTATTGAAGCCTGAAGATTACGAAACTTATTCGGCTAAACTATTATTTGACGGAAAAATAGAGCTAAAAAAACAATTTTCGAAAGATGAAGAAATGCTGAAAAAGCGCAACGATAAAGATGCACAAGAGGCAAACCGATATAGCAGATTTTACAACGATGAAGATGTAAATAAAGATGTGTTGGTGTATATTAAACTGTTGGCCCCGTTTTACAATAAAAATTTGGGCGTTAAAAAATTCTTTGACAAGGCGATGCATAGCCAAAATAATATTTTAGTAATTAGTGCCATGGCAGAATTAGCTAAATACAAAATTGCGGTAAATGATACGTTATTAAAAAAATTAGCAGCCAATAAAATGTATACCTATTTATTGAACAGAAAATTAGGATTAAGAAATGCCGATTCTGTTTTTCCTGCCGAATACAAAAAACAAAATGTAATTACTTACAGTCAAATATTTTGGGAAGGCGATTTTAAATCCATTGATACTATAGTCTTTTTACAAAAACAAAAAGCATCAGTTAAAAAAGTAAGCGGCTTAGTTTATGTTTATAAATATCGTTTAGATACTGATGGCCCTTGGTATTTAGCACTTTCAGGCATTCAACCCAATGACGAATCTAAAATTAATTTCAATAATTTAATCAGCGATGTAAAATCGCAAATTGACCCAAATAAACCATTGCAAAAACAAATTGATAAAGCCATTGCAAAAGAAGTATTACAAACTTTGCAAAATATGAGTTCATTTTTTGGAACAAAATCTAGTATGTACAACTACAATTATTAATCATCAGTACTTAATAAGCGTAGTATATTTTCAAAAAAATAATCTTTGATTTAGCTTTAAATCAGTGTTTTTTTTTACTTTGGTGCTACTATTTATATTATGATTTCACGACGTAAATTCTTACATCAATCAATTGCCGCATCATCTATTTTATTATTGCAAAATACACCACTAAGTGTTTTTGCAAATGATGGAAACGAACAAGATGAAATAAAAATTTCAATTCTACATACCAATGATTGGCATAGTCGAATTGAGCCATTTGCCATGGATGGCAGTAAGTGGCAAGGTGCAGGCGGAGCAGCTCGTAGAGCCTATTTAATTAAAGAATTGCGACAAGTAGAAAAAAATATTTTATTGTTAGATGCTGGCGATATTTTTCAAGGCACACCCTATTTCAATTTTTTTCATGGCGAATTAGAATACAAACTAATGAGCTATATGGGCTACGATGCTTGTACATTAGGCAATCATGATTTTGACGCAGGATTAGAAGGGATAAAAAAACAATTGCCCAATGCAAATTTTCCTTTCTTAATTGCCAATTACGATTTTGAAAATACGATTTTAAAAAATGCATTTCAGCCGTATAAAATTTTTGTAAAAGAAGGAATAAAAATAGGCGTATTTGGAATTGGTATTGAGCTGAATAGTTTAGTGCCCGATGCCTTATATGGCAATACTATTTACCACGAACCTATTGCCATTGCTAACGAAATAGCCAAACATTTAAAGAAAAATGAAAAATGCGATTTGATTATTTGCCTATCTCATTTAGGCTATAAATATGCTGATGCAAAAGTGAGTGATATTTATTTAGCCAAAAACACAAGGTATATTGATTTAATAATCGGCGGTCATACACATACTTTTTTAGATATGCCCGATGTTCATAAAAACTTAGATGGAAACGATGTTTTAATCAATCAAGTTGGGTGGGCAGGACTAAATTTAGGCAAAATCGACTTTTATTTTTCGAAACGAAAAATAAAAAACAACGTAAAATCGAATACTGTAATTATAAACAAAAATACAAGTGGACTTTGAAAATATTTTTCACATAAAATTTGTGAATATGAATTGTGTTTACATACTTTTACCGCCCAATAAAAATTAACACAGATTTAATTTTAAGTAAAGAACCGAAGCAGCTATTAACCCATGAGCAAACAAATATTAAAAGAAAATATCAATACTATATCATACGAAGCAGTATGGAACAACTGCTTAAAAATAATTAAAGACAACATAAGCTTGCAAGCTTATAAAACATGGTTCGAACCTATTGAACCTGTTCAATTAGAAAAAAATATTTTAACCATTCAAGTACCCTCACAATTTTTTTACGAATGGATTGAAGAACATTATATCAGTTTACTTAGAAAAACTATTGTTCGAGAATTGGGTAAAGATGCTAAATTAGAATATCGAATTGTAATGGAGAAAAACAGCAACGGCAAAAAAGGAACTACGATTAATCTTCCTAATCAAAACACAGGAAATAATAAAAATCCTGATGTAAATGCACCTGCCATTTTAGGTGGGCAAGTTAAAAATCCATTCATCATTCCTGGTCTTCGTAAAATAAACGTTGATCCACAATTGATGGCTGCCTATACATTTGATACTTATGTAGAAGGCGATTGTAACAGATTGGCACGTAGCGCAGGCTATGCAGTAGCACAAAAACCAGGCGGCACTTCATTTAATCCATTGGTTATTTATTCTCCAATTGGATTAGGCAAAACACATTTGGCGCATGCCATTGGAAATCAAATAAAATTAACACATGCCAATAAAACTGTGTTGTATGTTCAGATTGAAAAATTTGCCAACCAATTTATTGATGCCATGAAAAATGGGCACATCAACGACTTTATACATTTTTATCAATTAATAGATGTATTGATTGTAGATGATATTCAATTTTTAGCCAATAAGCCTAAAATTCAAGAAATATTTTTTACCATATTTAATCATCTTCATCAAAATTCTAAACAAATAATTTTGACCTGTGATAGACCAATTAAAGATTTGCAAGATGTTGAAGAAAGATTATTAAGCCGATTTAAATGGGGCTTAAGTGCCGATTTGCAAGTACCCGATTTTGAAACTCGAATTGCCATTTTAGAAAAGAAAATGTATGCTGATGGTATCGAACTAAGCCGTGATGTAGTTGAATTTGTTGCATTTAATATCAATACAAATGTACGTGAATTAGAAGGTGCATTAACTTCATTGTTAGCACAATCAGTTTTAAATAAAAAAGAAATTGATGTTGAGCTGGCTAAAAAAATTGTGAAAAATTTTGTGAAGAGTGTAAGCCGTGAAGTAAGCATCGAATTTATTCAAAAAACAGTTTGCGAATTTTATCAAATACCTTATGATAAATTAAAAGAAAAAACTCGTAAGCGCCATGTAGTACAAGCTCGTCAGCTTAGTATGTATTTGGCTAAAAATTTTACTAAAAATTCTTTAAAATCAATAGGCAAACATTTTGGCGGACGCGACCACAGCACTGTAATACACAGCTGCCAAGCCGTACAAAATTTAATTGAAACCGAACAAGCTTTTAAAGACGAAGTATTAGAATTAGAAAAGAAAATATCAATGAGTTTATAAAAAAAAGCCCCGAAATATTTCGGGGCTTTTTTTTAGTTTTCAGTTGTTTATTCCTTTATAAATCTTGCTCGGTAAACATTATTTATTGTTCTTACTTCTACAAAATAAATATTAGAAACTAATTTACTGATGCTAATTTTATTGTTTACAAAATCAACATTGTTCATAGTTTGACCATTGATAGAGATAATTTTAATAGTTTCAATTTTTTCTCCTTTTATATCAATATTTAATTCGGTAGATGCAGGGTTAGGATAAACCGAAAGTTTATTAGTCATTGCTACATTGCTAATTCCAAGCGGATGTTGAGGGTCTAAAATAGTAATGGAATGCATTGCATTTGCGCCTTTCATTCGTGCTATCACTTGTGTAATACACATAGAGTCTTTACAAATCATGCCATTAACTTGCGAAGAAGTATGCAAGCAAATAGTATATGTACCTGATGATGCATAAGTATGCGAAGGATATGCGCCTGTAGATGATGAGCCATCGCCCCAAGTCCAGGTATAAGTTGGGTTTGTACCTGATGTAGTTGAATTATTTGAACCATAATACAAACCAGCAATTAATGAATCAGCCCAAATAGAAAATGAAGCGACACATGCAGAACCACTTGCTGTTACTGATACAGTTTGGCAAAAACTATCTGTACAATTTTGGTTTAACGAATCTTGAATATACAGGCATACATGATATGTACCAGCTGTATATTGCATAGTATAAGTGCCCCCAAGCGAACTAAAATGCTGTGTAGTACCGTTTCCAAAATTAATATAAGTACCTGTTGAATTGTACCTACCCGATGTAGTATTGCTACTATCATAAAATGTAACCACAGTAGTACCTGGCGTTTGATAGTATCCTAAAAAGGCATGGCAGCCAACTTGCGCTTTAGTAATATTTTGCATAATTACTAAGCTGATAAAAAGTAAAAAAAGTTTTTTCATGATTTAAAATTTTTGTTTTTGATTAAATAAATATTTTTTGTTGATGCAAAGATGAATTGAATTTGAATAAAAAAAAGCAAAATAAAAATATTTTCTTACACGTTCAAAATTTCATAAAATTTACTAAAAACAAAAAAGCAGCAATGACTTTATTTATTGCTGCTTTTTATAAATCCGTTCAAATCCTTTCTATCAGTGTATTCTGTGTTCTATTGCTATTAAGGATTCATTCCTAAATTCCAAAATACAAAACTCCATACATCAGCATCTTCATCAATTAATTTTGTAGTTGGTTTGCCTGCACCATGCCCAGCACTTTTATCTATTCTAATTAAAATAGGATTTTCACCTTGATGTTTTTCTTGCAATGTAGCAGCAAATTTAAAACTATGCGCTGGAACAACTCTATCATCATGATCGCCCGTAGTAACCATTGTACATGGATATTTAGTAGCTTTTACATTATGCAATGGCGAATATTTTATTAAATATTTAAACTGTTCTTCGTTGTCGCTATTACCATATTCAACACTCCAACCCCAACCCACAGTAAATTTATGATAACGCAACATATCTAACACACCCACACCTGGCAATGCTACTTTAAATAATTCGGGGCGTTGGGTCATACAAGCACCAATCAATAAACCACCATTGCTTCTACCACTAATGGCTAATTTATCCGATGATGTATATTTTTCTTTAATTAAAAATTCGGCAGCGCCAATAAAATCATCAAACACATTTTGCTTATTTGCCAATGCGCCGCCTTTGTGCCATGCTTCGCCATATTCATTGCCACCTCTTATATTCGGCATGGCATATACACCACCATTTTCTAAAAATAAAATTCGTGATGCCGAAAAACTTGGTGTAAGATTAATGCTAAAGCCACCATAGCTATACAGCAAACATGGGTTGTTGCCATCTAATTTAATTCCTTTTTTATGAACGATAAACATAGGCACTTTAGTACCATCTTTCGAAGTATAAAATTTTTGTTCGGTTTCGTATTCTTCGCTATTAAATTTCACTTCCGATTTTTTAAATAATTCTGATTTGCCAGTTTCTAAATTGTATTTAAAAATTGTAGGTGGATTGGTGAATGAAGTATAAGTATAATAAAAATCCTTATCATCCTTATCGCCACCAAAGCCTGATGCAGTGCCTAATCCAGGCAATTCAATTTCGTGTTCCATTTTGCCCGAATAATCGTATTGGTAAACTTTTGTACAAGCATCTTTTAAATATTCGGCAAATAATTTGTTACCACAATAAGCTACTCCATTTAATAATTCTTTTTGTTCGGAAATGATTTCTTTCCAATTTTCATGAGCTGGATTTTTTAAATCAACTTCAACCAAATGCTTATTGGCAGCGCCATCATTTGTGATAATTAAAAGTTTATCACCTACATTATCAACCACACCATATTCAAATTCAAAACCTTTAAACAATAATTGCAAAGCCGATTTTTCGTTTGATAAATCTTTGTACCAAAGTTCGGTGCCATAAGTTCCTTCGCTTACATCTAAGAATAAATATTTTTCATCATCGCTAACGTAAGGTCCGTAGTAACGTTTTGGATGTTTATCATCTTTATAAATTACTTTATCGGTGCTTTGTGGCGTACCTAATTTATGGTAATAAACAATTTGCCCAACGCTTGCATTGCTATACATTTTCTTTTCATCAGGCTTTTCATAACCGCTGTAAAAAAATCCATCTTTATACCAACTACCACCTCCAAATTTTATCCAACGAATGGTATCGCTTAATACCTTTCCTGTTTCAATTTCTTTTACATACATAGTTTGCCAATCGCTACCAGCAGCGGCTAAAGTGTAGCTCATCAATTTTTTGTCTTTCGAAAATGATGTGCCACCCAATGCTACAGTACCATCTTTTGCATAATCATTGGGGTTTAAAAATGCTTCGGCATTATCGCCTTTTTGTTTGTACAAAATGCTTTGATTTTGCAAGCCATCATTTTTATAAAAAAATAAATTTTCGCCTTTTTTAAATGGCGATGAATATTTAGGATAATTCCAAATAGCTTCTAATCTGCTATGAATTTTTGTTCTGAATGGAATTTGAGAAAGGTAATCTTGCGTTACTTTATTTTCAGCATCTACCCATGCTTTTACTTTAGTAGCCGTATCATCTTCCAACCAACGATAAGGGTCTTCTACTTTAGTACCAAAATAATCATCTACTTGATTTACTTTTTCTGTTTTAGGATATTGCACGGTAAATTGTTTATGTTCTATAGATTTATGATTACACGATGCGGCTATAGCTCCGCAGATTAAAAGTGAAAAATATTTTTTCATTATTATAAATTTAATACTTCAAAAATAGAAAAAAAAACCACATCACTTGCTTCTAAATAAATCGCTCATAATACTATCGGCAATTAATTTCCCATCAGTAGAAATAGTAAGTATATTATCTTTTAATAGCAGTTTTTTGTTTTCTAAATACGGTTGGGCTTCCAGCATTAATTCTTTTATCCATTCGGTTTCAAATTTGTTTTTAACTGCATTCAAATTGCAGCCCCATTGTGTTCTTAGCCCTGTCATTATCCATTCATTAAATATATTTTCATCGGTTAGTGTTTCATTTTCTATCATTGGTTTTTTATTATCCATTGCTGCAATGTATTTCATAGTATTTGATACATTCCAGCTTCTTAAATTTTCTTTATAGGAATGTGCCGATGGTCCAATACCAAGATACGGAACCCCTTTCCAATAATTAGTATTATGAATGGCATAACATCCAGCTTTTGCAAAGTTGCTGATTTCATAATGTTCGAATTTATTTTTAGCTAAAATATCCATCAACATTTGCATTTGAAATGCTGATTTCGATTCTTCTACATTCTGTTTTTTGTGTAATTTAATTAATTTATGAAGCGGTGTTTTTTCTTCAATAGTTAAGCTATACGCCGATATATGTGGCACTTGCAATGCAATGGACTTGTTCAAATTTGCTTTCCACTTATCATCGGTAAGTGTAGGAATGCCATACATTAAATCAATAGTAATATTTTCAAAACCTTTATCCTGTGCAGCTTTTATGGCTCTATCGGCTTGTTGTGCATTATGTGCTCTGTTCATCCATACTAAATCTTCATCGTAAAATGATTGTACACCAATGCTAAATCTATTGATGTTGGTTTTTCGAAAATCGTTTATTTTTTTTTCAGTTAAATCATCAGGGTTGGCTTCAATAGTTATCTCTTTTAAACTATTTGTTGAATAATGTTGATGAATTACATCTATCATTTGTTGAATCTCATCGGCTTCTAACAATGATGGCGAACCGCCACCAAAGTAAATGGTTTCAATAGTTTCGCTTTCTAAAAATGGTTTACGAAGTATCAATTCTTTTTTTAACGCATCGGTTAACTCATTTTTATAGCGCAATGAAGTATTGAAATAAAAATTACAATAATTGCAAGCCTGTTTGCAAAACGGAATGTGTATATATATGCCAGCCAATTTTTAATTATATTTATAAAAAAAGAGAGTCGAAAATGTATTACAAGACTGAATAAAAATTAATCGTGAAGATTGGCTGTGAGAACTAATTTAAGATAGTTCGAAATTTTTATTTTTTTACCAGATAATTCTATAATTCCATCGTGTTTAAATTCGGAAAGTAAACGAATAGCTGTTTCTGTAGCAGTACCCACAAGGTTGGCAATTTCTTCACGAGAAAGTGTAACACTAATAGTTTGGTCATCCTCTTCAAATCCATAAGTTTCTTTCATAAAAAGTAAAGCTTCTGCCATCCTTTCCCTAACTGGTTTTTGAGCCATGTGAGTAATATTTTCTTCTGCTTTTTTTAAATCGTTGCCCAATAGTTTCATCATTTCTAAACTCAAGTTTGTGTCTTTTTTTAAGATGGTCATAAACTTTTGTTTAGGGATACAACATACAGCACAATCTTCTAAAGCTATTGCTGTTGCATTGTATCTATCGCCCGATAATAAAGCTCTATAACCCATCATATCACCTGGTTTTATCAATCTTAAAATTTGCTCTTTCCCATCTTCACCAATTTTTACGAGTTTAATTTTTCCACTGTTTACACAATATAAGCCTTGAGGTTTGTTGCCTTCCGAAAAAATTATTTGTCCTTTTTTAAAATTGATACCCTCTTTTCCTTCTTCTATTTCTTGCAAATTATCATGCTCTAATTTACAAAATACAGAAATATTTCCATGCGTACATTGTTCGCATTTTGGTAAATTATCAGTAAGGAGTTGTGCCATCATCATCTGTTTTAATTTTATTTTGTAATAAAAATTAATCGTTCATTGCTTTTACAAAATTACGCCATTTTTCAATCACATTTTTCATATCATCGGGCATAGGTACTTCATGATAAATTTCTTTTTGTGTAGTAGGATGAATGAAGCCAAGCGACTGCGCATGCAATGCCTGACGGGGGCACATAGCAAAACAATTTTCTACAAACTGTTTGTATTTTGCATAAATAGTTCCTTTCATTATTTTATTACCTCCATAAGTTTCATCACTAAAAATTGGATGCCCAATGTTGCTCATGTGTACTCTTATTTGATGCGTTCTGCCAGTTTCAAGTTGGCATTCAATTAATGAAACGTAGCCCATTCGTTCAATCACTTTATAATGTGTTACAGCATGCTTGCCTTCTTCGGGATTATCGGTTACATAAAATTTTTGGCGGTCGTTTGGGTTTCGTCCAATATTGCCTGTAATCGTTCCTTCATCGGCTTTTGGTTCGCCCCAAATTAATGCAATATATTTTCGTTGAATGGTGTGATAAAAAAATTGTTTGCCCAAAAATTCTAATGCTGTTTGATTTTTGGCAACTACCAAAATACCCGATGTATTTTTATCAATTCGATGTACTAAATATGGACGAACTTCTTGTGTAAAACTTTCGGGCGAACGCTTTTCTATTATTTCTACAGCTAATTGTTTGCTATCAGATTGTTGTAAAAAATGATACAATAATCCATTTACTAAAGTGCCTGTATAATTGCCAACGCCAGGATGTACAACCATTCCAGCAGGTTTGTTTACCAATGCAATTTCAGCATCTTCGTATACAATATTTAATGGAATATTTTCGGCAACTAAAAAATGATTAACGGGTTCTTCGGCTAAAACAATTGAAATAATATCGCCTGGTTTTATTCTATAATTGCATTTTACTATTTTTTTATTTACCAATACATTACCTGCATCAATGCCAATCTGAATTTTATTTCGGCTTACATTTTCTAACCTGTTTAATAAAAATTTATCAACTCGAATATAATCTTGTCCTTTATCTACCTGTATTACACGATGCACATACAAGGCTTCACTTTCTTGTTGTGGGTCATTTTCGGTAGATGAATTTAGATTGATGCTATCAGGAATTTCTTTTGTCATTGGATTATTAATTAATCATTTGCTTTTCAATAGTGGCTTCAAAAATATTTTCGAAATGAAATAATAATTTTTCTTTTACTTCATCCATATCCACTTCTCTATTCAATTCTTTTTGCAATGAAGTTACACCTTTATTAGTAATGCCACAAGGCACTATTAAATCAAAATAACTTAAATCTGTATTAATGTTAAATGCCCAGCCATGCATGGTTACCCATCGGCTACAACGTACACCCATAGCACAAATTTTACGAGCATTATGCTTGCCTACATCCAACCAAACACCTGTTTCGCCTGGGCTTCTATCACCAATTAAATTATACTCGGCTAATGTTTTAATGATTACTTCTTCTAAAAAACGCATGTATTTTCCAATATCTGTAAAGTAATTTTCTAAATCTAAAATGGGATAACCTACAATTTGTTCAGGTCCATGAAAAGTAATATCGCCGCCACGATTAGTTTGAAAAAATGAAATCCGTTTTTCGTTTAATACTTCGGTACTTGCTAATAAATGATTCATCTTGCCACTTTTGCCTAAAGTAAAAACGGGCGAATGTTCGCATAACAAAAGATAATTGCTTGTTGCTTGTTGCTGATTAATTGAACCAAGATTATTTATTTCAAAATTTCGGTTAGCAGTTTTTATTGAAAGAATTTCTTGAAATAATTTTTCTTGATAATCCCAAGCCGTACGGTAATCAATCAATCCTAAATCTTGATAAACAATATTTTTATTTTGTACTAAATTCATAAGGTGTAAAATTATAAATTTAAAAAACAATAAAGGCATTTGAAAAATAATAAGCATAGAAAAGTATAAACTGAAGTTCTACTTTATGATACATCATACACAAAGACATTTAGAACAGATAAAAGAAAAACAATGGGATTAAAATTTTCTTTAACAAACATAAATCTCTAACTGCTTTATTACGCTTTCACAGCCCAACGCAATTTAGCAGATTTTGCTCTAGGGTTTGTATAGCATTCTTCGGCTGATGCACGAATAGGTTGGTGGGCAATTTGGCTATAAATTCCATCTCTAAAAAATCGTTGAAATGTTTTTTTTACTCGTCTGTCTTCGCCCGAATGAAAAGTAAGAATTGCTACTCTACCACCATCGGCTAAGGCTTCGGGCAGTTTTTCTAAAAAATCATCTAATACGCCAAACTCATTATTTACCTCAATTCGCAATGCTTGAAAACATCTTTGACAAGCTTTTTTTATCTCCTCTTTTCTATTTTCTTTTGGCAAAAACACTAAAGCATTTTCAATAATTTCTTGTAATTGCTTAGTCGTTTTTATTTCTATTCCACTTGCTTTATAACCCATAATTGTTTTAGCAATTTGGGCTGCATAAGGCTCATCTGAATGATTAAAAAATAAATCTTCTAATGACTGTTGCGAAATATTTTTTAAAAGTGTAGCCGCCG
This sequence comes from Bacteroidota bacterium, assembly GCA_046051225.1. Lineage (GTDB taxonomy): Bacteria > Bacteroidota > Bacteroidia > Chitinophagales > CAIODY01 > CAIODY01. The sequence continues at coordinate 289,996 of JBJOOR010000002.1, read as the reverse complement.
ATTTGCCACTTGTTGGGTTCAAGCGTAAATCTAAAGGGCCATCTATTTTAAATGAAAAACCTCTTTCAGGATTATCAATCTGCATAGATGACACACCCAAATCGGCCAACACAAAATTCAACAATCCTGATTCTTTTACAATTTGATTAATGCCTGAAAAATTCATTTTTTTTATCACTACCACATCTTCATTATAGCCCATTGCAGCTAAGCGTTCACGGGTTCGGGGCAACTCAAATGGGTCAACATCGGTTGCATATAGTTTACCATTAGGCAACAAACATTTTATCATTTCAATACTATGCCCACCATAGCCCAATGTAGCATCTAAGCCTATTTGTCCAGGTTTAATTTTTAGTATTTCTAATATTTCGTGCACACAAATAGAACGATGCATACCAGCTGGCGTACGCCCTTGTTGCATCACTTTTGCAATATCATCTGCATAATTTTCGGGTTGCAGCTCTTTATATTTTTCTTTAAAAACTTTTGGATGTGTACCCTTGTACCTTACTCTGCGAACACGTTTGGGTTCTTCATTGCTCATAGCTAGTATTTATTTTTTAAGAAAGATATACATAATCATCAATTAGAAAACTTAAAGCAAATAAAAAAAGCGACTCTATCAATATGAAAGAATCGCTTTTTATTTAATATAATATTTGTTCTACAATTAAATTCCGCCAATGGCTTCAATCATTGCCATTCCTTCAAATTGTTTATCGTATTCGCCTGTGGTAAGCTTACGATAAATTTCACGGAAAGCATGTAAAGTATCATCAATGTCTTTATCAGTATGGTCGGCAGTAGGAATTAAACGCAATAACATTTGTCCTTTTGGAATAACTGGATAAACAACAATTGAACAAAAAATATTAAAATTTTCACGTAAATCGAAAATCAAATTTGCTGCTTGTGTTGTAGTGCCTTGCAAATAAATTGGTGTAACACAAGTATTTGTTGCGCCTAAGTTCAAACCAATTTCACGTAAACCACCTTGCAAGCGATTTACATTATGCCACAATTTTGCTTTCAATTCAGGCTTGCTACGCAATAATTCTAAACGCTTCAAATTGCCTTTTACTATTGGCATTGGCAATGTTTTAGCAAAAATTTGCGAACGAGTATTGTAACGCAAATAACTGATTATTTCTTCATCGCCTGCTACAAAACCACCGATGCTTGCCATTGCTTTTGCAAATGTGCTGATGTATAAATCAATTCCATCTTGGCAACCTTGTTCTTCGCCAGTGCCTGCACCTGTTGCACCCATCATACCAAATCCGTGTGCATCATCAACCAACAAACGGAAATTATAATTCTTTTTTAAATCAACTATTTCTTTCAATTTGCCCATGTTGCCGCTCATACCAAATACGCCTTCGGTAATCACCAAAATTCCACCACCAGTTTCGGCAGTTAATTTTGTAGCACGTTCCATTTGCACTTTAAAACTTTCGATATCATTATGCTTGAACACAAAACTTTTTCCAACGTGCAATCTTTTACCATCTAAAATACAAGCATGCGAATCAGCATCATACACAATTACATCATGACGATTAACAATGGCATCAATAATTGACACAACACCTTGATAGCCATAATTCAAAATGAATACATCTGGTTTTTTTACAAAATCAGCTAATTCACGTTCGAATTGCTCAATCAAATTGCTGTTACCACTCATCATTCTTGCTCCCATCGGATACGCCAAACCAAACTCTGCTGCTGCATCTGCATCGGCTTTACGCACTTCAGGATGGTTGCCCAAGCCTAAATAATTATTCAAACTCCAAACGATTCTTTCTTTTCCGTTAAACATCATTCGGCTGCTGATAGGGCCTTCCAATTTAGGAAAAGCAAAATATCCGTGAGCCATTTTAGCATGTTGCCCCAATGGCCCCATGTCGGTTTTAAACTTTGCAAATAAATCTACACTCATGTTTTTCAATTAAATTATAGTTAGAAAATTGTGTGCAAATGTAAGCAGAAATCTATGCTTAACAAATGCTTTAGCTATGAAATTAAGCTATATTGGTTTTTGTATAAAATAATATCCCGTTGTCATACCCAGCATTTGAAACGGAATACGAATAAAATCTTTAGGATAAAATAAATCTAAAATTTCTACTTCATTTTGATGGCATAAATATTCAATGCTGCTGCGTTGGTAGTAATTAATATGTTCTTCGGGGTCGTTGAAAACATTGATTTTAGAAGTAAGTTTTAATTGGGTAATTAATAACCACATCCAATCTACATTGGGCAAGCCTAAAAAGAAAATGCCACCTGGTTTCAGTACAGTACAAATATCTGCAAATAATTTATCGGGTTCGTAAACATGCTCAAGCACTTGATCTAACCAAATAAAATCGAACGAATTGGGTTCATAATCTTGTTTATCAAAAAAACCTTTTTTTACATTTAAATGTAATTCATTAATAGCATAATCGGCAGCAGTTATCAATGGTTCAACGCCAAAAACTTGATAGCCATTTTGTTGTGCTACTTCCATGGTATACCCTAAGCCGCAACCAATATCTAAAAATTTACCATTGGTTTTTAATTCTAAATTACTAATGGCATTCAATGCTCTGTTAATTTTTCGCTGTGCTTTTGGTCGGCGCTTTAAATACCAATCCATATCAAAATCATCAAATTGGCGCTGCGCCATAAATTCTTTTGGATAGGTAAACTGCGTACCACAGCTATTACATATGTATAGCGGAATATCTACCACAATTCTATTTCCTTTTAAATTTTTTAGAAACGTAAGTGGTTGATGACAAACCCGACAATTAGTAAGTGTATGCACAATTTTTTATTTTTTAAAATATAAAAGTATAAAAAAACTCTATTGCTTTTTTTAGCAATAGAGTTTTATGTTTTGAGATAAAATATTTTATCCGAAAATTTTACCCAACATATCGCCAATGCCAGCATTATTGCCACCTGCCAGCGAACCAATGATACCTTGAATATCAAAACTACTGTCGTTAGGGTCGTTTGTTTTGTTTACAAATTTATTCATCACCACGGGTATTAATGATTGTACAATACCATTAGCAGCATTATTATCAATACCAAATTTTTGCATTAAACTGCCTGCTACATTTTGCGAAATACTTTGCACCATGCCGCTTTGATTACCGCCTTGAAACATGGATGTTAATCCCTCAATACCATTTGAGCCTAAATGGCTTTTTAGACCATCAATTATACCGTTTGTAGTGGTTTCAATGGCTGCATCATTATGCTCATTAGGTATTGCAGCATTATTAATGATGGCATCGCCTGCATGTTCTTTTACTAAATTTAATAAATTTTCAAACATAATTTTTTTTGAGTTTAATGAATAAATAATCGCAATATTTTAATCGAACGACTGATTACTTTTAGCCGCTTGTTGCAACATTTTTTCGTATTCGGCTGGCGATAAATCGTTGTAGAAAAAATTACTTGGGTCTATTTTTGTTCCGCCTTTTATTACTTCATAATGACAATGTGGCCCCGTTGAAGCGCCTGTACTGCCTACATATCCTATCACTTCGCCACGTTTTACAGTTTGCCCCACATTCACTTTCATTCGACTCATGTGCCCATATAAAGTTTGATAACCATAGCCATGATTAATTACTACATGCATACCATAACCGCTGTTATCATACGTTGCTAAAGCTACAGTACCATCGCCTGTTGCATAAATAGGTGTGCCGATAGCAGCCGTAAAATCTAACCCACTATGAAACTGCATAATTTTATAAATTGGATTTATTCTATATCCAAAGCCGCTTGCAATACGCATCAAATTTTTATTGCTTACAGGCTGAATAGCTGGAATAGATTGAAGCATTTGCGCTTTATTTTCAATTCGTTTTTTTAATTCGTCATACGATTTTGATTGCACATACATCTCACGGCTCAATTTATCTAATGTTTGGGTAGTGCTTATCATCAATTCACTATTATCAAAACCTTCAAGTTTATTATATAGGTTAGCGCCACCAAAACCAGCCTGACGAACATCTTTAGGGATGGGTTCGGCTTCAAAAATTACTCGGTAAATATTATCATCTCTATCTTGTAAATCGGCTAATACTTTATTAATCGAATTCATTCTGTTGTTCATCGATTTGTATTGCACTTTCATTTGTGCCAATTCACGTTTCAACAATTTTTCTTTTGGCGAATCGAAATAGGTATAGGCAAAATACATAATAATAGCCGAAAACACAGCAGCAGCACACAAAAAGCCAAACACCCGAAGCAATGTAATGCCCCACGAATGTTTTACCTTTTCGTAGCTTAAGGTATGTGTGTTATAAAAATATTTTACTTTTCTGAATGCCATTTTTTAAAAGAGTTCCAAAAATAAACTTTTAGTTTTTAAACGCCAAACTTTACATTTTATTTATGAAAAAATTAAAATGCATAGCCAAATGAGAAACCAACCCAAAATGTTAATTGATAATTTGTAGATGAACCATCAGGGTTAAGGATAGCTAGTGTTGATTTTTCAACGGAGGGGATTATAGTTAACTTATAAATAAATTTTCGATTTGGATTTTGATGCCGAAAACCAATACGAAAAAAAGGAGTATTATATAATTCATTTTTAGCAAAAAAAAATTTATTTCCTACTCCTAATTCAATATGATTATTTTTATCCATTGAAAATAATTCAGATAAATAAATAGGAGTTTGAAAAGAAGCACCATTATCAAATTTTGAATTAGGAAAATACGAAGCTCCAATATTGCCAATGGTTTTGAATCTTTTAGCGTTTAAAATTATTTTTCCACAATTAACAGAATATAAAACTGCTGGTCCAAACAATTCAATATTTACACTATTCAATTTTTTGAATTTCCAAGTTGAATCGCTTTGTGCTTGTACAGAATAAGCAGAAATAATAATTAAAAAAATGGCTGCGATTTTTTTCATTAATCAAAAATAATATTTCTTTTCATTTAATTCAATCCTTTCCTTTTTTTAGCTTTGCCGCTCGAAAAAGTCAATAGTCATTTGTCAGTAGTCATTTGTAAATGCAATCAAAATTTGTATTCCCTAATGACTAATGTCTGATGACCAATGACAATTCATAATTCATAACTCATAATTCATCAATGACCTCTTCCGAAATCCGTCAACAGTTTTTAGATTTTTTTAAAAGTAAGGGACATTTAATTGTGCCATCAGCGCCAATTGTAGTAAAGAATGACCCTACTTTAATGTTCACCAATGCTGGTATGAATCAGTTCAAGGATATGTTTTTGGGCAATAAAAACCCGATTGATAAACGTGTGGCTGATACACAAAAATGCCTTCGTGTTTCGGGCAAACACAATGATTTGGAAGAAGTGGGTGTGGATACTTATCATCACACCATGTTTGAAATGCTCGGCAATTGGAGCTTTGGTGACTATTTCAAAAAAGAAGCGATTGAGTGGAGTTGGGAATTGCTCACTAAAGTTTATAAAATTGATGCTAACAGATTATACGTTACCATTTTTGAAGGCGATGCCAAAGAAAATTTAGCCAAAGACGAAGAAGCTTACAACTGGTGGTTAGCCGCTGGTGTGCCTGCCGAACGAATTTTGTTGGGCAATAAAAAAGATAATTTCTGGGAAATGGGCGATACTGGTCCTTGTGGGCCGTGTACTGAAATTCATTATGATGGCAGAACAGAAGAAGAACGCAAAACTATTCCAGGCGCTAGTTTGGTGAATAATGATGACCCACAAGTGATTGAAATCTGGAATAATGTGTTCATGGAATTTAACCGCAAAGCGGATGGTAGTTTAGAAAAATTACCTGCGCAACATGTTGATACGGGCATGGGTTTCGAGCGTTTGGTTCGTGTGATGCAAGGCAAACAAAGCAATTATGATACGGATGTTTTCAGCGGAACAATTGCTGCGATTGAAAAAATTGTGGGGATGAAATATGCTGCTGATGATACAAAAGCTTCTGTTGCATTCAGAGTTTTAGCTGACCATATTCGAACCATTTCCTTCGCAATTGCTGATGGGCAGTTGCCTTCGAGCAATGGTGCAGGTTATGTGATTCGTAGAATTTTGAGAAGAGCAGTGCGTTATTATTATTCCTATTTGAATTACAAACAACCATTATTGTATCAATTAGTGCCAGTAATTGCAAAACAATTTGAAAATGTTTTTCCTGAATTGAGCCAACAGAACGACTTTGTGGCGAATGTAATTTTGGAAGAAGAAAGAGGATTTTTAAGAACATTAGAAAGTGGTTTGAAAAAGATTGAAGATTTACCAAAACTATTCTATATCGAACAAGCTAATGAAGGCTTCGGCGGACTATACGATTTAGAAGATGATATTGAAGTTAAGAACATAAAAAATAGGTTTGTAAATGATATGCTTCGAAAGAAAGAACCTATTTTAATTCAAGGAAAAACTTGTTTTGAATTATATGACACATATGGTTTCCCGTTTGATTTAACAAGATTAATTGCAAGTGAAAATGGTTGGAGTGTTGACGAAGAAGGTTTCAATATTGAAATGGCGCAACAAAAAGCCCGAAGCAGAAAAGCTGCGGCTACTGAAACTGGCGACTGGCAAGTATTTAAAGATGGTGCTGTGAAGTTTGTTGGTTATGAAAAATCCGAAACTGAATCATCTGTTTTGAAATACAGAAAAGTGAAACAGAAAGATAAAGAGTTGTATCAAATTGTGTTGGATGTTACACCTTTTTATGCTGAAAGTGGCGGTCAGGTGGGCGATACAGGCATTTTGAATTTTGATGGTGAATTGATAAAAGTGATTGACACCAAAAAAGAAAATGATTTAATTGTTCATTTCACTGAAGAAATTCCACAAGATTTATCAGGCAAAGTTTTAGCTAAAATTGATGAATCAAGAAGAAGAAAAATCACTCGTCATCATTCTGTTACACACTTGATGCAAGCCGCTTTGAGAGAAGTTTTAGGAACGCATGTGGCGCAAAAAGGAAGTTTGAATAACGATGATTATTTGCGTTTTGATTTTAGCCATTTTGCAAAAGTTACCGATGAAGAAATTGCGCAGATTGAAAAAATTGTGAACAGAAAAATCCGTCAGAATATTCCAGTCGTGATTAAAGAAATGCCAAAAGAAGAAGCCATGAAACTCGGTGCTATGGCTTTGTTTGGCGAAAAATATGGCGATGTAGTTCGTGTGGTGGTGATGGATAAAAATTTCTCCATCGAGCTTTGCGGTGGCACACATGTGATGCGTACAGGCGAGTTGAGTATTTTTAAAATTATCTCTGAAGGTGCTGTGGCTGCTGGTGTTCGTCGTATTGAAGCATTGGCTGGTTGCCGTGCAGAAGCTTATTTGATGAATCAAGTAAAACAATTGAATGACATCAAAGCGGAGTTCAAAAATCCGAAAGATATTTTCGCCGCCATAAAAAATGTACAAGAAGAAAAAGCACAATTGCAAAAGCAAATTGAAAAATTAGAAGCCAAACAATTGGTGGTTTTGCGTCAGGAATTATTGCAGAAAAAACAAATCATCAACAACACTACATTAATTGCTGAAACCATAGAAGTGAGTAGTGCTGATGCTTTAAAGAAATTGTGTCATGAATTCAAAACGGAAATTGAAGGCAATTATTTAGTTTGCTTAGCTGCAAATATTGGCGGCAAAGTAAGTGTTGCCGTAGCTGTGAATGATAACTCATCATTGGATGCAGGAAAAATAATCAAAGAACATATTGCTCCACTTATCAAAGGTGGTGGTGGTGGCAATAAAACTTTAGCATCTGCTGGAGGTGTTGATTTGAACGGAATTGCAAAGGTGATGGAGAAGATGAAAGCAATAGCATTATGATATTCTTAGACATATTTCGATTTATTTTTGGAGAATCTGTATCACAAGAAAACTCATCCCATAGTTTTTGTTATGATTTTTCAAAAGATTTTTTATTGCCGATTTCATTGGCATTATTAGCTGCATTTATGGCTTATAGGGTATTTATTCTCGAAACACAAAAAGAAAACAAAAAAAAGAAAAAGGACGAAGAAGAACGCCTTCAATATTTTGGTTTGATGATAAATAGCGTTTTAAATCTTTCAAAAATCCAAAAAGACTTATTGAAAAATCACATTCGTCAGATTCACAAAAATCAAGTTGATTTCCATCCGTTATCCGTGGTTTCGACTAATGACTTCAAAAGAATTGTTGAAACTATAAAATTGGATGATTATTTGATTTATTATGCAAATCATTACTCAAAAGATGTTGTCGCTGAATTTCAATCAATCATCGCTAGTATTGATTACTTGTATTTAACTTTTAATCAAATCTCAAAAAGAATTTTAGTTGCTGAAGAATTTGATTATGAAAGAAAGCAAAAGTTTTCTTCAAAATATTCTGAAGCTTATCCCATATTGGTCAACAAAGTATTTCCTTTTTTCAGTAAAAATGAAAACAGTAATAGTCAAAAATTAAAAGCAATAATGGATTTATACGCTAAAGAATATGATAAAAAGAAAAGCAATTACGATTTGGAATTCTACTACAATTATTTCTTCTTACCAATCAGCAATTTTTTTGGCGAATTCGTTTCAGACCCATCTAATTCTTTTCCGCCTGAAATAAACTCATTTTATCTTTTGACAAAAGATGGAGCTGATTTATTCAATTTTATTAAATCCGAAAACCTTGGTTTGAAAAACGAAATGGTTGCTTATTTTAAAGATATTTATAGAACAATTCAGATTCTTGAGACATCTTCAGCAAAAATTGTTAATGAATTTCGGAGTTGATTTAGAAAAATCATTGCAAACGCTTGAATAAACCACTTTTCATTTTCTGCATTTTCATTTTGTTTTCTTTCACGAAAGACAATCACAATTTCAATTTCAAAAATTCGACTGATGCAAAAAATCGTTTTAGCAGAGCGGTTGCATTTTATCAATTTCAAAAACACGAAACTGTTGTCAGCATTGGTGCTGAAGATTGTGAAAACGAAATCATTTATGGTTTAATGAGTGATTCCGTCAATTTTATTTTAGAAAATATTTCTTTAAAAGTTTTATCAGCCACACAACTCAACGAAGCCAAAGAATTTTACGAAGAAAAATTTCATCAGAAAAATAAATGTACTTATACCATTCAATATGGTAATGATACTTGCACATTACTTCCCAATCATTCAGTTGATAAAGTGATTATTGAAAACACTTTTCATGAATTTTCTGAACCACTGAAAATGTTGAAAGAGGTTTATCGAATTTTAAAACCTAATGGAAAATTATTGTTAAACGAAATTATAGGAACTCCGAAATACTGTATTCATAAGCATTGCAAGCGACATTTGTATTCAAAAGAGGAATTGAAAACAATTGCTCAACAAGCAAATTTTAAAATCATTCGCATCAAAAAAGGAGAAGATGAAATTTGTGATGGATGTTGTAGTTTAATAGAGTTGAAAAAGGATTAATCAAATTTAGAGAGTATCAAAAAATTTATTATTCAATTGTATTAAATTTTAGGTTCTATTCTTAAAGGTTTATTTTTTAACAAAAGTTCCACTAACAATATTTTAATTTTAAGATAGAGCCATATATTTTTGCGCCAATTAAAATAAAAAAAACAATTTTACTATTAGCTGTATCAGCTACTTTTGCTTTAACAAGTAAAGCACAATCTACTTCACCTGCACCTTATTGCGATGCTTCTTTCGACGACCAGCAAGGTTTTCCAGTTGACGACCATATCAATAGCGTAAGTTTTGGCACGTTAAATAATGTAACCAATGCGCAATTTGCAGCACCACATTATGTGCATTATAACAATTTAGCAGTAGCCAATTTTAATGCTGGCACTACTTACAAATTGAAATTAAATTTTGAAGTAGCTGGTGGAAATGGCTATGGTGTTTGGATTGATTACAATCACAACAACACATTTGATGCAAGCGAAAAAGTAGCTGGCACATCGGGTACAACATATTTAACAATTGGTGCGAATACACTTGACTCGGTAAATGTTACCATACCTACAACTGCTTTAAATGGCAACACCAGAATGAGAGTACGAATTGTGGAAGATGATAACCACAACATGACTACCACTGCCGAGTTGCCTTGCAATGCAAGCACATCAACCACCGATGTGATGGATTGGGGTGAAACAGAAGATTACACTATCAATATTATTTCAACTACTGGTGTTGATGAAATTGCCAATTCAAATTCGGTTACATTATTCCCAAATCCAACCGCTGATTTAATTTATGTTGATTCAAAAAATGAATTCAGCAATTTTAAAATTGTGAATTTAGTTGGCAAGGTTTTGAAAGAAGGAGCTATGAACAATACCACGAAAAGCTTTGATGTGGCTGATTTGGCTACAGGAATTTATTTTATTGAATTGATTGATTCGAAAAATAAAGTAAGTGTTGAAAGAAAAATAGTGAAGTTTTAATCTATAAATAAAAAAGGCATCCATAATGGATGCCTTTTTTATTTATATCATACCATTATTTTCACATTAAAAAGTGCAGTAATTGTGTTACTTTGCAAGTTCAATTTTAAAAAAAATTTGATGAAAAAATATTTTTATACTTTCGTTTTGTTATTCATTTTTGGGTCAGTGGCATTAGCTCAATCGCCTGGCGATACCATAATGGTTAATACTTTCAACTATTCGCAAACTTATGGAAATGGAATTAGAGATACGATGATTCATTTTCCAAATCTTACAGGTATTACTTTTGAAAAAATTTATATGCTGTATAATATGCGCTGTAAAAATGGATTAATTTCAAACCAAACTCAACGCTCACAAGGTTGTGGCGAATGGGATTATTCGTGTAATACGTATATCACAGATTCAAGCAGAACAGATTCCGTTAAAGCTACTTTTCCTACCCATGTTATCAAAGGATTTACTGGAAATAGCTACGCTTACACATTTCAACCCACATATACCTATTATCAATACACTCAAAAAAATGTAGTTCATAATGCTATCATTAATGAATTTGATACCACAATTGGATTGGGTAATCAAAATTTGGCGGCTCCATTTCAAGCTTCAAAAGGAATGGCGAAATCGCAATTTTTATGGACAGCAGCCGAATTATCAGCCGCTGGAATTATGGCAGGAAACATCAGTAGTATTAAACTAAATATTAGCAATGTAGGTTCGGCAGTTAATTTTTTAAGAATAAAAATAAAGCCTACTTCTAAAGCAACGTTAAGCGCTACAACACCTGATTTAACAGGCTTTACCGAAGTTTATTTTAATAATACTATTTTATTAAATGGATTAAATGAATTTAATTTTTACAATAATTTTAATTGGAATGGAACAGACAATATTATTATCGAATTTAGTTTTGAAAATAATAATTTAGGCACAAATAATATCGTATTGGCAGATACATTACATAATAACTTAGGCATTGTATCCGAGGGAAATGATTATGCGTTAGAATTTACGGGAAACAATTTTGCGCAATTAGGAAATTCAAATTTCGCTAATATCACTAATCAATTAACCATTTCATTTTGGTGTTATGGCAATCCACAAGCCTTACCAGGGGCAGGAACGTCAATTATTTATGCTACCGATTCATTAAATAACAGACAAATAAATGTTCATTTACCATGGTCTAATTCAAATGTATATTGGGATTGTGGTTCGGCAGGAACGTATGATAGGATTAATCAAGTGGCTAACCCATCCGATTTTAAAGGCAAGTGGAACAATTGGACTTTTATTAAAAATACCACATCAGGTAGTATGAAAATTTATTTGAATGGCGGATTGTGGTTTAGCGGTACAGGTAAAACTATTCCAATAAAAATAAACAATTTCGAAATAGGTAATCAACATGGTTTATTAAATCCATATTTTGGAAAAGTAGATGAATTTTCAATTTGGAATACAGAACTTTCAGCTTCAACTATTCAAAATTGGATGAATAAAAACATTACATCTTCGCATCCAAATTTCAATAATTTAATAGCCCATTATTCATTTAATGAAGGCGTAGGAAATATTTCGGCAGATAGCTCACAAGCCCTAGCTACGGCGGCTTTAAATGGCAATCCAATTTGGAGAAAAGAAAAAGCAAATGATATTTTTAAAGGATTTTTTGAAACCAATTTAAGACCCACTGTAACCTTTGTTCAGGGTACTTACAATCAAACCATTACTAATGCTATTATCATCGATTCTATTATCAATAATCCAAATACAGTTTACAGTTATAAAATTGCAAACCATGCTGTAGTACCTTTTGATACCACAATTTCATATACTGCCGGCTATGTATATAAATACGATGGCGAAACTGGTGCTGTAATAGACTCAATTTTAATACCCACTACAAATATTATTAATATTGGTATATTAAATTATTACAAACTAAGTCCTTCAAGATTTCAAATCATGTCGTTTGTAACCCCTTATGGTATTGGTTTAGATTTAGGTTCAAATGGAAAAACATGGACATTTGATGTAACTGATTTAGCACCAATTTTAAAAAACACTAAACGAATGACCATTGATGCTGGCGGACAATGGCAAGAAGATTTGAATATTAAATTCATGTTTATTGTAGGCACACCGCCACATGATATAAAAGATATTAGCAACATTTGGAAAGTAGATAATTCAAATTATACAGGCATTTTAAATGATAATTATTTCGAGCCTCGTTCTGTTTTATTTAATGCCAATGCTTCATCATTCAAAATTCGTACAGCCATTACTGGTCATGGGCAAGATGGCGAATTTGTACCCAGAACACATTACCTTAATATTAATGGTGGCGCAAAAGAATTTGAATGGAGTGTTTGGAAACCATGTGCCAGCAATCCTATTTATCCGCAAGGTGGCACATGGGTTTATGACAGAGCCGGCTGGTGCCCTGGCGCCCCTACTAATTTAACAGAAAATGAAATCACTTCATTTGTTACACCAGGTGCTGCATCAACTATTGATTATGGAATTGATACCGTTTCAGGGCAATCAAACTATTGGGTAAGTTCGCAATTGGTAAGTTATGGCGCTCCTAATTTTTCATTAGATGCAGCTATTGTAGATATAAAAGCACCAACACAAAAAGTTGAATATTCCAGAACTAATACTATTTGCACCGACCCTACCATTATCATTAAGAACACAGGTTCTACAGCACTTACAAGCGTTGTGGTAGAATATTGGGTAAATAATAATGTAACAAAAGATAGTTATACATGGCATGGAAATCTTAAATTTTTAGAAACCGCCGAAGTTGTGTTGCCTACATCGGGCAATCTGTGGTCGGGTATTACAGGCTTAACCAACAACACTTTCAATGTTTCAATTAAGAATCCGAATGGAGGAAATGATGCTTATAGTTTTAACAATAAAGCTATCAGCAAGTTTGATGTTCCACCTGTTATGCCTTCAGAAATTACCATATTTTTTAAAACAAATTCAGCAGCTTCAGAAAATTCTTATAAATTATTAGATGCCGCAGGTACAGTAGTTTTTTCGAGAAATAATATGACCAATAATACTAATTACAATGATGATGTAGTGCTTACATCTGGTTGCTATTCGTTTGTAATTGATGATACAGGCGAAGATGGATTTGATTTTTGGGCCAACAGTGCAGGCACAGGTCAATGCCGATTTAAAGATATAGATGGCAATACGATAAAAGTTTTTAATGGCGATTTCGGAAAATCATTAATCTATAATTTTACTATTGATTATCCTTTAACTTATCAGCAAATCAATAAATTAAAAGATGAAACTGTTTCAATTTTTCCTAACCCTGCTCAAAATAATTTTGTGATAGAATGGAATAATAATTTTATCAAGAGCATTGAAATTTATAATTCAATTGGCATGAAAGTACCAATGCCATTGGTTTATAATTCAAAATCGGCAAATGCTAATTGCAGTGGTTTTGCTAAAGGAATATACATTGTTGAAATAAAAAATGAAAAAGGAAATGTGAAATATCAAAAAGTAGTGGTAGAATAAAAAAATAAATTGTACAATAAAAAAGGTTGAGTTTCTGCATTTGAAACACAACCTTTTTTTTGTTTTAGGCAAACATTTTTTCTTCAACCAATTGGCAAATAATATGACCTAATAAAATATGCGATTCTTGAATTCGAGGCGTATCGTTAGATGGAACATTCAATAAATACTTGCACAACTCTTTCATTTTTCCGCCGCTATCGCCAGTCATACCAATGGTAATCATTCCTATTTCATTTGCTTTTTTCAAAGCTTCTAGCACATTTTTCGAATTGCCGCTTGTACTAATGCCCACCAACACATCGCCTTTTTTACCGCAGCCTTCAATCATTCTGCTATAAACAACATCATAGCTGTAATCATTTGCCACAGCCGTAATGTAGGATGAATTTACATGCAATGCCTCGGCATACAATGGTTTTCTATCGGTATAAAATCTGCCACTTAGTTCGGCTGCAATATGCTGTGCATCGGCAGCGCTACCGCCATTACCACAAAATAAAATTTTGCCCCCATTATTTAGGCTTTCGATTATTTCATCTACTACATTTTCAATAGTAGTAAGAATAAATGGCTCGGCTAATAACTTATGTTTTACATCAATAGATGCTTGAATTAAATTTTCAATTTGAGTTTTCATGAAATAAAATTTTGCCAAAAATAACAACAAAAATTAAAATGCTTCGCCAATTGTAAGATAACTTCCATGGGTGTGAGCGCCAAATCCATAATCAAATCGGATATTAATTCTGTCTTTCGAGTTTAATAAATATCTAATGCCACCGCCCAAAGTCCAACGTAAATAATCGGTTGTAAAATCATCAATGGAATGATTTATTTCGCCCAAATTCCCAAACACCACAACACCAAATCGTTTGTAAACTTTAATTCTATTTTCAACACAAATATTGGCTAAAAATTTATCTCTATATCTGCCTTCGTATAAACCCCTCATGATTGTAGAACCACCAAGGGCACTAAGTTGTGTAAATGGAACAGCTTTGCCATTATTCATTTGTAAATTCAAATCAACAGCCAATACATACTGTTTACTTATCGGTGTAAATTTCATTGCATCAATGAATATACGATGAAAGTTAGCATCGCCAAACAGAATTTGATTCCAATACAAATAAGTTATATCAATCATCCAGCCCTTGTGTGCCGAATAAATATTATCACGGGTATCAAATAATCCTTCAACGCCAACACCTTTATACAAGCCACCATTTCTGCCTGCAATATCTGTATGGGTATCTAACAAGCCACCTTTTTCAATTTGTTTCATCGGAAAATGATTGGCTTCAAATTTTAATCCGCCATAAAAATGACCATGAATTTTAGTCATTAAATTAAAAATTAAACGCTTGTAATTGGTATAAAATCTTTCGGAAGTATCTTTTGTATTATTACCATTGCCCCAATATTCCCACGAAAAATTAGTGATATCCAATTCGCCTTCGCTATAATATTTTCTGTTTTTAAAATATAAATTAAAAGGCAATAAAGCCAAAAATTGTTTGTTCTCGGTATAAGATGTAACCCACGAAATTTGCGATGTAGGTGTTTTATTATCCTGATTTTTTTTACTTAAATTAAAATTTGTAGTACCAGCAAATCCTCCACCCCAGCCTGTTTCGGGGCGAAGAAATACAATTGGAAACGAACGAATAAAAAATCTATCTGTAGTTTTTGATACCACAGTATCGGCTTTAATTACCGAAGGTTTTTCTTGTGCAAAATTTTTAAAATTGAATAGAAGGCAACATAAGCTAAACAAAAATATTTTTCTAATCATAGTATTTATTGAAACGCAAAATTCAATAAAATGTTGGATTTATTTTTTATAAAAAATATTTTTTTTGATTACCGAATAAAAACTACATTTGTATTAAACCAAATAAATTATTTTATATGACAAAATTCATTTTAACTCTAACCATTTTCTTTGCTGCACTTTCTTTTACAACAGTAAAGGCAGAATCTTTTGAAGCTAATGATTTAGCTATTGAACAAACTTTTCAAAACAGTACCGAAGTTACTGCTAATGCAGCTATGATGGAAAACATGATGAATACAAATCATGCTGAATTTAAGGGCAACGATAAAAGCGCTGTGGTTTCTTTCTTACTTTGTTGGGCAGTAGGATTTTTAGGTATTCATCGTTTTTATATGGGTACAGCTACTTTAACTGGCGTTGGTTATATTTTAACTGGTGGTGGTTGTGGTATTGTTGTTACAATTGATTGGGTATTTTTATTGATTGGTTTAATCAATGATGACATTAGCAAATATGTAGATAATACCAAATTCTTTATGTGGTAGTTTTTCTACTTCAATAACAAAAAAGCCGCTTCAAAATTTTGAAGCGGCTTTTTTTATTTTCGTTCTATATTTAAAATATTATTTTTAATATGGTTATTAAAAATAGTAGCAACTCTCTCATTCCGTTCGGTAATTCTTTTCTCTGTTAATTTTAATGAACCTTGATGAAACGTAGTAAATAAGCCAGGTCCAACAAAAAAACCAGTTACATAGTAATGCTTAAATATTAAATAAACCCCCGCCGCCAAAAAACTTGTTTGCAAAATAAAAGCCGTTATGCCCTCTCCTATTTTGCCTGCATACATCAATCCCGAACCTGGAATAATTAAAGCCAATAATTCAGCTTTTTTTGCATTTTTTAAAATTGGATATTTTTTATAAAAATTTTGCAATGAATCAGCATGCAAATTTTTATACTTCAAATATTCTTTCCATTTAATTGAAGCCGTTTTCCAATCATGCAATTCGTTTAAATTTAAAATATCTAAAAACAAATATTGTTGTTTTTTTAAGGTGTCTTTTGTGAAATAATTTAATTGCTGAATCATCGAATTACACTCCTTATATTTTCCATCCAAATAATTGCAAAGTGCCATTTGATAACGGGTTTCGTATTGATGTTGTTCATCAATCAATGAAAGATTAATTTTATCAAGTGTGTTTAATGCCTCGTTAAAATTATTGAGATGCTTATAGCATTCAGTTTTTTTAAAATATAAATCTGCTTGTTCATTTGCCGAAAATGAACTTACAAATACATATTTTTCTATTTCAACTGCGGCTTCATTATATTTATTCAAATGCATCAAACTATCAATTGAATAAATGCTTTGGGCTTTAGTTGAAAATATTGCGCAAAGGAATATGCATGTTAAGTAATATTTTATTTTCAATTGCATGTTGTTTTTGATGGTATGAAATTTTAGTTGCGAAAACACTGCCTACAATATTTCCTATATAAAATAAAGTATAAACGCTTGCAGCCGAAATAAATGAACCACTTTCAACGCCATCTTTTTTATATAATTCGTATGCTACAGAACCAAACATCAACATGGGCAACATCAATGCAATGCCTTGTTTAGGTTTATGAGCATAAATTTTTCCTAAGCATGGAACTACCGCCGATAAAGCACCTGCAATTATTGGTGAACGCATTTTTAAATTTTCTTTCTCTTTTTTTATTTTACTAATTTCAGCTTGAAATAATTTTAATTGATAAAAAGTAGTGTCGGTAGTTTTAGTGATAGAATCAAATTTCGAGTAATTATTTTTCAATAATTCAATACATGAAATTTCGAATGCAGCCGTAGTTGAAATTAATTTTGAAGAATCATTTAGCATTGATTTGAATAAAGAATCTGCCTCATCATAATGATTTAAAAACGTATAATTATAAGCGGTAAATATTTTCGATTTACTATAAAATGAAGATTTACTGCTCACTTTTTTCCATTTACTACAAGCACTTTCAAGCTCTTTTGCCGAATAGTTTTTCCATCCCCATAAATAATTTAATGAATCAATTTGCGCTGAATTATAAGTTGAAAAATTGAGCTTATTAAATTCAATTTCGCTTTCTTTTAATTGATGATTATTTATTAAATAATTCAAAAACTGAAACTCGGTTTGAAAACTGGTTTGAGCTTTTACCAAAGTAAAACTTACAACAAAAAGCAAAGTGAAAATCGACTTCAATTAGTATTATTTTTTAAAAGAATAAATGTCAGGAGTCTCATTGCACCTTCCTGTTGAGTCGTTGATTGTTGAAGCAGGAATATCTAAAGCACTAATTCTATTGCATCTTAAAATTCTATCTGCCGAAAGAAAAATGCCTTTTAGTAAACCATATTTTTGAATGGATTGTTTGCTAAAATCCGAACATGAAACATCGTATAAACATTGAGCTGAAATTTGTTTAGAAATTACATTTTGATAAAAATATAAACTGCCTTTAAAAAATAAACTGATTGGATTATAATTTACAAATACATTTTTTGATTTAAAATGAATAGCATTGCGATGCATGTTTAATGTTGCTATTTCTGATTTATTTTTTTTAATCAAATTCAAATCAAATGATTTTGATGATTGCGATTTAACAACCATTGAAAACGTAATAAAAAAAAGTGCAGTAATTATTTTTTTCATTTTTCAAGTTTTGCGTTTGATGGTATTTGATAAGCAAAATAAGGGCTTACAGCATTTTCATCCCATTTCATTTCAGAATATACAGTTTTATTAATTGTTGAATCTTTATCAGTATTAAAAATAATTTCGGTAGTTGATGTTGGGAAATTGATATTGCCTATGTTTTGATAACTGCTATAAAAAACCTTACGCTTTATTTTTCCTTTAGTATCAATATAACTCATGTAAATTGGATTTTGATTACGATGAACCAATTTTATTTTTTCAATATCACCTTTTTTTGCAGGTGTATTAGTTTTCCATTCGGTAATTACTAAATCTTTTTCAAAAGATGTTGTAAGGATAGAATAGTTCATTTTTTTTAAACCCAAATCAGCTGTTTGATGGCTTAAGAAAAAGAACAGTTGCGATGATTCAACACTATATGAAAAATTTTGCTTTTGAATAATTGAATTTTCTACAGGATTGTAAATATTCAATTCGCCTTTGTTATTAGTTACCACAATATATTCAATTGGGTAATTAAAATGAGTAATCATTCTGGATGAAACATTATCATAAAATAAATCGGCTTTCATCATTCCCGAAATACCATTATGAACTTGGCGAACAACCATTTTTGTCATCACTTTTTTTATTACACTATTCTGACCCGAAATAATAGTAAGCGGAAATATAAAAACAATAAGTGTGAAAAATATTTTAATCAATCGCATTGTAAACTGTTTGGTGGTTTATGAAGCAAATGTAATAAATCAGTTGCAGGCTTTATTTTAGTTTTTATAAAATATTGTTACTTTTATCAAAACCTTTTTCACATGAGTTACACCAGACTGTTCGATATTTTTAATCATCAATTACAATATCATCCGCAGCCCGATAGTTTAGTTTCTAAGATTAATGGTAAGTGGGAAAAGCTAAGCACAGCCGAAGTTGTAAGCCAAATTGAACAATTGGCAACGGGCTTATATTTTAATTTACAATTACAATATTTTAACACACCCGAAGAAAAACAAAAGGTGGCATTAATTAGTAATAATCGCCCCGAATGGAATATTTTGGATAATGCTACCCAACGCATTGGTGTGGTAAATGTGCCCATTTATCCAACTATTACGGATGAAGAGATGCAATTTATTTTCAACGATTCGCAAATTGTATATGCATTTGTAAGCGATGAAAAATTGTATCAAAAAGTAAAAAGTATTCAGCCCAATGTGCCTTCATTAAAAGATGTTTTTACATTTAATGAAGTAGCAAATGCTAAAAATTGGAAATCATTATTAATCAATCCAACAGCCGAACAAAAAGAAAAAGTGGATGCTATCAGCAATAAAATTACTGCTGATGAATTGGCTACAATCATTTATACAAGCGGCACTACGGGCAAACCAAAAGGTGTAATGTTGAGCCATAAAAACATTTTAGCAAATGTTGAATCGTGTGTTCCTATTTTATTATTGCCACTAAATGAAAATGATAGAGCATTAAGTTTTTTACCGCTTTGTCATATTTTCGAACGCATGGTTAGCTATCTTTTAATGACCGAAGGTGTAAGTATTTATTATGCTGAAAGTATTGATACCATTGGCGATAATTTGAAAGAAGTGCATCCATCGGTATTTACCACTGTGCCACGTTTGTTAGAAAAAGTATATGATAGAATAATGGCGAAAGGTGCAGAGCAAGTGGGTTTGAAGAAAAAAATATTTTATTGGGCTGTTAATTTAGGATTAACGTATGAGCATGATAGAAAAAATGGTTGGTGGTACCATCTGCAATTATCATTGGCAGATAAATTAGTATTTAGTAAATGGAGAGAAGCATTGGGCAGCAGTGTAAAAGTTATAGTATCGGGTGGTGCTGCATTGCAACCACGATTAGCAAGAATATTTACAGCGGCTGGTGTTCCTGTTTTAGAAGGATATGGCTTAAGCGAAACATCGCCTGTGATTGCTGTAAACCGACCAGAGCCTCATGGGGCTTGTTTTACAACAGTTGGGCCAGCAATAAGTGGTGTTGAATTGCGATTTGCAGCCGATGGCGAAATAATTGTAAAGGGCGATAATATTATGATGGGTTATTATAAGCAACCCGAAAAAACTGCCGAAGTAATTGATGCTGATGGCTATTTTCATACAGGTGATATTGGTGAATTAGTGGATAATAAATTTTTAAAAATTACGGATAGAAAAAAAGAATTATTTAAAACAAGTGGTGGTAAATATGTTTCGCCAGCGGCTTTAGAAAACAAATTGAAAGAATCAATTTATGTAGAGCAGGCAATGGTTATAGGCGATGGCGAAAAATTTGTAGGTGCATTAATTATTCCAAATTATGCCGATTTAAAAAAATGGTGTAAGGCAAATAATATTTTATTTGGCAACGATACCGATATTACCAATAGCAAAGAAGTGCAAAAATTATTTAGAGGAATAATTGATGAAATGAATAAAAATTTTAATCATGTAGAACAGATTAAAAAATTTAGATTATTGCATACCGAATGGAGTATTAATGGTGGAGAATTAACGCCAAAATTAAGTATGAAACGTAAAGTGATTATGGAACGTTGCAAAGAATCTATTGAAAGTATGTACCGAAAAAATACAAATATTTAATCTTACGATTAACACAAGACAACATAAAAATAATTTTGATTTACTGCGATTGATAGGTGCTTCAACCGTGGTTATCAATCATGCATATCCGCTGCTAACGGGCAATGTAAACCACGATTGGTTTGAAAAATTAAACGGAACATTTGGTACTGGAACATTAGTATTAAATATTTTTTTTGTGATAAGCGGTTATTTAATTACGCAAAGTTTATTAGCAAAAAACAATGCTATTGATTTTTTTATAGCACGATGCAAACGAATTTTTCCTGCTTTATTTTTTAGTATTATTTTATCTGTATTTGTAGTAGGATTATTGGCTACAAAACTTTCAAGCATTGCTTATTTAAGCCAAATAGATACTTGGAAATATTTTGTAAGTATGAGTGTTTTTAAATTAAGATTTTCATTACCCCAAGTTTTTACCGAGCCTTATTTTCACTCTTCATCCGTTAATGGTTCTATCTGGACATTGGCTTACGAATGGGTAATGTACATTTCTATTTTTATGTTTGGAATGATTGGAGTTTTACAATCAAAATGGAAATATTTATTGTTGCACTTAGTAATAATTGCAGCAATGATATTTTTAGACCAACACCCACAACTTACTACCATACGGCTTTTTGGCATTGAAAGCACCCGAATTGTAAACCTATATGTGTATTTTATGTTGGGCAGTTTGTTGTTTATATTTAAAGATAAATTTGAAATAAAATGGTTTTATGCATTGGCTATATTTTTAATTTGGGTAGTAAGTTTTAAAACAGAATATTGTTCTATCATTTCATTTTTTGCTATTTCAATTTTAACTATTTGGATAGCATTTTTACCTATTTCATTTTTACAAAAACTAACTTCAAGTGGCGATTATTCCTACGGAATTTATGTTTACAGTTTTCCCATTCAACAATTAATTATTTATTATACATCGGCTCAATTAAGTATTTTACAGATGATAATTTTATCGTTTGTAGGTACATTTCCTATTGCAATTTTATCATATCATTTTATCGAACTACCTGTTATAAAATATAATTTCACTACACTAAAATCTAAATTCAATGTTGTTCAAAAATAAAACAGTTCTCATCACAGGTGCATCACGTGGAATCGGAAAGGCAATAGCATTGCGGCTTGCAGCCGAAGGTGCCAATATTGTGATTGCTTCAAAATCAACAGAAGAAAATCCGAAACTGGGTGGAACAATTTTTTCAGCAGCAAAAGAAATTGAAAATGTTGGCGGAAAAGCTTTGCCGATTCAATGCGATATTCGTTTTGAAGAACAAATTGAAAATGCTGTAAACCAAGCTGTATCAACATTTGGCGGCATTGACATTTTAATCAACAATGCTTCGGCAATTTCTTTAACGCCAACTTTGCAAACCGAAAGCAAGCGATTTGATTTGATGCACGACATCAATGTTCGTGGTACTTTTTTAGTAAGCAAACATTGCATTCCACATTTAGCAAAAAGTAATCATGCACATATTCTCACTTTATCGCCGCCTGTAAACCTTGATGTAAAGTGGCTTTACGGACATGTGGCTTACACGATGAGTAAGTACAACATGACGATGATGGCTTTGGCATTTGCCGAAGAGTTCAAAAAAATTCCGATTGCCAGCAACACTTTGTGGCCCAGAACTACGATTGCAACTGCTGCTGTGAAAAATTTATTAGGCGGTGATGCCTTGATGCAGATGAGTCGTAAGCCCGAAATTTTAGCGGATGCAGCCTATTATATTTTGCAACAAGAACCAAAAAATTGCAGCGGCAATAATTTTATTGATGATGAAGTTTTGAAAACCGCTGGTATTACCGATTTAGAAAAATATGCTGTAACGCCCAATCAGCCTTTGTTTCCAGATATGTTTTTAGATTAAATTCAAAAGCCACAAATACACGAATAAATTTCTCACTACAATTAATGACTCAAAATAAATTTTGAAAAACTATTTTGCTCTTCCAAAATCAAATTCATTTTTCATGAAAAAAGTATTTCTTCTTATCAGCATATTAGCATATCAGCATATTAGCACATTGTGTTTTGCTCAAAAAAATTTCACACAATACGTCAATCCATTCATTGGTACTGGCGGACACGGACATACATTCCCCGGTGCAACAACGCCTTTCGGTATGGTGCAATTAAGCCCTGATACAAGAATTGATGGCAGTTGGGATGGCTGCGGTGGATATTATTACAACGATTCCATCATTTATGGTTTCAGCCATACACATTTGAGTGGAACAGGTTGCAGCGATTATGGCGATATTGCTTTCTTACCTGTTTTTCTAAGTAGTGACATTCAATCATCTGTTGAAGGAAGTAGAATTTACCAAATTAACATAGTCAAACAACCATCAGTTTCGTTCAAGCATATAAACGAGAAAGCTGAAGCAGGCTATTACAGCGTGTTGATGGACAATGGAATTAATGTAGAACTGACAAGCACTCCTCGGGTTGGTTTGCAAAAATATACCTTCACTAAAGCTGAAGACGCTTGTATCATTTTAAATTTATTGCATCGCGATGAATTGTTAGAAGGTAGCATTCATCAAATTTCAAAAACACATTTTTCTGGAATCAGAAGAAGTAAAGCTTGGGCAAAAAATCAAACTTTATTTTATGATTTTGAAATCAGTAAAGAACCCGTTGAAATAAAAATTACAAAAGGAAAAAAAGGGGATGAAAAATTATTTTTATTTTTTGATGTAAATAAAGGCGATGAAATCCTCATCAAAACAGGTATTTCGGCTTGTGATGAAAAAGGTGCATTGAATAATCGTACTTCAGAATTGCCAGGTTGGGATTTTGAAAAAACTAAAAAAGCTGCGCAAGATTTATGGAATAAGGAGTTAGGGAAAATTGAAGTGAGCGATGACCTCATCCTAAATCCTTCTCCAAAGGAGAAGGACTTGAACAACCCGAAAGTCAATTTGGGCGGTCTTTCTCCCTCTCCTTCGGAGAGGGCTGGGGTGAGGTCGAAAGAAGATGATAAAATGGTTATCTTTTACACCGCCCTTTACCATTGCATGATTCATCCTTCTTTGTATAGCGATGTTGACAATCGTTATCGTGGCAGAGATAATCAAATTCACAGCACCGAAGGTAAGTTTGATTACTACACCGTTTTCAGTTTGTGGGATACTTATCGTGCGCTGCATCCGTTGCTCACGATTATTGACACCAAGCGAACCAACGATTTCATCAACACATTTTTATGTCAGTATCAGCAAGGCGGACGCTTGCCTGTGTGGGAATTGAGCAGCAACGAAACCGATTGCATGATTGGCTACCACAGTGTGAGTGTGATTTGGGATGCTTACAACAAAGGCATTCGTGGCTTTGATGCCAACTTGGCTTTTGAAGCCATGAAACACAGCGCCATGGAAGACCGCAACGGTTTGAAATTTTACAAAGAGAAAGGTTATATCAGCAGCGAAGATGATAATGAAAGCGTATCAAAAACATTGGAGTATGCTTATGATGATTGGTGTATTGCACAAATGGCAAAGGCTTTGGGCAAAACGGATGACTACAATTATTTTGAAAAACGTGGGCAGAATTGGAAAAATTTATTCAACCCCGAAAACGGATTTTTTCAAGCAAAGAAAAACGGAAGTTGGGTAAAAAACTTCGACCCTTATGAAGTGAATAATAATTATACCGAAGCAAACGCTTGGCAGTACTCGGTTTCAGTGCCACATGATTTAAATGGGCTTGATGATTTATACAAGTCTAAAAATGGTTTAGCAAAACATTTAGATGAGTTATTTTCTGCAAAAGAAAAAACAAACGGAAGAAATCAAGCGGATATTTCTGGATTGATTGGGCAATATGCTCATGGCAATGAACCAAGTCATCATTTGATTTATAGTTATTCAGCTGCATTAAATAGAGATAATGAAATGAGAAAATTAATTTCTAAAACGGTAAATGAATTTTATAAAAATTCTCCTGATGGTTTGATTGGCAATGAAGATTGCGGACAGATGAGTGCATGGTATGTTATGAGCTCAATGGGCTTGTATGCTTTATGCCCTGGGTTAAAAGACGATGAATACATTTTGGGAATTCCAAATTTTGATACAATAAAACTGACTGTTTCTGATTCAAAAAATCCAACTATTATTTCTAAAAATGGAGAAGGTTTTGTTGAGGAAATTTTATTGAGAAATCATCAATACAATTCAACGACGATAAGCCATGATGATATTGTCCATCCAATTGAATTTATTCTTTCAGCAAAAAATAAAAATGAAGGAATCCATGCAGAAAGAATTCAACGCTCACATTATCATTTTCCTACCATCACTCCATTCTTCAACAACTCTTCAAAAAACTTCAACGATTCTTTTCGTGTTGAAATAAAAACGATTAACATTTTGCCTATTTATTTTTCAATGAATGGAAAAGATTTTCAGCCTTACAAAAATTCTTTTGTCATCAATAAATCTTGTAAAATTTCTGCTTATTCAATGAATGAAACTTCAAAAGAAAAAAGTGCTGTGATTACTTCAGAATTCAGAATGTTGCCTTCCAACCGCCGTTTGCAGTTAATTTCAAAATACGATAATCTCTACGCCGCCGGTGGCGAAGATGCTTTGATTGATTTAGAACGTGGCTCGGAAAACTGGCGCATTGGTAACTGGCAAGGTTATGCAGGGAAAGATTTTGTAGGCATTATTGATGTGGGTTCTTCAAAAACTTTAAAATCAATCGGGCTAGGTTGTTTGCAAGACCAAGGCGCTTGGGTGATGATGCCACCGCAAGTAATTTTTGAAGGCAGCAATGATAGAAAAACTTTTGAACCAATTTCTACCGTAAAAACAAATGTGAGTGATACGATTAATCATGCGCTGATAAAAGATGTGAAAGTAAACCTGACAGGTTTTAAAAACCTGTCAGGTTTCAGGTATTATAAAGTAACTGCAAAAAATTATGGCAAATTGCCAGCTTGGCATTGGAGCAAAGGCGAACCAGCTTGGTTGTTTGTAGATGAAATTTTGATAGAGGAATGATAAAACAATTTATTTTTTGAAGTGCAGCATTTCATCAATTGTTTGTTGTGATACACTATGGTAGCCATTTCTAGCTTTAGCATATATTTTATTTGCTAAAATTTTACCCTGTTCGGTTTTCATCATTTCGCCATATAATGGTAGTAAAAATTTTCTTCTGCCGACTGTACAGAGAAATTTTTCCATTGCCGAATTAATTTTTGTATAATTGTTTTTCAAACATAAATAATACCAAGCATCAGCAATTTCACAATTGCTACTTTCAGTAAAATGATATGCTGCATCTACATCATCTAGCTGTTTTTCGGATAATTTTTCAGGTAAATTATTGATAAAATGCAACCATTCATGTGTGCTCCAATTTGCTGTAACAGTTTTATCAATCAAATTATTTTTAAGAAAAAAATTGATTTGAGTATCAACAATATCAAATCTTAAAGCTTTTATCACAGGCGCATTTGCAGGCAATCCAGCAGCATAAATCCAATCATTGATTGATACGGTTTTAAATTTATCGGCATTAGGTTGAATTAAATTTTGATTCAAATAATCAACAAATTCTTCGGTGGTAATAGATTGAAAAGCATGAACAGCAAAATAGTTTTTCAAAAACTCATCCCACTTTTCTCTACCCGATTTTTCTTCCATCAATCTTAAAAATAAATAGCCTTTATTGTAAGCTATATCATTCATTCCATCATCAGGGTCTCTACCTTTTAAATTTAATTTTAAATGTGTGTCTGCATTTTTTTCGCCCAAATCTTTTAATGTATTTTTTAAATCTTGTACACTTAAATTCGCTAGCATTTCGCTGTAATCCTTTCCGTATAAGTCTTCCATGATGCGTTGTTCAAAATAAACGGTAAAGCCTTCGTTTAGCCAAAAATCATTCCATGTGGCATTAGTTGTTAAATTTCCGCTCCAACTATGCGCCAATTCATGCGCTACAAGCGCTACCAAACTTCTATCACCAGCAACTACAGTAGGTGTTGCAAAAGTTAAACAAGGATTTTCCATACCACCAAAAGGAAAACTTGGCGGCAATACAACTACATCATATCTTCCCCAAGCATAAGGACCATAAAGCTTTTCGGCAGCATTTACCATTTTGCCCATATCAGCAAATTCCCAAGCCACTTTTTCAACCATTGGCAATTCGGCATAAATTCCACATCTATTATCAATTCGTTTAAATGCAATTTCTCCAACAGCTAATGCCATTAAATAGCTTGGAATAGGCTTTGGTTGGGTATAATGATATACGCCATCTTTATTTAATTCAGTGGCATTATTTGCTACACTCATCACTGCCATTAAATTTTTTGGGCAATGAATAGTAGCATCATAAGTAAATCGAATACCTGGTCCATCTTGGCATGGAATCCATGTTCTTGCTAAAATAGCCTCGGATTGTGTAAATAAAAATGGTTGTTTTTTACCAGCAGTTTGTTCGGGCTTTAACCATTGAACAGCAGCAGCATTAGGCGAAGTATGATAATAGATACAAACTTTTTTGGTAGTACTATCAATAGCAATATGCAAGGCATTGCCCAAAAATTTAACGATTGGTTTTACTTCAAATTTTGCATTTACTGCACCATCATTCAATGTAATTTTTTCAATCGATAAATCACGAGTATCAAAAATAATTTCGGTAGCATTATTGTGTGTTTCAATATTCCAATTCGCAAAACCACTTACTATATTTTTTTCAAAATCAACATTTAAGTTTAATGAAAGATGCTTTACTACAGCGTTTTCGGGCTGGGCAAAAGAATGATAATCATGTTTATCTATATTCAAATTATTACTTACCGATGTTTTTTTATGCTGGCAATTAAAAAATAAAAATGCTGAAAGAGATACTAAAAATATTTTTTTCATGAATAAAAATTAAAAAGCAATATTAAGTATATAAAATTGAATTATGCCTTACAAAAAATGAAATGAAACCTTAATGCAGATACCTAAATTATTGAATCAAGTTGTTACCAAGTAGCTAAACTCGTATACATTGTTTTAATTTAGCAACAACTAATAGATTGGCTTTTGCAGTTGTAAAATATTTATCGCAATCAGCGATTGCTTTCAGCGGAAGCGTAGTTGGAGACTACGCTTGTCGACAAGCAGTTATACTGAGTTTTAAAAAAATGAAACAGTATAATAGCAATGACTATTGGTTTCGTAATAATCAAAGTAAAAATAAATTTCAGTTGGTTCTACATATCCAGCAACTTTGGATGGAGTCCATTGCTGACAATTTTCTAAAATATCTATTGCTTCTTTTGCCAAATTTTCATCCGTATAAAAATAAGGATAAAAATCATGTAGCTTGCCATTCCTATCAATTTTGCAGCTAATTTTTAACCTACCCAGTAAATCATCATTGTGATAATCAAGCATTCTTCGCCGTAATTGTTTAGAAAAAAAATTAGTAAATTCATTAAACCCCTTTGGATATTCAGGTTGTATAAACAATGGTGTGTAAATAGTATCATTTCCATTAGTACCAAAGCTTCTTATGCTAACGCATTTACCATCTTTATAATTTCCAGTTCTTAATTTTTTATGCGTTGAACCATAAACGTTAACATCTCCATCAATCTTTCCATTTTGATTGTAAGATGAAGTAAGATAAACAGAATCATCATCAGCATATTTTCTGTAAACGTTGCCTACTATACTATCATTTAGAAAAAATTTTTTCAACTCAATTTTTCCTGAAGGAAAATAACCAACATACTCTCCATTCTTTTTTCCATTGTAGTCAAAGTATGCGGTTGTTCTTACTTTGCCATTAGAATAATACCAAGTTGCTTTACCAATATGCCAATTAGAATGTAACGATTTTAAATACCCTTCAAATTGAAGGGTATCATTCATGTAATAATCATGAACGAAATATATTTTTCTGTTCGCTTTGTCTTTAGATTGTATGTAAATTCTATAGTAGAATGGATTTTTGTTCTTCGAAACTTTTATCCAATATTTATTATAGTAAATCTTTTTCAAAGTTTTCGCTTCTGCTGAATGTTGAAAAAACAAACAAGCGAAAAAAATAAAAACAAAATTTTGAAAGAATAATTTTATACTCATCTTCATAATAGTTAGGTTGTTTGTTGAATCGAAGCTGCGCAAAGACTTCACATTAGCAGCTCCATTGCAAACCTTTCCAAGTTTTTAAAACTTGGAAAGGTTCAATTCATTGTTCATCATTCATAACTCATCGTTCTTACCAAATCTTCACCCTTGCGCTATCGCTGCGATACATGAATTGACTAGGTTTTATGTTGAAAGCTTTATAAAAGTTTTCGTTGTTGCTCACAGGTCCAATCACACGGTATTCAGCAGGCGAATGCACATCTGTTTTAATTCTTCGTGCCATTGATTCAGGGCGCATTTGCACCATCCAGCTATAAGCATAACTCAAGAAATAACGTTGGTCGGGTGTTAAGCCACCTATCTTTTCATTGCTTTGTCCTTGTTTGGTTTTTTTGAAAGCTTCGTAGCCCATCACCACACCGCCTAAATCGGCAATGTTTTCGCCTTGTGTGGCTTCACCATTTATTTTCAAACTATCCAACACTTTGTATTGATTGAATTGCGCCACAATTTGTTTGGTCTTTTTATCAAATTTTGCTTTGTCTTCTTTGCTCCACCAATTGCGTAAATTGCCTTCAGGGTCATACTGACTTCCTTGGTCATCAAAGCCATGTGTAATTTCATGACCAATCGTGCTGCCACCAATCACACCATACAACACTGCATCATCGGGCATTCTGCCTTCATAACCTGGCACAATAATGTTGCAAGCAGGAATCACAATTTCGTTGTTAGTTGGCTCGTAGTAAGCGTTGTAGGTTTGTGGCTCCATGTTCCATTCGGTTCTGTCAACTGGTTTGCCGTATTTATTCGTGTTGTATTGATGTTGCCAAACGCTGCATTGTAGAACGTTTGCGGCATAACTGTTTCTATCAATTTTCAAATTGCTCATGTCTTTCCATTTATCAGGATAACCCATTTTCATCGTGATTTTGCTCAACTTATACAAGGCTTTTTGTTTGGTGCTATCGCTCATCCAATCCAATGCTTTGATGTGTTCAGCATATACATCAGCAATCGCTTTTCCAATCTCCGTAATTTTTTCTTTTGCGCCAGCAGGTAAATATTCTTTCACATACACTTGCCCGATTAATTCACCCAACAAACCATCGGTATTCTCTACAACTCTTTTCCAACGAGGCTTTTGCTCTTTCACACCACCAAATATTTGTGAGAAGAAATGGAAATTTTCTTTTTCAAAGTTGCTCGATAAGTAAGGCGCATATTCATTCACCAAATGAAATTTGAAATAATTTTGCCAAACAGGAATAGGGAACTGATGCAACGCATTTTCAAATGCACTTACAAATTCAGGCTGCCCAACAATCATCGTATCCACATTTTTCAAACCAAAAGCAGTTGCAAATTCATTCCATTTAAATGATGGTGTCATAGCATTTACTTTTGCCAAAGTCATCTTGTTGTAATTTTTATAAGGGTCTCTTAAATTTTCTAACTTACGTGAAGCCTTTGCCAAAGCAGTTTCTAAGTTCATTACTTCAGTTGCGTATTTTAAATCAAATTCGCCTTTTGGGTCTGGGTCAACTTGAGTAAGCATAAAAGTCATGTACTTTAAATATTCTGCACGAATCATTTTTGTACGAGCATCATTTTCAAAATAATAATCTCTATCGGGCAAACCCAATCCACCCTGACCTAACCACACTGCATATTTGCTGGCGATTTTATCATCACGTCCAACGCCATAACTAAAGCCAACACCAGCGCCAATGCTTTGCAAATGCGCCATAGCAGCCGCTAAATCGCTGATAGATTTTATTTCGTCAATCTTTTTCAATTCATTGGCAATCGGCGAAATGCCTTGTTTGTCAATGTTTGCGGTATCCATTCCACTAAAATAAAAATCACCAATTTTTTGTTTGTTGCTACCCACTTCGCTTTTTTCATTCACTGCTTTTTGGCAAACTTGCAATATTTCAGCATTGATAGTATCTTGAATGGTGCGCCAAATTCCATTGCTATTTTCTGATGCAATAATGGGATGTTGTTTGAACCAACCATTGTTAGCATATCGCCAAAAATTATCACCCGGATTGATAGTGCTATCAATGTGTGATGCTAATGGGTCGGGCATTTGCGCCGCTTCTTTATTTTTTTGGGTACAAGAAAAAAGAAAAATGGTAATCGAAATTACTGCGAAAAAATGTTTAGTAAAATTCATGTGATTGTTTTTTAGAATTGCGAAAATACAATTTGTTTACTAAATGAATATAATATAAAAAAAACATCGGCAAATAAATAAATTCTATTTTCAGAAAATAGCTGTCGGAATGTAGCAAAAAAAGATAGATTCCGACAACTATTTTTAAATACCTAAATCTAAATAACTCCCAAAACAAAATACCCTTAAGCATTAGAAAACAAATCACTTAAAGTTAATTCATTTTGAACAATAGTTTTTGAATGAGAATTTTCAGAAATTCCAAGTGTGGTTATAAAAGTAAGAAATAAATTTTTCTTGCTTTTTGTAACTGTTTTAAATCCTGCTAGTGTTGTTCGTAATTTTTGAGCATATTCTTTCGTAATTGTAAATTCTGAATCATGAAATTTTATTTCACATACATTTATAATCCGATCGGCTCTATCAATTAATAAATCAATTTGAAATCCTTTTTTTGTTGCAGTTCCCTTATAATAAAAGCTACTATTTTCAGTATGTATAGCGCTTATTCCCAATTTTTTTTCTATTTGTGGTAAATGACAAAAACATGTATTTTCAAATGCATACCCACTCCAACTGTTCCATTTAGGTGTATTCATTAAATTCACAAATGCACCTTTTTTCAAACTGTTCATTCCATCAATAAAATGTAAATAAAAGATGCTGTAATTATCTGCAACACGATATAAAGCCTCTTTCTTTTTTTTACCAAATGGATACGTGATGGAAATAAAAGACGACAACTCTAACTCTTCCAAAATTCTTGTAATAGCACCACCATCAGTTAATTTAGTATGTTTTAATAACTCATTTCTAGATAATCCTTTCCATTTAGAGGATAGTATTTTAATAATAGCAATATGTGTTTTATAATTGCTATACAACGATGCAAATAAATTATCAAACTCTTTAAAAAGTAAGCCATTTTTAGTAAAACAAATTCTATCAATATTTTGCGCTACACTTTCGCCTTTCTTTATTTCATTTAAATAAAATGGAATGCCACCCATTACCATGTACAATTGTGCAATAGAATATTTATCAAATACAATTCCTTTCTTTTTCAAAAACAGTTCAGTTTCGTACAAATTAAAAGGATGCAATTCTATTCGCTTCGTAATTCTATTATGCAAACTGCCTTTGCTGCGTACAATATTTTTTATCATCCATGATGCTGATGAGCCACACACTACTAATGTTACGTTATTGTATAATGCAAAATCGTTCCAAAAATAACCTAAAGCTTCAGTAAATTTTGATTTGGCAGTATCTAGCCATGGCAGCTCATCAATAAAAATTACTTTTTTTGTTTTCTTTTTAAGTAAATATTTTTTTAACAATTCAAATGCTTCAATCCAATTTGTAGGATTATCAATTATTTTTTTGCCGCTGAATTGTTCAATTTTCTTTGTGAATGCAATTAATTGTTCGCCTTTAGTAGCATTTAAAATACCAGTAAATTCAAAATCGAATTTTGCAAATGTTTGCTTTATTAAAAAAGTTTTACCTACCCTTCTTCTACCTAGTACAGCTATCATTTCCGATTGTTTCGAGTGATATGCTTCCAGCAATATTTTTTGCTCATTTTCTCTACCTACTAATACATTCATCGTATTTTTATTTTAAACAAATATACATTTAATTTTAATAATTGTTGTCGGAATCTCATTTTATTTACCACATTCCGACAGCTATTTTTTTTAAAATCCTCATTTTATATCATTTAATTTACCATCAGATTGCGTAAATATTAATGTACTAGCATTTCATTTTATCATTTAACTTTGCCGTTAAATCAATCTTTATGTCAACTGTTCAATCCGTTTCTGAAAAATATAATGCACGTGGCGTAAGCGCTACAAAAGATGAGGTACATGCAGCTATAAAAAAATTAGATAAAGGAATTTACCCGAAAGCATTTTGCAAAATCTATCCCGATTATATTACACATGACGAAAATTATTGCTTGATAAGTCATGCCGATGGAGCAGGTACAAAGAGTATTTTAAGTTATTTATATTATAAAGAAACAGGCGATATTTCGGTGTGGCAAAATATTTCGCAAGATGCTATTGTGATGAACACTGATGATTTGATGTGTGTAGGTGCTACCGAGGATATGTGTTTTACATCAACGATTGGCAGAAATAAAAACCATATTGATGGAACTATTTTAGCTGCTGTGATTAATGGCAGTGCCACATTTTTTGAAACCATGAAAAAACATGAAGTTCATATTCATTTTATGGGTGGCGAAACTGCCGATGTAGGCGATTTAGTAAGAACCATGATTATTGATGGAACAATAACTTGCCGAATGAAACGCAGCGATGTGATTGATAATGCCAATATTACAGATGGCGATGTAATTGTAGGTTTTGCATCTTATGGGCAAACAACATATGAAACTGAATACAATAGCGGTATTGGAAGCAATGGCATTACATCGGCTAGGCATGATGTGATGAATAAATTTTATGAAAATGCATTTCCCGAAAGCTACGACCCAATGCTACCCGAAAGTGTACGATTTACTGGCAATTGCAGATTAACTGATATTGAACCCGAAACTAAAATAACTGTTGGTAAATTATTATTGTCGCCTACTAGAACTTATTTGCCAGTAGTAAAAAAAATATTTGAAACCATTGATAGAAATAATATTCATGGTATGGTACATTGCAGTGGTGGTGGGCAAACTAAGGTTTTGCATTTTGTAGATAATCTAAATATCATAAAAGATAATTTATTTGAAACGCCACCCGTTTTTAAATTAATTCAACAGCAAAGCAATACCGATTGGAAAGAAATGTATCAAGTATTTAATATGGGGCATCGCCTTGAAATGTATGTACCACAAGCTATTGCAAAACAATTAATTGACATTGCATCATCTTTCAATATGGATGCAAAAATAATTGGTAGGGTTGAAAAATCGGATAAAAAAACAGTAACGCTTCGTTCTAAATCGGGCAGCTACCAATACCAATAAAATTATTAAAAAATATTTCAGTTATTTTTTTAACCTTGTTAAACATTTTTATTCCTATAAAGTCTGAAAATAAAGCACCCTGTTTGAATGATAAAAAAAAGTAACGATACTACCATTTCTGAAGCTATAAGCATGATGTTGAAACGATATCAATTAGCTGATGGTGTACAAATGGCTGATTTGACAAACAATTGGGAAAAATTATTTGGCAAAACGATGGCTAAATATTCGAAGCCTGTTTTTTTAAAAAATGGTGAACTGAAAATAATGGTAAGCCAAGCACCGTTAAAATCACAGATACATTATAACGAAACTAAAGTAATTGATATCATAAACGAATATTTTAAAACAATTGTGGTAAAAAAAATTATCCTCATTTAAATATGAAACGGTTTGCAACCATATTAATTTTAACACTATTTACATTGGTAAGTTTTGCCAAAGTAAATGGTAAAAATTGGATACGCCTAAGCAAACCAAAAAAAGTAAAAATTCTTGAATTTGGTGTATTAGGCGGTGCCTCATGGTATTATGGCGATTTATGTGACAATTTTTACACATTAAGATTCATAAAATCAGCCGAAGGAATTTATACTCGTTATCAATTTAATTACCATTTTGGCATCAGAGCATCTATTAACAAAGGCTATTTATGGGCTGATGATAAATATAGTACTGATATAAATAGGCGAATTAGAAATTTAAGATTTGAATCAACATTAAGTGAAGGAAATATAATTGCTGAATATAATTTTAATGGTTTACGTACTTGTCCATATTTTGATTATACACCATACGTATTTGCAGGTTTAGGTATTTTTCATTTCAACCCTACCACAACATATAATGGACAAACTATTCGGCTAAGCACATTAAATACCGAAGGACAAGGCATCGCAAGTTTACCTGAAAGAAAACCATATTTATTAACACAAGTTTCAATACCCTTTGGTGGTGGTTTTAAAATTGCAGTGGCTCATCATTTTATCATTGGAATTGAATTAGGTTGGCGCAAAACATTTACTGATTACATTGACGATGTAAGCACAGGTTATGTAAACCCTGCTTTATTGGCTTCTAACAAGGGTTCGTTAGCTGGCGTAGTTTCAGATTTATCTAATAATCAAATTTTATCACACGATCAAACATTTGATAAACGAGGAAATCCAAATGCAAAAGATTGGTATATGATTGCAGGCATTACAGTAGGCTATGTAATTAAATCAAATTGTCCGCCCCGATACTCACCTTCAAAAAGAAAACATCCAAAACGTTTATATTGCCCTTCTATTTCAAAACCACGATAATATAAAACTGAATTTAGAGGTTCTAAATAATATTTTTTACTATCACTAATTTTCTGACTGTATCTTCTTATTTTTGAAAAATATTAGCACCAAAAATTAATGAAGAAAACTTACTTTTTATTCGCCGCATTTGTTTTAATATTTCAATCATTGGCTAATGCACAAAGCAGCAATGTACCTTTAGGAAGGGATGAATACCAATGGATTGATCACATCAGTATTAAATCGGGCAAACTACCAGAAGGGTTTAACACTACCTTGAAGAGTTACGACCGCCAATCAATAATTGAATTTATTGATGCTATTGATACGGTAGATTACGTTCCATCAAAAATGTATGAAAAAAATATTCAGCACATGTATGATGACAACTTTGAATATGCTGAAGAAAAGGCTGATAACGAAAGTATTTATCCAATCTTAAAAACCATCTATAAATATAAAACAGATTTTTATGCATACAACGATCACAACTTTGTATTAAAGTTAAATCCTGTTTTAAATTATCAAACAGGCTATTCAAATCTATCATCAAAAAGAAAATACATTAATACAAGAGGGGTTGAATTGCATGGCAATATTTCTAACAAAATTGGTTTTTATACCTATGCAGGCGAAAACCAAATGAATGGGTTAAATTATGTACAAAATTATGTGACAAAAAATTATGCTGTGCCGCAACAAGGCTACTACAAAGTATTTAAGAATGATGCATCCATGCAAGATTTTTTTGAAGCTCGTGGATATTTTACATTTTCAGCCACTAAATATGTTCATTTTACATTTGGGCAAGATAGAAATTTTATAGGTGAAGGAATACGATCAATGATTTTAAGCGATGCTTCAAATCCAACTCCATTTTTAAAAATGAATATGCATTATAAACGATTTGATTATCAAAATTTATGCTTGCAACTTACTCGTGAATGGCTAGCACCACATTATGACAAATTGCTAGACAGAAAATATGTTTCAATCCATCATGTATCTTATAATGTGGCTGAAAATTTACAATTTGGTGCATTTGAATCTGTAGTATTTGCACGTAAAAATCAAGGCTTCGAGCCAGTTTATTTAGTACCCTTATTATTTAAACGCTCTGTAGAGCAATCGCTTGGAAGCCCTGATAATGCATCGTTAGGAGCTGATGCAAGATGGAATATCTTAAAAAGATTTCAATTATATAGTCAATTTTATTTAGATGAATTTAATTCAACTTTATTCAACCAAAACAAAAAAGCTTGGACAAATAAATGGGCTATTCAAACTGGTTTAAAATGGATAGATTTTGTTGGAATTAAAAATTTAGATATGCAAATTGAAGGCAATTTAATTCGCCCATTTGTATATTCTCATAGCGATAGTTTAGGAAATTATACTAGCTATAATCAACCACTAGCACATCCAGATGGAGCAGGCTTAAAAGAATTGATAGGTAAAATTTATTATCAGCCATCATCAAAAATAACTTTTACAGCAATGGCATCTATGATGAAACAAGGATTAGATTCAATTGGCGGAAAATATAGCTGGGGTGGCAATCCATTAATTAGTTATGCTAAACGACCAAATATTTCAACACCTGCATTTCCATTTGCTATTGGCGATGGCGTTTTAACTCATATATTAGTAGCCGATGTAAATATGAGCTGTTTAATCAGAAATATTTTTTATCTTGATTTTAATTTTATGTATCGTAAGCAAAGCAGCAGTTACAAAGCATATAATCACGAAGAAAAATATTTTGGAATCGGTATTCGAATGAATACTACCCGTAGTCGTTTTCTATTTTAATATTTTATCAATTGTTCCTACTTCGCATTTTATTATTTCCATTTTCATTTTTATATGGTATTATAATTTTAATTAGAAATTATTTATACCAAACAAAAATATATGGCTCGGTTACCTACGATTTTCCTGTTATATGCGTTGGAAACCTTAATACTGGTGGAACTGGCAAAACACCACAAGTTGAATATTTAATAAGATTATTGCAAAAAAGTAATTACCTACCAGCCACATTAAGCCGTGGATATAAAAGAAAAAGTGTTGGTTTTATTTTAGCCGATGATAATTCAACTGCTGATTTAATAGGTGATGAACCATTGCAATATT
This sequence comes from Bacteroidota bacterium, assembly GCA_046051225.1. Taxonomy (GTDB): domain Bacteria; phylum Bacteroidota; class Bacteroidia; order Chitinophagales; family CAIODY01; genus CAIODY01. The sequence goes on along the minus strand of JBJOOR010000002.1, from coordinate 252,164 downwards.
TCAAAAAATTCAAAAATATTTTTGTAGCAGTAGCTGAAAACAGAATATTAGGAATTGCCGATTTGTTAGCCTCATCGCCTAATATTGATGCCGTAATTTTAGATGATGCATACCAGCATAGGGCTGTAAATGCAGGTTTCAACATTTTAATTACACGATTTGATGATTTATTTACCAACGATTTTTTGTTGCCAATGGGCTTGTTAAGAGAATTTAGAAATGGTGCAAAACGAGCTAATGCAATAGTAGTAAGCAAATCACCTATAAATATTTCAACACAAGAAAAACAAAAAATAATTTTAGCAATTCGTAAATATTCTATAGCACCAATTTTTTTTAGCTTTATTAAATATGCCGAACCCTTTTCATTTTTTACTGCTGCAGATATAAATAAAAACCTTGAAACGGTATTGCTTACTGGCATTGCCGACCATAAATTATTGATGAAACAAATAGAATTAAACAATAAAAAAGTAATTCCCGTTTCATTTTCCGATCATCATCGTTTCGAAATTACAGATTTAGAAATGATGCACCGAGCCATTTTAAAAGAAGGGAAAAGCTGGAATGATTACAATTTAATAACAAGTGAAAAAGATGCTATGCGATTGCTACCATTCAAATTTTGGTTTGAAGAAAAAAAAATAAATTTGTTTGTAATGCCTATCGAAGCTGAATTTACAGCCGATGATAAAAACAATTTCGACCAATTAATTTTGCAATACATTTATCAATCAAGCCATGATGAATAATAATATTTTAAAATATTATGCTATTTACAAACCATTTCAAATGCTTTGTCAGTTTAGTCCCGAAGGCGATAAAAAAACACTAGCCAATTTTAATTTCAATTTCGAAAAAGATATTTATCCTGTTGGTAGATTAGATTTTGATAGCGAAGGATTATTGCTTTTAACCAATGATAAAAATATTAATCATCAATTATTAAATCCAACAAAAAAACATAATCGTGAATATTGGGTTCAAATAGAAGGCTTACCAAATGAAACTTTTTTCACAAAAATCGAAAATGGAATTATTATTACCATTGATGGAAAACCGCATAAAACATTACCTACAAAATGTAGATTATTAAACGAAATTGAAATAAAAAAAATACCACTTCGAAATCCTCCAATACGGTTTAGAAAAAATGTAAGCGATACGTGGATTGCACTTACATTAGTAGAAGGAAAAAACAGGCAAGTACGCAAGATGACTGCCGCATGTGGCTTTCCAACACTTCGATTGATGAGATATGGAATTGAAAAATTAAATTTATCAATACTATACGATAATGAAATGATTGAAATAGAACCAGCTAAAATTAGGGCATTATTAAATTTATAAATACTCTACAATGAACTTCTTAGCCCATCTCTATCTATCATCGCACAACAAAAATTTGATGATTGGAAATTTTATTGCTGATGAAGTGAAAGGAAAAAAGCATGGCGAATTTCCTTTTGAAATTGCACAAGGTATCTTAATGCATCGTTTTATTGATTCATACACCGATACACATCCAAATGTATTAAAGTGTACCAAAATATTACGACCACATATCAGCAAATTTTCGCCAGTAGCTTTAGATGTTTTTTTTGATTATTTTTTGGCTAAAGATTGGCATAAACACCATCCCGATTCATTGTCTAATTTCACACAAAGTACTTATCAATTACTATTGCAGAACACAGCTTTTTTGCCCGAAAGAAGTAAGTATATTTTAAAATATATGAGCACCCAAGATTGGCTATTGCATTATGCAAAAATAGAAGGCATTAAAAAAGCACTTTCGGGTATGGCAAGCCGAAGTAAATATGGTAGCATATTAGATGGCAGCGAAAAATATTTACTTCAATATGAGCATGAATTACAATTACATTTCGATATTTTTTTTGATACCATAAAATCAGAAATTAAACTTTCCAATTGGGCTATCTAAATAATAAATAAATTTGGTATTAATAAGATAAATCCCTAAATGTGCTTATTTTAAAGTATCTTTGCCGTAATTCAAAATATTTTATTATATAATTTTCATTCATGACAACTTTCGAAGCATTAGGACTTTCTCAAGATTTATTAAACAATTTAACCGAAATGGGCTTTATTATGCCTACGCCCATTCAAGAACAAACCATCCCTTTTTTATTAAAAGAAAAAAGAGATATGGTAGCGATGGCACAAACTGGAACTGGCAAAACAGCAGCATTTGGCTTACCACTTATTGAACTTTGTAATCCATCAACAAAAACTACGCAAGCGTTAGTATTAGCACCCACTCGTGAGCTTTGTGTGCAGATTATGAACGATTTAGTTTTATATTCTAAAAATGTAAAACCTTTAAATATAGTAGCAGTATATGGTGGCGCAAGTATTTCAGATCAAATTCGTCGCCTAAAACAAGGTGCTAATATTATCGTAGCTACACCAGGTAGATTAATGGATTTGATGGACAGAAAAGCATTAAACATTAATACCATTGAGTATGCAGTATTAGATGAAGCTGATGAAATGCTAAATATGGGCTTTCAAGAAGATATTCAAAAAATATTACAGGATACACCTGCTACTAAAAACGTATGGTTATTTTCAGCTACAATGCCTACCGAAGTTAGACGAATTGCTAGTAAATATATGCAATCGCCAATGGAATTAAGCGTAAGTAAAGAAAACAAAACCAACACTAATATCTCTCACCAATTTGCTGTAGTAAGCGATAGAGAACGGTACAGTGCATTAAAGCGATTAATTGATTTTAATATTGAAATGTTTGGCGTTATTTTTTGCCGTACCAAAGCCGATACACAAATGGTAGCTGAAAAATTAATAGCTGATGGATACAATGCAGATAGTTTGCATGGCGATTTATCACAACAACAACGTGATAAAGTAATGCGCAGCTTTCGTAATAAATCTTTACAAATACTTGTGGCTACAGATGTGGCTGCCCGTGGTATTGATGTAAACAACATTACGCATGTATTACACATGAACTTGCCCGATGAAATGGAATTTTACACACACCGAAGCGGACGTACAGCTCGTGCAGGTAAAACAGGTATTTCAATAGCTATTGTAGCACCTAAAGAAGCTTTTAAAATTCGTCAGATAGAGAAAAGCATTCAAGTAAAATTCGAAAAAATAATAATTCCTACTGGCGAAGAAGTTTGCCAAGTAAAAATGTTGCACATGGTTCATCGCCTTCGTGCAGTAGAAATGGCTGATGATGGCTTGATGCCTATGATGCCAAAAGTTTATGAAGAATTGGCCGAATTAAGCAAAGAAGAAATTATTAAACGATTTGCATATTTAGAATTTAATCATTTATTAGATTATTATCGTGGTGCCCCCGATTTGAATATTGTAGAAAAACACAGCTCAAATACAGAACGCCAAGGCGAACGTAGATTCGAAACAGCTTCAAGAGGAGAAAGTAGAAGCTATGGTAATGGCGATAGATTATTTATTAATTTGGGCAAAGCTGACGGCTTAGAAAAAGGAACTTTATTAGGTTTAATTTGCGACAGAAGCAGAATTAATAAAAGTAGTATCGGGCGTATTGATTTGAAAGGCGTTTATTCATTTATTGAAGTAGAACCTGATGCAGTAGCTCCTATTTTAAGCAATGTAAATGGCTTTGAATATAAAGGCAGAATGATACGAATTGAACAACAAGCATCCGAACCAAAACGCAGCAGCGGAAGCAGCTCAAGATCAAGAAATGATAGCCCACGAAGCGAAGGGAGAAGCGAAAGAGGTGGATTTAGAGGCGGTGAAAGAAGCAGTAGTTCATCAAAAAGAAGCAGTGAAAACAGAGGTGGTTCGAGAAGCGGTGGCGAAAGCCGTGGTGGGTCATCAAGAAGTGAAGGCAGTAGCGGCAGAAGAAGAATGAGAGATTAATTAAAAATAATATGCAAAAAAATACCCTTTAGCAATTTACTAAAGGGTATTTTTTTTGAATTAGCTATTCCATTTTGTTTAGTTTATTAAATACGAAAATAAAAATCGGGTATAAAAAAAGGTAGTGTATGTTTCTTAATACATTTTAGTACTTTACATTTGCAAAAAAAATACTTATTTAATGAAACAACTGATTGAAAATTTTGGAGCACAAATGAATGCCGCAATTGAAATTGGAAAAAAATTTAAAGCTACAAAATCGAAAATAAAATTTGAAAACATTGTTGTAAGCGGATTAGGCGGAAGTGGTATTGGTGCTGATTTGGTTAGAGAATATGTAGCCAGCGAATTAAAAATTCCTTTTATTGTTTTAAAAGATTATGTATTGCCTAATTTTATTAGCGATAAAACATTGTTCATTGCCTCGTCGTATAGCGGCAATACAGAAGAAACATTAAGCAGCGTTGAAATTGCATTAAAGAAAAAAGCAACTATAACTTGTATTACAAGCGGCGGAAAATTAGCCGAAATTGCTGCTAAGAAAAAATTAGATTTAATATTAATTCCTTCAGGAATGCCGCCACGTGCATGCCTAGGATATTCCTTCATTCAACAATTATATGTTTTAAAACAACATGGATTATTGAAAACAAATTTTGAAACTGAATTAACTAATACAATTTCTTTATTAAGAAAAGAATCGAAAAATATTCAAAAAACATCGTTAGCTATTGCTAAAAAAATGTTTAATAAAATGCCTATTATTTATGCTATTAATGGCATGGAAGCAGTGGCAGTAAGATTTAGACAACAGGTAAATGAAAACGGGAAACAACTTTGTTGGCATCATATATTACCCGAGATGAATCATAATGAATTAGTAGGTTGGCGAACAAAAGATGAAAATTTAGTGGTTATCATTTTCAGAAATAAAGAAGATTTTAGTAGGTCGCAAACAAGAATAGAACTGAATAAAAAAATATTTAAACAATATACACCAAACATAATAGAAGTATGGAGTAAAGGCGAATCATACCTTGAAAGAGCATTATATTTGATTCATGCAGGCGATTGGATTAGTTGGCATTTATCAGTACTTAGAGAATTTGATTGCACTGAAGTAAAAGTGATAGATTGGTTAAAAGGCGAATTAGCAAAAAAATAAAAAAATTTACACAAATTTTAATTCACAATATTTGTTTTTCACATTCATTAAGTTAAGTTTGCGGAAAATTTAAAAAAAGTAAATAGAATGTATTGGACACTAGAATTAGCATCGCATTTAGAAGACGCTCCTTGGCCGGCTACAAAAGATGAATTGATTGATTACGCAATTCGTTCTGGTTCGCCAGTTGAAGTAGTTGAAAATTTACAGGAGTTAGAAGATGATGGCGAATTGCATGAAAGCATTGAAGACATTTGGCCTGATTACCCAACCAAAGATGATTTTTTATTTAACGAAGATGAATATTAATTCATATTTGTTTAACACTCTATAAAAAAGCGGTTGCGTTTATATTTACGCAACCGCTTTTTTATTTACCATCATTTGCAAAAAATTAATTTGCTATGGGAGATGCTACTGCATCTAAATTTTTTAATCCTTTTTCAAAATCAGGCCCGATCATTTTATCCATTATTAAATTAAAATATCTGCAAATTGGCTTTAAATAAAAAGGATTTTCTGAACAATCACCTTCAAATGCCCAAGTTACTTTAGTGCCTTCGGGTACTGCTTCAAATTTAAATGTAGCAGTTGGATTACCCATATCACCAAAGTGCATTTGGGTTTTTATTTCGTTAGATGTAGCATCAATAATTTCCATCGAGCCATTTCCTACATTTTTATTCTGACTTACCCAGGTATAGCTTGCACCTTTACCACTTGGTATTTCATTGTAAGTTATCTTCATTTTTTTATCCATTTCATACCATGGAGACCACGTTTCCCATTTATGTAAATCATTTACTAAAGCATACACAACAGGTGGCGAAGCTTTTACAACGTATGTCCGCTCTACATGTGATGTAGATGGTAGGAAAAAAGAAATAACAAGAAGGGCAACAATTACTATTCCTACCCATTTTAAAATTTTTAAAACTAGTTTCATTGTATTGGTTGTTTAATTTGTTTGTTCAAATATAAATATTTTTAAGAAATGTAAATAAACAACATTTATAAAAAAAAGATTGCACAATATCAAATAGGTTTTTTGATAATTTTTCGATTAATTAAAATCCTAATTCACCAACTTTCCCATCAATCTCAATAATTCTGTTTCAGCACTTTTAAGTGCAAATTTTGCTTGCAGTAATCTGTTCATAGCATTGCTGTAGCTAGTTTCGGCTTGGCGCATTTCAATTGCTGTAGATTGTGCTAATCTAAATCGTTCGGCAGCAATCTTTAAATTTTCATCTGCCAACAAAATATTTTCTTGTTCCATTTTTAAAATCGATGTCGCTTTTTCAAAATCTTTTTGTGCTTTAAAATATTTCAAATTTGTTTGAAGATGAATTTTTTGATACATCATTTCAGCATTCAAAGTATTGATGTTGGCTACTTTCACTTGCTTTTGTGTAAGCGTACCTGCAAAAATTGGAACATATAAACTTACACCACCACTAAAACCATTGGTTTGATTCAATAACGAAAAACCTGCACTATTTTTCGAACGGCTTAATCCATAATTGCCCGAAACACTTAACTGCGGTAAGTAATTCGCAAACACTTCCTTCTTATTTAAGTACGAAATTTGTCGGCTCTTTTCAGCCATCAACAATTGAAAATTTTGATTTTCTAATTCATTAGTAGTTGATAAACTAATATTATCAGCAAACGAAATAGAATCAACAGTTACAAAATTTGTTTCAGGAGCTAATGCCATCAAGCGATTCAAGTCGGCTTTTTTTTGCTCAATCAAATTTAATTGATTGATAACTAAACTTTTTTCTTCATTCAAATCAACTCTGGCTTGCAGCCAATCTACTTTTGATGAAGCACCCACCAAATATTGTTTCTCGGTTAATGTTACTCTTTCATCCGATATTTTTATGGCATCATTCAAAGCTTTCAATTGCATAGTAGCCGATACAATATCGTAGTAAGCAATAATGGTTTGAGCAATTAAAGTTTGCAAACTATCCTTATAATTTAATTCGCCAATTTCTGAAAGTTTTTTCAATCGGCTTTTCACCGCAAACATTTTCATACCATCAAACAATGTCCACGAAATATTTAATTGAGGATTGAAATTACTACCCGTTACGCCATCTTTAGTAGTTTCAGTACCATTCGAAAATTTTTGGTCGATGCTATTTATCGAACCACTTTTAGAAATATTTACACCAGCCTTAGGTAAAAAATTAGCAATAGATGCATCGCTATTTGTTTTTAAAATAGCCGATTTATTTTTCTGAATAATAATATCGTAATTGTTTTTCAAAGCAGTTTCAATAGCTTGATGAACAGTTAACGTGTTTTGTGCAAACAGCTTATTAGTCAATAGAAAAGGTAATAATATTAATATTTTTTTGAGCATGATTTTTTTATTTTACCGCAAAGAACACAAAGAATTTCCGCAAAGATTATAAGCCATTTGCCACTCTTTTTATTCCATCTTTAAGTTTAAAAACATTGAAATTTATTAATAATCCTAATTTGTAATTTCCCAATTTTAAATAAGTTAGTGTTTGAGCCAAATGCACATCATTTAATGCTTCAACGCTTTTTAATTCAACTACAACTTTTTGTTCAACCAATAAATCAATGCGATAACCACATTATAATTTCACTTCTTCAGAAACTAAAGGCATTTGCTTTTCTTTTTCTACTAAAAGATTCATCTGTTTTAATTTATAAAACAAACATTCTTTGTATGCATTTTCCAACAAACCAGTACCTAATGCTGTATGCACAGCAATAGCAGCACCTATTATTTTATTTGATATTTCGTTTTCTGTCATTTTTCTTTGCGTTTCACTTTGCGAACTTTGCAGTTAATTTTCTTTTTTCTTTCTTGCCCTACTCATAAATGAATACATAGCAGGTATTACAAATAAAGTTAAAATTAACGCAAACATCAACCCTCCAATAATTACTATTCCTAATGGAATGCGGCTTTGAGCACCACTTCCCAATGCTAATGCAATAGGCACTGCGCCTAATGCTGTGGCTAAAGTTGTCATTAAAATAGGTCTTAATCTTAATGCTGCTGCATCAATTACAGCATTTATTTTTGCTTCGCCACTTTCTCTTTTTTGATTCGCAAATTCTACAATCAAAATTCCATTTTTGGTTACCAATCCTATCAACATAATAATACCTATCTGCGAAAAAATATTTAATGTTTGATTAAACATCCATAAGCTCAAAAATGCACCAGCAAAAGCTAATGGCACAGTAAGCATAATAATTAATGGGTCGATAAAACTTTCAAATTGTGCAGCCAATACTAAAAAAATTAACAGCAATGCCACAACCAATGCAAATGTGGTGTTAGATGAACTTTCGGCAAAATCTCTAGAAGCACCATTCAATGAAGTATTGAAAGATGGGTCTAAAGTTTTTTTAGCAATTCTATTCATTTCAATAATGCCATCGCCAATTGTTTTTCCAGGCGCTAATGCAGCAGATATTGTAGCCGATTTATATCTATTAAAATGATACAATTGAGGCGGACTACTTTCTTCTTGCATTTGCACCAAATTATCCAATTGAATTAATTCGCCATTTTTATTTCTTACATAATACGATGCTAAATCAACAGGTTTATCTCTATTATCTCTATCCACTTGAGCAATTACTTGGTATTGTTTGCCATGCATAATAAAATATCCAATTCTGCCAGCGCTTAATGCCAACTGCAAAGTTTTTGAAATATCTTTTACCGAAACACCTAAGTCTGCTGCTTTTAATCTATCAATACTAATTTGTAATTCAGGTTTGTTGAATTTTAAATTTGCATCAACACCTAAAAAAACTTTGCTCTTGTTGGCTTCTTCTAAAAATTTAGGAACACCAGATTTTATTTTATCAAAATCAATATTCTGAATTACAAATTGCACTGGTAATGAAGTTCGGGCTGCCACACCCACCGAAATAGTTTGTTCTTGAATAGCAAAAATTCTTCCTTCATTAAATTTTGGAAGATTTTTATTTACCATATTTATTATTTCTTGTTGGCTTCTGTTTCGTTTATCGGGGTCAACCAACATTACTCTTGTCATACCCGTATTAACTGCACCACTGCCCACAAAACCAGGGGCAACAATTGTTGTAGCTACATTTTTTTCGGGAATAGAATCAACCACAAATGTTCCAATTTTATCCATGTAAGTACTCATGGCATCAAATGAAGTTCCTTCGGGTGTAAGCACACTTAATCTAAACAAACTTCTATCTTCTAATGGTGCTAATTCTGATTGCAATAACATCATAAATAGTACAATCAATCCAATACAAACGCCAACGATAGGAATAGCAACCCATCTGCGTTTCATAAATTTTTCTAATAAATTTCTGTAGCTATTATCTAACCAAACAAAGAAGGGTTCGGTTTTATGATAAAACCAACCATGCGATGAATTTTTGGTGGTTAATAATACATTTAAAACAGGCGTTAATGTAAGCGATACAAATGCAGAAATTAAAACCGAACCTGCCAATACAATTCCAAATTCACGAAACAATCTGCCTACAAATCCTTGTAAAAAAATGATGGGTAAAAACACAATTGCCAATGTGATTGATGTGGCAATTACGGCAAAGAAAATTTCGTTGCTACCTTCTTCTGCCGCTTGATATTTGTTTAATCCTTGTTCTAATTTTTTGAAAATATTTTCGGTTACTACAATGCCATCATCTACCACCAAACCCGTTGCCAACACTATGGCTAACAGCGTTAAAATATTTATACTAAATCCAAAAATATACATGATAAAAAACGAACCAATTAACGAAACAGGAATATCAATTAATGGACGAATAGCAATCATCCAATTTCGAAAAAATAAATAAATGATGATAATAACCAAAATGAATGCAATGAGTAAAGTTTCTACCACTTCTTCTAACGAACGCTTTACATATCTTGTATTATCTAACGATAAATTAAATTCAATATCAGCAGGTTTATCTTTTTGAAATTGTTCGTAGCGTTTATAAAATTCTTTTGCAATATCTAAATAGTTTGTACCAGGTTGCGGAATGATAGATAAAGCAATCATCGGCACACCCGATTCTTTTAAAATTGTTTGTTCGCTTTCGGGTCCAAGTACAGCATTACCAATGTCTTTAAACCTTATTACAGCATTGGCTGATGATTTAATAATTAAATTATTGAAGTCGTCTTCGGTAGTTAATCTGCCAAAAGTTTTAACAGTAAGTTCGGTAGTATTGCCATAAATTTTACCAGCAGGCAATTCAATATTTTCATTATTCAATGCGGTTTCAACATCGGTAAAAGTAAGTTGATGCGATGCTAATTTTGATGGGTCAATCCACAATCGCATGGCATAACGTTGTTGCCCCCAAATTTGAACATTACTAACCCCAGGAATTGTTTGCAATCTATCCAACAAAACATTTTCGGCATAATCATCTAATTCCAAAATATTTCGTGAATCACTTTTAATCGTCATCGAAATAATAGCATCGCTATTTGCATCAGCCTTTGATACAACTGGCGGTGCATCTATATCCTGTGGCAATGTTCTGGTAGCTTGCGATACTTTATCTCTTACATCATTGGCAGCAGCTTCTAACTCATGCCCCACATTAAACTCAACAGTAATAACACTTGAGCCTTGATTACTGGCTGATGAAATGGTTCTAATTCCTTCAATACTATTAATTGCTTTTTCTAATGGTTCGGTAATCTGCGATTCAATTACATCAGCATTTGCACCACGGTAATTTGTCATTACGGTAATGGTTGGTGGGTCAATACTTGGGTATTCTCTTACGCCCAAAAAATTTAATCCAATCAAACCAAACAACACAATGATAATGCTGCAAACTATTGCAAACACTGGTCGTTTTAAACTTAAAGAAGAAATGCTCATTAATTATTTATGATTGATGATTTGTTGATTGACGATTTAATTTTCTATTTTTTCTTAAAAATGAAACAAGCATTTTCTGTTTTATTTTTTTTGCCTTTGTGATAAATTTCATTGACTATTTTTTTCTCTAAAACAAAATCTCTGGTTTCATAGTCAGCCACTAATTCACTTTCAATCGAAAAATAATTATCGCATTCGGGTCTTTTTATTTTTCGGTGAGCAACTAATTCTGAAACATATAATCTTCCATCGGCTTTAAGTGCTTCATGCAAATCTTTTATTGTAGCATCTTTATAAACTAACTCATGATGTACGGCTGTCAAAATAACTGCGTCAAATTTATTCTTTGGTAAGTTGGTTGATGTTTCATTTCCCATCACAAATGGGATTTTCATTTTCAAAAATTTCTTATCAAATTTCCCGTAAAATCTTTTTACCGAATCAATTTTGTAATCGCTAATGTAAGTCGTGTCAATGTCTTGAGTTACAACATTTATGCTGTCGTATTTATTCAAAAGATAAAATGCTAAAGAAGGTTCACCTGCGCCAAAATCAACAATATTCATTCCTTTCGTAAGAACAAATTTCTGGTCAATCGGACTCCAAAAGACTTCAATTTCTTTTGGATTTTTGAAACGAATTCTAAATTTTTTCTTTTGCTGTTCTTTGAAAGAAAACAACATTGGAATCAACAGTAAAAGAAGTAAGTAAATTTTCTTCATGATTTATTTCTTCGAGCTTTAGTGTCTTCGTGGCTATTTTTTTATCTTCAAAACTGAATTTGGCTTTACATATAATAACCCTGAAGTAACAACTGTATCGCCAATTTCTAAACCATTTGTAATTTGAATCATCGCTTCATTTCTAACACCTGTTTCTACTTTTTTAAATTCAGCTTTTCCATTTTTCACAATCGCTACTTTTTTAAATCTGGCATCGGGAATAATACATTGTGTAGGAATTAATAAAGCATTATCAATCTTTTTTAATCCCACATCTATTTTTGCAAATGCGCCAGGAATAAGCGCCGATGAAGTATTTTGAACCAATGCCCTTGCTTTTATACTTCTGGTTTCGGCATCAATTTTATGTTCGATGGCATACGTTTTTGCAGTAAATGTTTCATTGTTGCCATCAATTTTAAATTGAAGCACATCGCCATTTTTAATTACCGAACCATACTTTTCAGGAATAGTAAAATCAAGTTTTAACTGACTTATATTTTGTAAAGATGCAATAGAAACAGATGGCGTAAGATATGCGCCATTACTCACATTTTTCAAACCAATTGCACCATTAAATGGGGCATGTATTTCTGTTTTAGCAATCATTGCATTCATGTTATCAATATCAGCTTGCAATGTTTTTTGTTGTGTAATGGCATTATCGTATTCTTGTTCGCCCACACCTTTAATGTTTAATAATTGTTTTAGGCGTTGTTCATTTTTATCGGCTGTTTCTTTTTGGGCTTGCAATTTTTTTAATTGCGCTTGCAAATCGGCATCAAACAATTTTACCAGCAAATCGCCTTTTTTAACATTCGTACCTTCGTTAATATTTAGGCTAATAATTTTGCCCGAAATTTCGCTATGCAATTCCACTTCATCATAAGCCAATAAAGAGCCTGAAGCCACAATATCATTATCTAAACTTTGTGCAGTTACAATAAAAACATTTACACCTATAGGCGCATTTTTATTAGCGCCATTGCCCGTAGGCGAAGGATTTTTAGGATGTAAAACCTTATTGTAAACAATGATGGATGCGATGAGCAAAACTAATCCAATAATAAACCAACCGAATTTTGACATAATTAAAGTTTAAGCAAATGTATGATTCTAATTTTAATGCTAAATAAACTAAGTGTGTAATAAAATCTAAACTTAAACAATATGTAATAGCGTTTGTTTTATGATGTATGAAATATTCAATTTTTTGGTTCAGAAGAGATTTGCGATTAAATGATAATGCAGCTTTGTATCATGCGCTGAAAAGTGGTTTGACGGTTATTCCCATTTTTATTTTCGATAAAAATATTTTAAATGAATTGGAAGATAGAAGCGATAAACGTGTACAATTTATTTATCAAACTATCGAAAATATTAAATCGGAATTGCAAAAAATAAATTCGGATATAAAAATATTTTACGATACGCCGCAACAAGTATTTGAAAAAATAATTTCAGAATTTGAAATAGAAAAAGTATTTACTAATCATGATTACGAGCCTTATGCAATCAACCGTGATACTGAAATTAAATCATTTTTAGAATCGAAAAATATTTCATTTCATACTTTCAAAGACCAAGTAATTTTCGAAAAAAACGAAGTATTAAAAGATGATGGAAAGCCTTATACTGTGTTCACTCCTTTTAGCAAAAAATGGAAAGCAGCATTAACTGATTTTTACTTAAAATCTTATCCTACCGAAAAGTATTTTTCGAATTTCGCAAAATTAAATCCCGAAAAAATAATCAACAAAAATGAAATGAATTTCGCATTTCAGCCATTTGAATTCCCACCATCAAAATTACCTGAAAAAATAATTTCCAATTACCATAACACCAGAGATTACCCAGCAATAGAAGGTATTTCGAGATTGAGTTTGCATTTACGATTTGGTACCATTAGTATTCGTGAGTTAGCTAGATATTCGAAATCAGTAAATGAAAAATATTTGAATGAATTAATATGGAGAGAATTTTATATGACAATAATGTGGCATTTTCCTCACGTTGCAAATTCATGTTTCAAAAAAGAATATAATCATATTAAATGGCGAAATAATGAAGCCGAATTTGATGCTTGGTGCAATGGTAAAACTGGTTACCCAATTGTAGATGCAGGAATGAACGAATTGAATAAAACTGGCTTTATGCATAATCGTGTACGAATGATTGTAGCAAGTTTTTTAACTAAACATTTATTAATTGATTGGCGCTGGGGCGAAGCCTATTTTGCAAAAAAATTATTAGATTTTGAATTAAGTAGCAATAATGGTGGATGGCAATGGGCTGCAGGCTGCGGTGTAGATGCAGCGCCCTATTTCAGAGTGTTTAATCCTGCTTTACAAACCGAAAGATTTGATAAAGATTTAAAATACATTAATAGATGGTTGCCCGAATTAAATTCGTTTGATTATCCAAAACCCATTGTTGAACACAAATTTGCCAGAGAGAGAGTGTTAAAGGTTTATGCCGAAACATTGAAAGCATAAGTATTGTATGATGAACTAATAACTCTAGAAAGGTATAAAAACAAGGAAGCCACCAGAGAACTCCCATAACTCTGATGGCTTTTAACCCTTGTAAACTCCTATGAAAAATTAGGTCAAAGATATAGCTAAAATTCAAATTAGCAATAGTTAATAATTTATTTTTTAATGTTTAAAATGCCTGATTCCTGTCATTACCATAGCCATATTATTATTGTTGCAATACTCAACGCTATCTTTATCTTTTATTGAACCACCTGGTTGAATAACGGCTGTAACGCCAGCTTTATGTGCCACTTCAACACAATCAGGAAATGGAAAAAATGCATCGCTTGCCATTACGGCACCTTTTAAATCAAAACCAAAATTTTTAGCTTTTTCAACAGCGCCTTTTAAGGCATCAATGCGGCTGGTTTGACCACAACCACTGCCAATTAATTGTTCATTTTTAGCTAATGTAATAGCGTTTGATTTTAAATGCTTGTTGATAATATTGGCAAATATCAAATCATTTATTTCATTGCTATTTGGTTTAGTATTGGTGCAATAAGTAAAATCAGCTTCAGTAATTATTCGGCTGTTATAATCTTGATTTAATTGACCATTCAATATAGTTCTGCTTTGGTTAAGCTGTGGTGTATAAAATGTTTTTTGTTGTAAAATAATTCTGTTCTTTTTTTCTTTCAAAACTTGTAATGCAGCAGCATCGTAGCTTGGTGCAATTATTACTTCAATAAAAATTTTATTAATTTCTTCAGCAGTTTGTACATCAATATGCCCGTTGCTGATTACCACACCGCCAAAAGCAGCTACAGGGTCGCCTGCTAATGCTTTTACCCATGCTGTACAAATATCATCAGCCGAAGCACAACCGCAAGCATTATTATGTTTTAAAATAGCAACAGTTGGTTTGCTAAATTCAACAATTAAACTCATTGCAGCATCAATATCTAATAAATTATTGTAGCTAATTTCTTTACCATTTAATTGCTCAAATAATTCGTTCAAATTTCCTTTAAAAATTCCTTTTTGATGAGGATTTTCGCCATATCGCAATACTTCGCCAGGGTTAAACCAATTGTGAATAGCAGTATCATAATGTGATGTAACGCCAAATGCTTCTTTAGCTAAATGTTTGCGTACATCTAAATTAGTAACGCCATTTTGAGCAGTTAAAATACCTTCTAAAACCGAATAATGATTTTGAGATGGAATAATAACTACATCATTATAATTTTTTGCAGCAGCTCGTATTAATGAAATTCCACCAATATCAATTTTTTCAATAATAGTATCCTCATCGCTTGTTGAAGCCACTGTTTTTTCGAATGGATATAAATCAACCATTACACAATCAATAGTAGGAATGGCATATTTTTCCAACTCATCTTTGTCTTGCGCATTATTTCTACGAGATAATATACCACCAAAAATGGCTGGGTGCAATGTTTTTACTCTGCCACCAAATATAGATGGAAAACCTGTTATCGTTTCTACTTCAATGGCTTCAAACCCTTTGCTACGAATAAATTCATAGGTGCCACCAGTTGAATATATTTTTATTTGCAAACGATTAAGTTGTGATAAAATAGTTTCTAATCCTGTTTTATCAAATACAGATATTAAGATGGATTGAATTTTTCTTTCTGACATATTATGAAATTTTGGGCGGCAAAGCTACATTAAAAACTATTTATTTTTTGGTTAATAAAAAATGAGCAAATAAATTTGGAAATTAGTTGTACATACAACTATATTTGTGGCGTCAATTATTAAACAATAAAAACAAATCAATAAAATGAAAAAATTAATTTTAACAGCAGCAGCAGCTTTTGCATTTATGGCAACACAAGCGCAAACCACAACTTGGAATTTAGACAAATCACATTCATCTGTAAAATTTTCAGTTGAACATTTAGTAATCAGCAGTGTCGAAGGTTCGTTTAAAACTTTTACAGGTGCTGTATCAAGTACATCACCAACTAGCTTTGATGGTGCTAATATCAATTTTTCAATTGATGTTAATTCAGTAAACACAGATGATGAAAAACGTGATGGTCACTTAAAAACAGCCGACTTTTTTGATGCTGCAAAATTCAGTAGCATTACTTTCAAAAGCAAATCAATGAAATTAGTATCGGGCAATATGTATAAATTAACAGGCGATTTAATGATGCATGGCGTTACTAAAACAGTAACTTTTGATGTTAAATTTAATGGCTTAGCTAAAGATCCTTGGGGCAATCAAAAAGCAGGTTTTAAATTAACTGGTATTATTAATCGTAAAGATTTTGGTGTTGGCGAAACTACTCCTGGGGCAATGGTTAGCGAAGAAGTAACTATTACTACCAATATTGAATTATCTCAAGCTAAATAATTTTTTCAATTACTTTTTCACGAAACTGCTGCTCATTAAAAAATGGGCAGCAGTTTTTTTTTATAGTTTAAAATAAATGCTACATTTGGTCACTTTTTCTACTTATTTTTTCATCTAAAAACCATTCAACCATTAGGTATGTGTGGTTTATTCCTGTTTGTTTTTTTCTAAAATATATTTTATAGAAATGAAAATTGAACAAGTAATTAAAACGCAGCGCATTTCGAGCCTCGAGCTAAAAGCCACCATTACTATTTTTCATACAAATAATTGGCTATACGAAAAACATCAAATTTTATTTAAAAAATTGGGCTTAACCAATCAGCAATTTAATGTACTTAGAATACTTCGAGGGCAATTTCCCAATCCTGCAAAAGTGAGTTTGATTAAAGAGCGAATGCTAGATAAAATGAGCGATACTTCAAGAATTATTGATAGATTAGAAAAAAATAATTGGGTAAAACGTAATATAAATGAAACCGACAAACGAAGTGTGGATGTGATAATAACCAATCAAGGATTATTGAAATTAATAGAGCTAGACAACTACATGCCCGAAATGGATGCTATGATGAAAAATCTTACCCATGATGAACTAAATCAGTTGACTGATTTGTTGGATAAATTACGAGGATAAGCGTATAAAAAAACGCCTTTTTACAAACTACTTTTGTGGGAATACTAAATTTTTCGTTAGGCTACTAATGATTGATTTAGGATAGCCACGTTGGAAGTTTAATCATGTAAAAATCATGATTATTCTTTTAAAGTATTGATTATTCCAAAGTTTTTTTAAGGAATAATATGGTGATACTTCAACATATATTATTTTACTGCTCGGCTATTTATACCATAAAATATTTATGGTATTTAATTGCTAAATTTTGGTTGTAAAAATCCCAAGATTATTCTATTTTTTTTTACAAAACAATTTCTTAATTGCTTGCAAAAAAAATGAATAGCATTACGTTTAATCAACTTTGATAAGTTAGTTATGAAGTATGTGGTAGCTGCTGCAAATAAGCCAAGTGACTGAATTTGCAGCTCTATATGTAGAATTAAAAACAAAATAGATTTTGAACGTAAATTGTGGACAACATGTTAACAATTACGTGTTGGTAAACTATTTATTAAAAAAAATCTGTAAGTAATTTGCAGTAGAAAAATAGGGCGAAAACTGTATTTGAAAATTTAATAAAACAGTAACCCAAATTTAATCAATCAGTAATAATAAAAGAATTATTTGCAGCTTAATTAAAAAATATAAAAACACTAATAAAAACCTACAACCCAAACCTTTAACAACAATTTTATGATCAAACAAAAATTTACGCATCTGCTGTTTGCCACAGCTATCTTTTGTATCGGAATGTTCGCCAATGAAAAAAGTTGGGGGCAAACAACTTATACATGGAGCGGTGCATCAAGTACTGCATGGTTGACTACAGGGAATTGGTCTACCTCAGTTGTTGCTGGTTCTAAGACGGTAACTACCAACAATGATATTGCTTACTTTAATGGAACAACCCAATTAACTGCTTCAATAAATATGAATACTCAAGCAGGGAATCATTACATGGGGGCTTTAAACTTTGGTACAAGCTCAACCTCTGCACGAACAGTTAGTAACAGTTCTGCTACATCAGGAACTCTAAATCTTAATGGAGCATCTTTAAATAGCGTTAGCAATACAATTATTTGGAACCAATCTACAGCAACCCATACAATCACCAATGGCTCGGGCACAATGAATTTGGGTTTAGCCAATAGTACAGAAAACATAATTCAAATTACAGGTACTGGTGGGTTTATAATTGCATCAGTTATAACAGGTTCAAACCCCTTAACAAAGGCAGGTTCGGGTGCAGGCGTTTTAACTCTTACTGGTGTTAATACTTACACAGGCACAACTAAAATAACTGCTGGCGAATTAAGATTAAATCCATCTGCAAACGTTACTGCTACTACTGGTCAATTAAATATGAACGGTGGTACATTAGGTACAACAGGCATTACAGCAACAAGAAGTGTTACTTATGGTACTTTAAATTTAGCAGCAAACTCAAAATTTGATTTAGCAACTGCAACAGCACATACACTAAATTTCTCAGCAAGTAATGGTTTAAGTTGGACAGGTAGTACAATGCTAACTATTTATGGTTGGCAAGGAAGTTATAATGGAACAGCAGGAACTACAGGAAGAATTTTTGTAGGTACTACAACAAGTGGATTAACGGCAGGGCAGTTATTGCAAATTCAATTTAATAATGGAACTATTGCAAGCCCAGGCACCAATTATCCTGCAACTATTATAACTGGTGGCGAAGTAGTTGCTGCTGCTCTTTGTGCTGCTCCAACTTCGCAAACTGCATTTGGGACAATTTCATCAACTACAGGTGGAATAACAATTCCCGTTTCGGGTGGTAATGGCGATTCACGTTTGATACGATTTAATACAACGGCAATTACACTTTCACCAAGCAATACAACAACTTATTCAGCAGCTACAAGCTATGCCACAGTAGGCACAGAGCAAACTGTAATGGCTGGAAGTGGCACATCGGTAACGGTAAGTAATTTAATATCTAATACTTTATACAATTATCAAGCATGGGAATACAATGCTTGTTCTGCATCACCAAAATATAATACTACATCAGCACCAACAGGCAGTTTTACAACTTTACAAAATGCCCCAACAGTTGGTAGTGGTTCGGGTGCAACTTCATCTTCATTTACAGCAGCTTGGACAGCCCCATCGGGTGGTGGCAGCGAAACATACACTTACAGTATTGATGTGGATGATGATATTAACTTTGGTTCAATTAATTTTTCAGCAACAGGCATTGCATCGGGTAGCACAACTACCAATGTTAATTCAGGCTTATCGGCTTTCACACCTTATTATTACAGAGTAAAGGCAGTTAATGCAGGTGGTAGTTCGGCATGGTCATCAACAAGTTCAGCTTATTCTACTTTACCCGGCAACCCAACAGTTACAACACCTTCGGTAGCTAATATTACTTCTACATCGGCTGATTTAGGTGCAAACATTACATCAAATGGTGGGGGCACCATTACCGATTATGGTACAGTTTATAAAAATGCAAGTGGTGTAACAATTACTGATAATTTTTTATCGGCTGGCACAAATAATATTACAGGCACATTTAGTCATACTCGTTCATTAAGCCCAGAAACGCATTATTATTATAAGGGCTATGCAACTAATGCTGCCAGCACTGTATTAACAAGTACCGAAGGTAATTTTTATACATTATCAACTGCACCAAATGCAGCAGCAGGCAGTTTTTCAGCAGTTGCTTCTTCTTATTCGCAAATTGATTTAACATTTGCAGCTGCTTCAACTATTGCTAATGCTGATGGGTATATTATTTTACAACGTATTGGCGCTGCACCAACAGGTACACCAAGCAATGCAACTGCTTATTCAGTAGGTAATACTATTGGCAACGGAACAGTGGCAGCTATTGTAAGTTCTACATCAGCTACTACGCAAAGTATTACAGGATTAAGTGCAAATACAAATTATTACTTCTTAATAATTCCTTACAATGCTGATGCAACGCCAACTGCAGCTACTTATAATTATTACAGCACGAGTGCACCAAACACTAATGCAACTACGCCAGCAGTTCCAGCACCAATCATCACTTCATTTACCACTCACCAATATGTAGGCGGTATAATGACAATTGTAGGAAGTAATTTATCGGGAGTTACCGCTGTAAGCATTGGAGGTACTAGCGTTTCATCTTCAATAAACGGAAGCAATTTAGATGTTACTATAGGAACTTCAAGTGGTCAAATTTCATTGACCTATGCAGGTGGTTCAGTAAATTCAGGAGCAAGCAATTTTACTAACGATGGTTACATTTCCAATGCTATTGGTAATTACACAACTAATAGTACATGGCAAGGCAGTGTAGCACCATCAACTACTTTACCAATTACTATCAATAGTGCAGTTACGATAAATTCAGCTGTTGCCAATAATCCAACAGCAATTAATATTAATGGTAGTGGTACATTATATATTACAACTAGTGGTGCAATTACAGCCGCAGGTTCAGTTTCAAATAATGGTATAATTGATATGACTGGTAGCGGCACTTTAACTTTAGCAAGTGGCACAAGCATAGCCAACACTGGCACTTTTACAAGTGGTTCAGGTACTGTTATTTTTAGTGGTAGCAATACAGTTACAGGCACTCATTCGTTTTATAATGCCACCTTAAATGGCTCGGTTGATTTTGGTTCAGCAAGTTCTATTACAAACACAATGACTATGAACACAGGCGCAAGTGTAACTAATAATGCACCTACTTATGCAAATGGTTCTACATTGGCTTATGCAGCATCATTAACGGCAGGAACAGAATGGGCTTCGAATGTTGCAAGTGGTGCTGGTGTACCATATCATGTAACCATTGCTACAGCAACTACACTAACATTAGGTGCTTCCAACTATCGTCAGTTATTAGGAAATTTAACAACAACTGGAGCTTTAACTTTAAGTAGTTCAAACGATTTGAAAATTGCAGGTAATTGGAGTGGCACAGGAACATTTACTCATGGCAACAGAAAAGTTTATTTTAATGGTACTACACAAACAATTTCTAAAACTACAGCAAGTGGTTCAAGTCCATTATATGATGTAGAAGTTGCTTCTTCTGGTTCTACAGGTGCTACATTCAGTGCAGCATCATATGTTGCAAATGTATTAACAGTAAATAGTGGTGCTACTTTAACTACTTCAAATACGCTAACGTTAAATTCATCAAGTGGCAGCCCATCATTAATTGCTGGTACTTTAATAAATTCAGTTGCTGGTACTACTACTATTAATAATAGTTTAGGCATGACAGTGCAAAGTACAGGAACATGGGTACATAATAGCACAGGAGGTATTTCTACTCCATTAGGAAAAACTACATTCGCAACGGGCTCTACATTTATTTACCGTTCAACATCATCAACGGCTTCTCCAGGGGTTTCTATTTCAGGTCAATCTTTTTATAATTTAAGATTTGAAAATACAAATGCAAGTACTTGGACAGCAGCACCAGCAGGGGCATCAAGTTGTATCGTAAATGGGGATTTATATTTAGGCTCATTGGTTACATTGAGTACTTATAGTGGAACACTAACAGTAGCTGGTAATGTGAATATAAATGGGGTTGTTTCATCCACAATTGCAAAAATTGCAATGTCGGGTTCTGGAAAAACATTTGGCGGAAGCGGTACATTGGCTTTATCTACTTTCTCAATTTCTTCATCTGGCGATATAACTTTAAATAATAATTTTTCAGTAGCAACTTCAGCTACAGTTTCAGGTAAATTAAATATGGGGACTAATGTAGTAAGCGGTACTGGAGCTGTGTTTACAGTTGTTTCAGGTGCTACTTTGAGCATTGGTCATTCGAATGGGATTAATGGAAATATTACAACAACAGGTTCAAACTCATATAGCACTACAGCCAATTATATTTTCAATGGTGCATCAGCACAAACAACAGGTAGTGGTTTGCCAGCAACAGTAAATAATTTTGAAGTAAATGGCGCAGGTATTTCAACACTTAGTAATTCATTAACTGTAAATGGTACTTTAACTTTAACAACAGGTAATATTACATTAGGCAATAGCAGTGTGGTTATTTCATCAACAGGTACATTAACAGGTGGAAGTAATAGTAGCTATTTTGCAACTACAGGTACAGGCACATTAACTTTACCAAATGTAAGTGGCTCACCAAAATTATTTCCAGTTGGTTTAGCCACAAGCTATACCCCTGTTACTCTAACCAATTCGGGCACTACATCAAACTTTAGTGTTCGTGCAAATGCATCTATCACAAATGCAGCTTATGGGGCTAACTATGTAAATGTAGAATGGCCAATAACCGCTGCTACATCGGGTTCAAATGTATCGGCCGTTTTTCAATGGAATTCAGCTAATCATCATGGCTCTTTTAACCCATCAAATTCTTGCGAATTAGCAAGATGGACAGGTTCAGGATATTTAGTTACCAATACTGGTATTACACCAGGCGGAACTGATCCTTATACTTTAACAGCAAGTGGTTTAACTTCATTTACATCACCTAATAATATTTATGTTTTGGGCGAAGTTTCGAATGTTACACAACCTGTAACTACACCTACTTTATCAGGCTTTACGCCTGATGCTGGCTATGGTGGAACTACCATTACACTATCTGGTTCTAATTTCTTTGGGGTAAGCCAAGTTACTATTGGTGGTCAGCCTGTATCTATTTTATCTAACAATGGTTCAAATACAATTACAGTTGTAGCTGGCGGACGATCAGGGCAAATTATTGTAACCAATTCGGCAGGTAGTGCAAGTTCGTCTGCTCTTTCTCCAAATGCTTTTCGTAGTTATGGTTATAAAACCACACAAGCTGGCGATTGGAATACAGCCACCACATGGTTTAATGGCTTATTACCACAAGTAGGTAGCCATGTTACTATCGACCATTTTGTTACCCTAAATGCAGCCGTTACCGACCAAATGGATAGTGTTATAATTACTGCAAATGGTAAAATAACCATTGGCTCAAGCTCATCTACTTTAACTTGTGGCAATATTTATAATAGCAATATTATTGATATGACAACAGGCGGAACAATAACACTTGCTGGTGGTTCAACATTTACCAATGCTAATACATTTACAGCAGGTGCTGGTAAAATAGCATTTGCAGGTGTAGGCACTTGTGTAGGTGCATTTATTTTTAATAATATAGATGCTAGCGGCGCATTAAATGTAGGTTCATCAACCACAATTAATGGCATTTTACAAATATTAAATGGTGGTAGTTTAACCAACAATGCACCAATATATGGTTCAGCATCTACCTTAAAATATGCTACTACTGGTACAGTTTCGCCTTCTGTTTATGAATGGTTGCCAAATGCAACCTCGGGCAATGGCATACCTTACAATGTAACATTAGCAAGTAATACAAATTTAGATTTTGGATCTGCTTCTCAATATTATCAAATGTTAGCTGCAATGACTGTTAATTCTGGAAGTACATTAACCCTATCATCTCAATCAGGTGGCGATTTAAAAATAAAAGGAAGCTTTGCTTGTAGTGGTACATTTACACCCAACAACAGAACAGTTGAATTTAATGGTACGGCACAGAGTATATCTACTGCTAATACATTTAATTTCATTAAAGTAGATGCTGCTACAGCATTATCTATTGCTGCATCAGGCGTTGTATTAAATGGTACGGGCAGCAATGCTTTACAAGTTGATAATAATGCCACATTAAATATTAATAGCGGCAAATCAATAACATTAAATGCTGGTTCATCGGCCAATATTGATGGTACAATAAACAATAGTGGTACTTTTACTAATAGCAACACAGCAACAGGCAATTTAATTTTTACCTCAACAGGATTATATCAACATAGTGTCTCGGGCGGCAGTGTTCCTGCATTTGGCACTTGGAACACAGGTTCTACCTGCGAAATAAAAGTTGCTGGTACATCAGCACCAACAAATTTAGGACAAGCATTTTATAATTTTAAATGGAATTGTGCTTCGCAAGCAGCTGCCTGTAATTTAGGCGGAAACTTAACCACCATAAATGGCGATTTTACCGTTACAACTACCAACGGTTATGATTTAAGATTAATGACAAATTCAGTAAGCACTACATTAACTGTGGCTGGCAATATGTATATTAATACTAATGCTTGGGTAGCTATTATCAATTCAGGCTCTACGGGTACTGGTTCAAGCGTTTTAACCATTAATGGTAATTTAACCATTAGTAACGGCACATTGGATATGGGTGGAACTGATACTCATCTTGCTACAAAATCAACGTTAAATTTAAAAGGCGATGTAACTATCAGTGGTAGTGGTGCTATTACAAAAACAAATGGTACACCTGCCGAAATGAATTTTATTAAATCATCGGGCACACAAACATTTACATCAAGCAATAATTATGTAATCGGTAATCATCTTTCAGTATTTAATGTAAATATTGGTAATGGTACAAGTACCAACAAACTAGTATTGGCTAATGATTTTATTCTATCATCAACTACTACGGCAACTAATAATGTAATTACAGTAAAATCAAACGCTACTTTATCATGTGGTACATCAATTATTGACGAAGATGCATCGAGCAATAAAGCCACCTTCACTGTTCAAGCAGGCGCTACTTTAGAATCTGGTTCGGCAACTGGTATTGATGGAAATATTCAAACTTATTCTGCTGCTAGAACATTGCCTACCACGGCTAATTATTCTTATAATGGTGTTGTAAACCAAGTTACAGGCAGTTTACTACCTACTACAGTTAATACATTAACTATTGCTAATACACTTTCGGGTGGTGCGGTTTCTTTAACCAATACATCAGTTACTCCTACCAATTTAAACCTTACCAGTGGCAATTTTGATTTGAATGCACACACAGTTAATATGCCTACAAGCGGCGTTATTACTGCCACAGCAGGTAATTTTGCTAATACTTTATTTAGTAATTTAAATTTTGCTGGCAGTAATACTGTAAGTGGTTCGGTAAGTTTTTATCCTAAAATAACTTTAAATGGTTCAGTTGATTTTGGTTCGGCATCTACTATTAATGATACCATGATAATGAATAATGGTGCATCTATTACTACCAATCCGCCATTGTATGCTGTAGGTTCTAAATTAAGATATAACCAAGGTGGTACAATTAGTCGTAGTAATGAATGGAATGCTACTACAGGCGCTGGCTATCCTCACCATGTGCAAATTAGTAATAACACTACTGTAAATGTAAGTAATGGCTCACCCACTGTGGCAAGAAGCTTAGCAGGCGATTTAACCATTAATGCAGGTTCGAAGTTAAATATGAATACTGCTACCGACCAAATGACAGCTGCATTTACAATAGGTGGGGCAACTAATTTATATGGCACATTAGAATTATCTGCTTTATCGGGTGCTAATATTAATGTAGCAGGCAATTGGATACATGACGCATCTGCCTCATTTATCGAAAACGGAAGCCCTGTAATATTTGCTGGCGCTGCACCACAAACCATTCAAATAAATGGTGGTGGTACTGAAGCATTTGATAATTTAGTAATTAATAATTCTTCTACAGGTGCATCATCTGGTGTAATATTAGGAAGTGGGGCAAATGCAACTAACTTGAATCTTAATTCTACACTTACATTAACATCTGGTAAATTAAATACAAATGGTAGTGAAGTATTTGTGCAAAATGATGATGCTGCAGCCATTACTGGTTATAGCGCCATGCATTCATCGTCATCTAATTCATTTGTGGTTGGTAATTTGCGCCGCCGTGTTTCTACAACAACAATGGCTGCTTACGAATTTCCATTAGGTACAGATGCTGGTAAATATGAAATTGCAAAAATCAATATCACTAGTAATGCAAATGTAGATAATTTATTAGCAAACTTTACCGAGTTTAATCCTTCATGTCCGTTTGCTGGTAATGCACCTAATTTTACAGTAACCCCTACCAATGGCGGCATTCCTACTTTGGTAGATAATATGCTTAACTTAGGCTATTATATTGTTGAACCGTATGATGCTTCAAAAACATTGGTAACAACACCTACTATTACTTATGATGCCACCATGACATTTAATGGACACAACAACGGTGTTACATCAAATGCATTAGCACCTAAATGCTATACCATTATTAAACGTAGTAGCAGTTGCACAGGCGCTTGGAGTTTGGCAGGCGGCAGCTTAGATAATACCACACAACAAGGTACAGCAGGCTCATCAACCACTATTACAGCTAAATTAAGCGGCTTAACAAGTTTCTCACAATTTGGTGCTGGGTTTAATAGCAATGGTGATGTATTACCTGTTGAATTAGCCGAATTTAATGTAGTATTAAAAAATAATAATGCTGAATTAAAATGGGTAACAGCAAGCGAAAGAAATACCCAATCGTTTATTATTGAACGTAGTATCGATGGAATATTATTTGATAACGCAGGTGCAGTAAATGCTGCTGGCACATCAAACAACTTTATTACTTATAATTTTACAGATAAAAATGTCTCATCATTAAATGTAAATGTTATTTATTATCGCTTGCGTCAAGTAGATGCCGATGGCTCTTATACTTATTCACCAATCAAATCAATCAGTATTAGTAAATCATTTACTGCCATGAATATTGATGGTGTATATCCTAATCCATTTATAGAATCAATTAAAGTAAAAGTAGCTATACAAAATGCAGCTAATCTTACTTACGAATTATACGATAGCAAAGGAACTATTGTATTAACAAATATGGTAACTATAGATAAAGGCGAAAGCACCATTATTATTAATGGTTTAAGCGATTTGTCGCAAGGTATTTATTTGCTAAAGCTTAATGATGGAATAAACACCCACACAGCTGTATTACAAAAGCAATAAACAATTAAAGAACTGTTTATCATATAGTTTGCAAAAGTCAACACAATAAAAAAGAGCAACCATTAATGGTTGCTCTTTTTTATTGTGCTTTTTAGATAAAATTTATTTGCCTAATATCTTTGCCATTGTTTTACCAATGTCGGCAGGGCTATCTACCACAGTGATCCCACATTCTCTCATAATTTTCATTTTAGCAGCAGCTGTATCATCAGCGCCACCAACGATTGCGCCAGCATGCCCCATTCTTCTGCCAGGAGGTGCTGTTTGTCCAGCAATAAACCCAACTACAGGCTTTGTGCCATTTGCTTTAATCCATCTTGCAGCTTCGGCTTCCATGCCGCCGCCAATTTCGCCAATCATGATAATACCTTTTGTTTCGGGGTCGTTCATCAATAATTCAACCGCCTCTTTTGTGGTTGTGCCAATGATTGGGTCGCCACCAATACCAATAGCAGTAGTAACGCCAAGCCCAGCCTTTGCTACTTGGTCGGCAGCTTCATAGGTTAATGTACCACTTTTTGAAACAATACCAATGTTTCCTTTTTTGAAAATAAAGCCTGGCATGATGCCCACTTTAGCTTCATCTGTAGTTATTACTCCTGGGCAGTTTGGACCTATCAATCTTGCTTTTTTACCTATTAAATAATTTTTGGCTTTTACCATGTCTTGTACGGGTATACCTTCGGTAATACAAACTATTAACTCAATGCCTGCATCAGCCGCTTCCATAATACCATCGGCAGCAAAAGCTGGCGGAACAAATATGATTGATACATTAGCGCCTGCACCTTTTACAGCATCGGCTACGGTGTTAAACACAGGTTTATCTAAATGCATAGTACCACCCTTACCAGGTGTAACTCCACCAACTACTTGAGTTCCATAAGCAATCATTTGCTCTGCATGAAAACTTCCTTCTTTACCAGTAAATCCTTGAACAATAACTTTTGAATTTTTATTTACTAAAACAGCCATGTAAGTTTTATGATTTTATTTTTTTGAAAATATTTTAATTGGCAAAGTTATACAAAATGATGAGGCTTGCAACTAGCAGATTTTAATTTTAAAAATTAAATAAATCGTGCCAAATGGCCTGATATGTAAATAGCAATACAGCAACCATTACCGCAAAAATAAGCATAGTAGCCATTGGCAACAAAATTCTGAAATTATCGGCTAATACTTTAAAATCGCCACCTAGTTTACCTAAGCGCTTTATAAGTATCCTAAATAAAAATACCATGCCACCTATTATCGCTATTCCTACTAGTAAAAAAAGTACCTTTTGTATATTCATTGTGCTGCAAGTTTCAAAAAAAAAATGATATTATTTTTATTATTTATCATTCGATAACATTTAACTTTTTACCTGCTTAAATGATTATTTAACAGCTATCTTTGATGCTTAATTTTTTTTATGGAATCAAAAAAATGCATCGACTCATTAACTATTATGACCGAGTTGGTTTTGCCAAACGATAGCAATTTGTTAGGCAATTTAATGGGTGGTAGGTTATTATATTGGATGGATATTGCTTCGGCTTTAAGCGCTTCGAAACATGCCAATGCGCAAGTAGTAACGGCTTCGGTAGATAATGTATCTTTTCAACAACCCATAAAATTGGGCAGTGTAATAACCATTGAAGCCAAAGTAACAAGAGCTTTTAAAACTTCAATGGAGGTGCATATGGTGGTATATGCTCAAACACTGCGACATGGTAAAAAAGTGAAAAGTAATGAAGCCTTTTTCACATTTGTAGCTTTAGATGAAAATGGTTCGCCATTAGATGTATCACCTGCCATACCTGAAACTGAAGAAGAACAAAAATTATATGAAAGTGCTATGCGAAGAAGAGAAGTTAGATTGGTATTAGCAGGAAAAATTAAAGTGGATGAAGCTCATGCATTAAAAGCTTTATTCGATAAAACAGTATAAAAAAATTCGATCTCTTTATTCTTTATTTGCTCGTTACAAATTGTAATTTCGTGCAATCAATTTTATAAAAACAATTATTAATAATAAATGAAACCAATGTTCCATCTTATTGCTGCCGCACTTTTTACAGCAACTATTTCGTGCAATCAAGCACCCAAAACCGATTCAACAGTTGTTAAAAAAGATACAGCTTATGTATTTCATGATAATCAGTACAATGAAGCGGCACGATACATTGCAGGCTTATCGCAATTAGAAAAAAATGGATATGAAGGTTGCGAACAAAAAAAAGCTTGGGTATCATACAGTCATAAAGTGGATAGCATTTGGGGCAATTATAAAACTAATAGATTAGATGTGATGGCAAAATGGTATGATGCTGAATTTGGTAAATATCGCCACCAAGAAAAAAATGTTTTTTATCCATTTAGTGGTCCAGATTGGTTGAATATTTATGAAATTTATCCTAATGGAAATAAATATGTATTGGCAGGGTTAGAATTAGTAGGTAGCGAAATTCATCCTCAAGAATTAACTGAAAAAGATTTAGCAAAAGGATTAACAGGTATGCAAGCAGGCTTGAAAACGTTGATTGAACGTGGATATTTCATTACCAGTTATATGGGCAAAGATTTTTATTCAACCAAATTTAATGGCGTATTGCCTGTTATTTATTTTTTCTTGGCTCGTACCGATTGCAAAATTATCGACCAGCAATTTATTGGTTTAGATAAAGATGGTGTTGAACATATTATTTCATCTGCCATGAAAAACGAAGAGAATAAAAATTATACTCGTGGTGTAAAAATTACATTTGTTAACCCAGCTACTAACAAGCCTTCAACCATGTACTATTATAGCGGCGATGTAGAAGATAAAGCTATTGCAGCAGGCAACACAGGATATGTAAATTTTGTAAAAAAGAATTTTAGTGATGCCAACACATTTATTAAAGCGGCTTCATATTTATTGCATACACCAACTTTTAGCACCATGAAAAGTATTGTGGTAGATAAAAGTTCGGTGATATTAATGGATGATAGTGGCTTGCCATTAAAAGCTGTAAATGATGGAAAATGGAATTTAACTTATTATGGAAAATATACTGGACCAACTAGCGATTTTCCATACATCCATGAAAAAGATAGATTAGCTGTATATCAAAAAGATGCAGCTACTATTAAGTCAATTCCTTTCGGAACGGGCTATAAATGGCGCTTAAACGAAAGCAATATGTTGTTTTGTGTTAAAAAATAATTTGAGGTTTGTCAACAAAACTTTCAGTAAATATTAATAAAGTAGCTACGCTGCGCAATGCTCGTGGTGGCAATATGCCTGATGTAATTCAGTTTGCAAAAGATTGCGAAATGTATGGTGCTGAAGGCATTACGGTTCATCCACGACCAGATGAGCGCCATATACGATTTGCGGATGTATATGAATTAAAAAAAAATGTAACTACCGAATTAAATATTGAAGGCAACCCTAACGAAAAGTTTATTCAATTAATTGAAGCTGTAAAACCACATCAAACCACATTAGTACCCGATGCTGAACATGTAATTACTAGTAGCGAAGGTTGGGATATTGAAACTCATTTTGACTATTTATCACAATTAATTATTCGATTAAAACAAACAGGTACAAGAGTTTCTATTTTTATTAATCCTGTTGTAAAACAAGTAGAAGCAGCCCAAAAAGTTGGTGCTGATAGAATAGAAATTTACACTGGCGATTTTGCACATTACTACTCTACTTCATCAAATAAAAACGAATTAGTAAACCCTTATGTCGATTGCGCTACAAAAGCTGCTGAGCTTGGCTTGGGTGTAAATGCTGGTCATGATTTAAGTTTAGAAAATCTTGAATTTTTCAAACAGCATGTAAAGCCATTGCATGAAGTTTCAATTGGTCATGCTATTATTTCAGATGCATTATATTTTGGTATTAAAAATACTATAGCCATGTATAAACGACTATTGGTATAGCAATAAATTCTATAAATTTTTTTATGAAAAATATAATTGTATCATTTCATTTTATTTTACTTTTATGAAATGATGATAAAAAAAATCCTTCCTGTATTTAGTTTAATGTTGTTTATCCATTTTATTTCTTTTGCGCAGTACAAAGTGATTAAAGGAAAAGTGATGGATGCCCATAGCGAAGAACCACTTAGCTTTTGCACAATATACCTACAAGGCACTACAAACGGAGCCACTGCCGATATAAACGGCAATTTTAAAATTACCTATTCTGAAAAATGCGATACCATTGTTTTTACTAGCATTGGCTACACAAAAGTAAAAATGGCTATTAAACATTTAGATGACGAAACTTTAAATGTGTCAATGGAGAGAAGAGCCACCACCGCAAAAACAGTTACCATTCATTTAGGGCAAGACCCTGCTGTAACTATGTTTAAGCGAATTCAACTACACAAGCATAAAAATGATAAAAATAAATTAGGCTCCTATCAATACGAAGTATACAATAAGTTAGAACTAGATATTGATAAAATAAGCGATAAAATGCGCAATAATAAATTGTTGAAGCCATTTGCTTTTGTTTATAAATTTATGGATAGCACATCCGAAGAGAAGCCTTTTTTGCCAATGTATTTAACCGAATCAATGAGCGATTATTATTATCGAAAATCACCAAGAAACCATAAAGAAGTAATTAAGGCTTCTAAAATGGCTGGTGGCAGTAGCGAAAACTTATCGCAATTTTTAGGCACCATGTATCAAGATATTAATTTGTATGATAACCGAGTATTGTTGATGGGTGTATATTTCATTAGCCCAATTGCAAACGGAGGTTTGTTTTATTATAATTATAAAATTACTGACACCGCATTTATTGATAGCCGCAAATGTTTTAAACTATCATTTCAACCCAAACGAACAGGCGAAAATACCTTCATTGGCGACTTGTGGGTAAATGATACCACTTGGGCAATCAAACAAATAAGTATGACGATAGCCGATGGAGCCAATATTAATTTCATAAAACGGATTTCTGTTTTTCAAAATTATATCCCCCTAAATGATACCTTATGGATGATGAATAAAGATAAATTTATTGTAAGTTTTATTGCCGCAGGAAAAGAAAAACCAGGTGTAATTGGTAGAAAAACTACGCAATATAGAAACATTAAAGTTAATCAACCCATGATTGACACTGCATTTGCCGACCATCAAGATTTAGTAGTATTACAAGGAGCAACTGCAAAACCAGCAGATTTTTGGCTAAATAATCGCTACGATTCATTAAGCAAAAACGAACGGAATATTTATAAAATGGTAGATACTATTCAGCAAGTACCAGCATTTCGCCATTACCAACAAGCCTTTACAACCCTATCAACAGGATATTATACTAAAGGATATTTTTCATTTGGACCATACTATAATGTATTTGCTATTAATCATGTAGAAGGTTCACGGATAGGGTTTGGTATAGCCAATAGCGAATTGGTAAGTAAAAAAATGTGGGCCGATGCACAATTTGCTTATGGCATTGGCGATAAAAAAATAAAATACGATTTAAGCACTTGGTATATATTTAAAAAATTGCCAAGGCAAGAATTGAAGCTTCGGTATCTGAACGATGTTGTTACCTATAATCTTACTGATGACCAATTAGGCGAAAATAATTTGTTTAGCTCAATGGTAAGACGAGTTCCAACTTATTCAAAACTAACAGGCAATGAAGAGGTAAAAATATCTTATAATAAAGAGTGGAAAAGTGGATTTGGCGAACGAATTACAATTAAACAAAGTTCATTACATCCATTTTTTAAAAATGATTTTTATACCACTAATGGAGTTGATTTGCAAACCGACCCACATTATAAAATCACTGAAATTAGCCTTCGTAGCAGATTTGCATACCATGAAAAATTTGTAGCTGGCGATTTTTTACGTTCTAGTATTGGTAGCGATTATCCTATTGCAACTTTAGAATTAAAGCAAGGCATTAAAGGAATTTTAAATAGTCAATTTAGTTATAGTAAAATAAGATTGCAAATTGATGGTGAAAAAAGCACAGGAACTATTGGTAGTTTTTATTATTCAGTAGCAGCCGAAAAAGTGTTTGGAAATTTGCCTATGATTATGCTAGCTGTAATGCCAGGCAACGATACTTATTATTACAATAAGTATTCGTATAATAATGCAGCTAGATATGAATTTGTAACCGACCAATATATCAGTGCAAGTTTGTATGAATATTTTGGTGGTTTTCCATTAAATTATATTCCACTTATCAAAAAATTAAAGTGGCGTACATTTGTTGGTGGCAAAGGTTTTTGGGGGAATATGAGCGAACAAAATAAAACCATGAATGGATATTACACCAATAAATATTTTAATATTCCAAACAAAGAACCATACATGGAATTGAGCACAGGAATAGAAAATATTTTTAAAGTATTTCGTTTAGATTTTATTTGGCGATTAAACTATTTAGACAAAACACAATTCCCTTACGCACAACCTTTAGGAATTAGAGGTAGTTTGCAAGTTGAATTTTAATTAATTTTATCCAACAAAATTTTATCTAATGAGCCACGAATCAATCAGTGTTTTTGATATGTTGAAAATCGGCGTTGGTCCGTCGAGTTCACACACCTTAGGTCCATGGAGGGCTACGGAGCAATTTGTTTTGCAACTCACAAAAAATAATCAGTTAGCCGATGTAAAAAAAATCATCGTGCGCTTGTATGGTTCGTTGGCAAAAACGGGCAAAGGACATGGCACCGATGTTGCAATTTTGATGGGCTTGTTGGGCGAAGACCCAGTAACCACGGACACTTCGCAAATCAATTTCAAAATTGACAAAATAAAATCTACCAAAAAATTGTTGTTGGCTAATCATCACGAAATTGATTTTGTGTATGATGATGAAATGATTTTTTTGAAAAATGAATCATTGCCAGCACATCCAAACGCCATGACTTTGGAAGCAATTTTGAAAAATAATTCTGCAATAAAAGAAACGTATTACAGTATTGGTGGTGGTTTTGTGCAAAAAGAAGGTGAACAACAAAATTCAGCCAAGCAAAATGTTACACTCAAATTTCCTATTAATCATGCGGATGAATTGTTGAATTATTGCAAAGAAAATAATGCAACAATTGCCGAAATAGTTTTGCAAAACGAATTGAGTTGGCGCAGTGAATTAGAAACAAAAAAAGGCATTTTGAACATTTGGCAAACCATGATGGAGTGCATGTATCGTGGTTGCAATGCACAAGGCATATTACCCGGCGGCTTAGATGTGGTGCGCCGTGCAGCCGAAATGAACAAAAAATTATTGAAGGAAATTTCTTACAACGATTTGAATAGTTGGACACATGCCGTAAAATCTGTTTCTAAAAATTTTAGCGATACTTTGAATTGGGTAAGTTGTTTTGCATTGGCAGTGAATGAAGAAAATGCATCGTTTGGCAGAGTGGTTACAGCACCCACGAATGGCGCAGCTGGCGTAGTTCCTGCGGTGTTGATGTACTATCATTTGTTGGCTGGTGGTGATAAAGAGGAAGACATTATTAAATTCATTTGTACCGCTTCCGAAATTGGAAGTTTGTTTAAAAAAGGTGCAACTATTTCAGCAGCGATGGGTGGTTGTCAAGCGGAGATTGGCGTCAGCAGTGCGATGGCGGCTGGTGCATTAACAGCTTGTATGGGCGGCACACCGCAACAAAGTTTGCAAGCGGCTGAAATTGCCATGGAGCATCACCTCGGTATGACCTGCGACCCGATTGGCGGATTGGTGCAAATTCCTTGCATCGAACGCAATACCATGGGCGCAGCAAAAGCCATTGTGGCTTCGCAATTAGCGTTGCAAAATGATTCAGCACAAATGAAAGTATCGTTAGATAGTGTCATCAAAACCATGTGGGATACGGCTTTGGACATGAACACCAAATACAAAGAAACTGCTGATGGCGGTTTGGCTACGAATGTGCCGATTGGTTTGGCGGAGTGTTAAAAATAATATCAATTAAAATATTGGTGAATTAAATCGGCAAATTTTCTTGTTTGATTTTTCCTTGAATAACTATCAACCGCTTCCAAATCTATATCTACTTCTATTGATTGTTGCTGCAATTTTTTTTGAATAATTTTTTCCAATTCAATTGCTGTTTGTGCTACTGTATGCCCCAAAATTAATTGCTTAGTATTTCCCAAAATCTCTTCCATCGAACTATTATCACTTGGCGAAAGAATTACTGGTTTCCTTAATGCCACGTATTCAAAAATTTTGCTAGTTGGGTAGCCTTTAAAATCATGCCCAATCATTAAAAAACAATCTGCTTCGGCTAGTTTATTTAACAAATCAATTTTAGGAATTCTATTCGTACAAATAAAATTTTGTTCATACCCCTTCGATAAATTTTTAATCTTATCGGCGGCAGGTGGTGTAAAATCTACCCCAATATATTCACATACAATTTCAATTTCATTTTTATATTTTTCAATAAGCGGAATTAGCCCATTTATAAATACTTCCGATTTAGCAACTTGGGGCAAACTACCATTATGAACTATCAATAATTTTTTTGGATTGGTTGATTTGTGTACCACATTTTTATAATCATTTTCATCAAATCCATTTAAAATTTCATAACCTTTTGTACCAGTAAAATTCTGAATATCATTTTTTATTTCAGTTGATACTGTAATGAAAAATGTGGCCGAGCCTACCCATAATTTTTCAACAAATTTTATTTTATTATACAATCGAAGCGGCAAATGATCTTTCATTACCACTGCTGGCAATGTATTCCATGGGTCTCTGTAATCAGCTACCCAAGGCATTTTAATTTTATTTTTCAATAAATACCCAAATCGAAAAAGGTCGTAAGGCTTACCTGATGTAATCACACATTTTACATCTTTATTCTGTTTTAAAAACTGTAAAGTATAGTTGTATAAATTTTTATGCGGAATTAAAAAATTGGTAAATGACGAAGCAATAATTTCGGCGGCTGTTAAAAATTTACTCAAATATTTTAATGGTGTTTCGCTATAGTGTTCGTAAATAGTATCACGTAATGATGATTTATAAGGCAAATAATGAACTTCGTAAGTATCAAATTTTTCAATTTTCAATTCAGTTCCCGATGCTTTTACAGCATCTTCCAATTTCAGGATTGGAGTATCCCAATTTCGAGTAATGATAATAGGATAAATTCCATTTTCATGAAAATAATCAGCCCAACTTTTTATTCGATAAGACGCTGTTAAAGTACACGGCGGAAAAAAATAGGATAATACAACAACCTTTTTCATTCAATATTTTTTTTTAAAAAAATTTTTACAAATGTAATATCAATCATCTATCCAAAGCATACAATTGTAAGCATCAATTTTATTTTCAGAATTAGTGATTATTTTTTTATAAAATTGCAAAAAAAATGATGCTTAAAAATATTTTACTCGTTACAATTTGTTGCACGTTTTCATTCTTTATCTCTTGCCAAAATTCGAATTCAACAACAAAAAAAATTAATGAAACTATTTCGGTAGATGAGTTTCAAAAAAAACTCAATCCGTCTTCTACTAGCTTGTTGATAGATGTTCGTACGCCCGAAGAATACATTGGCGGTCATTTGCAAAATTCTATTAACATTAATTATAATGATGCTGATTTTAAAACCAAAATCGAGAAATTAGATAAATCAAAACCTATATTTATTTATTGTTTGTCGGGTGGGCGCAGCTCGAATGCTGCAACAGATATGAGCGAAATGGGATTTATTGAAATTTATAATATGAAAGGTGGTATCATAAGCTGGCGTAATGCAAACCTACCAATTGTAACTAATAGCAATGCTGCAGAAAAAGGATTAACAATAGATGAATTTACAAAAATGGTTACCAATGAAAAATTTGTATTGGTAGATTTTAATGCAAAATGGTGTAAGCCTTGCAAAGCAATGATGCCGATGATAGAAAAAATTGCAGTAGATAAAACCGACAAATTGATACTAAAAAAAATTGATGCTGATATAAACAGCGATTTATTACAAGCCAAAAATATTGAAAGCATTCCATACTTTGAATTGTATAAAAATGGAAAGTTAGTGTGGCACCATAGCGGAACAATTGATGAAAAAACATTGTTAGAAGAAACAAAATTATAATCCTATTTCTTCAAATAATTTACCAATACTTTTTTAATTTTTGGTTCATGAATTAGTTCGGGATAAAAATCAAACATCAATTTGTATTTCTTTTTATTTGTAACTAAAGCATTTTCTAATGCAAGCAGCGCAGCATTTTGCTGCCCGTTCATCCAAAAAATCACTACTGATACATATTCAAAATCTATCATATTGCCAATATAACTTACGGCTTGATTGTAGGCAAAAAATGCATCATCTGTTTTTCCTAAATTAAGATATACTTTTATTAACCCAAGCCACCATGTTTTTTTTCGGGGATTGTGTTCTATCAATTCAGAATATACTTTTCCAGCCTCACGATAATATTCGCTCATCAATAATGCCTTAGCCAGTTTACCTCGATATGGCAAATAATTTTCATTCATTTTTGATGCCGTACGATAATATGGAATTGCTTTTTTCCATTCACTTTCTTTTGCATAGGTTTCAGCAATTTGAAAATAGCCATCCGAAAAATTTCTATTTACTTGAATACTTCTGTTGTAATAGCTTCTAGCATTATTAAAATCTTTTAGTTTTTCGTAACAAAAGCCCATATTGAATAATACATAAGCATCGGGCACTACAAGCGATTGCAGTTTAGCAAAATACTCTAATGCATTTTTATACTGCTTCATGCAAATACAAATATCACCTGCATCACGATGAGCCGTATCCATATTTTCATTAATGGCAATCGCATATTCGCAACATTCCAGAGCTTTTTCGTATAAATCTAATCCGCTATAGGCCTGCGAAAGATTTGTCC
Organism: Bacteroidota bacterium; assembly: GCA_046051225.1. Classification (GTDB taxonomy): domain Bacteria; phylum Bacteroidota; class Bacteroidia; order Chitinophagales; family CAIODY01; genus CAIODY01. The sequence continues at coordinate 214,244 of JBJOOR010000002.1, read as the reverse complement.
AGGCGGTATAACTAAATGGAAATTCATCAATAATTTTTTTGTGCAATGCCTCACTTTCTTCATACCTGCCCGTTACTTCGGTTAAGTACCAAATGCGGTTTAAAGCATATTCATTGTTCATGTTATTTTCTAATGAAAGCACAATATTATCAAATGCTTTTTCTAAATCATCCCATTCAAAATACACATCAGCCAACTCAAGATAAAACAAATCAATTTCATCTTTTTCAGCTTTAGCTAATCCTATTTTTAAAATATCTACAGCCTGCTGGTATTGGTTGCTTAACAATAAAATATCGCTTTTCATCAGCATAATATTTGTATCGTTGGGTTCCATGTTTTCAGCCTTTTCTAACACTTTAAGGGCAGCGTCATATTTGTCGTCTTCCATTAATACTTGCGCTTTTTTTAGCCAGCTTTCAATAGAGAATGGAAACAATTCAACAGCCATATTAGCAGCTTCGGTTGCTTTGTTTAATTCATCTAATTCAATATAATGATCAATTATTTGCGATAAAATATGATGATCGAAATAATATCTTTTATTTCTGTTCAGCATTTCTTCAAAGCGCTGCACAGCCTGATTTAGTTCGTCTTGATTCTGATTGCTTTGCTCTTCAAATTCTTCCATCTCAATAAAATTTTAGGGTGATAAAATTTATTTATACCAAACAAATTTAAAGATTTTAGAATGGAAAAACAATTTTATTTTTGGAATTATAATATCAACTCAATAAAGTTGAACAGGTTATATTTGTTTTACTTCTTTAAAATGATATTTAGAAAAAATAAAAAAGTTGCAGTTAACTTGAGTTGCAAATATAAATGAATTCAATATTAGAAAATAAATCGTTTTACACAATCACATTTTTTGTAGGATTGGCTTTAGGAATACTAGGAACCTCATTGTTTAGATTAACAATCGTCCCAGTTTGGATAATTATTTTAGTGATTTGCATTGCAACAATAGTTGCATTTTTTATAATTAAAAAAAAATATTTGAATACCTACAAAAAAAGCAATATTCTTTATCCGTTGGGGCAATCTTTAGTTTCCTTTGGTATCATGGCTTCTTTTTGCTTTATGGCTTTAAATTATTATTTGGCAGATAAAAATACAGAAACGAAATCGTTTAAAATTTTACATAAACATTCAATCGGAACTGACCCATCCCAACCAGCATTAGAAATTAATTATAATGGAGCAAGTAAGCAATTGGTTTTTCAAGTTTGGCAACAAGCAAAAATTGACAATTTTAAATTTGTAACACTTGAAATTAAAAAAGGATTTTTAGGCTACGATGTTATTAGTAATATTCGGCTAAATTAAAACTAAAGAATAGGCAAAATGAATTTTAATGCATAAAATTCGATTCAAAAATTTTGATAGCAATGGCAATCAGAATTACACCAAAGAATTTTTTCAAAACTAATATGCCTGCTTTGCCTAATTTTCGTTCAATCCAATCTACTGATTTTAATACTAAAAACATAATCACCAAATTGATGATAATAGCGATTAAAATATTGTAAACATTATACACTGCTTTTAATGATAGTATAGTAGTTAATGTACCCGAACCTGCTAATACAGGAAATGCCAATGGCACCAAACTGCCTGCACTGCCAGCATCTTTTTCAGATTTAAAAAAATTGCGTCCTGATATTAATTCCAATCCCAATAAAAAAACTACAAACGAACCAGCCATGGCAAACGAGCGTAAATCAACGCCAATAATATCTAATAATTGTTCGCCTACAAATAAAAACAGAATCATCAAACTACCTGCAAATAAAGTAGTTCCAGCTGGTTTAAATTCGGGGTGTTGCTTTTTGATATTGATTACAATCGGTACTGAACCTACCACATCAATAATGGCGAATAATGTAAATGTGATAGTTATAATATCGTTGATTTTTATGCCTACAATTGATGGTAATTCCATATTCAAAAATATTTTATAAAATCAAACTTACATCAAAGCATACTACCAAACAAATTATTTATTAAGAAAATAGTGCGTATTACTGTAAAGTAATTTATCATCTTCATCTTCTTAAAACAATGTATTTTCGCAGCATCAATGACAGTAGAAGAATTTAAAATATTTCAACCGCAATTGCCCAATCAGCCTGGTGTTTACAGATATGTGAATGCTGAAAATGTAATATTATATGTGGGAAAAGCTAAAAATTTATTCAACAGAGTAAGTTCCTACTTTGTAAGTTTAAATGACAAACCAAGCCGTTTGCAATTAATGATTCGGCAGGCTGTACGCATTGAATTTACGATTGTAAATACTGAAAATGATGCTTTGCTTTTAGAAAACACATTAATAAAAGAGCATCAACCAAAATATAATATTCAATTAAAAGATGGCAAATCGTATCCTTGGATTTGCATTAAAAAAGAACCTTTTCCAAAAGTATTTTCTACCCGAAAAATAATAAAAGATGGTTCGGAATATTTTGGGCCTTATCCTTCGGGAACAGCCGTATATGCGGTGTTGGAAGTTGCCAAACAATTATTTCCGTTTCGTACTTGCTCATTAAATTTAGCTAAGAAAAATATTGAGCAGAAGAAATATAAAGTGTGTTTAGAGTATCATATTGGTAATTGTAAAGGTCCATGTATTGGCGCACAAACCGAAGATGAGTATGATGATTTTATTCGTCAGTTTAAAAATATTATCAAAGGGCAAACGGCTGTGGTATTCGATTTTTTTAAACAAGAATTAGAACAGCAAGTTGAAAAATTAGAATTTGAAAAAGCTGATTGGACAAAGAAAAAAATGGATGCGCTGAAAACTTTTAAAGAAAGAAGTACAGTAGTAAATCCTTATATCACCAACGTGGATGTGTTTAGTATGGTGCAAGAACAAAACACAGCTTTTGTAAATTATATGAAAGTGGTAAATGGTGCTATTAATCAAAGTTATAGCATTGAATTGAAACAACAATTGGATGAAACGAAAGAAGAATTATTAGAATATGCAGTTGAATATTTACGCACAAAATTTGAAAGCACATCGCCTGAAATCATTGTTCCGTTTGAGTTAGAAGGCTTTAAAGGAAAAATAGAAATTACAGTTCCGATAATTGGCGATAAAAAACATTTGCTAAACCTTAGCGAAAAAAATGTGATTTATTTTAGAGATAAATCTTTATCCGCCAACCCAGATAACACGATGAAAACCGAAGATTTTTCGGTGCTAAAAGAAATGCAAAAAGATTTTCGATTAGCCGATGTTCCTTTTCACATCGAGTGTTTTGATAACTCCAACTTTCAAGGCGATTTCGCTGTGAGTGCGATGGTGGTTTTTAAAAACGGAAAGCCAAGCAAAAAAGATTATCGTCATTTTAATATTAAAACTGTGGTTGGACCAGATGATTTTGCATCGATGGAAGAAGTGATTGAACGCCGCTACAGTCGGCTAATTGCCGAAGCTGGTGAATTGCCACAATTGATTTTAATTGATGGTGGCAAAGGACAATTATCTGCTGCTTATGGTGTTTTGAAAAAATTAGATTTGGTGGGTAAAGTTGGCTTGGCTTCTATTGCAAAAAAATTAGAAGAAATTTATGTGCCTAATGATTCAATTCCTTTGCATGTTTCAAAAAAATCTGCTTCGTTAAAATTGCTTCAATATTTACGTGATGAGGCACATCGTTTTGGTATTACACATCATCGCAACAAAAGAGATAAAGCTACTTTGATGCCTCAACTAGAAAAAATAAAAGGCATTGGTCAATCAACCAACACCAAGTTGCTCAAGCATTTCAGGTCGGTTGAAAAAATTCGTCAGGCTTCGTATGATGAAGTGGCAGCCATTGTTGGATTTCAAAAAGCACAATTGGTAAAAAATTATTTTGAATCAGAAAAAACCGATTAATTTTATTTCAATTAATAAATTAAATTTCATGAAATTATTATCTAGTTTACCCATACATCAAATTCTTTTTTTAGATATTGAAACCGTTCCTGTGGTAGAAAATTATGATTTGCTTAGTGATAATCTAAAAACATTTTGGGATAGAAAATTCAATTTTATTAAGCATGAAAGCGATATGAATTCGGCAGATGGATTTTTTAATCATGCAGGTGTTTATTCCGAATTTTCAAAAATTATTTGCATTTCGGTTGGTAGATTGAAAATAGAAAATGATAAAAATATTTTCAGCGTAAAATCTTTTTCGAACGAAAATGAGCAACAATTATTAGAAGAATTTAATACCGTTTTTGAAAACAGAAATGATTTTAAATTTATTGCAGGGCACAATATCAAAGAGTTTGATGTTCCGTTTATTTGTCGAAGAATGATTGTAAATCAAATTAGCATTCCGCCAATTTTTGATTTATCGGGCAAAAAATCATTTGAAGTAAATCATTTAATTGATACTTTACAATTATGGAAATTTGGCGATTTTAAACATTATACCAGCCTTGCTTTGCTTACCGAAATTATGGGCATCCAAACACCAAAAACCGATATGGAAGGAAAAGATGTAGCTCATGTTTTTTATAAAGAAAATAATTTGAAGAAGATTGCAAAATATTGTAAGCAAGATGTGGTGGCAGTTGCACAGCTTTTTTTAAAATTCAGAAAAGAAAATTTATTAACTGAAGATGAAATAAAAGTGCAAGAAGATTGAGTTTTGTTTTTCAAATTGAATTTTTATCTTTGGAAATACTATTTTCCAAAATTTTATTCAAAAAAAATGAAAAAAAATCTTACTCTTTTCTTCTGCTTTTTCGCATTCATGTTTGTTGCTAATGCTCAAACAAAAAAAGTAATTCGTTGTGCAACTGACGAATATTACCAAAACGAAATAACTAATAATCCTGCATTACAACAATCATATCTTGCTGCTGCCCAACAAACAAGAACGATTGCCAACAATATCATTTATACATCAAAAGGCAAAGCTGGAAACAGCGTTCCACAATATATCATACCTGTTGTAGTTCATATTCTTTATAACACAGCGGCTGATGATTTAGCAGATTCAACAGTATATACTAATCTGCAAAGATTGAATGATGATTACAGAAGAACAAACTTTGATACAGCGACAACAAGAAATATTTTTAAATCAATTGCAGCGGATACAAAAGTTGAATTTAGATTGGCTGTAAGAGACCCAAATGGAAATTGCACAAATGGTATTATTCATAAATATACTTCGGCTACTTCTTTTAATACTACTAATAAAATGAAAAGTAATTCGACTAATGGTGATGACCCTTGGAATACTTCGGCATATTTAAACCTATGGGTTTGTACTATAAGCGGTGGTATTTTGGGCTATGCTCAATTTCCTGGCGGAACAGCTGCAACTGATGGAGTAGTAATTAATAATACAGCCTTTGGTGAAAAAGGTGCAGCCCAAGCCCCATACGATTTAGGTAGAACATTAACACATGAAGTGGGTCATTGGTTAAACTTATATCATACCTTTCAAGGCGGATGTGCTGGTATGAATGCTGGTAATTGTGCTTCATCGGGGCAGGGTGATGAATGCTGCGATACACCGCCTACTTCATCGGCAAATTATGGTTGCCCTGCTTCGCAAAATACATGTAATGAAAGCTATGCTGGCGATAGAGTGGATATGACTGAAAATTATATGGATTATACTGATGATGCTTGTATGAATGCTTTTACAATTGACCAAACTGCTAGAATACAGGCTACATTAATGGGCGTAAGAAATGGTTTAGTTACTTCTTTAGGTTTAACACCTGTAACAGGCACTCCACTTTTAACTGTTTCTAATGATACTATCTGTAATGGTGGAACAGTATCAGTAACTGCAAGTGGTGCTAATACCTATTTCTGGAGTCCTTCAAAAGGATTAAATTCTAATAGCACTGCCACTGTTATTGCTTCTCCAACCGTTACTACTACCTATACTGTTTATACCACTAATACCACAAACCATTGTACAGCATGGGCTCAAGACACTATTTTGGTATTAGGTGCTTCAACAAATATTGCAGTATCGCCTACAAAAATTTGTTTGGGCATACCTCAAAAACTTACTGCAAGTGGTGGAAGAAATTATACTTGGAGTCCTACTTCTGGTATTAGCAATTCTACACATGATACAGTTACAGCATTTTTTACAACACCAACTACCTATACCATCACAACACATGATACCATTGGCGGTATTGCTTGTACAGCTTCTAAAAATGTTTTTATTAATGTAAATTCATTACCAAATATTTCAATTAATAAAACTGCTGTATGCAATGGTAAAGCAACTAATATTACAGCAAGTGGCGCAAATACATACAATTGGAATCCATCTACTGGCTTGGCTAACCCAAATGTAGCAACGGTTTCGGCTACATTAACTTCCCCTACATCTTATATTATTACAGGTACAAATAATTCAACTGGATGTTCTGATACTATACATGTAAATATAGCTGTTAACCCTAATCCTAATGTAACACTAAATAATTCAAATGTTACCATTTGCCAAGGTTCATCTACACCTATAATTGCTAATGGTGCAAACACCTATAATTGGAGTCCTACGGCAAATCTATCTCCTTCATCAGGAGCTAATGTAACTGCATCACCAATCTCATCGCAAACTTATACAGTTACTGGCATTGCATCGGCTACAGGTTGCAGCAATACTGCATCAATTGTGGTAAATGTAAATCCATTACCCGATGCAACATTTACTACTTCATTAAACATTACAGATGTAACATTTACTTCATCAATATTTGGAAGCACTTATAATTGGAGCTTTGGAGACGGCTCTGCTAACAGCACACAAGCATCGCCCACACATACATACACACAAAATGGAAATTATACAGCCTGCTTAACAATTACAGACAATAACTCATGCAGCGATTCAACTTGCCAAACAATTGTGATTACTAATGTAGGAATTAATCAACCTAAGTTAATTGTAAACAATGTGAGCATTAGCCCAAATCCTGCTACTGATAATTGTTTACTGCAATTTAGCTTAGCTAAAAAATCTACTATTACGATAGATGTAATTGATGTGTTGGGCAGAAAAATAGCTGCTATTTTAAGCAAACCATTAGCAGCTACCGAGCACCAAATTAATATTAAAACAACTGATTGGGCTAGTGGAATTTATTTTATCAAAATACAAAATGCAGAAGGACAAAGCATTGTACAAAAACTAGTGAAACGATAATCAATTTCAGTTTTAAAGCACTATCAAAAGGGCGGCTAATAAAAAAATAGCTGCCCTTTTTTATTGAAAATGCATCCCACGTCATAGCGAAAACGCAGAGTTCCAAACAAAAAAATTGAATAACTAATAGTTATTCTTTAAATGAATATCATGAGCATAAGAATTTAAAGTTCTTAACTGATTTAGAATTTCAGTATTTAATTGATAATTCAAATCGGCAAATCGAGCAGCCACATATTGAATGTACAAAGCCATGTTTTCATCCGCATTTAAGTTCGTTTCGTCATTAAATGCTTTTTTAAAAACTTCAAAGTTATTTTGCAAAGTTTGGTTTGACATAAATTTTTTGTATTAAAATTATTTTAGATTTTTGTGCAACCTCAATTCCCTCAATAGTTTTAAGTTTTTGAGATTGAATATTCATGGCTGCTGTTTTTGTAAAAATAAATCAATTTGTTGAAATTCTTCTCTACGAACCTTTGTGCTGCTTTGTGCGACTCGGTGAAAAAAACATTACACAAAGTTTCACGGAGAAAACACAGAGTGGCACGAAGAAATTCATTTCAATTTACCGAATCACTCTTCACCAAAATAATCACTATCAATTTTCTTTAGCTCATAAACCTGTTGAGTTGCAACACCAAGATTATTGTCAATCATCAATTGTGAAAGTTGTTCACCATCAATCAAAACGATTTTCATTTCCATTTGTGAAGCAAAAGCAATAGCTTCTTTAGTAAAATGTGAAGTTGTAATTAGAACTCCTTTCTTTGCTTTTTGCCCAGCTAATGCTCCCACAAATTTTTGTACTTCAGGTCTGCCAACACTTCCTTCCCATCTTTTTGCTTGAATATAAATTACATCAAGTCCAAGTTTATCTTCCTTGATGATTCCATCAATTCCTTCATCGTTTGTATATTTTGTTGCTTTGCCAGCCTCTGAAATTGAGCCACCATAGCCCATTTTGACCAATAATTCAACAACTAATTTTTCAAAGAAAGATGGATGTATACTTTTAGTTTTTGCTAAAATTTCAACTTGAAGGGACTTTTTTATCTCTTGAAATTCTGTTTCAATTATTTCTTCTGGAGTTTTAGAACTAATAATTTCAATTTCACTCTTTTCATTTTTACCATCTTTCTTTTGGTATCTAAAAGAAGCGATTAAATCATCATAATCTTTGTATTTTGAAGCTAAAAATTTAACATTAATTAATTCAGGATTTTGCTTTAAAATAGCCCTTCCTCTTTCAGTAATTTCAAACAAACCTTTGCTAACATTCCTTACTACATTTGCCATTTTAAGATGAGACTTTGCCCAATAAACTCTATTATAGAATGTTTTCTGTTTGCCGCTTGGCAACCACTCATTAAGTTCTTCTTCTGAAAGATTAAATTCTTTGGCAAGTATTTCAACTGAATTAAGAACAGAATGGACTTTCCCATCACTAATGGTTTTCAATAAAGGCAACATCAATGTTTGATAATCTGGTATTGGCATAATTTTCAATTTTAAATTCAACAATATTCAATAAACTACTTCAACCCCAACTCCTTCAATTGCTTTTCATCAATGGTTGATGGCGAATCCATCATCACATCTCTGCCGCTATTATTTTTTGGGAAAGCAATAAAGTCACGAATAATTTCGCTGCCGCCAAGCAATGCCACCAAGCGGTCGAAACCAAACGCCAGCCCACCATGTGGCGGTGCACCATATTCAAATGCACCCAACAAAAATCCAAATTTATGTTGTGCTTCTTCTTTGGTCATGCCCAAAGCTGCAAACATTTTTTCTTGCAATTCTCTTTGAAAAATTCTTATCGAACCACCGCCCAATTCATTGCCATTTAAAATCAAATCATACGCATTGGCTTTGATGTTGGCGTACGGATGATTCAAATAATCGGCTGCATTTTCAATCGCAGGATTGTTGTTTATCATCACCTCAATATGTTCGGGCTTTGGCGATGTAAACGGGTGATGACGAGCCACCCAACGGTTATCTTCTTCGGCATATTCAAACAATGGAAAATCAATTACCCAAAGCAATTTGAATTCTTCTGGTTTACGCAAACCCAATCGGGTAGCCATTTCCATTCGTAAATCAGAAGTTGCTTTTCTTGTTTTTTCTTCGGTGCCTGCCAATATTAAAATCAAATCATTTGGTTTTGCGTTGCAAAATTCTGACAACGATTTTAATTTTTCGGCATCAAAAAATTTATCGAACGAACTCTTGAAAGTGCCATCAGCAGCGCATTTCACAAATGCCAAACCGCCCATCCCAATCTGTGGACGCTTCACCCATTCAATTAATTCATCGGTTTGTTTACGAGAATATTCAGCACAATTTGGAACGCAAATCGCAAGTACAGTTTCTGCATTATCGAACACTTGAAAGCCTGTAACCTCACTTTTTTCCCATTTCGACCTCACCCCTAACCCCTCTCCTTCAGAGAGGGGAACGCCACCCACATTGCCTTTGGGGTTGTTCAAGTCCTTCTCTGAAGGAGAAGGATTTAGGATGAGGTTAATTGGCGTTTTCAAATTTTGAATTTTCATTTCAAATCGAATATCTGGTTTATCATTTCCATAATTCCACATCGCTTCATCCCATGTAATCCGCTTCACAGGCTCGTTGTAGTCAATATTTTTTACGGTTTTGAAAATAGATTTTATCATCCCTTCAAACATTTGTAAAATATCTTCTTGTTCTACAAAAGCCATTTCGCAATCTATTTGTGTAAACTCGGGTTGCCTATCAGCACGTAAATCTTCATCACGAAAACATTTTACAATCTGATAATAGCGGTCGTATCCACTCACCATCAGCAACTGTTTGAAGGTTTGTGGTGATTGAGGTAAGGCATAGAATTCACCTTGATTCATTCGACTTGGAACCACAAAATCTCTTGCACCTTCGGGTGTAGTTTTTATTAAAAAAGGAGTTTCAATATCTAAGAAACCATTTTCGTGTAAGAAATTTCTGGCTGCTCGATTCACGGCATATCGCAACTCCAAATTTTTCTTCATGGCATTTCTGCGTAAATCTAAAAAGCGATATTTCATTCGTAAATCATCGCCGCCATCGGTATCATCTTCAATGGTGAAAGGCGGAGTGATGGCTGCATTCAGCACTTTCAATTCAGTTACTTCAATTTCAATTTCACCAGTGGCAATGTTCAAATTTTTGCTGCTACGTTCAATCACATTGCCGCTGGCTTGAATCACAAACTCTCTTCCCAAAGCCGTTTTCAGCAATTCAGGATTTTTTGATTCATCTAAAACAATTTGCGTAATGCCATATCTATCTCTTAAATCAACAAAAGTGAGTGCTCCCATTTTTCTGATTTTTTGAATCCAGCCACAAAGGGTAACTGTTTTGTTGATGTCTGAAATTCTTAATTCGCCACAAGTTTTTGTTCTGTACATTTTTAAAAAATTGAATGGCAAAAATACTGATTAGCAAAAAGTTTGAGGAACTTTTATCCATAAATATTTACATCATAAAATTTACTTCTTGTTTAGAATAGATTTTAAAAACTTTGCTTTAAAACATTAACTTTGATAGATGAAATGTAAACCTTTCATATTGTTTTTAATTGTAATTGCCATGATTGTTCAACCACAATTGTTGCCAATAACAATTGTAAAAAGCATAAAAAAAGAAGCTTACAAAATGAGTTGCTGCGACAGTGATTCAAGTCATCATTCAAAATCTGAAAAAAAATCAAAATCGTGCTGCGAAGATAAAACCTGCAATCCATTTTCTTTGTGTTCATGTTGCAATGGATATGCATTTGAAGAAAAACAGTTTGATTTTATTTGTCATTCAGTTTCCGAATTTCAATATCAAAAATTAAATTTATTTAGTCATTCAGATTTTAATTCAGCTGCATTCCGACCGCCAAATAATTTGACTTAATTTCATTATTTTCTATGAAAAAAGTACTCCCAATTTTTTATTAAAATCAAATTATCAAAAAATGAAAAACAGTTTAATAATAGCTGCCATGCTTGTATTGGCAGGCACAACAACAATAACTTTTGCAGGCGAAAATAAATCGTGTTGCAAAAAAGGAAATAAAACCGAGTGTGCAGCTAAGGGCAAATCTTGCTGCAAATCATGTTCATCGGGCAAATGTAAATGCAGCGCTGATTGTTGTAAAAACGGTGGTTGCAAACCCGAAAATTGCAAATGCGAAGGCACATGTTGTAAAAAATAATATTTTTTATTGCTCAATAAAAAAAAGAGACAACATTAATTTGTTGTCTCTTTTTTTATTTACAAAGTAAATTTTATTAAACAGTTTTTTTCAATTTCAAAATTGAAAAATCAGTATCTTCTTTTACGATTGTATTTACTAATCTTCCTAAACCATCAATTTCCATTACCACTTCATCGCCTGCTTGTAGCCATTGTTCGGGATAATTTGGGTCGTTTAATTTTCCTGTTCCATTTAGTTCCAAAAAACAACCTGTACCCACAGTGCCGCTGCCAATCACATCTCCAGGCCAAATGGTTACACCATAAGCGCAACGTTCAATAATTTCGGCAAATGTCCAATCCATATCTCCTACATTTCCTTCGCTTACTAATTTTCCATTTACCCAACAACGCATTTTTAAATTATAATTATCGCCTGTATGTCCATCTTTACATGGTATTTTGTATTGCTCTAATTCATCTAATGTAACCAACATTGGGCCTATTACAGTTGAAAAATCTTTGCCTTTTGCTGGTCCTAAATTCAACAACATTTCTTCCATTTGTAATGTTCTTGCGCTCATATCATTCATAATCATAAAGCCACCAATATAGCTATCAGCATCAGCAGCTTTTACATTTCTGCCTTCTTTACAAATTACTATTGCTGCTTCTAATTCAAAATCTAATTTTTGAAAATGATCGGGCATACATTTTATTTCGCCAGGACCTTGAATGGCATTATGATTTGTAAAATACATAATTGGATATTGGTCGAACTCTTCAATCATAGGCACTTTGCGGTTTCTACGAGCAGCGGCTACATGTTGGCGAAATGCATATCCATCTCGACAACTTGTAGGGCGATTAACGGGTGCTAACAATTTTAAATCATTAATGCTTTTGAATTTTGCTTTCGGCAAATTACCAGCTTTAATTTCTTCATCATAATGTTTTGCTAAATCAAACATTTCATCCCAAGCATGTAAAAAAAATTCCATGTTGGTTGGCAATGCTGGGTCGAGCTGATTCATATCATACACATTATCGTTTATCAATAATCCTAAGCGGTCTTCATCGCCATTGAAATAAGAAACAAGTTTCATTTATATTTTTTTAGTTGATTAAAATTTTTGAGTTGCAAAATAAATTTATTTCCATTGCATTTTCTTAAAAACATCCCACAATACTATTCCACAGCAAACTGAAATATTGATAGAATGTTTTGTGCCGAATTGTGGAATTTCGATACATAAATCAACATGGTTCATCACTTCATCATCTACACCACCTACTTCCGAACCAAATACCAAAGCCACTTTTGAGGCAGGCAAATAATTTTGTAATTCTGTTTTTGGTTCGGCTTGTTCAATAGCAGCAATTTGATAACCTAATGATTTTGCATGATGTATAGCTTCAACAGTGGTTGCAAAATAATTCCATGATACAGTATCTGTAGCACCCAATGCTGTTTTATGAATATCACGATGTGGCGGCTGTGGGGTATAACCACATATATAAATAGCTTCAACTAAAAATGCATCCGCCGTTCTAAACACCGAGCCTACATTGTGATGACTGCGAATATTATCTAAAATGATAATGATGGGTGTTTTATTTGATGCTTTAAAATCAATATTGTTTAGCCTAATTAATTCGGCATTTGATGTTTTTTTCATGATTGCTAAAAATACAAAATTAAAAGATTAATGCTTTTGTAAGTTTAAGTAATTGCTTGTTTTTAAAATAAATAAAATGAGATTATAAGAAAAGCCCATTCCGTTATTACATAACTCCAATATGGAATCATTGAAGTAGATAATGGATAAAAAATAGGAGTGCCGCCACCATAAGCATCTCTAACCACATGCGATGCGATTGCCATAAAAATTAACCAAGTCCATTTTTTATTTTTTGTGATGATGAAATAAATAATTGCAGCTGCAATGGCAAACGTGATGCTATGTGTTGCAGGCCTCATTGTGAGTGAAATGGCTTTGGTTAACGAGAAAGAAAAGTTGACAGCAAAATGGTCTAAATCGAGCAATGAAGCAATTAAGAAAACAATGATTGCATTTTGCAAAAGTTTGCTGAACCTTAAAGGTTCGCCAAACTTATTTGTAGAGAGAATTGGCAATGCAATCAACACAGCAATCATTCCATGCACCCAATTATCATACAAACCCCAATATTCTTGTTTGAAAAAATAATGTTGATGAATTAGCCAATCGCTGATGAGGCAGAATGGGAGGAGGAGAAATGCAGAAAGAAGCAATGATTTTATTTTCAAAATTCTATTTTAATGAATAAATTTTATTGTCCAAATCTCCTTTCTTTTTGACCCACTTTAATTCCATATTTTTGTTTATTGTTAATGTATCATTGACAGTGTCATATTGTTTTGTCAATGTATCGTATTTACCGTTAAAACGGTCTAATCCAACAATTACAAACACAACACTATCATCACTCCTATAAACTATTTTTACACTATCAGAGAAACAACGACTGTTACCTAAATACAACAAGTTATTTTTTTCAATAAACAAAAAGTTTTTTGTTTTGAAATTATATGCATAGGCATCTAAAAAAGTTTCTTCAAATTCAAGAGTAATCTTGTTGTTTAATTTACAACTATAATAAGGACGGTTAGAATAAAATTCCGTTAAAATAAAATATGCTACAAAAACCAAGAAAGAACTAATGACAAATGCACCAATGGAAAAAATAATTTTCCAAACGCCATATTTTTTGTTTAAAACTGAAATTATAAAAGCAGATAAACAAGTTAACAAAGTACCAAAATAAATAAAAGTGTTGTTGATGCCTACAATGCTGTAATCCCAGTACTCCATACATCCTAAACCAACAGACAACAGAAGGCTAGTTAAAATAAAATACTTAAAATACGCTTTAGTCCTTCGAAATAAATCCTTTATTAAAATAAATACACAACTAAAGATTATTGCTGTAATAATCATTAGTTGATAAATCAATTGATAATATCTTTCAACTTCTTTAAACATTGTTGTACAAATATAAATAATGTGAAATTCGCTATTCGTTTTTTTCTTAATTATCAATAAAAAAAGAGCAACCCATTTTTGAGTTGCTCTTTTGAAAAAAGTTTGGCGGACTTTAAAAGTTCGCCAAACTTGAAAAGTTATTTATGCCTTAAATTCTCTTCTAATCACATTCAATGCACCACCTTCTTTAAACCAGCCAATTTGTGATTCGTTGTAAGTATGGTTTACTGTAATGTTTTCAGAGCTGCCATCTTTATGGTGTAAAACCACTGTCAATGGTGTGTTTGGAGCAAATGAAGTTAAGCCAACAATATCCATTTTATCATCTTCCTGAATTTTGTTGTAATCTTCTTTGTTTGCAAAAGTCAAAGCCAACATACCTTGTTTTTTCAAATTGGTTTCGTGAATACGAGCAAATGATTTTACTAAAATGGCACGAACACCTAAATGACGTGGCTCCATAGCTGCATGTTCACGACTTGAACCTTCACCATAATTTTCGTCACCCACCACAATTGCTCCAATGCCAGCAGCTTTGTAAGCACGTTGTGTATCGGGTACGCCCATGTATTCACCAGTCAATTGATTTTTAACAGTGTTGGTTTTTTCATTGAAAAAATTCACAGCACCAATCAACATATTGTTGCTGATGTTATCTAAATGTCCACGGAATTTTAACCAAGGACCAGCCATTGAAATATGGTCAGTGGTACATTTTCCTTTTGCTTTAATCAACAAATTCAAGCCCATCAAATCTTTTCCTTCCCAAGCTGCAAACGGACTTAATAATTGTAAACGTTTTGAATCAGGCGCAACATTTACCTGAACACCACTGCCATCAGCCATTGGTGTAATCAAGCCTGCATCTTCTACTGCAAATCCTTTAGTTGGCAATTCATCACCAAATGGTGCATCCAATTTTACTTGTTCGCCTTTTTCGTTAGTCAAAGTATCTGTTAATGGATTAAATCCTAAATCACCTGCAATAGCCAATGCTGTAACGATTTCAGGCGAAGCCACAAACGCATAAGTGTTTGGGTTACCATCTTGTCGAGCAGCAAAGTTTCTGTTGAATGAATGAATGATGCTGTTTTTTTCTTTCTTTTCAGCACCTACACGGCTCCACATACCAATACAAGGGCCACATGCATTGGCAAAAACTTTAGCGCCAATTTTATCAAACACATCAATAAATCCATCACGAGCAATTGTATAACGAATTTGCTCCGAACCAGGATTGATGCCGAATTCAGCTTTTGATTTCAAACCTTTTTCAGAAACTTGTTTTGCTAAACTAACAGCTCTTGAAATATCTTCGTAAGAAGAGTTGGTACAACTTCCGATTAAACCCACTTCAATTTTAGCAGGCCAATTGTTAGCCACCATAGCTTCTTTCATTTTAGAAATCGGCGTAGCTAAATCTGGTGTGAAAGGTCCATTGATATATGGTTCTAACTCACTTAAATTAATTTCGATTACTTCGTCAAAATATTTTTCAGGGGAAGCATAACATTCAGCATCGCCAGTTAAATGTTGTGCAATGCCATCAGCCAAAGCTGCAACATCAGCTCTGCCAGTAGCTTTCAAGTAACGACTCATACTTTCATCATAACCAAATGTTGAAGTAGTAGCGCCGATTTCAGCACCCATGTTACAAATTGTTCCTTTGCCTGTGCAGCTCATTGAAGTAGCGCCTTCACCAAAATATTCCACGATAGCGCCCGTTCCACCTTTTACAGTAAGTATTCCAGCCACTTTCAAAATCACATCTTTTGCAGATGTCCAGCCATTTAATTTTCCTGTTAATTTAATACCAATCAATTTTGGAAACTTCAATTCCCAAGCTAAACCAGCCATTACATCCACTGCATCAGCACCACCAACACCAATCGCAATCATTCCCAAGCCGCCAGCATTCACCGTGTGTGAATCAGTACCAATCATCATTCCACCAGGGAAAGCATAATTTTCTAAAACAATCTGGTGAATAATTCCTGCACCTGGTTTCCAGAAACCAATGCCATATTTATTGGATACAGAAGCCAAGAAATCAAATACTTCTTTGCTTTCTGCGTTGGCAAATTCCAAATCAGATTTTGAACCATCTTTAGCCATAATCAAATGGTCGCAATGCACCGATGAAGGCACAGCAACAGTTTTACGACCACAAGTCATAAATTGCAACAACGCCATTTGAGCTGTTGCATCTTGCATCGCCACACGGTCTGGAGCAAAATCAACGTAGTCTTTACTGCGTTGAAAGTTTGCCGCCACCATTTCAGGATGCAAGTGGGTGTAAAGAATTTTTTCAGTTAAGGTAAGTGGTTTGCCCACCAATTTACGTGCAGCCTCAATCTTAGCAGGCATTTCAGCGTAAACTTTTTTAATCATTTCGATGTCGTAAGCCATAATTTATTTTTAATTTTTTGATTGTAAGATTTGAAAATGAGAAGTGGCGAAGATAAGAAACGCATCATTAATTTTTAAATGAAATAGGTAGTGCTTAAAAATTATTTCTCACTTTGCACTAACTACATTCTCTATCATTATTAATTCGATAAAATATTTATGAAAAATTAACAGCTAAAAGATATATTTTTGCTGACTTTTATTTTAAGTTTTTATTTACCAAGATATACATATTATACAAAATGAGCGACATGCAAAAAACATTGAAGGCCCCTGTAACCATTTCGGGCGTTGGTCTTCACACTGGAAAGCAAGTGACATTAACCTTTAAACCTGCACCAATAAATCATGGTTTCAAATTTCAAAGAATCGATTTACCAGGAATGCCCATTATTAATGCAGATGCAGATTTAGTAGTAGATGTATCGAGAGGTACAACATTAGAACAAAATGGCGCCAGAGTGGCAACTGTTGAGCATTCATTGGCAGCATTGGTGGGTATGGAGTTAGATAATGTATTAATTGAACTAGATGGAATGGAAGTTCCAATTATAGATGGTTCGTCGCAACCATTTATTGATGCTATTGAACGAGTTGGTGTAGAAGAGCAAAATGCAGTTAGAGAATATTTTCAACTTAATACCACTATACAATATACAGACTCGGTAAAAAAAGTAGAAATGACGGCTGTACCTGCTGAAGATTATCAAATTAGTGTGATGGTGGATTACAACTCACCAGTATTAGGAACACAACATGCTACGCTTCATAATATTTCAGAATTCAAATCTGATTTTGCTGCATCACGTACATTTTGTTTTTTGCATGAATTAGAACATTTGGTAGATAACAATTTGATAAAAGGTGGCGATTTAAGCAACGCCATTGTAGTGGTAGATAAAAAAGTAAGCGAAGAAGAATTAAATAAATTAGCCAAATTATTTAATCGTGAAAAAGTAAGTGTGCAGCAAGAAGGCATTTTAAATAATGTTGATTTGCGTTACCAAAACGAACCAGCCCGTCATAAACTATTAGATGTAGTTGGCGATTTAGCATTGATTGGTACACCCATAAAAGGAAAAATATTTGCCAGCCGCCCTGGTCATGCTAGCAATGTAGAATTTGCAAAAAAAATAAAAGCATATATTAAATCTGCCAAAACTAGAAACATAGTTCCTTATTACGACCCTAACGAAAAACCAATTTTTGATATTCGGCAGATAGAAAAATCATTGCCTCATAAATATCCATTCTTATTGGTTGATAAAATAATAGAAATGAGTGATACACATGTAGTGGGAATAAAAAATGTAACATTCAACGAACATTTTTTCCAAGGTCATTTCCCTGGAAATCCTGTGATGCCAGGTGTTTTGCAAATTGAAGCTATGGCACAAACAGGCGGAATTTTAGCATTAGGCACTGTACCCGACCCACAAAATTATGATACTTACTTTGTAAAAATTGATAAATGCCGATTTAAAAACAGAGTAATCCCAGGCGATACATTGATTTTGAAATTAGAACTGCTAAGCCCCATCCGTCGTGGTATTTGCGAAATGAAAGGCACAGCGTATGTAGGCAATAAAATTGTAACCGAAGCCGAATTGATAGCTAAAATTGTAAAAAAAGAAGAAGTTGTATAAAATTATGATTTTAGATTTATGATGAATGATTAAACTTTTGAAATTCATTTTACTCTAAATCAAAATTCATTTTTTAAAATTCAAAAATCATCATTCAACAATCATAAATATTCCGAATGAATCAACCATTTTCATACATACATCCACAAGCAAATATTGCAAAAAATGTAGTAATAGAACCATTTGTAACTATTGCCAAAAACGTAATTATAGGTGAAGGAACAGTGATTGAATCTAACGTAACCATTATGGAAGGCGCACGAATTGGAAAAAATTGTCGCATTTTTCCAGGCGCAGTTATTTCGGCTGTACCACAAGATTTAAAATTTGAAGGCGAAGATACATTAGCCATTATTGGCGATAATACTACCATTAGAGAATGTGTAACTATTAACCGTGGTACAAAAGCTGCTGGCAAAACGGTTGTGGGAAGCAATTGCTTGCTAATGGCATACGTACATATTGCACACGATTGCTTTGTAGGCGATAATTGTATTTTGGCAAATAATGTAAATTTAGCTGGTCATATCGAAGTAGATGATTGGGTAATATTGGGTGGTATGACAGCCGTTCATCAATTTGTAAAAATTGGTAAACATGCTTTTATATCAGGTGGTTCATTGGTTCGTAAAGATGTACCTCCGTTTGTAAAAGCTGCCCGTGAACCCTTATCGTATGTGGGGATTAATTCTGTTGGTTTAAGAAGAAGAGGTTATACCGAAGATCAAATAAATCGAATTCAAGATATCTATAGATATATTTTTATTAAAGGTTTAAGCGTAAGCAAAGCAGTAGCAATGGTTGAACGTGAATTACCTTTTTCATCCGAACGTGATGAAATAGTTGATTTTATTAGAAATAGTGTTCGTGGAATTATTAAAGGATATAGCAAACGTAATGAATCTTCGGCTGAATAATATCGGCAAACGATACAACTATCAGTGGATTTTTCGTGAACTACATCTCGATATTAAAAGCCCATCTATTGTTGCCATTAAAGGTTCAAATGGTTCGGGCAAAACCACATTAATGAGTATTTTATCGGGCTATCAAGCGCCTTCCGAAGGTATTATTGAATGGATTGATGAGCACAATAATTCAATTAATTCAGATGAAATTTTTCAATACCTTACATGGTGTTCACCGGCTACAGAATTACCCGAAGAATTTACATTAACTGAAATGATTGAATTTCAAAGTAAATTTAAACCTTGGTTATCAGGCATCGATACTGCTGCCATTATCCAAATCACACATCTTCAACAACAAGCACATCAACCTATTTCATCATTTAGCACAGGCATGAAACAACGCTTAAAAGTTGCATTGGCTTTATTAGCTGATGTAAAAATGGTATTGTTGGATGAACCTACCTCAAACCTTGATGAATGGGGAATTGATTGGTATAAAAATCTGATTCAACAATATGCATTACATCGAATAATCGTTCTTGCATCTAACATGCAACACGATTTTATAAATGTAAATGCCGAATTGAATATGCTCGATTTTACATCAACAAAAAACTGATTTTCATCAGATATGTATTTAATCTGAACTTTAACATCTACATTTGCACTTCATTATTTTCAAAATTAATATGGCAGTTATCATTATTTTCTTTATCGCTCATTGGTATTTATCCCTTTTCACTCAATCATTTTTTCATCATCGTTATTCAGCACATGGTATGTTTACTATGAGCAAAGGATGGGAAAAATTCTTTATCATTTTGAGTGGTATTTTTCAAGGTTCATCTTATTTAAGTCCTTCGGCTTATGGCATTATGCACCGCTTACACCATGCTCATGCTGACACCGAACATGATCCACATTCACCATCATTTTCAAAAAATTTATTTGATATGATGTGGAAAACAAAACTTCGCTACAACGACATTTTAAACGACAGAGCTACAGATGTAACACCTAACTATAAAAAAAATGTACCTACTTGGCCTGCTGCTGAACGAATTTTTGATAGCTGGACGGTAAGACTTTTATGGGTGGCTATCTACATTGGTATTTATGCTTATTTTGCGCCAAACCTTTGGTGGTGGTTGCTTTTACCTATTCATTTTTTAATGGGCCCAGTTCACGGTGTTATCATCAATTGGTATGCTCATCGTTATGGTTATACTAATTTTAAATTAGATGATACAGCCAAAAATTTATTACCATTCGATTTTTTAATGTGGGGCGAATCTTACCACAATAATCATCATCAATATGGTGGCAGAGCAAACTTTGGTTTTAAATGGCACGAGTTTGATCCAATGTATCCTTTAATTTTATTGTTTAATGCCACGGGCATTATCAAACTAAAAAAGAATAACGATTTGAATTACATGCCAACCAACTCGTAATTCATTTCAAAACAAATCATAAAAAATCCAAAACTTACAACATGAGTTTTGGATTTTTTTATTATATCAAATTCAATTCTATTTTTACTAAATAATTTTAGGCATGATTTATTTAATACCAACACATCTTGGCAATGCTGATACAGCAATACTTCCAGCACAAATTAAAAATGTGTTAGAAAATTGCGAAGTTATATTTTCAGAAAATTTAAAAACTACTCGACATTTTTTAAAAGCAATTTCGGTAAAAAAAAAGATTGATGATTTTGAATGGCATGTACTTACCAAAGATTCAACACCTGATGAATTACAACAATTTTTAAAAATAACTACTACCAAAACTTGTGGTATTATTAGTGAAGCTGGGGTGCCAGCCATTGCCGACCCTGGTGCTGCATTAATAAAATTGGCTCATCAAAAAAACATTAAAGTAATTCCGTTGGTTGGCCCTAGTTCTGTTTTAATGGCATTAATGGCAAGCGGTATGAACGGGCAATCATTTGCATTTACTGGCTATTTACCAATTGATAAAAACGAAAGAAATAAAAAAATAAAGCATTTAGAGTTGTTGACAATCAAAGAAAATCAACCACAAATTTTTATTGAAACGCCTTATCGAAATAATCAACTATTGCAAGATCTAATTTCATTTTGTATGCCTAATACTTTGCTGTGCATTGCAGCAGATATAACACTTCCATCCGAATTTATTCAAACAAAAAAAATTATAGATTGGAAAAATAATATACCCGATTTGAATAAACGCCCAGCCGTTTTTATTATTGGATAAAATCATTTACAATGCTCGTAGAAGTATTGCAGATGCTGATGCAGTTCAATTAAATCTTTGGCTTCGTAGCTTGCCACTAATAAATTTTTATGCGATGCAGCAACTAATTTTGCAATTTCATTTTTATCAACGCCCGATTTTTGCGCCAATCTTTCTATCCATTCATCATTAATATTATCAGTTTTTTCGCCATAGCGATGTTGTAAAAAATTAGAAAATAATTTCCATTTTTTCATAGCAATATTCTGATGCGATTTTTTTCCGAAGTATAAAAAACTAATATTTTTAACATACTCTAACGATGTATTTTGCTTTGGTAATTTGATAGAAATAGTTGGCAATTGACGTTTGATATGAAAAATTAAATATAATAAAACGCCCAGTAAAGCTGTGTACCAAGCCCACTTCAAACTTTTGTTGGCAAAAATGTATTGCAATGGTGTAGCATGTGGTTCGTTGCTTTCATTATTGTTATTTTGCTTTTCATGAAGGCTTGCTTCATCCCAAATTATTTTGCCCGAATTAAAATAGCTACAAAAATTATTTACATAATCAAACTTGCGTTCTTCTGTTAATTGATAATTAGTAAATGCCATAGGAATAGCGTGAATAAAAATATTGCCTTTGCCACATTTTATTTTTATAAAACTGCAAAAACTATCATTCAGTACACCTAGCGAATCATAAGTTATTGAATCCGAAAAATTTGGTGTTTCTAAATATCCCCAATTATATTCTTTAAAATCTATTGCATCAAAATAATCATAACTCCAATTTTTCATTTCTTTCAAATTGGTTGAAGCATAATTCAGTTGGGCTTCGTGGGCTGGGTTGGTATAATAAAAATTCGAAAAATAATATTCCTTATGAATTAAATATCTTTCGGTGGTATCCTTATTTACAATCACAAACGAATCAATAATTGTATCCTTATAATCTTGCTGTAAGGCAATATTAAATGATGTATCAATATATTTAATTGTTTTTGATGAATCAGTTGAAACTTCGAACTGAGTTGTTGAATCATTAGCAGGCGTTACATTTTCAACCCAATAACTCATTCTGAATTTTCCTATTTTCAGTTTAGTATTTAATGAATATGGAAATGATTTTAAAATAATAAATGCATTGTTTCCTTTCTCTACAAATTGTTTTAAAATAGTTGCACTGCTGTCATCAAAGCCATCAGCAGTGTTTCCAGCCAAAATGTAATTCATATTTGTTGGGTTTTTTTGCATCAATTTTTTTAATTCATTGATGCTAGTATCCATTACCACAAAATCTTTTTCGCTGCGGCTATCTTTTAATAATTCATAAAATACACTTAATCCGTAAGGTTCGGTATTATCTTTTTTCAATGTTTCATTCCATTTATATGTGGGCGAAACATTGTAATAAAACAACCAAATTAGGTATGCAAAAATGCCTAATACAACAAACACCAACAAAGCATTCAGATTACTTTTTTGCATTAGTTAAGTGTTGATGGTTGTTGGGTTTTAATCTGTTGAAGCATTTGTATCAACTTGTTTTCTTGTTCATTAAATTCAACTTCATTGATGTATTTTTCGCCATACCAACTGCGTTCATAATGATGCGTAATTTTTTTCCAATCGGCTAATGCATGCCAGTTTTTTAATTCAATATTATATTGATAATTGGTTTTTTGTTTTTGCCATTCTATGTAATTAAATTCATGCAATGTCTTCAACATTTTTAAATAATAAATGCGCAAGGCAAGCCGCCAATCTTTTGCATTTTTTGCTTTATTCAATAAATAATCTACATCTGTTTCTAATAATTTTTCTTCGGCTGTATCCGTATCAATATGTAATGATTCAACAGATTGATTAGTGGTAATGCCTTTGGTAACAAATCTGCTGATGATATACACCAACAAAATAACTACCAATACGATTAAAATAATTTGCGCCAAACCACTTAAATTAAAACTAGGAACGTTGATTGGTTTTGATAGATTTTTTTCTTTGTTGGAATTATTGCGCTCCTGTTTTTCTTTCTGAACTTTTTTAATATCATCCTGATAACTTAAATCTTTGGTCAGCTTTTCCCATTTATCATGGTTTAATTTTTTTTCGTTAGCTGCATAAATCGATGTAGCCAAAAGCATGATGAATGCTATGGTTATAAGCCGATAGAATAGGCTTCTTCGCAAATTCTTTTTATGCAACCTCATCCTACCTTCAGAGAAGGATGGTGAATTTTCGAAGAAGCTGAATAATATTTTTAACAATGCAATCAATTTCATTTTGTGGTTCCAATTTCGTTTACACGTTTTTCTAAATCAATTGCTTTATGAATTTCACGAAGACTAAAATATTGCATTGCATTACTAATAAACCAAATACTAATGGATAATAATGATACAAAGCAGGTAATAAAAAATTGTGTTGAAAAATAAATTTTGCTCAACGATTCTTCACCCAAACTAATATTCCATTCAATAATATTTTTGTAATAACCAAACAATACGTTGCTGGTATATGGGTTGCCCAAAATGGCAAACAAGGTGGCAATAAGCGATACGATAATTAAATTTAATCCAATGTTTTTTACAATGCTTCCCCAATAATATTTCCATGCGGTTTGAAACGATTCAACAAATTTTACATCTTCAAAACAAATAATAAAACACCAAATAAAAAGCAATGGATATTCAACCACAACGGCTAATAATTTCCACCACGAAGGAATTAATAATACAACATTTACAAGCATTACAGCAGGCAACACCAATATTATTTTTCGAAAAAAATAAGTACCAAATGAAGGCAAAACAATTGTCCATTTTTTTTGCAAATGATAACTCATAAATACAAACATAAAAGCCAATATTAATAAATACAGGGCTTGCATAAATCCAAATTTCGCCCAGTTTAAAAACATATCAAATGCCGATTCGAAATTGGTAAAATAGGAGTAATCGTAAAAATAATTTTCGCCATTATGTTGTGGCAATACATGATAAAACATAAACCATAAAGTACAAGCCAACGAAATAAAACTGGATGCTAAAAAATAAGGTTTTATTATTTTCGAAAATAATAAAAATGTATTTCCTAACGAATCGCTATTGGTTTGAATGCCTTGCGGAATGCTGATTTTATTAGCGGATGAATCGGGTAATTGTATGTCGCTAATGCCACTATAAAAACCTTTTTTAGCTTTACGAATTGGATACCAAACAAAATAGCCAATCATTAAAATTAAGGATGCTAAAATCAAAATTAATTTTGCCCAGGCTGGTGTATCGGCATATCTGGTAATAAAAGATTCGATAAATGCAGCAATAATAATGAACGGAAAAATTCCTAAAATCATTTTAACTGCTCTTCTGCCCGAAAGCTGAAAAGCTTGCCAGCGGCTGAATGTACCAGGAAATAACATGCCCCGAGATAAAGATAAACCTGCGGCTGCCGAAATAATTAAACTACCAATTTCGATAGTGCCATGTAGCCAAACGGTAAGCAACGAACCTAGTAATAATTGTTTACTAACTTGATAAAAAAAAGTATGAAATGCACCAATCTCGATACCCATATACAACAGCATACCCAACGAACCAATGCCAAACAACAACCCGAAAATAAAAGTAACAAAACAAGCTTTTAAATTATTAGTACCAATTGATAAAAACATATCAAATTGATTTTGATCGGCATATACATTAAATGGTTTTCCTTTGGCAATATTTTCTTTAGTCATGCTTACATAACTATCGCCCAGTATGGTGTTTACAAATGTTTTATCATGCATTGCCGAAAATGCACCAATGATAATACTGATAGACAATACAATAAAAGCCACTAAAATTGTTTTGCGTTCGGTATAGCAAATTTGTGGTAAATCTTCTAACCAAAAGTTTTTAAATGTTTTCCAAAAACTATTTCGGTTTTTATAAATATGAGTGAAAAATTTTTGTGATAAAGCATTCAAATAAACCTTTACCGACCTATGGTTATAGAAAGTTCGAGCATACGATAAATCATCGGTTACCTGAATAAAAATATTTTTCAGTTCGTCGCTATCTATATTAGGTTCTTTTAGATGCGATTCAAACTGACTCCATTTTTCTTTATTCTGTTCTATAAATCGAGTTTCTTTCACCGCATAAATTTAGGAAATGAATTTGGGTTTAGTTTATAAATTAAAGTTAAAATAATTTCCGTAAAAAAATGTTACTTTTAAATAGGCTTTGCATTATACAAATATAAATTTCTGAAATTTAAAACATCCTATTAAAAATACATGACAACAACAAGCACTGTTGAAACTTTTGTAAATGATGATGATGTACACATTTTAGCATCTCAAAAAGATGTATCGGCTTTTGCACCATTGTATTCGAAATACCATGCAAGGCTTTGCAGGTTTGCTTACCAGCGTTTGCAATCTAAAGATGAGGCTTATGAAATAGTAGCAATTTCATTTACAAAAGCTTTGGCAAATATTAAAAATTACACATTAAATGGTTTGCCATTTAGCAGTTGGTTATACCGAATTGTTTTAAACGAATTAAACCAACAACACAGACAAAATAAAATTAAAAGGGTAATTAATTGCGAAAATTTGAATTTGAATGCGATTGCCGATGAACTTCCTGATGAAACAAAAATTGAAAACATTTACAAACTAAAACATGCTTTACAACATTTACAAATAAGTGAATTAGATATTATTGAAATGCGATTTTTTGAAAAAAAATCGTTTCATGAAATAGCTGAAATTTTAGAATTAAATGAAGCCACAGTAAAAATGCGGTTGTATAGAGTTTTAGAAAAACTAAAAAAAATAATTACGTCATAAATTTACAACAATGGAAAATATATACCTAAACACCAAGCCACATACTGAACTTACTGATGAGGAAATAAATGCAAAGAAAAATTTTGATTCAGTAATAAATAATAAATCGGCCGAAAAAATCTCATCATCGCTATCAACAAAGTTATTATGGGCTGCTGCTATTGTACTATCCATGGGAAGTTTGGCTTATTTTGTATTACCATTTGATAATGATACAAAGCAAGTAGTTGAACATAAAATTGATAGTCTATCGGTTGATACTTCTTTAATTCATCAGCAACGAATTTATTTAGATTCGCTTTTAAACACAAAAGTTAATTTACCCCAAGTGTTTAATTCGGAATATATTGATAGCTCAACGGTTGAAAAATTTGGAGAATTAGCAAAACAATCTAACGGTGAAATCTCAATTGTAGCATCATCTACATTAATTAAAAAAGAAATTATTAATGTATTAAATAAAAATATGGAGGAAGATGCTGATGTACTTTTATTAATTGATAAAACGGGCAGCATGTATGATGATTTAACATTTATAAAAAAAGGCTTACATCAAATTGTGGGCACATTCAAAAAATATCATGTGCGCTTAGCTATTGCGCTTTATGGCGATAAAAATTCGGATGGCGATGATTGGTATTCATATAAATGTTTTAATTATGATTATGAATTAGCCTATGATTTTATTAACGAAATAAAAGTTACAGGCGGTGATGATTACCCAGAATCGGTTTATGATGGCTATTTTGAAGCACAAAAAGAAAATTTTTGGCAATCTAAAACTAAGCGCATGGTAGTGTTAATTGGCGATGCACCACCTTTAGAAAAACCATTAAGCAATTACTCGATGAAAGATATTATTGCAGATGCAAATTCGAAAAAAATAAAAATGAATTTTTATCCAATAGTTGTTAGTCCATCAGACACTGTACCCGAAAATGAAATGCGAAAATTTCAGAAAATGAATTTCGTAAATAGTATTTATCCTAACCCAAGTAATGGCGAATTTACGATAGATTTCGGAGCTACTAATATTGTAAAAATTGAAGTATATACTGCTTCGGGAAATTTAATTTTATCGATGAATAACAGCGACAATAAAATAAACATAGATTTAAGCGGAAAGCCAAACGGGTTGTATATTGTAAGGGCTTATGATTTGTATCATAACTATGATGAAAAGAAAATAATAATTCAAAAGAATTAATAGGTAAAATGCAAATTGATTAATTTCATTTTACAACCAAGTAATTTTGATGTGCAATAAAAATAGAAAGATAAACTATTGAAAAAAGAAATTGATTAAGTTTTGTAACTATTACTTTTGCGCCATGAAATATTTACTGTATTGCATCATTGCATTATTGGCGATAGGTTGCCGTAAAAAACCACAGGCCGATTTAATAGTATTTAATGGAACTATTTATACTGTTGATTCTGCATTTTCAACAGCCGAAGCCATGGTAATTAAAAGCGGAAAAATAATTTTTACTGGTAGTTCGGTTGATGCATTTAAAAATTTTGAAACTAAAGATTCAGTAAACCTTAATGGCAAATTTGTTTATCCAGGATTTATAGATGCACATTGTCATTTCTATGGTTTTGGTTTAGAATTGAATAAAGTAAACTTGATGAATACCACATCATGGGATGATGTATTGCAGAAAACAAAGGAGTTTGCTGCCACACACCCAAATGCTGATTGGATACAAGGAAGAGGCTGGGATCAAAATGATTGGGCAAATAAAACCTATCCTACCAAAAAAGAATTGGATATACTATTTCCTAATCAACCAGTATTTTTAAGACGAATAGATGGTCATGCTGGTGTGGCTAACAGCAAGGCTTTGGCGTTGGCAAATATTACTTCAAAAACTATTGTAAGTGGTGGCGAAATTGTGTTAGAACAAAATGAACCGACAGGTTTATTGATTGATAACGCCATGACTTTAGTTGAAAAAATTATTCCATTACCCAATACATCACAAAATGAAAATGCATTATTGGATGCTCAACAAAAATGTTTTGAAGTAGGCTTAACAACTATTGCTGATGCAGGTTTGATGCTGAATGTGATTCAACAAATGGATACGCTTCAGCAAAAAAATAAATTAAAAATGAGGGTGTACGCCATGATTGCAGATGATTCTATTTCTAAAAATTATTTCTTTCAACATGGTAAATTAAAAACAGAAAAGTTAAATGTATGCTCCGTTAAATATTATGCTGATGGTGCTTTAGGAAGTCGTGGCGCTTGCTTAAAACATAGTTATGCCGACCAAAAAAATCATTTTGGATTTTTGTTAAAAGAACAAAATTATTTTAAGCAACAAGCTGAACTATGCAATAAATATAGCTTTCAGATGAATGTACATTGCATTGGCGATTCATCAAATGCTATTTTATTGCAATTAATGGCAAATGAATTAAAAACAAAAAATGATAAACGTTGGCGAATAGAACATGCACAAATAATGGATACAACCGATTTACATTATTTTAGTGATTACAATATTTTGCCTTCTATTCAACCTGCGTTTGCAACAAGTGATATGTATTGGGCTGAACAACGAACAGGAAAAAATAATTTTGCAGGAAGTTATTTATTGAAATCATTTTTAAAATATTCGGCTGTGATACCTTGTGGTAGCGATTTTCCAATTGAAAATTACAATCCAATGGTTAGTTTATATGCTGCTGTATCAAGACAAGATCAAAAATATTTCCCAGCAAATGGATTTAAAAAAGAAGAAGCACTTACAATAAAAGATGCCATAAAAGGTTTTACCATTTGGGCGGCTTATGGCTGCTTTGAAGATAAAGAAAAAGGAAGTTTAGAAAAAGGGAAATACGCCGACTTTATCATTTTTGAAAATGATTTATTAAAAACCGAAACAAAAAATATTTTCAATCAAAAGCCTTCTGAAACTTGGGTAAACGGAATAAAAGTTTTTCAAAAAAAATAAGCATATTTGATAATGAATTATAAAAATAAAATCTTTTTTGGCTTGTGTTTTATAGCTACTACATTGCTTTACAGCTGTAGTGCTATGAAAAATTATACAGTGCCCAAAGATGAATTGGTGATTAGAAAAAAGGATGAAATGAACAAAGAAACACAGCCCACTAAAATTTTATCAAGCGATAAAAAAGAAGAAATAAAAAAAACATCTAACTCAAATTATCAACGCCCTACCAATTTATCGAACCGTGAATATGAAAAATATTTGGTTGAACATTATTCAACTATTATGAATACGCCACCCACTTATGTAAGAAATAATTTGGATTTATATAAATTTATTGATTTGTGGTATGGCACACCATACCGCTATGGTGGCTCATCGCAGAACGGAATTGATTGCAGCGCTTTTGCAAAAACATTATACAGTGATGTATATCATGTTGAAATTACACGTGAAGGCAATGCTCAATTTAACGAATGCGATGTGATAGAAAAAGACGATTTGCAAGAAGGCGATTTATTATTTTTCAAAATTGGTTCTTGGCATATTAGCCATGTAGCAGTATATATTGGCAATGGAAAATTTGTACATGCTGCATCCTCAAAAGGTGTGATGATAAGCGATTTGAGTGAAGCCTATTACAAAAGATATTTTTTTAAAGCAGGCCGACCAAAAAATAAATAAGCCAATGCGTATAGCCATAAATACACGAATGCTGCTAAAAAATAAAATGGAAGGCATTGGCAGATTTACTTATGAAATTACTAAGCGAATTGTAGAACAACATCCCGAAATTGAATTTCATTTTTTATTTGATAGAAAATTTGATGAAGATTTTATTTTTGCAAAAAATGTAATTCCTCATATAATACAGCCGCCAGCAAGGCATCCATTGCTTTGGTATATTTGGTTTGAATATGCTGTAGCGCAAAAATTAAAAACCATTAAAGCCGATTATTTTTTAAGTGCCGATGGTTATTTAAGTTTATCATCGCCAACTCCTTCGCATCTAACTATTCACGATTTAGCATTTATACATTTTCCAGATGCTATTCCATTTTTGGTAAATAAATATTACCATCATTTTGTTCCTAAATATGCAGCTCATGCAAAACAAATAGCTACAGTTTCTGAATTTTCTAAACAAGATATTATTACACAATACCACATCGAAAATAAAAAAATAGATGTGGTGCATAATGCTGCCAGCTCTTATTTTAAGCCTATTTCAAGCGATGAAAAACAAATTATAAAAAATGAAGTAGCAGCAGGAAATGATTTTTTTATTTGTGTGAGTTCTATTCATCCACGAAAAAACATTATCAATCTTTTAAAAGCATTTGATGAATTTAAAAAAGATGACCAACAAAATATTCAACTGATTTTAGTTGGCGATTTTATGTTTGGCAAAAATGATGTGATGATTGCTTTAGAAAATTTGAGTTGCAAAAATTCCATCATCCTAACAGGTAATTTATCACACGAAAAAATCGGTAGAATTCAATCTGCTGCATTAGCAACTTTATATGTTTCTTTATTCGAAGGCTTCGGAATTCCCATAGTTGAATCTATGCAAAGTGGTGTGCCTATTATTACCAGCAATATTTCATCTATGCCCGAAGTAGCTGCCAATGCTGCATTATTAGTAAACCCTACAGATATTTACCGCATTAGCAATAGTATGAAAATGATTTCGAAAGATGAAAAATTACGTACTTATTTAATTCAAAAAGGATTAATTAGATGCCAAGATTTTAATTGGGATTTATCAGCAAAAAAATATTGGTTTAGTGTAGAAAAAATGTTTAGGTAAAATAAAATTATTATTGTTTTTATTCTTTGAACAAAAAAATGAAATAAAAAAGCCGATACATTTGTATCGGCTTTTTTGTAAAAATCTTTTGAATAAAGATTACCAGCGGTTTCCACCACCGTTTCTGTTACCACCAGCGCCACCGCCTGAATAAGAATTTCTGTTAGAAGCTGGTCTATCTTCTTTAGGACGAGCTTCGCTAACTCTGATTTGACGATTATCAGCCGTAGCACCATTCAACCCTTGAATAGCTTTGTTAGCGGCTTCATCGTTTGGCATTTCTACAAAACCAAAGCCTTTGCTACGGTTTGTAAATTTGTCGATAATTACTTTTGCCGAAGAAACTTCACCGAAGTCTTCAAAAAATCCTTTTAAGTCGTCATTAGAAATGTCGAAACTTAAATTTGATACATAAATGTTCATGTTACATGAAAATTGAAAAATTAAAAAAAATGAGATTAGCGGTAGTGAAAAAAAATCTAAATACTGATTAGCAGAAATGCGAAAAAGAAAATAAATATCAAATACAAAATACGATAGAACTCAATTATCAATGCAAAGATAGATTAATATTGTGATATTGCCATACTCTTTGTTGGTTTTGTTCTAAATTAATTATCCTCCACTTAATTTTTAATCAACATCAAGCCTTTGATAATGTAATGAATTTTACTTTTTAACAGAACTATATTTACACTCACCTTTTTCAATTACATTAGCAGTATATTTAATGCCAACATGCGTAATCAGAATTTGAATAACGATAAAGAAAATCTTACCCCAACGGATAAAGAAATTGAAAAAGTTTTGCGTCCGCAGGGCTTTGATGAATTTTCGGGGCAAGATAAAATTGTAGAAAATTTAGTAGTATTTATTCAAGCAGCTAAGCAACGTGGCGAAGCCTTAGACCATGTGCTATTACACGGTCCGCCAGGATTAGGCAAAACAACTTTAAGCCATATTATTGCCAATGAATTAGGCGTAAGTATGAGAGTTACAAGCGGCCCAGTGATTGAAAAAGCTGGCGATTTAGCAGGCTTACTTACAAATCTTCAACCCAATGATGTATTGTTTATTGATGAAATACACCGTATGAATACTACCGTTGAAGAGTATTTATACAGTGCCATGGAAGATTTTAAAATTGATATTATGATTGAAAGTGGACCTAATGCACGTTCGGTACAAATAGCATTAAATCCATTTACATTAGTTGGTGCTACTACCCGAAGTGGTTTATTAAGTTCACCATTGCGTAGCCGATTTGGTATTACATCAAGGGTTGATTATTATTCAAAAGAAGTATTGCAAGGCATTATAAAACGTTCGGCAGGAATTTTAAAAACTGATATTGACGAAAAAGGTTCATTCGAAATTGCACGTAGAAGCCGTGGTACGCCTCGTATTGCCAATGCATTATTAAGGAGGATTAGAGATTTTGCACAGGTAAAAGGTAATGGAAAAATTGATATTGAAATAGCACGATATGGATTGGATGCATTGAATGTAGATGAAAATGGATTAGATGAAATGGACAACAGAATATTAGCCGCCATTGTTGAAAAATTTGGCGGTGGCCCTGTTGGTGTTACCACCATTGCCACGGCTGTGGGCGAAGAGGCTGGTACTATTGAAGAAGTGTACGAACCCTATTTAATTCAAGAAGGCTACTTAATGCGAACACCAAGAGGCAGAGAAGCTACCGAAACAGCTTATAAACATGTAGGCAAAATTCCACCTTTGAAAATGGGGAATTTATTTTAATTTTTTTTAATTTTTTTTGATTTTAGTTCTGCAATATAAAATCTAGAAAGCCTCACTTTGGAATCTTTATGTTTCAAAACACTAAAATATTTGTATCGTTTTGCATTAATAAATTGAATCCCGAGTAAGGCTGGTAAAACTGCAACCGTATTCACAGCAATTGCCAAAACAACAACTCCGACTGAAATAAACGAACAACATAAACAGCTAAAAACTGGATCATTCGTACGATAGCCGTTCTGAAACAAGTCTTGAATATTAAAAAATGTCATTTGTAATGTTCCTGAATATAAAATTGTTCCTTTTTTTACCAAATAAACAGATGAAGCAATTAATCCACTTTCAACAAGAACAGCAGCAATTTTAATAGGTATTTTTATTGTATTAATTTTAAAATCAATTAAATTTTCAATAAAAAAAGTGTCTTGATTTATTGCCAACATAGAGTCATTAAGTACTTTTAATTTACCTTTTAAATACTTGTAATTAACATCTGAATTAATCTTTACCTCTACGTTTGAATTTTCAAAAACGATTACATTTTTATCAGTAATACTATCTTTAATAACTAAAACTTTTTCTTGACAAAAAGCTTTATTCAAATAACAAAAAAATAGAATTAGAAATAAGTATTTAATCATTTAAGAAATGAATTAATTTATAGATTGTATTTTTGACTGATGAAAGATAAAATAGTTTATCCAATAGTTGAGCATTTTTATACCTTACAAGGCGAAGGTTGTTATAGCGGTCAGGCAGCGTATTTTATACGTTTGGGTGGATGTGATGTGGGTTGCGTTTGGTGTGATACCAAAGAAAGTTGGGATGCCAATGCTCATAAAAAATACGACATCGTAACGATTTTAAATTGGGTAATAGATGCCAATGCAGAAATGGTAGTAATTACTGGTGGCGAACCTTTGATGCATAATCTTACACCACTTACTGATGCATTTGCCGAAAACGATATTGCTGTAAATATTGAAACAAGTGGTAGTCATCCATTTAGTGGCAATTGGGATTGGGTATGCCTTTCGCCAAAAAAATTCAAACCATCACTACAAAATAATTATAAACGAGCCGATGAATTAAAAATCATTGTTTTTAACGAATCTGATTTTAATTTTGCAATGGAAGAATCGGATAAAGTAAATGAAGATTGCTTGCTGTATTTACAACCCGAATGGAGCAAAAAAGAAATTATGATTCCTCAAATTATTGATTTTATAAAAGAAAATCCTCAATGGCAATTATCGTTACAGATTCATAAATATTTGCAGATACCTTAATTAAAAAAGCCAAGTTGTTCACTTGGCTTTTTTTCAATTAAGCTAATAACACAAATTTTACTTCAACTATAGATGCCTAATTTTATTCTTCGTCATCAGCAGCAGGTGCTGGCTTTTTAGGCTCTTCTTTTTTCTTGTCTTCTTTTTTTGCCTTTTCCTTTTTTTCTTTTTTCGATTTTTTTTCTACTTTAGGCTCTTCCTTAGTTGATGGCTTATCTGTATTTTTAACAGCAGGTGTTATAGTTTCATCATTTTCTTCTTTTGCAGCTTGTTTTTTAGGTTGAGCTGGTTCATCTTTTTCATCTTCATCTGCTACTGTTGTAGTTATTTTTTTCGAATCAGTTTTCACTTCATCTTCCTTTTTAGATTTTGCTTTTTTAGGTTTCTTTTCTTCTTTTGGTGCAACAACCTTTTCTTCTTTTTTTGATTTTTCTTTTTTTGATTTTTTTTCTGCTTTAGGTTCTTCAACTTTTTTGTCTTCTTTTTTTACCTTTTCCTTTTTAGCCTTTTTCTCTACTTTTTTAGGCGATTCATCTTCATCATCACTGCTAACCACTTTTTTCATGGAAGTATTGGTTGATTTTAATTCATCAGTTTTAGGTTGCGATTTTGCAGGTGCATCATCATCTTCATCATCATTTGATATATTAGAATTCCGAGGTTGAGCAGCAGCAGGTTGAGGCTGAACCGTAGCAGGTTGAGGCGTAGGTGCAACAGTAGATTGCGGTGGAGAAACTGGTTGCTGAACAGGAGGTGTAACTACAGGCTGTGATACAACAGGTTGAACCGTAGCAGATTTTGGTTTCGATACTATTTCATCATCATCATCTTCTTCTGTTTTATTTACTGCCTTATTACCACTATTATTTTGTGGAGCTGCTTGCTGTGGTTGGGGCACAACAGGTTGAGGCTGCACTGTAGGTTTTGGTTGCACAGCAGTAGGTTTTGGTGTTGCAATATCTTCATCGTCATCTTCTGCATTGGTATTAGTTTTTTCTGGTGCCACGGTAGCAGGTTTTGGTACTGATGGCTGTACAGCTTTTGTCTGCGGTTTTGGTTGAGGTGCAGGAACTACTATTGGTGTATTGTCCAAAGGCTTATCATCAAATTCAATCTTGCGCTTTTCGCCATTTTCATCAATGGTTTGTATTTCGTCTGATTGCATTCCTTCATTCGGATTATTTTCAATAAATCCACCGCTAGCATCTAATTGTAATCTACCTTTGCCTTGCTTTTCACGTTCGTTTACTTCATAAGTTGAAGCAGTAGAATCAATTACCACAGGTCTGCCTTGTTCATAAGTAATAATGGCACCTTCTACAGTTCCTATAATCATAAATTCGGTACGACGATTTAATTGACGATTTTCAGGATTATCGGTTCCATTAGGGTTAGAGTTTGGTACTAATGGGTCTGTTTCTCCATATCCTTTTGCTGCTAATCTTTCAGATGAAATACCATGATTGGTTAAGAAATCAACCACACTTTGAGCACGTGCTTGCGATAATTTCATGTTGTATTCATCGCTACCTTTATTATCAGTATGCGAATTAATTTGAATTTTGATAGTTGGGTTTTCATGTAAAAATCCTAACAAAGTATCTAATGCTGGAGCAGATTCAGGACGTAAAGTGGCTTTATCAAAATCATAAAAAATTCCTTGAATTTTGATAGGTTTGATTACAATTGGTTTGATAAAAATATCTACTCGTTGAGTATCACTTTCAGTTTTGCCTTCAAAACTTACTGTTGCGCTTGACGTAAAATATCCCTCTTTACCAGCTTTAAGTAAATAGGAATGGTCTTTTTGTGTATTAAAAAAATATTTTAATCTTTTGCTCGATGATGAATCTTTGGCTACAAAAGTTTGGTCGTTGTTTAATAATACTACTTGCACTTTTGTTAATGGATGTTTCTTCTCCTTATCATCTGTACTAAATACATAACCTTTTATGGCAAATACAGGGTCGATAATATATTTGAATTCAAAAATATCATCGCAACAAGTTGGGCTTTTTAATTCGAAACCACCTGGTCGATTGGATACAAAAAATCCACCTTTATGGTTTGGTGTTAATGTAAAATATCTATCATCAACGCATGAATTAATAGGATAGCCAACATTTTCAGGCGATTCCCATTTTTTGCCCCATCCTTTTGCATAATAAATATCAAAGCCGCCCATCCCCACTCTACCATTTGATGAAAAATAAAGTAAGCCATTTCTATCATCAAAAAATGGTGTGCAATCATCTTCGGTAGTGTTTATTTTTTTGCCACAATTAAATGCAGTTCCTGTAGTACCATCTCGTTTAATATTAGCATACCAAATATCTAATCCACCTTGGCTATTTGCACTTTTTCTATCTGATACAAAATATAATGTATTATCGCCAGTTTCGCTTCTACCAATGGTTGGTTGTGTATTAGTTGTATTTGGTTCATTTACTTCAGGTCCTAATTTTATAGGTTTGCTCCAAGCACTATTTTCGGTATTTCGGGTACATAAATACAATTCACAAGAAATATGTAAATCAGTATTGCTTTTTTCTTTACAACGTGTAAATACCATCATTTTTTTATTACTACTAAATGCAGGATTGCCTGTATGCTCTTCATCATTATTTATTTCTTTGCCATATTCTTTTCCTTTAGTCCATTTTGCACCATTTCTTGTTGAACGATAAATACGACACACATAAGATGCACGACTAGGACCACCTACGGCTACAACTGTATCTGATTTAATAGATGAAAAAGTAAGAGCATCATTACCATCAGCAGCAGGGCCAAAATCTGAATATGGATTATTAACCGATGAACCCAAATGATATACATTTAATTTTAATGGACTTTGCATTAATACTAAAGCATCTTCGCATCCTGCGGCTTCCATTCTTGCACGTTTGCGTATTTCTTTACCTTCTTCTTCTTTATATTTTTTTACAAATTCTAAAAAGATGGGTTTTGCTTCTACATATTTGCAATTATATTTCATCATTAATGCTTGAAAATACAAAGCCAAAATATTTATATTATTATCAGCATTATAAGCCCTTTTATACCATTCTTCTGCTTTTCGATAATCACGTGAATAACGATAAGCTTCGGCTAATTTAAAAGTAGCTTCGGGGTTGCCGCTTTCATCTGCTAAATATTCTTTATAATATTCAATAGCATTGTAAAAACTTCCTGCTTCAAATAAATCATTAGCAATTTTAAGTTTATCTTTTGTAGACATTTGCTTGATTGATCGTTGATCATCAAAAACGCCACCACCTTGTGCAAATGTATTTTTAGATTGAATCAATAGTAAGGCTACTACTGAAAATACAAACAATCCGGATTTTAGTTTCATCAAAATATAGTTTATTGTAGTCGAATTATTTTAAAAAATTAAGTTAGAATCTTGGGCAGATATATTGGTACTTATAATTGTATGGTATAATTCTACAAGGTGCTTTATACACCATACACAATTCATATCCCCCTCTTAAATTAGAAGCTGTACGAAGTTTTGATACATTTACATCATAGGCAAATGCTACTCGTAAATTTTGTAATTCGCCACCAACAAGTATTTGCAATGCATCTTTCCAACGATAGTATGGACCAAAGAAAAAAGTAAACTCGGGCACATCAACTTTACTGCCTGATGTTTTAATATCTAATTCGCCACCAAAATTTAGTTCCTTGGCTTTAGCTTGTTTCATGAAAATAGCATGCGATAAAATATACATTTTTTCATTTATGATAAATCTACCACCTGCATTAATGTTAAATCGCATGGGAGTTTGGCTTAATGAACCACCACCTAAAAAACTTTCGGCCGGTGTAAGTAAATGAAAAACACCCGAACCAATCCAATAATTAATGGCTTCGGTTGGAGCTGCTGAAAACTGAATGCCTGTATGGGCATCAAACACAAATTTAGTTGGCGTATTTAAAGTTTCATTGGTGGGTAAATTTGGATCTATTTCCCAACCATTATATTGCGATGCAAATGTTAATGCCGAAGAATTGATAGAACGCTGACGTAATGAAGGTTGAAAGCCAATAGAAAGTTTATACTTTTTAGGGTTATCTTGTCCCAATCCCATGTGAAATGCGACTGATGGATCTACTTCTAAAGTTCCTAATTTGCCATCGCCAGCCACATCGTTAAAAACCACCAAGCCCAATCCCAATGCAGTATTACGCTTTTTATTAAAATAAATAGGCATGTCAAAATAGCCTGCAAATGTTTTGTAAGGCGACCCAACACTACTCCATTGGCTACGATAATTTAAGCCAGCTCTATAATTGCACACCAAACCCGTTTGTGCAGGATTAAGCAACAAAGCACTATTATAAAATTGCGAAAAATGTATATCCTGTGCAGCAGATTTTTCGGCAACAAAGCAAAATGCTATAGCCAACAAAACGACTACTTTTTTTATAAGTAATTCAAAATTCATAACTTAAAAGATAGTTTTTAAAGGTTTTATTACAAAAGTAAAAATAGTTTTTAGGATGTATAAAACTAACTTAATTTAAAATATTTGTGCAAGTTAATAAAGAATATTTATTCTAAGTAGCAAAAAATAAAACATTATTTGGTGGAAAAGCCACTAAGTAAAAACTCGTATAGTTCTTTATTTTTTGAAGATTACATTTGAGCAAAATTATTTTACAGATGAATATTGAAAAAAAATACGAACAGTATAGATTGCAAATGCAAAAAATAAATGATGTTAGAATGGCATCGGCAGTTTTAAATTGGGATCAAGAAACCTATCAACCCATTAATGGTGCTACTATTCGGGCTCAACAATTAGCTACGCTTAGCGGCATTGCGCACACCATGTTTACCAATGTTGAATTAGGAAATTTGTTAACTGAATTAGCCAACTCGAAAGAATTAAATACCATTCAACAAAAAAATGTACAACTTTCGTTAGAAGATTGTAATCGAGAAAAAAAATATTCAACTGCATTTGTTGAAGAAATGTCGAGAACAATTTCCGAATCGTATCATGCTTGGATTGATGCAAGAGAAAAAAATGATTTCAAAATATTTGCACCTACGCTAAAAAAATTGGTAGATTTAAAAAAGCAAGAAGCCGATTTATTGGGCTATAAAAATCATAGATACGATGCATTAATGCATTTATACGAACCCAATCAAACCGTTGCCGATACTGATATTTTGTTTACAGAATTAAAAAAAGATTTAGTTCCGTTTTTGCAATCTATTGCACATAAAATAAAACCAAAAAATGATTTTATGTATGGCAATTTTCCTAAAAAACAACAATGGGATTTGGGCATGGATTTATTAAAACAAATGTGTTTCGATTTTAATAGCGGCAGGCAAGATGAATCTGTACATCCTTTTACCACATCATTTGCGGCTACCGATGTACGACTTACAACACATATAAAAGAGCATGATTTTTATACCATGATTTGGAGTTGCCTACACGAAGGCGGACATGGATTATACGAACAAGGTTTACCTATTGAACAGTATGGTTTGCCAGGCAGCGAAGCCGTTTCGTTAGGCATTCACGAATCGCAAAGTAGATTATGGGAAAACATGGTGGGGCGTTCAAACATATATTGGAAAGGCAATTGGAAGCTTGTGCAACAACATTTTCCTACACAATTTAAAAACATAAATGCTGATGAATTTTATAAAGCTATCAACATTGTTGAGCCATCATTAATAAGAATTGAAGCCGATGAACTAACCTATCATTTTCATATAATGATTAGATATGAAATTGAAAAAATGTTGATGGGTGATGAAATTACGGTAGATGAAATTCCGAGTATTTGGAACCAAAAATATTTTGATTATATGGGCGTAAAAGTGCCCGATGATAAACAAGGTTGTTTGCAAGATATTCATTGGAGCCATGGTAGTTTTGGTTATTTTCCTACTTATTCCATTGGAAGTTTTTATGCTGCGCAATTTTTTCATTTTGCTACATTGCAAATTGATGGATTAGATACAATGATGATGAATGGTGAGTTTGAGCCATTATTAAATTGGCTACGCAAAAATGTACACCAATATGGTAGATTAAAATCGGCAAAAGAAATTTGCGAAAATATATGTGGCAAACCACTAGATGTGAAATATTTTATTAACTATGCAAAACAAAAATTCGAAACAATTTAATTTTATAAAAAAATGAAAGGAATAATTTTAGCAGGCGGAAGCGGTACAAGATTGCATCCTATCACGTTTGCCATTAGCAAACAGATAATGCCTATTTATGATAAACCCATGATTTATTATCCATTAAGTGTGTTGATGATGGCTGGTATAAAAGATATTTTAATTATTTCAACACCGCATGATTTGCCACATTTTAAACGATTATTTGGCACTGGCGAAAGCATTGGTGTAAACTTTAGTTATGAAGAACAACAAGTGCCAAACGGACTGGCTCAAGCTTTTGTAATAGGTGAGAAATTTATTGGCGATGATAGTGTGGCTTTGGTTTTAGGCGATAATATTTTTTATGGCAGCGGCTTAGGTTCATTGTTAGAAAGTTGTAATAATCCTGATGGCGGTTATGTATTTGCTTATCATGTAAGCGACCCTGAACGCTATGGTGTAGTTGAGTTCGACGAAAATAATATAGCCATTTCAATCGAAGAAAAACCTACTCAACCAAAATCGAATTATGCTGTACCTGGTTTATATTTTTATGATAATTCGGTAGTGAAAATTGCAAAGGAATTAAAACCATCGGCTCGTGGCGAATACGAAATTACAGATGTAAACAAAGTATATTTAGAACAAGGCAAATTAAAAGTAGCGATTTTAAATCGTGGTACTGCATGGCTTGATACGGGCACTTTTGATTCGTTGATGCAAGCCACACAATTTGTACAAGTGATAGAACAACGCCAAGGATTAAAAGTAGGTTGTATTGAAGAAATAGCTTACCGCAAAGGATTTATTAATGCTGCACAATTAGAAGCTGTAGCAAAACCATTAATGAAAAGTGGCTATGGTGCTTATTTGATGCAGTTATTAAAGAAATAAAAAAACATTTGGTTTTGAAATCATTACTCGAAATATGTTCGCCATCACTTGAAACTGCTGAAATAGCAGCACAATGTGGCGCCGATAGAATTGAGTTTTGCAAAGATTTAAGTAATGGTGGTGTTACCCCTTTTTCTTATGCAATTGATGCAATAAAAAAAAGGTTGAGCATCCCAGTTCATGTGCTAATTCGATGTAGGATTGGGAATTTTGTATTCAACAATAATGAAATACAACAAATGATTGATGAAATAAAATATTGTTCGCAACATGGAATTGACGGCGTAGTAATTGGTGCTTTAACCCCTGAAAATAAAATAGATATTGATGCTATTAAATTAATGATTGATGCAGCAGGAAAAATGGAATATACATTTCATAAAGCATTTGATGAAACAAAAAATCAAACAGCCGCCTTACAACAATTAATTGATTTAAAATTTACAAGAGTGCTTACATCGGGCGGTGAAAACACTGCATTAGAAGGTATTGAGCAACTATCGATTTTAAATAGAATAGCAAAAAATGATATTACAATAATGCCTGGTGGCAATATAAGAAGTAATAATATTGTACAAATTGCAAGGGAAACGGGTTGTACTGCTTTTCATTCGGCAGCATCAGTAATACATGGAATGGGCGTACTTAAAGACGAGATAAAAGCGATGAAAATGTTGCTAAATAATTAATGGTGCGATTTGCTTAAAATTGCAAATAATAATTCTTTGGCCCTGAATAATTGAGCTTTTACAGTGCCTACAGGCAAATTCATTTCTTTTGCAATTTCATCATAACTTAATTCTTCAAAATATCTTTTCTGAATTAATGCCCTATATTTAATATTCAATTTACTTAATGTAACCCTTACATTATCGGCTCGTTGTTTTTTAATAAATACTTCTTCAGGGTCGGGTGCTTCCGAAGGAATATTGTGAGAATGGTCGTATTCATTATCACCACTTAAAGGTGTATGAATTGAAAGTGTTTCAATTTTTCGCTTTCTAATAAAATCAATAGCATTATTGGTAGCAATGCGATACAGCCAAGTGCTAAATGCAAAATCAGATTTGTACTGCTCTAATCTATTAAATACTTTTCCAAATGTTTCAATGGTAATATCTTCGGCATCATCTCGATTATGAACCATTTTAAGTATCATAAAAAATACCGCATCTTTATATTTACCTAATAACTTTTCATACGCCTGCGACGAACCACTTAAAGCTGATTGAATCAACTCAAAATCGTCTTTCGAACGGTCAGAAAATGTAGGATTTATCTCCATTGTGTATTAGGTTTTTTAATCATTGAAGGAATCAAAGCTATATTGTAAACTAACAACAACACATCGAATAAAGGAAAAAGCCAAAACAAATCAGCTTCTTTTAATTTTCGCATCGATACAGCAAAATCAATGGCTTGAATCAAAAATCGAACACCAAATGCTATTAAAACAAATAGCCATTGAAATTTAAAACACAACAAAACAACAAATAAAATATAAAACAAAAAGTGTGTTGCAGTTTGTAATCCTAACAAAAACTGATGACCACTTTTATATTTTTTTCCTGTACTAATATGGCGACTTTTCTGCAACATCCAACTTGCCCAATTTGTTTTTGGATTTGAATACATAAACGTTGATGAATCTATTTCAACACTTGTATTTTTTCCTGTTGCTACTTTATTAATAAATAAATCATCATCGCCCGAAACAGTGTTGGATGTTGAGATATAGCCCTTGTTATCAAAATATAATTTTTGTCGATAAGCCATATTTCTACCCACACCCATATATGGCAATCCGCTTAATGAAAAATTGATATACTGAAAAGCAGTAAAAAAAGTTTCAAAACGAATACACTTATTTAAAAATCCACTTTGTTTAAAATAGGGAGCATAGCCTAAAACTATTTCTTTATTCGGTTTAAAATTGCGTTGCATTTGATACAGCCAATTGCTACTAGCTGGCACACAATCGGCATCAGTAAGCAAACACCATTCATATTTTGCACCTTTCAAACCCAAGCCCAAAGCCAATCTTTTGCCTTTAAATGTTCTCGATTCTTGTAAAATATCAATCACTTTTAAATGTGGATATTGAATTTTTAAATGACTTAAAAAATCATTACTTCCATCTTGCGAATTATCATTTACTACTATTACTTCATACTGCGGATATTTTTGTTCTAGAATAGAAGAAAGATTTTTCTGTAAATTTTCTAATTCATTTTTTGCACAAATAATAATGCTTACGGGTTGAGTATTACCATCATCTTCCTTTTTCTTTTTCACAAAAATAAAACGGCTGAAAAAAAATAAGTAGTATAAAACCTGAATACCTGCCACTGCAAAAAAAGCATACAGCAAGCCTAATAAAACTATATTCCAATCAATTGAATTCATGTAGCAAAACTAAATTTTGATACCTTCGCAAACTATTTTATAAATCATGAAATTTACACTACTTAATGTTGATAGTAAAAGCCGTGCAAGGGCAGGCGTTGTAGAAACCGAGCATGGAAAAATTGAAACACCCATTTTTATGCCTGTGGGTACAGTTGGTACAGTAAAAGCCGTTGAACAAAGCAGCTTAACTGATATTATTAATGCTCAAATAATTTTAGGAAATACATACCATTTGTATTTACGCCCTGGTACTGATATTTTGCAACAAGCAGGTGGCTTACATAAATTTATGAATTGGAATCGTCCTATACTTACTGATAGTGGCGGCTATCAAGTTTATTCATTGGCTCATCGCCGAAAATTAAAAGAGGAAGGCGCTACTTTTCAATCGCATATTGATGGCAGCCGACACACCTTTACACCCGAAAATGTGATGGATGTACAACGCAAAATTGGCGCTGATATCATTATGGCTTTTGATGAATGTACACCTTATCCATGCGAAAAAAAATACGCCACCAAATCGATGCA
This sequence comes from Bacteroidota bacterium, assembly GCA_046051225.1. Taxonomy (GTDB): domain Bacteria; phylum Bacteroidota; class Bacteroidia; order Chitinophagales; family CAIODY01; genus CAIODY01. Next base: position 169,968 of record JBJOOR010000002.1, on the reverse strand, counting down.
CATGACGCATCGTTGGTTAGATAGATGTATTGAGAGATTTGATACCACCGAACCTTTATATGGTTATCATCAATCTTTATTTCCTATTGTGCAAGGCAGCGTTTATAATGATTTACGAATTGAATCAGCCGAATATATTGCTTCAAAAAATAGAGAAGGTAATGCCATTGGTGGATTATCGGTTGGCGAACCTGCCGAAATGATGTATGAATTAACGGATGTGGTTTGCAATATTTTGCCTGCCGATAAACCACGATATTTAATGGGTGTGGGTACACCAGCTAATATTTTAGAGTGCATTGCATTAGGCGTTGATATGTTTGATTGTGTAATGCCCACCCGTAATGCTCGTAATGGCGGCTTGTTTACAGCCAATGGCATTATTAATATCAGAAATAAAAAATGGGAAAATGATTTTAGCCCAATTGATGAAACATCGGATAGTTATATGAGCAGAAATTATACTAAAGCGTATTTAAATCATTTGAATAAAAGCCAAGAAATTTTAGCAGCTATGATTAGCAGTGTGCATAATTTAAGTTTTTATTTATGGTTGGTTCGTGAAGCCAGAAAGCACATTATTGCTGGCGATTTTGCTAGTTGGAAAAATATGATGATTCCGAAATTAAAACAGAAATTGTAGATTTAATTTTCAAAATCTATATTTATCTTTACAAAGCACAAATATTAAATTATGTATAAAGTTAGTATAAACGAACAAGCGCCTATTCATATCCATTTTAACGAAGGTGTGGCTTTTCTAAATAATGAAAATGCGAATATTGATGTACAAAAAACGGGCAATAATACTTTCAATATTTTACAAAACAATACATCATTTAATGCCGAAATTGTTACTATAAATACTGAAGAAAAAACATTAACGATAAGAGTAAATAATAATATTTACAATGTAAATGTAAAAGATAGATTTGATATTTTATTGCAACAAATGGGCATGGGCGATGCTGCTGCAAAAAAACCTAACGACCTTAAAGCACCTATGCCAGGCTTGGTGTTGAAGATAAATGTAACCGAAGGACAAGCCATAAAAAAAGGTGATAACCTGCTAATATTAGAAGCCATGAAAATGGAGAATATTTTAAAAGCTGCCAGCGATGGAATAGTAAAATCAATTAAAGTAAACATTAAAGATGCTGTTGAAAAAGGGCAATTATTAATTCAAATATTGTGAGGTTATTTACTTACATATTCGCCATTTTTATAGCTACTACATTACTTTCATCGGGTTGTAAAAAAAGAAGTGCGACCACTCAAGTGGCAATTACTGATGTAAAAGGAAAAATTACACTTACCGTTCATGTGTTGCATCATGCGTATGCATTACCTAATTTGAAAGTATATTTAAAATTAGCTAGCGATAAATATCCTGGCGGCAACACTTCAGCTTATGATTATTCCACCACAACCAATGCCAACGGCGAAGCCACTTTTAGCCAATTACCTTTGGGTAATGTATGGCTATTTTCTACTGGTTACGATGCATCGGTGGGCAAAGATGTAAATGGCAATACAGGATTTATCATTTCATCATCATCAGTTGATGCCAACTATAATGCATCTACCGATTTATATGTAACCGAATAATGCAGATAGAATTTATAAATTGTAACGAATCGCATATTGATACCATTCAGCAATTGGCTAATAAAATATGGCGCAAGCACTATCCATCTATTATCACAATTGAACAGATTGACTATATGCTAAATAAAATGTATTCAGGCAAAAGCCTTATGCAGCAAATGAATCAAGGTCATCAATTTACTATTTTATCTATTAATAATTTTGCAACTGGATTTATTGCAGTAAGCCAAAAAGAAGAACATCATTATTTTATTAATAAATTATATGTTGATACCACACAGCACCGTAAAGGTTTAGGCAAAATGTTGTTGAATAAAATTGAACAAGAATATACAAATGCTGAAACTTTTAGCCTTACCGTAAACCGACAAAATTTTAATGCCATTAATTTTTATTTTAAAAATGGATTTGTGATTGAATCGGTTGCCGATTTTGATATTGGAAATGGTTATGTGATGAATGACTTCGTGATGAAAAAAAAATTATCTTTGCGCTAAATGCAAGCAACAGTATTACAACAATTTAAATGGGCTAGAGCCAATCATCAAAAGCAATTTGCATTGCTTATCGACCCTGATAAGCTTGATAACGCTGCCTTGCTACAAACTATTGATGTAGCCGTACAATCAAAAACCGACTATTTGTTTGTGGGTGGCAGCTTGCTTACCAAAGATAGTTTAGATGAATGTTTAACTACTATTAAAAGCAATTGCACCATCCCTACTATATTATTCCCGGGCAGTGTGATGCAGATAAATAATAAAGCTGATGCTATTTTTTTTCTATCATTAATTAGTGGTAGAAATGCTGAAATGTTGATTGGGCAACATGTATTAGCAGCACCTTATTTAAAATCTAGCACATTAGAAATATTGCCTACGGGCTATATATTAGTAGATGGTGGCACACAAACCACTGTATCATATATTAGCAATACTACGCCCATACCTGCCAATAAACCTGATATAGCAGCTTGTACAGCTATGGCTGGCGAAATGTTGGGCTTGCAGTTAATGTATATGGATGCTGGCAGTGGCGCAAAAAATGCAATTGACGAAAAAATGATTTCGATGGTTAGCAACAGTATTCAAGTACCATTAATTGTAGGTGGTGGAATATTAACTACTGAAAAAGCAGTAGCCAATTGTAAAGCTGGTGCCGATATTATTGTAGTGGGTAATGCTGCCGAAAAAAATCCAACATTAATTGCTGATATGGCAAACGCTATTCATCAAGTTTCAGTTTCTCAATTGGTTTAAATCATCTACCAGCCTATTTCATTTGCTCTTCTAATCGGTTTAAATATTTTTTTTTGAAGTAATATTCCTTTACTTTTTCAAAATCAGTAGCAGTAAAATTATTTATATTTTCAGCTTCAATTAATTGCTGAACAGATTGTTGTAATTGGTTTTCAAACAATTTTATTTCAGTAATTATTTTTTCTTTTTTTATAGAATTGGTTTCAAATTGTAGCTCATCTATGGCTTCATTCAGCTCCATCATTTCCATCAAAAAATCATTCGGCAATGTATATTTTTCATTAGCTTCAATATTATTTTTTAATTGAAGAATATACTTCATCCGTAAATCAAAATTGGATAAAGTTTTAAATGCATTTGTATTTAGTGTAGATAATTCTAATGCTTCATTCATATCGCTTTCGGCAGCATTTGTAAAAAAATCGGGATGATATTTTTTACTGAATTGAAAAAATATTTTTTTTAATTCAACAGCATTAATGTTAAACGAAACAGGAATATTGTAAAACTCGAAATAATTCATTTATTTAAACCAAGCTTTATATACATCATTCAAATTGGCAAACAGCATTAAACCCAATAGAATAGCCATGCCTACGTATTGCGAATATTCTAAAAATTTAACACTTGGCTTTCTTCTAAAAATCATTTCGTATAAACAAAACAATGCATGACCACCATCTAATGCAGGAATTGGCAATAGATTCATAAATGCTAATATTAAAGATATAATAGCCGTTATCGACCAGAATTGATACCAATCGCCCCAATTGCTTGGAAATAATTTTGCCATAGATGCAAAACCACCAACGCTATCGCTTGCTTTAACTTCACTTTTTCCAACAATGGATAAAAATATTTGATTCAAGCCTTTAATATAATTTGTAATTGTTGTTACAGAACGCTCAACAGCCGCAGGAAAGGCTTCAACAATTGTGTAACTTCTACTTTTTAATTTTAAGTCGATGGTATCGCCTAATCCTACCCCAATTGTTCCAACATCTGTTATGGCAACTTGCTTGGTAATTGTTTTACCTTTTCTTTCAATTACAAAAGCAACCGTAGTTGATTTATTTTCTTTTAAAGTGGCTTTTACTTCATCATAAAATTCAACCTTTTTATTATTAATCATCACCACTCTATCGCCTTTTTCTAAGCCAGCTTTTAATGCATTACTGCCCGATGAAACATCCGAAATCCAAAACCTTGTTCGTGGCGACATGAAGCCTTCTTTTTTGCTTTTTGCTAATAAACCAATAGCACCAGATGGAATATTTACATCCATCATTTGGCTATCTCTTTCAATCTGAATTGTTTTGGCATTATTCAAAATTATTTGCCCAGGAATGGCAGCAAAATTTTCAACTTTTTTGCCATCAATACTCAAAATTTTATCGCCATTTTGTAAGCCCATTTTTAAGGCAATTGAATCGGCATAAATACCATATTTTAAATTAGCAGTTGGTAAATATGAATCACCCCATTTACTTAAAATAAACCAAAAAATTACGATTCCTAAAATTACATTTACAATTACACCGCCTAACATTACTATCAATCGTTGCCAAGCTGGTTTGCTTCTAAACTCCCATGGTTGCTCGGGTTGAGCCATTGTTTCTTTATCCATGCTTTCATCAATCATTCCATTTATTTGCACATAGCCACCCATCGGAAACCAACCTAAACCCCATTCGGTATCACCAATTTTCTTTTTAAAAATTGAGAATTTTAAAACATTTTGTAAGGGAAACATAAAATCGAAAAACAAGTAGAATTTATCTACTCTAATCTTAAACATTCGTGCTGTTAAATAATGCCCCATTTCGTGCAAAAAAACCAGAATTGATAACGACATTATCAAGTAAATAATCTTAATCAGAATTTCCATTAATATTGGTACTTATAATTTTTTATTTGTAAATAATTTCTTTTGCCATCATGCGGCTTTCAACATCAGCATTAACATAATCTTGTAAAGTTGGTTTTTCGATGTAGGCAATTTTTTGCATACAAGTTTCAATCACATCTGTCATTTGTAAAAAACCAATTTTATCTTTTAAAAATGCTTCCACTGCTATTTCGTTGGCGGCATTCATAATACAAGGCATGTTTCCGCATTTGTTCATGGCTTCAAAAGCAAGTGCAAGATTACGAAAAGTTTTGCTATCGGGCTTTGTAAATGTTAAGGTAGGATAATTTAAAAAATCGAATCTCGGAAAATTGCTTTTAATTCTATCGGGATATGCCAATGCATATTGTATAGGCAATTTCATATCGGGTAATCCCATTTGGGCTTTCATGCTACCATCTTCAAATTGTACAATGCTATGAATTATGCTTTGCGGATGCACAATTACATCAATTTGATTAGGCTGTAAATGAAATAACCATTTGGCTTCAATCACTTCTAACCCTTTATTCATCAACGATGCAGAGTCGATTGTTATTTTTGCGCCCATTGTCCAATTTGGATGTTTTAAGGCTTGTTCTTTTTTTACGTGTTGCAAAAAATTAATATCTTTTCCTAAAAATGGGCCACCACTTGCCGTTAAATAAATCTTCTCAATTTTATTTTGCCATTCGCCTGCCAAACATTGAAAAATAGCTGAATGCTCACTATCAACAGGATAAATATTTACACCATTTTCCATAGCTAATTGTGTAATTAATTTTCCAGCCACCACCAACGTTTCTTTATTAGCTAATGCAATATTTTTTTTCGATTTAATAGCATTGATGGTTGGTTTTAAACCTGCATAGCCAACCAAAGCAGTTAATACAATATCAATCGAATCCATCTGCACTACTTGTTCTAAAGCTTGTTCGCCTGCAAATACTTTTATAAAATCATCTTTCAATGCATCTTTTACCAACTGATATTTTGATTCATCACCAATTACAACTGCATTAGGTTTAAATTTTTTGGCTTGTTGAATCAATAATTCAGCATTCGAATTTACGGTAAGCACTTCAACACAAAATTTATCAGGATTTTGTTCAATCACTTCTAATGCTTGTGTGCCAATGCTTCCGCTGCTTCCTAAAATGGCTATATGTTTTATTTTCTGATTGATAAAATTATTTTTTTTTAAGATATAAAATTAGCTAATTCATCTGCTATTTTTCTATCGTTGCTTAATCTTGGCACTTTATTTTGTCCGCCCAATTTGCCAATACTTTTCATATAATTAATAAATGCATTTTTTTGAAGTGATGTAATTACTAATGTTTTAAGAATATTTCCTGTAATTAAATCATCATAGTAAATATTCAATTTTCGCATTTTTATATCCACCAATTCTGCAAATTTTTGCAAATCATTGGGTTGATTATCAAACTCAATTAACCATTCATGATAAGGCAACCCATCTGTAGGATTAACCTGTGGCGCTACCGTAAATTCAACAATTCGTACATTGTTTTCTAAAGCAGTTTGCATCAATGCTTTTTCTACTTCTTCGGCAATTACGTGTTCGCCAAATGCACTTATAAAATGTTTAATTCGTCCTGTAACTACTATTCTGTAAGGATTTGTGCTTACAAATTTTATGGTATCGCCAATTACATAACCAAACAAACCAGCATTTGTATTTAACACAATGGCATAGTTTACACCCACTTCAACATCTTTTAAACTGATGCGTTTTGCATCCTTATTTTGAATATCATTTGGCAATGCAAATTCATAAAATATGCCTGCATTGGTGTTCAACAATAAGCCAGGTTCTTCTTGCGAATCTTGAAATGCAATAAAACCTTCGCTGGCAGGATAAGTTTCAATGGTATCAATTCTTTTACCAATTGATTCAAATAATTTTTGACGATAAGGTTCAAAATTTACACCGCCATACACCATCACCGAAAATTTGCTAAACAATTCGCCAATTTTTTTGCCGCTTCGTTTTTCTAATTCATCAAAATACATTTGTGTCCATGGCGGAATGCCGCTAATCAAAGTCATGTTTTCACTTATCGTTTCATCACAAATTAATTGCAGTTTTTGTTCCCAGTCTTCAATGCAATTAGTGGTGTACGATGGCAATTGATTTTTGCGTAAATAATATGGAATATGATGATTAACAATGCCCGAAAGCCGCCCTGTTGGTATGCCGCCTACTCTTTCTAATTCAGGTGAGCCGCTTAAAAAAATCATTCTACCATCGGCAAATTGTGTGTTGCCTGTTTCATGCATGTATATCAACAATGTGTTTTTTGCAGTATCAATATGATTCGAAATAGAATCTTTTGTGATAGGTAAATATTTTATACCGCTGGTTGTACCACTCGATTTTGCTAAGTAAATAGGCTTGCCTGGCCAAAGCACATGTTGCTTACCTTCTTTTATTTGCTCGATAAATGGTTTTAAATCTTCGTAATCAAAAAGCGGAACGGCAGCAATAAAATCATCATAAGTTTTAATTGCTGAAAACTTGAATTGCTTGCCAAATATAGTATTGGCAGCTTTTTTTATAAGTGCTTTAAATATTTCTTCCTGATGCACAATGGCATTTTCTCTATCTCGTTTTATTTGTCGTGCAACATACGACGCATAAGGTTTTGCTAAAAACGATTTCAGCTTCACTATTTCACAAAAATTAATGGATTAAAAAAGTAGAACGAAGATACAGCCATAATGGGATTTTTTGGATTAAAATTATTTATCTATTATTTTTTATTTTCAATAGACTGTTTGTTAGTATTTTTAATGAATCAAAGTCTTGCTTTGAAATTTGACAATCAATATTTTGAATAATTAATTTTTGTTGCCATTCAATGTTGTTCATGTATAGAGATGAATCTAAAGAAATATTTTCAAAACTATTTTCTATATCTATTAATTGTGAAATCATTTTCGATTTTATTTTTTTAGCCCTCACACTACACGAACTATCTTTGTTAGTAAAGATAATTTCAATATTTTTTTGATGTAGTAAAGTGGAATACTCAAAAGTTCTATCGTAAACACTTTTCATAGGTATTTGATGAACGTAAAAACTTGCTATAAATTGTTTGAATTTTGTGGGAGTTAAATTAGAAATTACATCAGGGCGTAATGTATTAGAAACAGTTACAAAAGTTAATAATAACATGAAGAAAAATGGATTATTATCATTCTTGTTTTTTGTATAAAAATAAATCCAAAACAAGATTAACACAACTAAAGTAATGAATAAAAAATAAGGAAGTAAAATACCCCAATGAAAAAGCTTTATGCTTAAAGAAGCTGAAAATAATGCAACGCTGAAAAATCTTAAATATTCAATTGTTTTTTTGTAATTATCCTTTATTATTAAATTAATAATAGCTAATAAAATAATACTTGCAAAACATGATAGGGCAATAATTTTAGATGTAGAAACCGAATGTGTAATCACCCATAAAAAAATGATTGAAAAAAAAATAATGGTCTGGAAAAGATTAATTCTTTTTTGCATTGTATGTTGGAATTATTTCAACGTAATAAATACTTTAATAATCTAACTCAAATATTTCCCTACAATTGGCATTCTTCTACCCACACCAAAAGCCTTTGGCGATACTCTTAAAATCGGCGGCGACTGATGTCGTTTCCATTCATTACTATTTACCATTTTCAAAACACGATTTACTAAAGTTGCATCAAAACCTTGTGCCATCAACTCTTTCGGCCCTTGTCGTTTTTCAATATATTGAAAAAGTAATTTATCCAACACATCATATTCGGGCAATGAATCGCTGTCTTTTTGATTCGGTCGCAACTCTGCTGAAGGTGCTTTTGTTAAAATGTTGGTTGGAATAATTTCTTCGTTTCTATTAATAAAATTACACAATTCATACACTTGTGTTTTGTACACATCGCCTAATACAGCAATGCCGCCACACATATCGCCATAAAGCGTTCCATAGCCCACTGCGGCTTCGCTTTTATTCGTAGTGTTCAATAAAATATAACCAAATTTATTACTAAAAGCCATTAACAAAACACCACGAGTTCGGGCTTGTAAATTTTCTTCTGCCACATTAAAAGGCAAATCTTTAAAGTATGGATGTAGTGTTTTTAAAAACGTTTCATAATTATTTTTAATAGGCACAATATCATAGTTTGTTCCTAAATTTTCACACAACAATTCTGCATCGCTTATGCTGTGTGAAGTGGAATATTCCGAAGGCAACAAAAGCGAATGTACATTTTCTTTTCCCAATGCTTGCACCGCCAAATACAGCACCAAAGCCGAATCTACGCCACCACTTAAACCCAAGATGGCTTTTTTGAAATTCATTTTTTCAAAATAATCTTTGATACCGAGAATGAGTGCATTGTGCATTTGTTCAATTTCGGAATGGTGAATTCGGAGTTCGGAATTTTTATTCCGCATTCCCAATTCCGCATTCCCAATTCTTATTTCCTCTTTAAAGTAATCCAATTCTTCAACGACTTCACCTTTGGAATTAATTACCATGCTTCCTCCATCAAAAATAATCTCTGTTTGTGCGCCAACTTGATTGCAATAATAAATCGGAATTTTATACGCCTCGGCATTGGCTTTCAGCACACGTTTGCGGTCTTCTGCATGTTCATAATCAAATGGTGATGCTGATAAATTCAAAATCATTTCAGGATTGAATTTCATCAATTCATCCATTGGGCAAATGGTGTAAAGCGGATTGTTGTTTCCTGAATTCCATAAATCTTCACAAATCGTAACTGCAATTTTTTTGTCTTTGTATTCTACAATTTCAAACGAATTATTCGGCTCGAAATATCTGTTTTCATCAAACACATCATAAGTTGGTAAAAGCGTTTTATGAATAATTTTTTTTACTTCTCCATCAGCAATAAAATAAGCAGAGTTGAATAAATCTTTTCCTTCTACTTTCGGATTGCGGCTCGGACAGCCCACCAACACTGCAATATCAGCCGTGTGCAATTTTATTTCATCAATAGCATTTTCGCATTTTTGAATAAAATCTTCAAACTCTAAAAAATCTCGAGGTGGATAACCACACACAGCTAATTCGCTAAACAGCACTATTTCAGAGCCTTGCAGCTTGGCTTGATGGATAGCATCCACAATTTTTTTAGTGTTGCTTTCAAAATTGCCAATGTGATAATTGAGTTGGGCTAATGCTATTTTCATGTACTTGAGTGCTTATTCGTGGCTGGTTAAGTACAAATAAATAGTTTGCTTTTCTTCATCCGTAATTTTAGCTTTTGGCTGCATCCAATCTAATACTTTAGTCCATCGTTCTTCATTACGTGATGCCGGCGAATACAATTTATGACAAGTATTGCACTTCGTTTCATATAGTCTTTTGCCTTCGGCAAATGCAGTAGCATCAACCACTTTATCCTTATTTTTTGTAATTGTAGGTTCGGTAGTTTTTGATTTTTTTGATGTCGTACAGGCACTCAATAAAATTACCGAAGCAATCAACAGATTTTTTGTTTGAAATATTTTCATTGTATCTAAACTAGGTTTTATTTAATCAATTCGCATGGATTCAAGCCCACTACTTTTTTAAATGCGGTACTGAAATGGCTCATATTAGCATAGCCCAAATTAATAGCCACATCTTTTACCGAAGATTGTTGTGCTTTTAATACATGTGCTGCATGTTTCATTCTTTCTTCCTGAAAGCATTGATAAATGGTGGTTCCGTACATTTCTTTAAAGCCACGTTTTAAATAATTTTCATTTATGCCTACTCGTTTCGATAAAGTTTTAATAGGCACAGCTTCATGTAATTGACTTAATAAAATTGATTTGGCTTCGGCTATTTTTATTTTATCATCATCTTTTAACCAATTATTATTTAATGTTTCCGATTGTTCTAAAGCCATGCAAGAATGAATGCAAGTAACCAGTTCGGCTGCTTTGCCCATCAACCATAAATTAAACCATTCGCCTTCTAATTTGCTTTGAGCAATTTGATAAATAATCATCTGTGTATCGGTACAATAAATTCGTTCCATTTTATTTTTAGTAGAAAGAATTTCATTCAATCTATTAAAAATAAATTCGGTAGTGGGCAGGTTGAATATTTTAAATTCAAACACAAACAGTTTGTGTTTATTCGATTTTTCTATTTGCTGCTGCGATGCTTCCATCATCAACTGTTCGCAAGCCGAAGGCTGAATAAAATATTGCAATATAATTTCGCCATCCGCTATTTTATCAATGATTAAATTGCAATCATCAACAGCATTTTTTTCAACAAAAAAATTCTTTTTTGAAAATTGAATCGGGCTTTTTATTTCCGATTTATTGGGCAATATTTCGTTGGTAAGGTTCAAATTGTGCTATTACATTTTTACTCTCATAGGTCTTAATTCTAAATCAACAGGCAAAATATTATCGGGTGTTTGTAATAAGTGAATGATAGATGCAGCAATATCTTCGGGCATCATCATGTCATCATTTAAAATAACTGATGGGTAGTTTTTAAAGAATTCGGTTTTAACCGAACCAGGATAAACACAGCTAACTTTTACATTATATTTTCTGGTTTCTTTAAATAAACTTTGCGAAAACCCACGAACAGCAAATTTAGTAGCGCAATAGCCCGTAGCCTCTGGAAGCCCCTGTGTGCCTGCAATAGAAGAAATATTAACAATGTGTCCCATTTTATTTTTTTGCATTAATGGCAATACAGCCTTGCAGCAAATAAAAGTTCCTTTTACATTGGTATCAAACATTTCTTCCCATTCATCTAAGGTTAAATCTTCCATCATTTTAAAATAACCCAGCCCTGCATTATTTACTAAAATGTCTATCTGTTCGCCAAATTTATCAACGGTTTTATTGTAAGCTACCGCCACATCATCAAGGCTGCGTACATCACATTTTATAAAAATAAAATTAGAGTGAACTATAGCTGGTGCTATTCTACCCCACCCTGCTACTTTTACACCTTTTTCTAATAAAGCCTCTACAGTGGCTCTTCCTATACCTTTGCTTACGCCAGTTACAACTGCCGTTTTATTATTTAGTTCCATTTTTTTAGCTTTTCATGTTTTCAAATTGTAAAGGCAATTCAAAATCGGCGGCTTTACACAAGCTAATTACTTCTTGCAAATCATCAATTTTTTTTGCCGTTACTCTAATAATATCATCCATTATTTGCGATTGAACTTTTAGCCCACTTTCTTTAATGTGCTTATTAATTTTTTTCGCTGTTTCTTTATCAATACCTTGTTTCAGCTTAATATCTTTTTTTACCATATTGCCGCTAGCATAATGTTCCTTGCCCATATCCAAACAAGCAGGATTGATATTTTGTTTCATCAATTTACTAATCATCACATCTTCTATCTGTCGCATTTTCATATCATCTTCAGTTATGATATGAAGATTTTTTTCTTTTTTCTGCAACTCAATAGTTGTTTTAGAGCCTCTAAAATCAAAACGATTCAAAATTTCTTTTCTTAAATTGTTGATGGCATTATCTAATAATTGGTCATCAACTTCGCTAATAATATCAAATGATGGCATGATAAAATATTTATAAATTAAAAATTAATTAGCAGTTCATTGCACCGCAAACACTCATTACTTGTCCGCTGATATAACTACTTAGATCGCTTCCTAAAAACACACAAGTATTGGCTACTTCTTCAGGTTTACCAAATCTTCCCATCGGTATTTTTTTAAACCATTCGTCAGTTCCACTAGCACTTAATGATTTTGTCATATCAGTTTCAATAAAACCTGGTGCAATAGCATTGCAACGAATATTTCTACTTCCTAATTCTTGTGCAATTGATTTTGTAAAACCAATAATACCAGCCTTTGATGCTGCATAATTTGCTTGTCCTGCATTGCCTCTCATACCCACAATCGAAGTCATGTTGATGATACTTCCATTGCGTTGTTTCATCATGGGTTTAATTACATTTTTAGTAAGATTAAATACAGATTTTAAATTTGTATTTACCACTTCATCAAATTGTTGTTCGGTCATACGCAACATTAAATTATCACGAGTAATGCCTGCATTATTTACACAAATTTCAATCGTTCCAAATTCTTTAAGCACGTCATTTACTAAAGTTTCAGCTTCGCTATAAATAGCTGCATTGCTTTTATATCCTTTGGCTTTAACGCCCATTGCTGTTAGTTTTTCTACTAATGCATTTGCTTTTTCTTCAGAAGATAAATAAGTAAAAGCAATGTTTGCGCCTTGTTCGGCCATTTGCATTACTATTGCTTCGCCAATGCCACGGCTACCGCCAGTAATTAATGCTGTTTTTCCTTGTAGTAATTTCATGATTATATTTTTAAATTAGATAATTTGAGTTTGTGAAAATAATTCCTTTTTCGAAATTATTTACCACAAACCTTTTAAAGCAGCATATTGCTTATACTTAGCTTTTAGCACAACTGTAATATCGTAGTAGGTATTTTGTTGTAAAAAATCTAACGAAATTTGATGGTAATCTGTAAATCCATCAAAATATTTTTCAGGTAAATCTATCAGCCCATAGTAGTTATAGAATCGATACAATTCATTAAAAACCATTCTTCGGTTATTATTAAAAATTTGTTCTTTTAATAATTCTCTTTGTTGTGCTCGGCGGCTAAATTGTTCATACAATAGGCTTATAACACTTGTCATACCTATTTGTGGCGCTTCTAGTTCAAGTGGTGTTAAGCTTCCGTTGGCAATATCTTTTTCTATTTGTTTAATATTTTTTGGTCCACGAATTAATACCGCTTTTTGCGTTGATGCCTCTAATATTTCTAATTTTATTTTCACAAAATATTCTTTCTTTTGAGCAGAATCGGCTAATGATAATTTGAAAATTTTATATCCTTGTACAAATAATTTTATCGAATCTTTTTTGTTCATGTACATCACAAATCTGCCTATATCATTAGTAAAAAATGCTTCGGTACTACCTACCACATTTACCAATACATCTGTTTTTACAATATCTGTATCTTTTTGCATTAATAAACCTGTAACTCTTATCCGTTGAGCATTTACATTAATGCTAGACAATATAACCAATACAAAAAATATATATTTTTTCATTCCATTTTTTCTTAAATTAATAAGCCGCTCCACCGCCTTCGGTATTTTTTCCTTTCATTTTATAAATAAACGAAAGACCAAAGAATCGTTGCAACAAATTGCTTTGTGAAGTGTTGACAAAACTGCCATTCACACTTCTTGTAATTGTGATATTTTGTTTGAATAAATCATAGCAAGTAAATTTTAAATTATACTTTTCATCTTTATCCAACGCTTGTTGAAAAAACAAATTGAAAATAGAAATCACTTTGCCAATGCCCGGTATGGCTCGTTTATCTTCAATGCCCAAATCCCAATTTAGTTCAGCTCCTTTCCACACATTCACTCTCATATTGGTGTTCAATTCGGGCAGCCATTGATGATAATTTACAGTTGAATTCAAATTGTTTTTATAATCAGAATAACTTATTCCTAAGCCAAATTCAAAATCAATTTTTTCAGAGCCATTGATAGATAAAGTGGGGAAACAATTGAACGCAAAATTGTTTCCGTAATTTTTTTGTTGATTAAAAATTTCGGGCGTAATGGTATTACGTTCCGAAAACCAAACACCCAAATCGATTTTTTTTGAAAGCCCGGTTTTTGCACTTACACTAAATGATTCATTGAAATAACCTGACAAGTTAATTGGCGTACGATAGCTAATTCCATTGGCATTCATGGTATTTACATAACACAAATAATTATCGGATTGATTGATGGAAAAATTTGACCAAAGATTTTTTATACGCTTATAATTTTGTTTTGAAAACGAACCTGCCAATTGCCATTGTTCAAATGGAAGCAGATAAGGATTGCCTACCAATCGCATCCAAGGGTTGGTTAAATCTTGAATGGGTAATAAGTGAATGAATGATGGAAACTCAACTGCTTTTTCTAAAACAATATTCGCATGACCTAAACTTTTGCGCCAAATGTTGTAAGAAATAAATGGCAAAATGGGTTGATAATTTTTGTTTACTACTACATGATTTACTTGGTCTTCATTGTTCAAAGTCAAGTTTAAATAAGTTGCACCAAATCTAAAATCCCAATCATCGGTTCGCCAACTCAAAAATGTTTTTTCGCTGATTTGTTGAGCACTATTTAAAAATTTTATGCTCAATGAATCATTGCGTTGCGAATAATTTTGCGAAAAATCTTGCAATGAAAAATTGCTTGCATCTAACACATTAATATTGTTGGAAGTTTGCATCAAATAGCCATCAACAGTGCTTCCCAGACGTAATTTTTTATGTAATGGAATTGTAACATTGGCTTGCATCAAATGTTCTCTTCCATTATTAATAGTATTATTTTTGAAATTAAAATCGCCTGTGCTGCTTTTTGAAAATTGATAAGCATCGGCGTTGCTGGTATTGATGTTTGATTTTACATCAAATTTAAAAGTGAGCAATTTATTTTTTCGTGCCCTACGGAAATAATCAAAATAAAAATTTGCTTTTTGTTGAGTGGTGTTTCGTTGAGTATTGTTCGTTCCCGAATTGATAACAAAATCATTTCGGGTGATTCGGTTGGTAGATTGAAATGCTTTATCGAACAAATTATAAGCACCGCTTACACCAATTCCCCAATTGCCAACAGTATCAGTTTCTTTAGTATAATTCACATCAGCAGTAAATTCTTTTGCCACACCATTTAATGTTTGCGAACTTTCAGAACGCTGACGAACACTATCATTCACAGGGTTTTCAGAAGTTGATTGACTGATAGAATTAAATTTATTGTGATTAAATCCTAAATTGAAACTCACCTTCCTTTTATGACTGAATTCATTAAAATAAGTAAATGCTACATCCGATTTTTGATTGATGTTTCCTTTCCGTTCAGCATCATCGGCTTGATTGTTATAATAAACATAGCGACTTAATTTTCCTGTACGCTCCACCCACGAGCCTCCATGCCAATTGTTAAATCCAAAATCAAAACCTTTGTCATTTACATTATTACTGTTGACTATCAACGACCATTTTCTGTCATTCTTAAAACTATTTAATCGTAAACCCGATTCATATCGGTCGTTGGTTCCATAACCTGCTACGGCATCGCCAAACATCCCAATTCTACTACCTTTTTTCAATTTCAAATTAATGGTTTTGGTGTTGTCGGGCACTACACTTCCTGTTTCATCTTTATCATCGTACACCTGCACTTTATCAATCATATCAGCTCGTAAATTTTTTGAAACCAAGCCCGGACTGCTGCCAAAAAAATCAGAACCATCTACCATAATTTTTGAAACTGAACCACCATTTACTTTTATTGAACCATCTTTACTTACTTCAAATCCTGGAATTTTTTTAAACATTTGGCTTACATCGCTATTAGGTAAAACCTTTAGTCGAGCTGCATTTATCTCAATTGTATCGCCTTTCATACGAATTAAACCAGCCGATATTTTTATTTCTTTTAATTGATGTGATGATTTTGAAAGCTTGAAATTCTTTTCATCAAATGTCCATTCCCAGCCAGCCACAGGCACTTTTTCAGTTTTATCATTGTAGCCCATTTGACTGATGATGATGATAATAGAATCTTTCAAATGCAACTCCATAGTGTAATTGCCATTGGGTGTAGTAAATGCAAAATTGATAAGTGATGTATCCTGTGCTTTATAAAATGCTACTGTTACATCTTTCAAGGGCAAGCCTGTTGCCGAATCAGTTACAGCACCTTTGAAATTGCGATGAACATTTTGCGCATCGACTTGAGTGAGAACAAACGTGGCTAGAATAAATACTAGGATAAAAAAACGCATCAATTAGTTTTAAATTTTAGTGCTAAGTATGAACGAATAAAGGTTAAAAAAAATATCGAATAAAAAAAGAAGCAATAACTAGTACATCTATTATTAATCAACAATTGGTTTCTATTTCAATTCAATTGCAAATTCAATCTCTATTTATTTTTTATTATTGGTCTTAATTCAGTTTCTTTGCGCCCTCGAAAAATAGTTAACAATTGTTAGTTTTCAGTTATTGAAAAATACAAAGTTATATTTACCAATGACTAACTATCAAATAACCAATAACTATTTAAATCTTAAATCAATAAATCGTAAATAATATGGCACTTCAATGCGGCATCGTAGGCTTACCAAATGTAGGAAAATCAACGCTTTTCAATGCTTTAAGCAATGCAAAAGCACAAGCAGCTAATTTCCCATTTTGCACCATCGAACCAAATATTGGTGTCATCACAGTGCCTGATGAACGCTTAACAAAATTAGCTGAATTAGTAATCCCTGAAAAGATTCAACCCACTACTGTTGAGATTGTTGACATCGCAGGTTTAGTAAAAGGTGCATCAAAAGGTGAAGGATTAGGCAATATGTTTTTGGGCAACATTCGTAGTGTAGATGCCATTTTGCACGTGATTCGTTGTTTTGAAAACGACAACGTAATTCATGTAGATGGCAATGTAAATCCTGTTCGTGATAAAGAAATTATTGATTTTGAATTACAATTAAAAGATTTAGAAAGCATTGATAAAAAAATTCAGAAAACAGAAAAATTAGCCAAAACAGGCAACAAAGATGCGTTGGAATGTTTTGAAGTTTTAACTCGTTTTAAAAAACATATTGAAGAAGGCAAGTCGGCTCGTAGCTGTGCTTTGGGTGAATTGGAAGTGAAGCATATTGAAGATTTGCAATTGCTCACCATCAAGCCTGTGATGTACGTTTGCAATGTTGAAGAAGAAAATGTGTTGACAGGAAATGCACATACAAAAGCATTGATAGAAAGTGTGGCAGCTGAAAATGCTGAAATCATTTTTATCAGCGCAGCCATCGAAGCTGATATTGCTGAATTGGAAAGCTATGAAGATAAACAAGCCTTCTTGGCTGATTTGGGATTGAAAGAACCAGGCGTTAATCGCTTGATTAAATCGGCTTATCATCTTTTAAATTTAGCAACTTATTTTACTGCTGGCGTAAAAGAAGTAAGAGCTTGGACGATTAAAAAAGGATTTACTGCACCTCAAGCTGCTGGCGTAATTCATACCGATTTTGAAAAAGGATTTATTCGTGCAGAAGTAATTAAGTACAATGATTTTATTACTTTAAAATCTGAAGCTGCTTGCCGTGATGCAGGAAAATTGGGCGTTCAAGGCAAAGAATACATTGTAGAAGATGGCGACATAATGCACTTTAGATTTAATGTGTAAGATTAACATAAAACCTACCTTGCTATAAATTTATAGTTTAGCTCAATAGCTCAAACTTATACCCTACACCTTTAATGGTTTTAATAATATCATCGCCTAATTTGCTGCGTATTTTTCTGATATGCACATCAATAGTTCTATCCCCTACATATACATCATCACCCCATACACGGCTTAAAATTTCATTTCTATAAAATACTCTTCCTGGCTTTGAAGCCAATAAACTTAGTAATTCAAATTCTTTTCTTGCTAAATCAATAGGCACACTTTTATGAAAAACTACATATTGCTCTTTATCAATTACAATATCGCCAAATGAAAGCTTTGAAGAGTTCCCATCATCAGTACTTCGGCGTAATAGTGCATTTACACGACTTAATAAAAGTTTGGGTTTAATGGGTTTCGAAATATATTCATCAGCACCTACTTCAAATCCTTTTAATTCGCTTTGTTCATCATCTAATGCAGTTAAAAATGCAATTAGTGTATTTTTTAATTCAGGTATTTTTTTTATTTTTTCGCAAGCCTCAATACCTGTTTTTTCAGGCATCATAATATCTAATAAAATTAATTGAGGTAAATGTTTTTTTGCTAATTCAATAGCTTCATTTCCATTCTTTCCTGTTATCACTTCATGCCCTTCTTTTATTAAATTGTAAGCAATAAAATCAAGAATATCTATCTCGTCATCAACTACTAAAATTTTAGCCATAGGTTCATTTTTTCTTTTACAAAGTAAGGTTTAAATACACTACAAATAGTTAACTATTTTATTAAGTTAATGTTACCAATTTATTGTTTGTTATGAAATTTTTTATCATGCTTCAACACTTCAGCATCTACATAAAAAATAATTTCTTCGGCAATATTAGCTTGCAAATCGCCTACACGTTCAAGCTTTCGTATTACAGACATTAAGTTTAACATCTGAATTGTTTTAGCTGGATTAGATTGAATATAATGTGCAATAATTTGAGTAGCATCAAAATTAATTTTATCTAATTGTTCATCTTTTTCAAATACTAATCTTGCCTTTGCCGAATCGGTATTTTGAAATGCATCAATGGTTTCATCAATCATCGAATTGGCTACTGCAAACATTTCTTTCAATTGTAATTTTTGCAATAATTCTACATCAAATTTTTCTTCCATTTCAATTACATATCGAGCTATACCTTTTGCATTATCGCCCATTCGTTCAAGATGCGAATTGATTTTAAACGATGCAAAAACCAAGCGCAAATCAACCGCCACAGGATTAAATAAGGCTACAATATTTTCACATATTCTATCAATTTTAAGCTCTTCGGCATTCACTCTTCTTTCGGCTGCAATTATTTCACGAGCCAAATCTTTATCCATGCTTAATAAAGATTGAACGCTTTTGTTCAATTGCTTTTGCACCAACAAAAACATGCCTGTAATTTCTTGTTTTAATTGCTCTAATTCTTGTTCTAAATGTGTCATTTAATTTTTATTTTTTTACCACATAGATTCATAGTTTTCATAGAATACAACTCACCTTCATTCTATGTTTATGAAAAGCATCCATGCAGTTCCTTTTTTATTTTTTTCATTTTAGTAAACATAGAAAACTTCGTTTTTAAAATTGTTTTGAAATCAAAATCTGTATTTCTATGCACCTATGTTCCGAATATTCGGAACTATGTGGTTAATGGTTTATCCAAATCTACCCGTTATATAATTTTGTGTTCGTTCTACTTTTGGATTGGTAAAAATTTCTTTTGTATCATTAAATTCTATTAATTCGCCAATGTAAAAAAATGCAGTTTTATCGCTTACTCTGCCTGCTTGCTGCATATTATGTGTTACAATTAAAATGGTATATTTTTCTTTTAATTGATAAATCAGTTCTTCTAATTTAGCTGTTGAAATAGGGTCTAATGCTGATGTAGGTTCATCCATTAATAATACACTTGGTTCAATGGCTAAAGCCCGTGCAATACACAAGCGCTGTTGTTGACCACCGCTTAAACTTAATGCCGATTTTTTAAGATTATCTTTTACTTCATCCCACAAAGCCGCATTGCGCAACGATTTTTCAACTTGTTCTTCTAAAATCTTTTTATTGTTTTGCCCGTTGATGCGTAAACCATAAGCAACGTTTTCAAATATTGATTTAGGAAATGGATTGGGTTTTTGAAACACCATACCCACATTTTTTCTTAACGAATCAACATTAATATCTCTATCATTAATATTATTTCCATCAATTAAAATTTGCCCTTCTACATCGCATCCATCAATTAAATCATTCATTCGATTAAAGCACCTTAAAAAAGTAGATTTACCACAACCCGAAGGACCAATTAAAGCAGTTACAGTATTTGCTTTAACTTCAAAATCAATTCCTTTAAGGGCATGATGAGCACCATAATATAATTGTAATTTTCTTGTTTCTAATTTTGGTATCATTGAAGTTAGTTACTTGTTAGTAGTTATTTGTTACTAGTAAAACTAGTTTTAATTTTATATTTTTTTTGTGTTCAATTCGCCAACTATTTATTTTTTTTGCCTAAAACTGTTCGTAAAATATTGGCTGCAATATTACAAATTAACACAATGCCTATCAATACCAAAGCCGTACCGTAAGCCATCGGACGAGATTCGGTAACATTAGTACCACTTGTTGTAATTACATATAAATGATAAGGCAATGCCATTACTTGATCAAAAATACTATGTGGTAATTTGGGTAAAAAATAAGCTGCTACAGTAAATAGAATGGGAGCAGTTTCGCCACTTACTCTGCCTATTGCTAAAATTAATCCAGTAATAATATTAGGGAATGCAATGGGTAATGTTACCCTTTTAATTGTTTGCAATTTTGTAGCACCTATGCCAATACTTGCCAATCTATAATTATCATCCACTTGTTTCAGTGCTTCCTCTGTAGTTCTTATCACCACTGGTAAAACTAATAATCCTAACGTTAACGAACCAGCAATAATACTATCGCCAAAGTGTAATTGGTTTACAAAAAATGCCATACCAAATAAGCCAAAAACAATGCTGGGTACACCAGCTAAATTGTTAGTCATTAATCTAATAAACTGTTTTATTTTTCCTTCGGTTACATATTCATTCATATAAATAGCAGCGCCTACACCAATAGGAAATGCAAATAACATACTGCCCGAAATTAAAATTAATGTACCCACAATAGCAGGCAGAATGCCACCTTTGGTCATTCCATCGGTAGGCATTTGGGTTAAAAAATCCCAACTAATTACTTTAATGCCTTGTGTGATAATAAATCCAAGAATAGAAAACAAAATCACTACAACTAGCAAGCTCATTAATCTAAAAATCCAGAAAAAAATATTTTGAGTAATTCTTTTATTCATTATTTTTTATTCTTTTTTACTGCTAAATATTCTACATAAATATTTATCATTAATGTAATTACAAAAAGTATACAACCCAATGCAAATAAGGCTTTGAAATGAAAACCACCATACGATGCTTCGCCTAATTCAGCAGCAATTGTAGCTGGTATGGTTCGTATTGGTTTTAATAAGGAGAAGGTATAATTGTTAGCATTACCTGTTACCATCAGGGCTACCATTGTTTCGCCTACTGCTCTACCAATCCCTAAAATAGCCGCTGCTGTAATACCACTTGATGCATACGGAATTAAAACTTTATAAATGGTTTGCCAATGCGATGCCCCTAAAGCCAAGCTTGCTTCCCTCATGGTTTTTGGTACGGTTCTAATAGCATCTTCGGCTACTGTAATAATAGTAGGCAATGCCATAATTGCTAATACAATACTGCCTGCCAATCCTGTTTCACCAACAGGCAAATTAAACCATTGTTGAATTCGAGGAACAATAATTACTAATCCAAAAAAACCATATACAACGCTTGGAATGCCTGCCAATAGCTCGATTACAGGTTTTAAAATATTTCTAACTTTTATGTGTGCTACTTCGGCTAAATAAATAGCAACTGCCAAACCAATTGGTAAAGCAATTAATATGGCAGCTAAGCTTACCATTAAGGTACTAATGATTAAGGGCAAGGCACCCACTTGCGCTACAGGCTTTGCCGATGGTAACCAAATTTTATTTTTCAAAAATTGATATACCGAAATATTATCTAAATGAATTTGTTTGCCACTAAACGATTTAGGCAAATATTTTTCGGGGAAATAAGAAATTACATTTTCGGTTTTGCTAATATGATCGTTTATGCAAGCAGGAAGATTTTTCATGTTTTCGCCAAGCATCGAATCGGTGTAAAAACTACTTATATCTTCAACCGTAAAAATTTCAATGCTAGCATCCAAGCCACCTAATGTTTTCCATGAAGTTGAGTCTTGATCGAAAATATTTTTAAGTTGGTCGGGTGATAATTTTTGAATCGGATTTTTTTTATTTACTACCAACACATAACCCTCTTCTAATGGCGATTTACTAAATAATCCAAAGGCTTCATGAAATAAAAAATATATCATTAGTAATACCACAATGCTGCTAACCCAACCGCTTGTTTTTATAAATCCTGTAGTAAGATTATCGAATATTTTTTTTATCACAATGTTTATTTGATGATTAAAAATGTTTACGCTGAATGCTATTGCAAAATTACTGTTTCAATGTTAAGCCAATGTTACGAGATAGAAGATTTTTAAAACAAAAAAGACACATCAACTTTTTCAGGTAATGTGTCTTTTTATAAAATAAGATGTACAATTATTTTAAAGTAATGTAACCTACTTGTTCAACTATTTTTTGTCCTTCGGCACTTAAAATATAGTTAATAAACGGTGTTACTTGTTTTTCGATTTTTTTATCATAGTAATAAAATAATGGACGAGTGATAGGATAAACTTTTGATTTAGCATTAGCCACTGTAGGCTCGATAAATGTTTTGCCTTTGTCGTAAGATATTTTAATGTCTCTAACTTTTTTCTCCATGTATGCAAAACCAATGTACCCGATAGCACCTTTTGTTTGGCCCACTGATTCAACAATAGCACCAGTAGCAGGCATATTTAAAATTGATGTTCCAAAATTCTTTTTATTCATCACATGTTCTTTAAAAAACTCATAAGTACCAGATGATGATTCACGGCTGTAAGCCACAATAGCCATATCAGCACCACCTACTTCTTTCCAATTTTTTATTTTGCCCGTAAAAATTCCTTCTACTTGTTCACGGGTTAATTGTTTTACTGGATTTGAAGGATTTACAACAATTGATAATGCATCCCAAGCCACTTGTACTTCTTTAATATTTCTGCCAGCTTCTTGAAATTTCAATTTTTCATCCATCTTTAAACTACGAGATGATTGTGCAATATCAGTAGTTCCATCAATTAATGCAGCAATTCCTACACCGCTACCACCACCAATTACAGTAATTGAATTACCTGGATTTGCTTTCATGTATTTTTCAGCTTCCATTTGCGAAAGTGGCAATACTGTATCGCTACCTTTTACTTTAATGCCTTTGCCTTGCCCAATTACTAACGATACTAAAGCGATACAAATTAAGCCGCTTAATCCTAAAATTTTCTTCATGTTGTTAATTATTTTTGTAGTTTGATTTTTATGTGTGGTAATTAAAAATTCACGATGCAAAAATCAATTTCCAATGTTACCAAATCATTAAGTACAAGTTATTGGAATATGAATACTTTGTTTCTTTGCAAATTTCCAATCCATTGCTTTGCACAATGAAATGATTAGATACGGAAATAAAAGCTACCTAAAATACGCCTACTTTTTCTTGAACTCTCCTCAAATCGCCTTTGCTGAAGCCACTTTGGAGGGAAACAGCAAATTGTGGGTTCGACCTTCGTTCAAAAAATAATTTTAGAAGAAAAAAAAGGTCGAACCCCAACCCTAAATCCATTTATCGCTTTGTGTGCCAAGCCAGTAAAGGGTTTGAATAAAACAAAAAAGGATTTTTCAGCCAAAAATGACGAACAATCCCGTGAGGTGGACTTGCGCTCACAGTTATCGAACCCTGACGTTATAAAATGTATTAAATCCGTTCACAAAATTAAAAGATTTATTTCGTTAGAAACCCTCGAAGAATATGTCAAGGAAAAGGCTATAAAAAAAGTTTATCTTTAGTTTTTGATTGTTCATCAAACTTGCTGAACTCTCTCAAGCTTAATTTAATTTGATTCGGTTTTTCATAAAACCTATCTATTGCATTACAGGCAGGATTACCTTCATTACTGAAATAATGAACATAAGTCTTTTTATAGACTTCGTTCAATGATTTAGCATTTACTTCTTCAAAAAATACAATTGAGTTTGTTGTAACTCCTCTTACTACACATGCACAATCATAAAGTTTTCCTTCTTGATTTTTCCATTCTGATTTCAAGAACATATATAGGTCTTCCAATAACTCAACTTCGAATTCGTGGCGGACTTTATTATGGTCAATGTAGAAATACAAAAATGCCCCCCTTTGTTTAATCTGTTTGTGATTGGAAATACTTTTGTCAGATTGTATTTCATTTAGAAGTACCACAGCATTTTTAATGACTAAAGAGGAACTATCTGTCATTAAGGGTAAAATAAAATCTTTTTCCGCAGCAACAATACAAACTTCAGCACCATCTTTTATTTCAATTCGTTTCCTATTTTCTTTTTCATAGAAATAGCCCGTTTTTAAAAATTAAATTCTTTGATTGCATACATGATGGTTTAAGGTAAACGGCAATAAATATACGCTTGTTTTTAGATGATAATTCTAAGTTTTTTGAAAAAACAATAGTCGATAAATTATCGGCAATTATTGTGTGGTTTTTTCTTATTTTTGTTTTGCAAACTCATTTAGCTCAAGAATAGATGTCTCCATTTACGGGGTTGATGCAGGTGTGAAAAGCTCTGCAATGAGTTTGCACTATTTTAATATCCTTCTAATGAATTACATATTTGACTTGGGTATCTAAAGTGATTACTACTAATTATTTTTTTTTAGAAATATCTATAAAGAAATGATGTAGCGTAATTGGCTTCCCTAATATTCTATTACAGATAGAATGATATCTATGAAGTGAGTTTTTTTGATAACTAATTTTTAGATGGTCATCAACAGTCCAACTTGAATTAGTATTGTCAATTTCGTATTGTATCCAATCCTTAATTTTATTGTGCCAATTTTGTAAAAGGTCATTTTGGACGAATCCTATTAGTGCTGCTTGTTCTAAATGATTTCCGTGTTTATTGTTCTTAAATCTTTCAATACCACCAGTATTTTTTTCTATGCCTTTTACATATTCCTTTTCACTTCTACTATTTGAAATATTAGGCGTTGGTAATCTCTTGCATTCTATTTGAAAAAACGATTGTACTTCTGAAAATAATTGTTCTTTATTCCAAATAGTTATACCGATATCAGGTTTATAGTTTGTCCCCTTACTTTCATCATCTTTTCTAAAGATAAAACGGTATTGTAAATACTGATTAAAATCAGGTGAATGCCCATTGAAAAAATCTATTAGTTGTTGGTTGAGTAATTTTTCGGTTTCGCTTTCTGCATCTATTTGTGATTGAACTAAGGAGCTTTGAAATGTTGGTAAATATTTATCAATAAAAAGCAAGACACTATCAATTAGTGGTTGTAGAGGCAAGTCTGTGTTCCCAATGACATTACTTTTGCTAACTCTATTGCAAATCATCTCTTAAGTAAGTTTAGATTGATAATATCTGCAATTGTTGTGTCTGCATCTAATAGAGCTATAGATTTCAGCCAATATCTTAACTGTTTAGGTTTGACAATAAATATCTTGTTTTGATTGTGAATAATAGTGATTTTCTTAAAAAGAACTGTTTTAGTTTCTTCATCATTAACAAGAGAGAGCAAGTCAAGTTTTTTTTGTTGATTAACTCTATCAACCTGATACAGATGTTTGCCATATTCAAAGCAAACTACAAAACAAGAGGGGGTATTATAAACTTCTTTTAAAGATACTTTTTTGGTACCTACTGAATAAATTGAGTTTAACGCATCAATGTAAACATCGGAGAATTCTTTTATTGCAATTGGTAATTTTCCGCCTATGATTTTAATTTCATTATTAGTTATTGCATTCTCTCCATTTCCAAACTCATTGATTTTATAATCTGCAATGTCGTTTGTTAAAATTTTATCCGCAATAGTTAACTTATTTTTATCCTCAATAATAGGTAGGTTTTTAAAATCAGATATCAGTACATCATACGGTCTATCTAATCCTTGACGGGAGCTTGTACCTGCAATATAAGAAACTAATAAGTTTGAGTTTTCATTAAAGTATTTTCTCAAAAATTCAATACTTTTTTTAGTACCCAATAACCCTAATATTTTCGCATTCATTTTCGTAGTACCCTCCGCTACATATATCGGGAACGTTCCTTCAGTTATTTTTGTTTCAAAATAGATACCTATGGTATTTGCAATATGGCTTTTAATAACAGAATAATTTTTGGCAACAGATTTATTATTATCAATGAAGTTTGATGCTTTTAAATTTTTAGAATTTTTATTCAATTTCTGAATTAAATTAAATAACCGATACCCTCCAAATAAATTACATTTCCAACTATAATTATTAATTGCATCCTTTTGAGCAACCGAATGAATATCATAGGTATCTATTTCAAAAAATAATCTTTCTTTACTTGGGTTAGTTCTCCTTACTACAATATGAGTAATGAAATCATTTTTTGTCTTATTGTTCTGTATAAATACAGCACAGGTTGGAATAGTTGCTGATGGAAATAAGACTCTCCTTAATGTTGTAAAATCAGTTATTTGAAGAACATTGTTTTCGTTAAATAATTTTTGCCTAAAAATTTGATTATCCTTATTATGCAATAATGGAACTGCTGGTTGAATTAGACACAACAATCCTTTAGTTTGCAATAATTTTGTAGATAGCTGAAGGAATAATAAAGCTAAATTATGGTCTTTAATAGGGTACGCTTTTATTGTATATTTCTCGACAATTTCATTGAAGTATTCTGAATTTGAATATTCAGTACCGTCCTCTTTAGGAGGAGGATTGAAAGGTGGATTCCCGATTACTAAATCAAACTGCTTATGTACTTTTTGATTAGTGATAAAATCAAAAAAATCCTTTTGCAAAATATTGTTCTTACCTAAATTCTGAAATTCTAATTCTGTCCATATTTGCTTCGGAGAAAGCATTTGACATAATGCTAACTGCAAACTGAATTTTGTTAATTCTACAGCATTCTTATTTACATCTACTCCAAAAATATTTTCTCGTAAGATTTTTTGAAGTATTTTTATTCCTATTTTTTTAGGTAGTGAATCATTTTTGTAGAACTCATTGATTTTATAAATTTGGACTAATCTTTTAAAACTATTCACTAAAAAAATACCTGACCCACAACTTACATCAATCGTTTTTTTAGTAAATCTTTTAGAGTTGTTTAATTCATTTTGAGTGGGAATTGGCAAGCATTCATCAATTAAAAAATTAACTAAATAATGTGGCGTATAAACCGCCCCCTTATCCTCTGCTGGTAAAAACTCTTCATAAATGTTGCTTATAAGTTCAACAGGTATGTGTTTGAATGAATATAAATCCCATAGAACCAATTGGTCTTTACTATTTATTTTCGGGTTGAAAAAATTAATAATAGGGGTCAAATTAGCATTAGCTAATTCTGCCTTATAAGCATCAGTTAAATCAAAAATTCCGCCATTAAATTTTGTCGATAAGTTTTCTAAAATTGCCACTAATTTATTCTGTTGTAAAATTTCTATAAATGAGCTGCATTGGACTTTATCTTGAAAAAAATCACTTGCCAAGTTATCTCCATTTGCATCCACTCCATTTTCTTCCAAAAATTTAATTAACGTAGATATTATGATGACGTAATCGAATAATTGAGAAGATATTTTTAATTTCCTATTGTAATTTTTTCGTAGGATTTTTAACTTATCAATAAGATTTGTATATGCAGTTTTGCCATATAAATAATTCTTATGTGCCTCTTCGCTTTCCCAAAAACTACCATTTTTGAATTTTTCTGCATTGTATTTTTCAACCACATCTGCATAACTTCCAATGTCATTTAAGTCAATATAAGCGGTTTCTTTTGTAGAAATTACACCTCCTGAAAAGCTAACAGGTTTCCTACAATCAAAAATTTTTAATTTCGTTTGTTCAACAATAATGAATGTAGGAATGTGGCAGTTACTCCATAATTCTTTATGGATTTGTGAATATTCAACACTTAAATTGCTATTTGAATTATCGTAAATATAAACTTGGGAAAGTGGTGGTCTATTATCTTCAAAATATCTAAAGAAGACAGCATCAGCGTTAAAATAAGATGCCTTTTCTAATTCAAGAATTTGGAAAGGTGTAAGGCTTTGATTAGTATTTTTTAATTCGGAAACAAAGATTATAGAAGGATTTTCAGAATTCTCTGTAACAAAGCCAATAGCTTCTAAACCCTTTTGTAAGTTGCGCTCTCCAGCCACTTGTGATAAATAAATTTTCGTGCAATTTAAAAAATGATAAGAACTAAATGGAAAATTTTCGATGTTTTATTTTGACACTCAAAATATTTTCATCTCCCCACCTTGATTAAATCGTCCAAATTGAACCGCCTTGCCACGTTCAGGGATTTCAATTACTACATCAACATCATGCTGAAATGAATTCGCTCCTCTGAAATTTCCTTCTTTGGTTGATTGAAAAACGAAGATGAATGACTTGGTGGGGTTTTGTTTTTTCAATCGTGTTAAGTCTTCAGGTTGTAAACCTAATTTGTTGACACTATCTAAAAAAATAAAATCAAAATTGGAAAGTGTAGTTGGTAATTCATTTGCCACAAATAAATTCGGATGCTTCACATCTTTATCATTCAATTTTTTTTGGAGCGTTAAATCCAATCCTTCTTCTTTGGCTACATACAAAACTTTACCATGATGCCTTGCCAAGTAGCCTGCAAAATCAACACATAAATAACTCTTACCCATTTTCGGTTTGCCAAAAACCATTGCAGTAAAATTCGAGGATGGGTCGCCGATTAAATTCAACCATTTACCTTTCAAACCAATCGTGTTGAAGTGCATGTTTGCAAAATCCATGCTGTTCATTATTTTCAATTCATTGCCAGCATATTCTTCATCAACACCATGTAACGATTGACAACCACAATTTCCTAACAACTCATTCAAACCATTTAATTCAGATTTTTCGATTTGCAAAGTTGTTGTCTTTTTATCATGCAAAAAGTCTTTCAAGTTTTTGAAGATTGTTTTCATTGGTTTGGCATAGTCATCCTGCTCTGTTAGCTTGCTATTTTTAACAGCACGTTGTATTTGTCGTACCAGTTTTTCAACTTCCACATTCGTAATTTTCTTTCCATTCAAGCGAATATATTTTTTGATGAGTTGCACCGATGTTAAAACTTTCTCACTGCTTGTAATCGCTGTAAAATCCTTTACCACATCATCACTGATTTTTATCAAAATAGATTTACCCATTTCGTTGTAAGTGGCTATCAGCTTGTCTTGCATATACCTCACTTCCTTCGCATAAGGCGAAGTTTTACGAATGCGTTTTTCTAAAATTGCTTTTTGCAACGAATTAATGAAGCGCAATAATTCTTCTTTAGTTTTTGTTTTGCCATGCAACAAAACATAGCGTTTCATAAAACGTAATTCATCAGGAATACGTTCAACATAGTTGGTGTTGTCATCATTTTTTGATGGTGGTGTGTTGTTAGATGAAGTCTGATTTTTTTCTGTTCGATTTCTTTTCTGAATTTTTTGAATAGTGTTACGAGGCGCAACTGTTTGTTGAATCGCAGTCGTGTTGGTTGTGGTTTGCGGAATAGTTGTTGGAGCTGTTCTATTCAACTGTTCATCCAATTTTGAAAAGTAGGTATCCATCACTTGATGAATGGTTGTGCTGGTGTTGTAAGCACTCCAATCTGAACCATTATGTGTGGTACGATTTACAAACTCATGTCCTTTACGAATAATTTCAGGAAGAGAATTGAAGTCAATATTTTTTGTAACGCTGTAATAATTTGAGATGTTAATCATGGTTATATTTTTATGCTGCTAAAAGTTCTAATTCCAAAGCCAATGCTTCGGCTTCTAATTCTAAAATGCGAATGTTATCGTAGTTGTCGTTGCTAACTGGAGGTAGTTCAATGGGTTTTCGGTTGCTTGTTTCTATTCTATCGCTTTCCAATAATTTCAGTTGATAAGATGGAATCGTGATGCTTACATTATGCTTCATTTGTAAGACCTCCACCAACTTGTCAATATTTTTTTGCGGTAAAATCGCCACCATTTTATCGGCAACTGTTTCAAACAATTTCTTCTCCACCAATTCCAATAAATCTTTATCGAGATAAAAATCACCACCTTTTGCTTTTGATTTAGCAACGATTAATTTGTAGCCATCGCCTGTTTTGAAAATGCTCAATCCGTTGTTGGTGAATAGTGCTTGATTCAATGTAAGAGCTTTAACAATGTTCAATGCTTTACCAATGGGTACAGTTATTTTTTCTTCGCCTCTTTGTGGTGGCTCCCAATTATCAGGCATTAAAATTCCTTTTTTTGTTTCGCCATTCATGGTGGTATAACTCACTAATTTTCCTTTGAAATCAGAAAAGGCTTGCAACAAATTTCCTGTGATGATGTGCCGAATTTTTCTGTCGGAAACATTTTGTGAGATGGCTGTTTCCCATTCCTTGAGTAATTCATTTTTACTCGGTTGACCTGCATCATTACTTGCGCCAATGATACTTGTGATGTCATCCGAATAAGAGGCAGGTATCGCAATATATTTATTGCTACTGGCAATCGCAAAACGTAATTTGATGGCAGAAGGTGCGAATGGATTTTTCTTTTTTTTGTCAATTGCAAAACCAATGAATGCTGCTAAAATCAATTCCTGTCCTTCGTTATAAGATTCAACAGGATAGAATAATTTTCTGCCGATGTAAAAGAATTTAAACAACCTTTCTAAATACATCGAACGATTAGAAAATGTTTTTTCAGTTTGTGTAATTTGATTTTGTTCGGCTTCTTTCAATTCTTTTATACGAGCTTGAATAGCTTTTTGATAAGCCTGTTCACCTTCTTTCTCTTTTAACTTTAATAATTTCTTTTCGTAAGGAACATCATTCACCAACTCCACATATTTGTTTTTGGTTTCTTGTTGTTCGGTTTCCAAACGCTTTTGCATTTCAGTTTGGTAGGATTGGATTAATTCATTTTGAATGACTTTTGCTTCTTTGCCTTCTAACGATTCTTTCAATAAATTATCCAACTCATTTACTGAAAATGGTTTCTTTAAAACATTTGCTTTTACTGTTTCTAAAATACTGTCTTCACCAAATGCACTATCGCCACCTTTACCCATTTTAATCATGGTGGTATTGATAGTTTCAGTTTCTAAATTCATGGCTTCCACTTCCAAATCATATTCACCAACTTGCTTTAAATACTCCACATAATCGTTGTAGCGTTCAGCAATTTCATTGTAAAACTCTTGTTGCATTTTGGTAGATAAAACTGCCACACGACCTGACACCTTCATGGCTGCATCTTCTACATCAGGTTTGCTTTCTGAATTACTTTCTTCAAATTTTAAAGGGTCGCCTAATAGTTCGTTGATGTCAGGATTTTCTAACAAATATTCTTTCACAATTTTATCGCCGTACTTGTTTAGAAAATCAGGTACATCTAAAATCTTGCTGCTTTGTTTTTGGTTAGAGGTTGTGTTGGCATCCAAAGATTTTAATTTCTTTTGCAACATCATCATCAATCTTTTTTCAGCAGGTATGGCACTCATCATGTAGTCATAAATCGGCAATAAAATTTGACCTGTGCGATTGATACGACCACGTTTTTGCACTTCCGTATTAATATCCAACTCCGCTTGCAACACAATCATCACACGTTGTTTCACTTGCTCTGCTTTTACTTTTGGAGTAACAATAGCATGAGCGGATGCGCCTGTACTGCCACTTTGGTTAATCATCAATACATCCACTTCATTATTATTGAACTGGCGAAACGCATCATTGGTGTTGATTCGTTTGCGGCTCATGACTAATCCTTTGTTAGTTTTTGGATTGATTTGCACTTCGTACTTTCTGCCTGTTACTTCTGCTACTGTATAACCTGCTTCCTGAATTTTACGAATGATAATATCAATCGGACTTATGGTAATACCTGTTGCAGCATTTCTAATTTTGTCCATGATTTTCTGATACTCCATTTGTGCTTCAGGTGCTAACTCACTTAATTCAAAGCGTTTGTAAATCGGATTTCCATCTACATCTTTTTCGGTATAACGCATGATTCCATCTAAGCCTCGTTTCAAAACTTCTGAAAAATCTGCATTGATTAAATCACCATCACCAACTGGCATTCCATTTTCGTTTTCCATTTGTTCAATAAAACTTCCCATTGTTGAAGCAAATGCAATGACTGGTTTCTTACCCTCTCTCAATCTTAATATGGCTCGTTCAGCAACCGCTTCCGCTTTGATGCTAAACAACATTTGATTAATCACTTGAAACACTTTGGAGAAGTAAGGAATATTGTCAACGCCTGCTTGTGATGTACCTTCTCTGATGACAATTTCCTTTCCTTCTGCAACGGCAATTTTATCGAGTTCATCCACTTGCTTATCAATATGATTAGATTGAAAAGAAATGATTTCTCTTAAAATTTCGGTGATGTTATCAGCAACTGCTTTGTGTTCTTGTTCCTTATCTTCTAAAGTCATGTAGTTCACTTCTACGCCTTCAAAACTTCTTTCACGGCGTAACATCTGACCTTCGGCAACGAGTTGACTGGCTAATACTTCTTGCAAAGCAACACCACCTTGTGTGATGGCATTTACTAAATCTTCTTTACTCATGTTACAATCGCTTATCGCAGTTTTCATCGCATAGATGGGCATGTTATCAGGTCGTTTAGCGAAAGTGGCTGAAAGAAAGATGACACCTTTTGCTTTGCCAACTACCCCTTGTAAATATTCACCTGTATTAGATGAACCACTACTGTTATGTGCTTCATCCATGATGATAATATTGTCCTCTGCAATGGCTCGAAGGAAGGCAGGTTTTTCAGGTTTTTTATCAGGCGAATTGAATTGCGAATAAGTGCCTAAAACAAAATCAAATTTGGCAGGTACTTGTTGGTCTTTGAAAACTTTAGCTTGTTCTGTTGCAGGTAAGGCTTGATAAATAATTGTTCCTTCTTCGTCTTTAATATCTGTTTTGGATTCTTTGCCGTTCACGATAAATGGAACTAAATGAGCTGAACCAATGGCTGATAAATCACGATAGATGTCAGAAAACAAGTTCGCTTTTTCGGTGATGAAAATTGGTTTCAAACCTTGATTAACTGCATAGCGAATAATGGCTGCGGCTATTCGTCCTTTACCAATGCCTGTTTGGTCGCCTATTATCATGCCTTGTCCACGAGCTTCAATATTATAAATTGCCATAGCTACTGCATCGGTTTGTTCGGCTGATAATGCTTTACACATTTCCATTGGGGAGTTGTATTTCAAACGATGACGAACAAAGTTGTCCATGCTTCCACCAATTTCTTGTTTGATTTTTGAAATGGCTTGTTGTGTTTCAAAGCCCATTGAATCAGGTACTTGGGTATTCAACACCACACAACTTTCGGATGCAGGTTGATAAGGCATTCCTAAATCTATTTCGCCTAAACTTTGCAAGAGTTGTTGTAATTGTTGGGCTTCTTTTTCGGCTTGTAATTGATAACTGTTCATGTTATTCTTGCTTAAAATTTTCACATCCAAATTGTCCATCACTCTTTCAAACAATTCATCGAATGTGGTAATGACTTTATCATTATAGGAATTAAATACTGGTGCAGCTCCTTCAGGGTAAGGCTTTCTGCCATTAATCAAAATCAAACGCACATCAAAACTTGTTCCTTGTCGAGAGTATAATTTGCCTCCATCAATTTGTAATACATCGGCAACATGATAATGGCTGTATAAATAATTGAAGAAAATTCTTTGACGACCTGCCTGAATTCTGCCTTTGTCATCCCACTTGGTATGACCACCGATGATTATTGCAGCTCTGCCATAATCCTTCATACAATCTAAGGCACGA
Organism: Bacteroidota bacterium; assembly: GCA_046051225.1. GTDB lineage: Bacteria > Bacteroidota > Bacteroidia > Chitinophagales > CAIODY01 > CAIODY01. Next base: position 135,785 of record JBJOOR010000002.1, on the reverse strand, counting down.
AGTGCCATCACATGCTCTAAAGAAGCAATCGGGAAGGTTTCATATTTAACTGGTGCATCCATTGAACCGAATGGAGGATTAGTTAAAACTGCATCGAATTTTCTTTGAAAATTTTGAAAAGGTTGTGTCGCATCTTGTTGTAAAACTTGCTGATAACCTTGCACTTGTAAATGACTATTTCGTAAATAATCAATTTCATTGACGATAATGTCTGTTGGATTTCCAGCGACTGTCAAAAGCCCATTTCCTGCACTTGGTTCAAATGCAATTTGTCCGTTATTAAATTTATCTATGCCACAATACACCCCTGCTAAATAGCTGATGGGTGCAGGTGTAGAGTATTGTTGTAGTAAAACACTTTGACTGGTACGATGCGACAAATTCACTTGGGAATGATACAAGGCAACAATTTTTTCAAATCGTTCTGCAATAGAAACAGGCAAGTGCGCTAATGCTCTTGCCTGTTTTACGATTGCTAATTCTGTGAGTTCTTTAATTTCCGTTTTATCAAAAATTTGAAAAGTGGCTGCAATTTTCTCAATGCTTTTTTTGTTGTGTTTGTGTTGTTGCTGCAACTCACTTTCCATCTTTGAAACATACTGTTGCTTGTTGGTTGCAAGATTTGATTGCTCAATACCTAACAAACCTTCATTTGCAAAAGAATAATGATTTTCTTTTGTAACAATGATGTGGTCTAACAAACTAATGTTCATCAATGCTGCACTCTGCTTCAATTTTTGAGTGAGTTGTTTGTCTGCATCACTCGGTTGATTGTTGCCGCTGGGATGATTATGACAAACAATGATAGACACCGCAGCACATTTTAAAGCAGTAGATAAAATAACTCGAATATCTGTAATGGTGGCATTAATCGCTCCTTTGCTGTGGCGATAATAACCAACAATTTCATTGGCTTGATTTAAAAACAAAACCAAAAATTGTTCTTGCAATTCTATTTCGCCACGTTTATAAATACTGCGTAAAAATTTAGCAACATCATTTACAGAATTCGCTTTGCCTAAAAACTTTTTACGACTACTTCGATTGAAACGAACTTTCACTTCAGGTACATCAATCTTTATAGCCACATCACCTAAAACGATTTCGGTTACTGGTGCATATTGTTTATTTCGCTTCATGTTTATTGGTAGTTATAGGTTTCTCTCTCATTCCAAATTAAATTGAAGTTGGTTATATCACCTTCTGCCCATTCCCTTACAGTTACCCCGGGTTCAATGGATGTAATTCTTTCTATACAAAACAAAGGGTCGACTACTCTATCATTTGCATTGGCAATAAAACCTCGATATATCACATTCGGATTTCGCTCATCCACTACTTTGGGAGTTTTGTGATAGATATAACTAAACCAAACATAGTCTTGTGGATTACCTCCTCCATTGCCTGCGTTAAATTGAATTTGTTCTAACAATTGAATGATATGACTGTATTGATATTGTTGGAAGGAATTAACATAGTTATTTAATTCCTCCACCAATGCCGCTACATCATTTAATACAGGTACAGTGATATTGCTGAATGGAAGAAATATTCTCCTGTCTTCTCCTAAATCAATTTGTATGGTGCTGTTCTTTACTACAGAAATTTCTCGGATGTGATTTTTTTCAAGCATTCTGACAATACCATTACTGATTAATTTCAATGCTGTGGGGGTATCAGTTATTTGATAGCTTATCATGATTTTCTATTGTTGTTTTTAGTATTCCTGTCAATTGTATTTGCCGCTATCACTTCGCCAATCAATGCACCTACAAATCCTCCAATCATTACGTAAGGCATCGCATCTTTTTCAGCTGCCTTAGCATAGAAATAGCTGCTTAATGAAACAATCAAAGTAGCGGCGGATACAATAGTTCTTTCTTTCATTTCTTCAGGTGCGTTCATGTTTTTAATAATGATGTTGTAAAATATTAATGGCTGTTGCACTCACAAAAACCAGTAAACCTGCGGATAGCAGCCGATTTGAAAATGTTTTACGTTGTGCTGTTTTAAATAAATACTGATTGTCTTTTTGCAAATAATCCTGTTGCTGCAAACTTTTATTGAAGTCCGTTTTTAATTTATCATAGCGGTCATTCACTAATTGCAATTCCACATTTTTATTCACGATGACTGTTTCTAATTCACAGTTTTTTTGTTCGCATAAGCTATCCGATGTATTGCTTTGTGTGATGAATAATATTGCATCCTGTTTGATTGAATCACAGTTACTTATTCGTTGCAAAATATTTTTGCTCGTGTCTTTTGTAATCCTTTGTTGAAGAGCGGTTTGCAGCAATTTTACTTTTACTTGCGATTGCTCATACAACAACTTGATGTGGACTAACTGCTTGTTTAATGAATCATTTTTTCGATGCAATATTTTTGTTTCCTGATTGATTTTTATTTCTGTTTTTAAAACGGAATCCTTTAAAGTTTTTGAAGGAATAATTTTACTTGTACTCGATAAATGATGAACTGAATTGCGCCAAGTGTACTTAAATGTTACCAGTGAAATAGCGACTAATAAAATGACGATGATGTTTATTTTTTTCATTGTTAAATTTGATTTTGATTGTTTGTAATTGTTGTTTTCTTTTCGATGGAATAGCCGAAACAGCCGATTGCTACTAAGCTCACGAAGCCATAGAACATGAATTCGGGTATGTTGAGTTGCAAAAATTGTTGGGCTAACCAACTGCTAATAATGCACAAGACAAAAAGTGCAATCACCGTTTCACGAAGACTGTACTGGTGATTTTTGTCTTGCAGAATTTGTTTTAAAAAGTCTTTCATAATGAAGCGTTGTTAGTGCCACGATGCCGAACAATAATGTGCCTGCACCAATGACGATTCTTCTTTTTGTTTCTCTTTGAATTGCCCTAAAATCAATCAGGGAATAAGTGAATTGATTGCCGTAGTATTGTCTATGCCGTTCACAGAGTTGCATAAATTGTTGGAATGCTTCTCCATTTTCAAACACTTGACAACCTGCTGACCAATTATCTACGTTCAACGTATCACCGTGTAACATTGCCCTGTGTATGTTGATGCCATAATCGCCTGTTGTTTTTGTTCCATTTTTAAAATCGAGTATAGCATTACGGTCATAATCCCGAATGATGGTAACAGGTCGGTTTTGTACTAATGCAGGATATTGTCCTCTGTGTAAACCGATTTGATATGCATTCACATATTGCCCTTGTGCTAAAATTGCTGTGCCTTGCGGTTGCATGGGATTGAGCAGCCAATACGTTCCAGGGTCTGTGGTGGCTTTGAAGACATGGTAATTCCAATTACCTCTTTTAGTGAGGTAGAAAACATGAATCTCATCATCAAAGCGATTGGCTTTTGTATTGGCTGAACGAAGTCCCACGATATTCAGCTCATAGGGTTTGGTGTACACGATGTGGTTACGCCGATGTAGAATAGATAAAATTCTACCGAGCATAATTTCATCTTTTAATTATGCTGCGTTCGCAACAGGTGGTACATAATCTCTCAACCATGTTTTTACATCGAAACATGGACAAGCTCTGTTTTGATTAGGGAAATCACGATGCCCTCTCACTTCTGCATTTGGATAGCGTTCAGTGAGTTCTACAATTTTATTGAACATCGCTTCCTTTTGCGCTTCGGTTCTGTTGTCAATCGGTTTGCCTTGTTTGTCAATGCCGCCGATGTACGACATGTTGACGCAAACCGTATTGAAGCCTAATACGCCATAGGATATTTGTTCTTCAGGCAATAGTTGCACGATGTTACCATCTCGTTCGATGATGTAGTGATAGCCCGGCGCATTCCATCCTAAATGTTCTTTCCAATAGTTCTTAATGTTTTCTACTGTTTCTGTGGGTTGTGATGCGGTACAATGCACCACTATAAATTGAATGTTTCTCATGTTGTTTGTTTTGTTTTTCACGCCAAGACGCAAAGTTTTTTTATTCTTCGCATCCTAGCATTTTTGATTGTTAATTGTTTAGAAATACTGTACATGCGATGCGTCCACCGCAAACAGTTGTTGTTTGTTTTCAAAAAAAATAATTCCATTTTGTTGCTTCCACTCGTTACCTAAGACGACACCAGCAGGTACTTTTATTTTTTCATTTCCTGTTGCATAAACCCAAGTGGGAAGTGTGGTGATGATTAACTTTTTTTCGATACCACTCAATGCCCATTTGTTGCCGTCATACTTCAAACCCATTCGCAAAAATTCCATTCGGATTTGTTGCTTTTGGTCTTCGGGAACAAACGAATGGAGTAAGCCATTTACCAAAGTTTGATGCACGCCATTCACTCGATGCAATTTGAATTGACTGCTCACTTTGGCATAGTCATCGGTGCTGCGTAATTGCTTTAAGGCTTCGATAACTTTGTTAAAATTTCGAGTGATGGCAGAGCGTACTAATGTTTGCGCTAACGTATCTGAATCAGGTGAAGTGCCTTTCACCAGTAGATTGTAAGTGCTTTCATCAATGGTTGTGGGAATATGAACTTTTTGCAAAGCCATTTCCATTTAAAAACCATAATCACCGTCTGCACCATATTTGGGTAGTATGGTTGCGCCGTAACGATTGATTAAGGCTTGTTGCAATGTTCTTACTAATTCACCCCTGCTTCCTTTCCGAATCGGAAAATCATTATTGACAACTGTTGTTGCTGCATTCGTTGGTGCAGGTAAATTATTGTTGGCTGTTGTAGTGGTGGTATCCGTATTATCGGTTGTAAAATCTGCATCAGCATTGTTGCTGTTTTTTTTCTTTTGATAATAGTTCCATACTAAATAACCTAATACACCTGTTGCTGCCAAACCAAATGTGATGTAAATGATTTTTCTTGTCGGGTTGCTGTTGTTGGTTTGTTCCATTTTAATTTTTCGGTTTTGAATAAATGATGTTCAGGTAACTGTTGATTTCCCAAAACTCCAATTCACTTTTTAAGTCGTCCATCAAATTGCTGTTGTACTCGTTAGCGTATGCTTTGCCTACCATTTGAAAATCATATTGCGTAGGGATTTCGGTAAACACATCTTTGATAGCCGCTTCATCTGTACCCGGGAAAATGCCATACGTTTTATCGAATGCTGCTTTCAATCTTTTCGCCCAATTGCTATACTGTTCTGAAATGTTTTGCTTAGTCAAGATGCTATCGGGCTTTGCAGCCAGTATTGCAATCATTTCATTGTATTCAGTGGTTTGCAATTCGCTCGACATATCCTGCAATAAATTCTGACGATAGAGTTTGTGATATGCGCTTATCACTTTTTTGAACTCATTCTTTGTTGGAATTTTTCGCAAAGTTTCTCTTAACGCTTTGGTATCAGTTCCCCACCATCCATCATTATCAAAAGCCATTTTTATTTCTTTGGCATAAGTAGGTGCATTACCTTCGATATAACTTTTGTTTTCTTGATTGTTAGCAACCCCATTGTTGATGAGTTTTCTCCCAATCACTACTGCACTGGTTACCAATACCAGTCCGCCAAAAGCAAACAGCACTTTTTCTTTAGTTGTTAAGGTGTTGGTGTTTTCCATTGCACAATTTTTTTTATAGCCCCAATGCTTTTTTTGCCAACGCCATTTTCATAGGTTGATTTAAAACCACATCAGCCATTTTCTCCAATTCATTTGCTGTTAATTTGGATGCCATTACGCTGATGGATTTCATTTTCGATGTTGCTTCTACTTTGTCATTAGCAGAAATTGTGATAGTGAAACTGAATTTTTCCATTGCTTAATTGTTGTTGTTTAATAATTCTTTTACGGTTTGAATTTGTGTCGTGTCTTCACCTAATCGTTGGATGATTTCCATGAGTGCTTTCAATTCATCTTCATTGAATGTGCCTTGCAATTGCTTCATAAATTGCAACAGCTGTTGGTCTTCTTCACTCAATGTTGTTGCAGTTTTTTGTACTGCACTAAATTGGACTTCTGCATTTTCGGGTGTGGCAGGTGGTTGCAATTTTTGTTGTTCGTTGTCTTGTGCAATTAACCCAGCCAAACTTTTTGTGGCTGGAAATTGTTCTAAAAAATGCACGTTGTTTCGGATGAGTGCTTCTACTGCTACGCCTGCTACTTCACCTAAATGAATGCCTTTGAAAGTGTTTCTGTTTTGGCGCAATCCAAGAATTGTATTTTCCAATTCAGTAATGTATTTATCATTCTCTTTGATGAGTTCATCTTTTTCTTTCAGCTCATTTTGCAACTCTTTTTGTCGCACATCTCTTTCCCATTTTTCTCTTTCGGCTTGAATACCCTGTGTGATGCGGTTTTGAATTTCAACACCACTCAACTCACTTCCCTTGTTTTCCTTTTCTGCATTTGTAATAAAAGTGTATTTGGTATGACGAGGGCTTTTGAGATTATTGGTGTAAATCAGAATTTGAATTTGACTGGTGCTATCCGTGATGAATGACAAATAATTATCAAACTCATTCACATCATTTGTCTTCTCAATTACTTTCAAATTGTCCACCACGATTTCATAATACTTGGGTGTTCCTTTTTCAGTAGCTGTTTCAAGCAATGTTTTAAATCGTTCCATTGCCGCTTCATTGTACTGCATGATATTTTGTTCGTTGTTCATTTTTTTTATTTTGGAATTACTTGAATAAATCTGATTCGATTAATTAATGGAGATTGATTTTGAATTTTTACCACTCCCTGATGTTCGTAGGTAAGTTCGTTCACATTGGTTTCTGTTAAGTCATACACCCCTGTATCCGATTCAACTCTGATGTCATTCACTTCATCTACAAGCAACACCAACTGGTTGTAAGAACTGATATTCGCTTCTGCTTGCGCTTGCAAAACCAAATGTCGCATTCGCAAATGATAGTGTTCGTTGAACCCTAATTCTTGCATTCGTTTTGGGATGTAGTGTAACGCTAAATCAATCGTCATTTTTTATTACTTTTGTTTTGTACCACAAATAAATTTTCACTTCGTAGGTGAGCTGCTCATGGTGTTGCTCCATCCATTTTTCTTTGAACACACCCAACAATAATTGGCTTTCGGTTGCTACACTGATTTCTTCTGTAAACCTTTCGTATCGGTGTGTCCAATCTTTCGATTGCCAAAAATTATTATTGGTATAATCTGCAAATCCCAGATGGTTATCTTCTTCTACAATTTCTGTTGCGTAAAACCAATTGGCTTTGTTGCATAGTTGCAACCGCAATTCGCCGAATAATTCATTCCGCACAAATTGAAACCGCTGTGGCTGAACAGTTTGCCAATCATTGACTGGTTGCACATTCGCAACCGCTGTTTCAATGCCGATGATTTCCGCAACATCTGAAGGCAACACCATTTGGAAATGTTGCAGCTCTGCCTCACGAGTGATAAATAGGGTATGTAAAATAACGTTCTCAATCATTGCTCACAGGTTAGATAAAGGGTTACACGATAAGGTGTAAATACACTTCTACCATCGTCCGAATCTTTAAATGTTACTACCACTTTGCCATTGCCCGGTGGCAATTTTCCGACATCATAATATCGTTCATTCGGATTTACATTGATACCTGTCATCAATAATTTACTTTCATAACCTTCGGGGAAAATTTCCTCTTTATTGATTTCAATTTTTTGTGAGCCTCGATAAAAAAGTAAATCATCTTTATCGGAAGTAATCGCCAAGCCTTTTACAAATACAATCGTCTTGTCCAGTTCAAATGTTTTAGCGATGGCTGCATTCGCTGCATCCACTTGTAAATCGAATCTCTTTTTTATGCTGTTGTAATTCACGGTTGTAATTTTTTTTTGTTGTTAAATGTTCTGTTTACAAAAGCATAAGTGATGAGTTATTAATCATTGTTTTTTACTAATAACTCAAAACTTATAACTTGTTTAAGGAGTGGTGATAGTGCCATGCAAGCCGCAATAAATATGGGTGTTAGCAGCAATGCCTTCCATTGAGCCTAACTCAATCGTTGCTTCAATCAAAATGTCATCGTGAATCAATCTTGGGTTAGCTAATTTGTAATAACCCAGTGGCACTAAATGGTCATTCGAGGTTTTAAAAACATTGCAACTGGTTTCAGGAACGATTTGTTTTTTGTTCGCTTTCAAATTAAATTCACCATTTGAAATGGCAGCTATCGCTTCAATTTTATCAAAGCTCGTTGCCATCACTTTGTCAGGTGTTGCATCGCCTGAGACTCCAACTAAAATTACTACTCCGCTTACCAATAAGGCTTGATTCTTAGGCAATTTTGCATTGCTCAAATTTCTCAAACCGATTTCTCTTACATCTTGTGTTTCAAAAATTTTGATAGTTTTTGAAGTAACTGGTTTCACAGAATAAATGATGGTGTCTGCTAAACGCAAATCACCTTTTGCCAATGCTTCTTTGATGTGTGGCGGTAATTCACCGAAATGTTTTTCCATTTCTGCACGACTACCTCTGCTCGGTATGCCAACATTGGTTAATCGGTTAATTGCTCGTTGGCGATTAATGGGATTCATTTTTCTTAATGCACCCATCACTTCATCGTTATCGAAAATACCATTGATGCCACCGAGTAATGCACCTGCGTTATTGTATTCTTCGACTGCTGCTAAATTTCCTACATTCATGTTTTTTGTTTTTTTTGTTTTTAAAATTTGTTATTGATTTTTTCTTGTTTGAATTAATTTTTAATAGTTCCCTGTTTCCATCCATTCACTACCTTCCATTCCGCTGACTTGATTTTTGTTCACAAAATCTTCTGCGCTTTGGCGGATATGTTCTTCAATTCTATCCAAAGCATGGAGGTCTAATTCTTTTACATTACTTGCACCTGCATTATTGGCTAATGGATAAGTAAAATATTGCACGTTACCCATGCCATTTACAGGCTCTTTCTTTTTTAGAATTTTATCCAAGTATAATTTTTCTTGGAACGATTCTTTGTAAGCCATCAATCGGTCTTTGATACCGTCCATCACATCTTGGTCAACTCCTTTTACTCCATTCTTATTAATTTCCAATGAAGTATTAGCTGCCATCATACCGATACCTGCTAATTGCAGTAAAGGAATTTTTTTATAATGACCAAAACCAGTGGCAGCTATTCCTATCAAAAAGGATGGTCGCCCGACAACTGCACCGAGTACACCACCTCCGATAACTCCTACTAATACATCCCTTAAAGTGATAACAGTAGTATCTACTAATTTACCTTCGGGTTGTGATTTGCCATTCATCGTATCCAATATTAGATTACGATGTGCTTCTACTTTTTTGTTTTTCTTTTTTTTGTGTGCCATGTTTTTGATTTTTGTTTTCTTTTTTTAGTGCAGCAATTACATAAGTGCTACTGCTTTTTTTTGTTGATGTTGTTTTTTGTTTCTTTTCCGTGATGTTGTTGTACCACTTAATGCAGGTTGATTAATTGGTTTGGTAGATGGCATTGGTTTGGGTTTTAATGCTAAAATTGCAATTGTGAATAATGCCACACCTCCTGCAATAGAAGCGACTGGTTTTATCCATTTTTTATTCTTGTCCCAAAAGCCTTGTTCATCTTCAGGTTTAGCTTCTTTCTTTTTATCATCAGTGATGTTGGTCATCATCAGACGTTGATTATTACCTCCATCGTCTGTTGGGATAGTCGTATTATTTTTTGCCGCCGCATTGTTATTATCATCATTATTAATATTAGCTGCATTGACTTTAATAGCATCTTGTGTAGCAGCATCTACATCTGCGGCATTAACATCCTCATGTTTTTCTAATTCATTTTCATTAAAATCCTTTGTGCCAGTATCAGTTGCTGATGGATGAAAAATGTTACCGATACCTTTAATGACTACTGCGATAGATGCCATAATACCTGATGCGGCTGCTATGGCTGCGGCTGCTGTAACAGGTTCTCCTAATGCACCAAAGCCTTGTAAGTCTTCCAAGCCTTCTACATTTTCAGACTGATACATTTCAACACCGAGTAATTCTTCCACTGTTGTTGAAGGGGTTAGTTGTAGCATGGTCGCATCATCCATATTACCCAGTCCAAATACTGCAATATCTCGGTGTTTGTTGCCTTTACCTTTTAACATCGCATGTCGAAAATTGTCGGGTTTGCCACCTGCACCATAAAAGATTTTTTCGAGCTTGTCTTTTACTTTTACTAACTGATAATATTTGTCGAGTATAATTCCTTTTTGTTGTGCTTGTTCAGGTGTGAGATAAGCCCACTTCATACGTTGAGCAACTTTAAATAAGTTGAGTTTTAAAGAAGCTAATACACCATTTCGTAACAATACAGCACCGGGATTTATTCGATTGATAAAGTGTAATCCTTTTTTTAATTTTTCTTTTAAGTGCAATCGGAATTTTCCTAAATCGCCTGATAGGTCATCATCATTCCAGTTCCCAAACAAAGCATCATCTGTAGATGTATGTTGTGTTTCTGCGAAAAATTGGTCGTCATCATTTACGCCGTTTAGATATTGTAAATTCATTTGATAATCTTTTTTTTCTGAATATGGTTCTTCGTAATTAAATTGATTCACTACACAATCAATGGTGATATGGCTACCATTAGGCATGGGTACAATGGGATAGATGTGTTGAAAGGAATCGGTTTTATATTTTGTGATTCTTAGCGAATGTTTGATGTGCAGATTGTTTAAAATCGTGCTGATAAAAACCGAGTAACAATCACAGTCCACTCCTTTAAACCTGTCGTGCCAAGCTCTTGCAGGGCTTCGGATTTGTTCGTACCCATCTTCATCCTTGTTGTAGGCAATGTGCTGATAAACAAAATGCCAAATATTGCTGCATGTTTCGTGTACATTTTTTCCTTGTAGCAAGGCTGCAATTTTTTTTGTTTGCCATTGTGTTTCATGTACCACTTTCGGAATAAATACAATGGTATCTATTAAGCTGGCATTGCGCTTAATAGTGATTTCATTGAACTTTGCTTTTGGAAACAAATGATTGTATTGTTCCCCATTTTGTACTTTTCTTTTTTTCGTTGCTTCCATTTTATTTTTTCAATACAATGTTTTGTGTAACTTCATAAGGCAAATGTTTCCAACCCAAGTCAATTGTGCTAATTGTTTTTGCTTGCATTTCAATCGGCTCTCCTTTTTTCAAGGCACTGAAAATTTTAAAGCCGAGCGATAACAAACTGACAATTGGCACATGCACCATAATTCCTTCTACATGCGCTTCACCATAAGCAGGTAGATGAATGTCTTTGTCAATGACTTGTGATGTACCGATGACTGCATCATTGTAAATCAGTTTTACAAAAGGAAACTTGAGATTGAAACTTCCTGCGGCAGGATTTTTTAGTACGCTATCAATACGGATGTATAAACCTGTTAAATTTATTTTATGCAAATTCGCCTGATTGATAACTTCCAACTCTGCTGTAGTTCGTTGCATTTTCATTAAGTACGCTGCACCACCCAACACTACCACAGTTACACCTGCGCCGATAGCAATATTTTTCAAACTACTCATGTTTATTTTCCTTTGATTTTTTCGCTGAAATAATCAGCCGTAATTTTGAAACCCATCCAAATAATTCCGCCAATCATGGCTTTGATACCGTAATCCAAAAAACTGGTGTAGTCCATGTTTGCCAACAGAATTAATCCTGTGAGCAACACATTACTGTTGTTATCCGTGTGCATACCATTTGTTTTTATTTCCATTGTTGTAGTTGTTGATTGTTTGACGAAACAAAGGTCTGATAAGGGTTTGACATGGTTCGGCAGTTTTACTCGGTTTGCCACGATTCTGCCAAACATTCCCAAACAAACTTCACTTTGGGATGATTTGCCACGATTTTAATTCTGAAATTTGGGTGGTAATCCTATGTGTGCCATGATAATTTCTATTTGATGCGGTGTATAATAATGTCCATTCCGTTCACCAAGTTTTGATTCTATTAATTTAATCCATGTTCGCATAGTATCCTTACTCACTCTATATCGTCTTGCTAAATCAATCATTTTCATTCTCTCAATTTTATAAGTTTCCTTTGGAGTATTATCTTCTGTTGACATAAATTAGGCAGTTAAAAAATGATGATGAATAATACTGTTATTGATGTGTTGTAATAAAGCAGGTTGCTTTAATTCTATCAATACATCACGGCATTCGATGTAATGCTCTTTCGTTGGTTGCAATACAAAATTCAAATAGTATGCACTCATTGCAAATAAAGGCAAGTGATGATTTACAATAACACTTCTTCTTGCTTGTAACAGTTGATGCCATTCGGCTGTGCCAGCAAATCCTTTTACATAATTTTGATTTAACCAAATTACAGGATGCGGAATAAAACGAAGTGGTGATTGTTGCACATACCATTTTGCTAACATCACTCTTTCACAAAATTCGATGAAGGCGTCCGTCAAACGATGTTTGTTTTTCATCAAATAAATTTTGATGGAATCCATGCACATCATTTTTTCTTCTTCACTAAATGTTTCATTTGTCCATAGCACCGCATAAGCAAAATCCCATGCCGCTTTGGTTAATTTGTTGTGGAAATTTGTGCGATGTAATTCTCGTAATCTGTGATTGAACATGGGAATTACTTTTGCTTCTCTTTTCTTTTTGAATTTGTTTCTCATTGCTGAATTTGTTTTTTGATTTTTATTAATATTTGATGCTGCAAAGATTCAGCAACACAAAAAACTACTTAGCCGATTTGGGCAGGTTTGGCACGATTTGGGTATAATTCTCCCAAACATTTCCAAGTTGGGCATGGTTTGGGATGAAATGGGACGATTTGGATTGTTTTGGGAACTTTTGGGTAAGGTTCTACCTATAAAAGATTGATTGCCAATTATACATTTTTGACTTTTTTAGAGCAAAAAGCATGATGATACAATGGACACTATGATGGTGTGTTTATGATGTAGTCATGATGTAACCATGTGTATTCATGGTGATAGAATGGCAATTTGATGGTGCTATTTTGGTTGATTTAAAAGCACATTGAAATTACATACACTGTTTTATATTTCGTTGGTTAAAAATCCAACAAACAGAGGAATTCAAACGCTGTATTTAATTTGCTGAAATACTGTTATTTAGTTTGACATATTCAATTGCTTCTAAGCCCCCTTCCGCAGCACAATAAATTTGTTCAGATGATTTTGCTTCTTCAATATCATTTAAAAGTATTCTGAATAATCTTTTTTCAATTAAACTTGATGGATTAGATATGAATGCTTCTGCCGCCTTTCTTAATTGGTCTTTTGCCTTTTTTAGCTCATCTTCTTTTGTGCCACCACCCCAAAATTTTTGACTTTCAGCCTTGCATAATTTCAAAAAATCTTCTTCTGTTGCTCTTTTAATTTTCGCACCTTTTGCAAATGCTTGATTTAAAAAATATGCATATCGAATTGCTTGAGATTCATAATTTAAGCTATTCATGTCGAATAATTTTTATTTAAACGCCCATATTTGTTCCACCAATGCTTGCAGTTTTACATCTCGGACATTAATGAAGTTAGAAATGAGGGAATACTCTATCCCATCCATTTCAGGTAAATAACCTCTTAATATTAATTCTTTTACTCGTTTTGATGGCTCTAATTCTAATATAGCATCCACTTCATTTCTCCTAACTAAACAATATCCAGCAACCGAATTTACGTACATTGAAATAGATGTTTTCTCGAAATCTTCTTTCATTTCTTCTTCTTTAAAAATTCTACAAAGGATATATGATTTTTGTTTTCTACTTCTCATTAAATCATTAAAATCTAATCCCTTTTTACTATCGTTAAGTTCATATAATATTCTTGCAAAAAAGTAATGATAGTAGCTGAAATTATTCATTTCATGCAAAATACTCAAAGATGGAAAAGAAGATTCATTGGTCTTTTCTAATTCTTTTTTTAACTCAATTTTCAATTTGTCTAATCCTTCATTTCTAATAGATTTTACTAACTCATACATCGCACCTCTAATTGAACTTTGTGTAATTGCTTTATTCGCAATTGTTCTTCGATTGGCGTAAACATCTAAGAATTTATTTACCAACGAAATTTTTTCAATAATTAAATCGGCTTCATCTAATTTTGAAATGGATGATAAATAGAGGGGGTATGATAGTGAATCTGCAATTGGGTAAAAGTTAGTAATATAAATTTCTTCAAATTCCTCAACATAAACATTTTTATGAAGAAAAATTTGAAGATAGATGTTGCAAAAAAAGTCAAAATCGGAGCGAATGAAAAAATAGAAATCATCTGAATGCTTTAGATATAATTTATTTGAATTGTTTTTAACCCATGAATGAAATTGTGTTCCAATAAGTTCAAAATCTTCATTTTCTGCACCCTGTTTTGTTCCTCTTTTTGTTTCAGCATACTTTGCTCTTAACCAAGTTCTAAAAAAATCCAAGTCACCATCTGTGTTGCCTGTCTGAATTTTAATATCAGAAATACGTTCTTTCCAAAATGCATTAATTTCAATACTTTTTAACTCATCATCAATTTGATTCAATAAATAAGCCTTTAAAATTTCAGTAGGGTTTAAACTCAAGCCTCTATCATTCATTGTTTCAAAGATTGAGTAAGCTCCGTCAGAATTATAAGCCTTGACTTCAACCAAAACTACTTTTTCTAATAACCACTCAATAAATATAGGGAGCTTATTTTTGTCTTTTATTTCTTCAGGGAACAGGTTTGTTATATCTTGATATCGTTCAATTAAATTTCTAATCGATTCATCATTTAAATTTTCTTTATCTTCTTCCTTTTCAGCATTTTGCATTCTTTCAAAATCTTTGTAAAATGAATTTGGATTCTGAAATAAATATTCAATTACCTTATTTCTTGACTCTACATTAAGAACTAATGTTTTTTTTCCAACTTTATTCACATATAAAAAGGGTGTTAAATCTTTTTTTAATTCATCGGATAATTCATGATTTTCCTGCTCGTGTTTCAAATATATTAGAAGCAAGGTAAATGATGTTAAACGCTGTTGCCCATCAACAATAGCTAAACTTCTTTTATCATCACACAATACTATTGGACCCATGTAATAACAATCGTAATTGTCATAATCTTCAATGGTATGATTGTCTTCGTAGTTTTTCAAAAAACTAATTGACAAATCGCTTATTAGTGATTCAATTTGTTTTCGCTGCCATCTATATTCTCTTTGATAAGCATCAATACGATATCTTTGATTGTTTAAGACCTCTGAAAGTTTTTTGTCCTTTGCGTCAATTTTATTTGCTATGCGTCCCATATTATTTTATTTCTTGTATAATTGGATTAATGATGTAGTAAGCTCTTTTGTAGATTTCAATATTAATGTCTGTGGGGTCTAATTCTCCATGAATTAATAGGCATCTTAAAGTGTAAAGTATATTGATAAGTGCATTTGCAATAAGGTCAGGTTCGTTTATAAAATAGATTTTCTTCTCTTTATCCATAATGATACTACTTGACTTGTTACCTTTCTTTGCGATTAGGTCTTTCGGTTTGTTAGGGTCGATTTCTAAGAAAATTCTTTTAATAATTTTTTGACTTTTTTTATTTAGTGCCAGATAGTGATTATTTAATTCAAAGTCATTGATACTATACGGGCTGAATGCCTTATCCATATATGTTTTGCTACCATCTGCTGCAACAACAACAGCTCTATAGCCATTAGTTTTATGAGGAATTGCTTTATAAATAATATTATCCTTAGTATCTGTTGCAGCATTTGGGAAATAACCAGTTAAAATAATTTCACTAAATGAAACGGGCTTTTCATAATTCAAAACCGTTCTGTTAACTAATTCTGTATGTAATGTTGCAATGTGTTTTTTAAAAACCATAGATTCAAAATCATTCTTTTTCAACATTGCGATTATTCTATTCTTAATCTTGTTTGATGTGGTGTATATTTTTTCTAAAGCATCACTATCTCTTTTCGTACTGTATGTTGTAAAATACCAAGCATTGAAAGGAATCCATGCTTTTATAAACATTGTATAATAATCAGGCTCTGCTTTAGCAATCCAATTATCAATGTGTAATTTTTTTACCATTATTCGTAATTAGTTTTTCTCAATTTTTAAATATTTTCAGAAGTTTTTATACGGCTATTTACCTCACCACGACCACTCTATCCACAAAATTCCCTGATGCGGTTTTCAGGGTTACTAAATATGTTCCACTTGAATATTTACTCAAGTCCAAATGCCATTGATTGATATTGTTTAGTTGTACATTTTCATCTAAAATAATTTGCCCCATGTAGTTGCTAATTTGTAATTGTGCTTTACCTGTTTCATTGCTTTGTACAGTTAAAGTAAATGTGCCTGTTGGTGATGGATTAGGATAAATATTGCCAACAAAACCATTGCCTTTTATTTCATTCACACCAACTGGTTTGCACCATAAACTACTGCTATCTATATTGCTCATAATGCCTGTTCCTACATTGTTATAGGCTGCAACTTTGTACCAATAACTGACACTTGTTAAAAGGCTTTTCTTGTCGTAATACATTGTTTTATTTGGTGCAATACTATCAATTAAAGTAAATGTGCCTGTGGGACTAATATTTCTATAAATCTTATACCCCCACTCGATATTACTATAGTCGTTCCATGTTAATTTGATGCTATCAACTGCACAACTGGCAACTAATCCATCTGTTGCAACTGGTTCAATCAAAGCACTATCGCTACTGCAAGGGTAGCCGTATTTGATAATAAACATATCATCGCCGCCACCATGAAAAATTGCAGTATCTTTTCCTGCGTAAATAGTATTATTTGCAAAATTCCCATTTGAAATAATTTCTCCTTTTTCATTCACTGAAAAAATATTGTTGTAATTACAGTAATTGGATGAAAAATTGGGATTTGGGTTTGCTAAAGAAAAGAAATCAAATCTTTTAAGTATGTTTCCAGAAATAGCATCTATTTGAATAGGGAATTCTTTAACATCAGCAAATGGTGTTGTTAATTTTTTATGGTTAATAATGGTAAGAGAATCGTGGTACAATAAACCATACACATTGTTATTGATATCTTTAGAGATACCTAAAATACCGCCATCGTATGTAGTATCAATTTCAAATACCCATTTTAAACTATCAATATTTTTAAAAGAAAAAATTGGACTACAGACTTGGCTTCCACTTGTAGAATATGTTTTCGCAACATAGTTTCCCAAAATTAAATTGTTTCTCCCTCCCGAAGCAACTATGTCAAACCCATTTCTCACAGTATTAAAATCAGTATA
Source organism: Bacteroidota bacterium (assembly GCA_046051225.1). Taxonomy (GTDB): domain Bacteria; phylum Bacteroidota; class Bacteroidia; order Chitinophagales; family CAIODY01; genus CAIODY01. Next base: position 118,581 of record JBJOOR010000002.1, on the reverse strand, counting down.
TTGAATACCTGCCATATCATGTGTAAATAACATTTTTTCTAAATGTTTTCGAGAGAAATTAAATAAAAATCCTCTTGTAGTAGTTGGTATATTTATACTACTATCTAAAAAAACAAAACTATCATTTTGGATATTGGCGGCTAATAAAAATTTACCATTCATATCTTGCCCAAAGCCTGTGAACGAAACAATTGCTCCTGCTGGCACTTTATGACCATCAAAAATTTTAGATTGCCGAAACAACAATCCTGTGTTAGTATTAAAATCAAAAATATCGGAATGCCAACTATAATTATTAATCCCTGAATCAATTGTACTAAAAATAACTAACGTATCTTTTTGTATTAACATACTACTTATAGAAGGGTCTGTACGTAAATATTGGGTTGGAACTGCAAAACTGACTTGAGTTGTTAAACCAAATTGACCCTGTAAAGTCCATTGCCAAAGTAATTTGCCATTATTATTTATCTTTAAAACAATAGCAGTTCCAAAGCCATTCGGTGGAGGATTGGGGTTTAAGTCTGCAATTATTATTGAATCATCCCAATAAGTATTACCATATCCATAGTTTATATTTCCCATTGCATAAATGTTGCCTAATGAATCAAGAACAATATCTCCTATATTCGTACCAAACGCTGTATCAGCTAATTGCTTAAACCAAGTAAGCCCACCGTTACAATCATACTTAGCTATAAATGCTGTGTAATCACCTGCTTTTTGGAATTTATCATTTAGCTGTGTTCTGTTACTATGTTGTAACTTGGTTTTAATATAACCGTTCCCAATAATTTTGCCGCACGCATAGGTATTCCCTTTAGTATCTGTTCGCATCATGCTAATTGATATTCCACTACTCAACCCATTAATCCATTGCCAATTGCCTTTGGCAGTTGGGATTTGAGCATTACAATTTATACTCAATAATGAATAATTAAAAACAAAAACAAGTAACAGAATTATTTTTTTGCTCATGGTAATTTATTTTTTTAGGAGTTGATGAATAATTGATTTCATTAGTATTGTTTTTTATTGTAAAGATATTAGATGAATAGATGTGTTGCAAAATAATTTACAACACATCTATTTTAAGCCATGCAATTGCATGGCTCTACTATTTGATTACTTCCATTTTTGCATTGCATAACACTTTGCCATTTTGTTGTAAAATGATAACATAATGTCCTTCGGGTAGTGGATTGCTACTCCAATAAATCATACCTGCGGCTTTGTTTAAAGGAATAGTAATGATATTTTTTCCGCTACTACTTTCTACAATGCGTATTTTCAAATTATCTAAACTACTTTCATCTTTCAAATTATCACTACTCAATTTGTAATAAATTTCGGGCTTACCTTCATTTGGATTAGGCACAATTTTAACCAAACAAGTTGCATTATCTGTTGCAGATGGTTTAGTAGTAGATGTGTTGTGATGCTGTGCTAATCGGGCTTGTGGGCAATCGGGTAAATTGTGCAAACACAAACATTCTACTTGGGTATAATCAATACTGCAATTAAAATAAGGTTGTTTAATTGTATCGCTAATAATTAATTGCAAACATAATTGATGTGAAAGTGTATTATCGGTAAATATGAAAGTTGCTACATTACTTCCACCAATAGGTGTTACAGGGGTTAGATTGGTAATTAAACCCGATGTAGAAATGATACTTAAAATAGCATTTAGATTATAGCCACCAAACGGATTATTAAAATGAACACTTACTTGATACATTGGGTTGCCTAAGGTGTCGAAACCTAAACAAGCAATGCCTTCGATACAAGCATCGAAAGTGCAACCTGTAGTTTGAATACATTGATTACTGGAAGTTAAAGCAAAACAAGTAACACTTTGGCAAGGTGTGCCAGTGGTTGGGTCAACCGTTTTGCCATACAAACAAATATAACCATCGAAAGGTAAAGTATCGGTAAAAATAATTTGTGTGCTAACTGTATTATTAGGTGGTATTGAAGTAACAATATTATTGGTAACAATGCCTTGATAACTGAACAAAGTATCATCAACTGGCATGGAATAATTATTGGTTATATCAACATCAATAATATACATTGGGTTGCCTTTGGCATCTATACCAATACATCTATCTTGCCTGTATGCAATGCTCATATTACAAGGCGAATAAGCAACACAATTATTAGGTAAATTGATACATGGCACATCATGGGCGCAAGTATCAGCACCGCTTACGCTTACAGTAGCACAGAATTGTGTTTGCGCTGCTGTGTTGGTATAAATGCCCCAAATGGTATTGTTGCCCGGCACTACGGTGGTGGTACTTAAATTGCCTACATTGCCATAACCTGTTTGAAATTGTAAAACGGCTGCTGATGGGCAATTGTGTGTTAATCTTAATCGGAATTGATATTGCATTTTACCTGCTTTATCATTGCCAATACAAAAAATAGTATCTATATTAAACACATCGGCATGGCAACAAAAACTACATGGAATAACTTGAATATCTACTACTGCCGAAGTATCGCAACAAGAACCATTACACATGACTTCTTGATAAAAACCGCTTTGTGCAGGTAACAATGCATTGTTTTGAATGACTTGTGAAGCCGAAACTGGTGTGCCATTAAATAACCATGAAACATTAGGATAATTAGGGTCGTTGGCAGCACATAGTTTTTGAGTATCGCATAAAGTTAAACAGCCTGTAAGTAAGGCTGAAAAATCTGCCGTTGGTTTGATATTTACATAAGCAATACCACTACTGCAACCCAATGAATCAACCACATGATAACCATATTGACCACCATATAATGCAGTAGTTTGACTTAATCCTGTTCCCCAAGTGCCATCCATCCAATAATAAGTATAAGGTGGTTTGCCGCCTGATGCACTGGCAGTGATGGTAATAGGATTATTGCCCTGCAAACAATAACTACTTGGCGAAAGGCTTGGTATAGCTGCTGTTGGCGGTGCATGAATTTTGATTTTTAAACTATCGAATGCACCACAAGTTGCACCTGATAAATATTGCATGGAAGCTATCACTTTATAAGGCGAAAGATTGGATAAAAATGTACTGGTAGGCACATGAATACTACTTGTAGCTCCTGCTAAAACAACTACATTGTTTTTGTTGTACAATGTCCAATGGTAGGTATAGTTAGTGCCAGCATCGAAACTATATTCTGCCGCCTCACCTGCACATAAATCAGTTTTGCCAGTTAAATTAATAGTAGGTGGTAAAATAAATTGAGGGCTGATAGATAAGGCAGAATTTGTTGAGCAACCATTGCCATCAACTACACTTAACCAATAATTGCCGGGTTGGTATATAACAGCTTGGCTAATTGCATTTGTTGAAGAGTAGGGCTGTATTCCTGTGTGCCATGTAAAGCTAAAGGGTGGGTAAAAAACAGTTGGCGGAGCAACAATTTTTTTAACGGATACTCCAACCGTATCTCCTACTTTTATACAATTTGTCCGTACAGGTGGTGTTAATTGAATATCCAACAGACTTTTTTCTTTTACTGTATCCACCCAAACCGATGAACTATGTATGTTTAGGACACTCGATTTGCAAAGCATTGTATCTGTTATTTGCAATGTAATATCAACTCTACCTTTAGGAGTAATTGCTGTTAAATTGTGAAAATGGAATGCTTCTTTTGGATTTTTAAGATTTGAATAAAAAATGTTGTATGGATTTATTTGTAAATCATTAAATGTCCATTCCCAACCCAACACATTAGAAGTAGTATTACCGATAAACTTTAATGGTGTTAACTCACATTGGTTTACCCAAGGGCTGTCAGCAATAGTAACCATTGGGAATGCAGGTACTGCAAAAGTTTTAACAAGTGTACAAGTATTTTGAGGGCTTGCCGCATCAGTAACTACCATTGTTTCGGTATAAGAAGAACCAATGCTTAAAGCAGTGGGTGTAGTGTTGGATAAAGCACCACTCCATGTAATGGTAGTTGGATTGTGTAATACTTTATTTAGTGCTAATACCTGCGATTGTTTTGCATTGGAAGTATTGCAATAATTAAGCACTGTAAAGTCGGGAATCAATGGTACTTCAAAGGTTTTGAAAAAAGTAGCTGTTCGGCTTGGTGTGCCGCCTTTCATTGCCACCTCTACATCAAATTTTCCTGCATTGGTATAAGTATGCACAAACGGAATACTTACAAATGGTGCATTGGTATATTGTAATGGTGTAGGATAGTAAAGTAAATGTGCTGAATTATCGCCAAAATTGATTTCAAATTGAGCAGCAGGTAAATAGGAATTGGGCAAATTACTTTTTACATGTAGCCAAATGGTATCAGTACCTGTACATTTTTTTAAGGAGTGTGTTAAATAACCATAAGAACTGGGTTGACTGTTGCCATGATGGGCTGTATCGCCACAAAAGGTTTGTAGGTTACTTTCGCCGATACAACCATTAACAGTATTAGTTACTTTTACCACTACTTGATTGCCATTATAATAAGAAGAATAATGATGGACACTATCAACAACAGAACTGCTATTGTGGGTAATAATTGGTAAAGTTGGATTCAGATATTGATAGCTAAAACTACCCGTCAATGAATTAGTAATTCGGGCATGTAAAACAGCAATAGGACAAATACTATCTGTTGCTCGAAGGCTTACGATAGGCGTTAATCCTACATTTACACTGATGATTGCTGTTTCTAAAATATGACTGCTACTATTGTTTTGTGCAGCAACTGTGATATTGTAAATGCCTACTATTTTATAACTATGTGCAACTTGATTAGTAGAAGTGGTTACAGTAGGTGTGCCATCGCCAAAGTTCCAAGTAAAATCGCCTGTTAAAGCACACGGGCTACTTACTACGTTGTTAGCGGTAAATATAACTTTTTTATCTGTACAGAAAATTGTAGTTGGTGTAGTAATAGAAATAGTAGGTGGCATTAAAATATTAACTACATATTTTTTAATAGTTGGTAAAGTTTTTCCGCAAAACTTAACTTTTAATTCAATGTTGTATGATGAAAGCGTATAGTTAGTATTAGCTGTTGGGTTATTCCATTGTATAGTAACAAAATTAGTTCCTTGTCCTTTTAAAATTGTTCCGTCTTTATTATTTACCAATTTCCATTCATAGCTATCAAAGCCAGATGGCGCAATTAAATTACTTATACTATTGGCACAAACCAAACTATCGCCATGAATAGTACCAGTAGGGGGATGACAATTCATGACTTTAAATTGTAGGGTATCGCCTTGACAATGTGGTTCGTCAGTCATGACTTGTCGAACGGCAAAAGTGTAAGGTGCTGCCCCATTTAAAAAAGTAGCAAACGTATTACCTACGGCACTTTGTGGATTAGCATTAGCATAATTGGTACTCCATGTAAAATATTGATTTGGTTGGGGAACGCCTGATAAAACAATATTACTGTAAGCACAAACACAACTATCTTTTAAGATTTGAGCAAGTGTTGGTTTGAGTGGTAATGGATACACCATAACTTCGATATAAGGGTCGGAAGAATTACAATATTTGCTTGCCGTATCAACATGTGCATATACCCAATATGGTGTTGGGACGGATACAACAGGGAAAGTTGCAAAAAATTTATTAGTATGTGATGTATAAACAAAATAAGCATTGCTATTAGCTAATGTATAATACCAATCGAATTTTTTAGTAGAATCAATTAGATATTGATTAGTGGTAAACCATGCACCTGTACCCGAACAAACTTTAGTGCAACTGATGCCTGTAAAGCATTGTACTGCATATTGCCCTCTAATGATTATGGTGGTGTCAGCATGACCTGAACAACCAATGGTACAATTATAATAATCAACGTGCAAACGTATTACATCGCCAACATTTCCAGCGGCTCTTATCCAAACATTGCTACTATTTAATGAACCATAAAATTGTACTTTAGAAGGTGTACTGCTACTCCATGTATAAGTGTTGCCTTGTACGGCTGGTACACTTACAATGATTTTATCATTTTTACAAATGGTTATTGGGCAATTGATTTTTGTAGTTGGGGTAATAATCGGCACAACAATATTGGTAGGAATAGTGCAGAATGCTGCACAACCACTAATAGCCAAAGCTATATTTCCAGTTGGGTTGTTAGTAGCCCCATTCCATTTTACTTTGATGCTTGGTGTAGATTGACCACTTACAATTGCTCCGTTGGTTACTGTCCAAACATAAGAAGAACAAGTAGTTGCGGTGGTGTAGTAGGTGGATGTATCATTATAACATTTGGTGGTGGCACATAAAACTGGAACACCGGGCAAAGCACTTACATTGACAGTTATTTTAAAAGTATCGGTACAATGACAAGTGTTTTCAATTGTTAATGTTAAATGATAAGTTCCGCCTGTGGTGTAGGTATGATTTACAAATGTACCTGTAGTATTTACAATAGGGCTTCCATCACCAAAATTCCATTGGCGATTGATTAAACTGCTGGCAGGTGCAGAAGAATCAGCAAAATTTAAACTAACAGAATTACAAATATTAATGACTTGGTTGGTCATGGTATAATTTAAGCACAAGGCTTTTGCAATGGGTTTGGCAATGATGTAAAAGCATTTGCTAATGGTTTGTGTACAATTAGTTGTTGTATCAGTTTCTGTTAATGTTAAACTACCACTACCTAAACTATCAAATAATATGGTTACCGTATCGCTATTGATTCCATTTAAAATATTGCAATTAGAAGTGAGCCAATGATAAGAATGCCCTGCAACATAAGGCGAAGTGAATTGTAAAGCATTGTGAACACAAAATTGAAAACAAGTATCATAGCCTACAATGTTTCCTCCGACAATTTCGGGTGTTACTTTGAAACATGAATTCCAACCGCCAACAACGCCAATAATAGGCATTGGTTTTGGCTTGGCAAAAATTAAAACTGTGTCGGTTAATACAATTTGATTCAATATATTTTTACCTACTAAAATCAAAGTATCTGTACCTGCCCTTGTCCATTTTATTCCTACTGTGCTTTGTGGTGTATTACTCACAATAGAACCACCCAAAGCCGTCCAAGAAAATTGTGTTGCAATATTAGAATTAATGAAGTAAGCATAAGTATTGCCTATGCAAATAGCTCTATCACCACAAATTGTAGAGGTGGGTAAAATAATAGTATCAGTAGTAGAACAAGTAGTTGAATCGGTTATCTGAATTGGGTATAAACCCGATGTTAAATTGCTTTGTGTAAAACTATTGGTTGTATTAGGGAAAACACTTCCATTAAAATTAATGTAGTAAGGTGCAGTACCATTGGCAATAGTAATGTTAATCTGTCCGTTGCTTTGTAAGCTACAAGGTGTGATGCTGTTGGTTGTTGTAAAAGTAACTTTAGGCGTAATAATTAAATTGGCTATTGAAGAGCTATCAGAACGGCAAACACCATTGGCAACTAATGAATTCATTGCCACTATGTTGTAAGTGCCTGATGAATTAATAAGCAAAGTATCTTTGGTGTTGCTAAAGCTATTGTTATTTACTATCCAAGTTAAATGCTTGCAAGCATTGGCAGCTATTGCCATTCCTTTTCCTGTGCAAAAAGTAGTATAAGTTGTTAGGGTTGGAATTGGTAAATCGAATAGCATTTGTTTGGAAACAGCAGGTGTTTGGGCTGAACAAAAACTACAATTACTACCTGAACAACTTACTTGTGCTGATGTAGCAACAACGGCGTTCCACTTGCTGTTACAAGCTGTTGAACTATCTATTGTGAAATGAATTTGAAAAGAAAGTGGATTGTGTAACAATAAACTTATTCCTTGCAAACTACTTAAATCAACTTCATAAACAAAACTACTATCTATAAGACTATCGCAAATAGCATTCAAAGCCGTTGTTTTACATACTGCACAATTTTGATAATTAGAAACAGCTAATGTGTTATTGTTATTGGTTACAGAAGTTAGGTGTACGCCTTGTGGAATTTTAATTAGTAGTTTATTAAACTGGCTTACAGTTGTTGAACCTGTTGAGCCGCTTGGTAAAATACTGTATAAATCTAATTGTATAGAATCGGGTACAGTACAACTACTATTAAATGGCGATGCAATACTAAAAGAAGGTTGGAACTGATTGTAAACGTTGCTTGGATTTAAGAGTATTGGATTACTTGCATGTGGCTCTGGTGCTGGTGAAACGAAGTAGAAATTTCCACCACAACTGGTATAACCATAAACAGTGTCGTAAATTAAATCATAACTCAAATTACAATCGGCATGAATGCCAAAAATAATCATAACAGAATCGGGGTCGGTAGTATTCATGTGTGAACCCGGTAAGCTTGCACCAACATTGGAGCAAAAAGAAGATTTTAGAGAATCTAATATATTTAATCCTGTATGAATGGTAAAGAATTTTGGTACGCCTTTATAAATTAAAACGGCGTTCTTTCCAAAAGGCATACCTGTATAGGTGGCTTGGGTAAGTGAGAAATTACTGGTAGTTGGAATATTTATTTTGATGCTCACATTTTGCAAACATTCATTTCCTTCATTGCGAATAGTATATCCCATATTGAAATCAGCGCATAATCCTGCACCGCTATAATTATTCTTATTTGGAGATATACCAATGGTAGGATGTGTAGATGACAGAAATACAGTATCAATCATTCTTTCACATGAAATACTATACAATTGAAGGATGCTATCAGTTTTTGTTCTGAAATCGGCTGTATCACAAATTATACCTGCATTTACACTTACTACATCGCCGTCAGTTGGTGGATGATTACAATCATAAGTGGCGCAAATACTTAAATAATTTATGCCTGTTCTCCATGCACCTGATGTAGTGGCGGTTGGTGCATAAAATAACCAAGTATGATTACCCATATATTTAGGAACTTGAACACCATTGATTAAACCGCTTGGTGCTACAGGAAAAGATGTGGTATAAATTGTTGTATTGACTTTGTTTTGAAGAATGATACTTGTTACAGTCAAAGAATTATCATTCCATAATGGTGGAAATTTTACAGTAACCCACGGATTGTTTCCATTGGCAGCCGTTTGTGTAATAATAATACTATCCCAACAAATATGCCCATTACTAAGCATAGCAGTTTTTGAAGTGCCATTAAGGCTGCTATCGTCTTTAACTGTTTTATATGAAAGGGATTGGTCAAAAAATCTTTCGTTGATACAATTTTGATAATTAGCGTTTAATGGAATGCCAAATCCATTTACATAATTTGAATTAATTAAAGCGGTTGGTGTAGGTGTAGTGCCACAAATGGTTTGAATGATATTATTCGTATTGGCTGTATTCAAATCGCAAATATTAAAATTATCAAACTCTCTGATTTTGGTACAATAAACTGAATCTCGACAAGTTGGATACCTAACCGAAAAAGCAAATCCTTCTATTTCATTGTCATCAGATTGTTGAATTGAATCTTGGTTATTGGCAATTGGAACAAATTTAGGTTGTGCTATTAAGGTGTCGAAATCAATAATCCATGAATGTGTTGTTGAATTCATTACAATTGGCTTTTTAGGATGAATTATTCCTACATAATTGGATACAGAATAGTTATTGTAAGTGCGTACATTCATAGTATCAATTACGCTACCATAAGGCAATCCAGTAATCTCAAACTTTTTGCAATGCGACCAATTCCGATACTCATAATTAAAAGTGGTACTCCATGAATAACTATTAGAAGTGATGCTTGATTTTCCTAAAAGAAACTGCCTGAAATAGGTGTTATTCATTCTGTTACTTTCGCCCAAACCACAAAAATTCATAGTATAAGAATTAGCATAATCGGGGTCGTTGAATGTTGTTGATTTGAATAAAAAACCAATTCTATCAAAGTCAGATTCTCCTTTTACACAATACCAACGTACACTATCGCAACTTGATTTTGATACACCATTAACTAAAACAGGATAAGAATGAATAGTTCCCATTGGACACAAGCTGTCTAATAAAGCAGGGGTTGCGACAAAAACTTTTTTTGCAGTATCATTGCGTAAAGGTTGGTCTTGTGCATCTTGAATATCAAAGAATGAGGTATAATTAGTTGGTGTTTCTTTAGTAAAAGTAAAATAGGCTTTACTTACTACTGCTTCTTGTTGCATTATAGTAGAAGCACTACCAGCGGCAGGGTTTTGATTTAAGGTAAGCGTTACATCAAAAAACAATTTCATTTTATCATGGAAATAATCAAAAGGTAAATGTTGAGTGGTATTGTATTGTTTCCTATAAGCACTATCTAAACGGCTTAATGAAAAATCATACACAAATTCTCTAGTTATAGGGTCTCTGAAATCTCTGCTTGGATTGAAAAATAACATTATCGGTGTTACAGTATCTGTTTGTGTTGAGCTGATGGAATAAGTTTGGTAAGGATAAATAGCAGTATTAGGATGAAAAGCGTTAAAGCCCGAACGATACGGATACGAACTGGTATTCATCGTATTGCCATCGTCCACCCAAACAATTAACGAAGGAATATTCTTTTGTAAGTGAATGCTATCTGTTGGATTTTTGTAATTGAAAACTGCAATACTATCACTTGTTTTTACTCTTACATAACCAATAGTATAACCTTTTTCATGAGGGTGTAAAGTGCTGATAGGCATTCCCAATGTGGCTGCTGTTGGATAATAATTACCATAAATTGAATCATCTAAATGAACAATAGATTGATGGCGTATTCTAAATACATCATGATACATAATGCTACTTGCATCAACCGATGTGAAAGGATTAGTTAGGTTAGTTTTGAAATGAACCTGATTAAACAAAATACGTTTCATGGTAGCATCGGCAATACCATCATTGTTATTATCTTCTAAACCAAAATTAATTCTTGAACCAATTGACTTGATGGTATAAAGCCCCGAAATATGACAACCCGGGCATTGTACAATAATACCCGAACCACCATTAAAAATGCAGTAGCGGTTTTTAGGAATATAACAAGGTGTTGTTAGATTCGTAAAAATTCCAATGGTATCATTACCACAACTTTCATCGGGAATATGATACACTTGCATACTGACTGGTGTTTTGCTTCCTGTCATTTTACTGGCAATAGCCAAATATCCATTGTTAGCATTGGTATAAGGTTGATTGCCGCAAGGGCAATGAGCGCAAGCAGGTTGTACATCTACTTCTACATAAAAACGTTTTAACCAACTAACATTAAAACCACTTGGAAAATCGAACCATGCTAAAATTTCATCGGTAACGCCATTTAATGCCGTTGGTCTGCCTACACTATCGTAATGATGATAAGCACCAATACCTGTATTTAAGTAACCGATACAATTAGCATACACTCTTTTATATTGTGGTACTATACCACCATTACTGGTATCTACATAAAACCGTACATATTTTTTTAAATGGTTTTTATCATAATTGCCCGAAGAATCGGGGCGATTGCATGGCACATTGAGATTGTATTCATCGCCTTTCCAAACGTTTAATAATTCGCCAATACTAATTTTAACAGCAATAGATTGATTTTGTAAATTACTACTGGAAGGCAATAATTTTTTTGATGCAAAAGTAGGAATGGTAAATTTCATTGTGCCTACTGGTGCTGCACTATAATCATCATCAGGCACACCAATTACTTGTGATAAACCTGCTCCTTGCAGTTGGTCAGATTGAATATTGCTTGGTGGTGGGCAAACGTAAGCATAAGTGTTGGTAGATTGATTGGCATAATAAAAATGATTAGTACCAATTGGTGCGCCTGAATTCCAACCTGCACTTGCGCCAAAGTGTATGATGTTAGAGCTGCAACTATCATAAGTTGTTATGCAACTTGCCCAATAATCTAAACCAGCAGGCATACACTCTTGTAAAACATGGTAGCCTTCCCAAATCATTATCAATGCTTGGTTTGGTTTCAACTCAATAGAATCGCCAATAGAAGATTTTAAACTATCAATTTTATAATAGCTGCCATCATAAGGGTTAGTAGGAATTACACCAAGCCCACGTTTATAAGTAAATCGGCAATTTGCAACAGCCGTTCCACTTGGCAAAGAATAAGTTGTAGGAACTGGTAATGTAGTAAAATTAGTAAATGAAATAATTGCAAAATGTGCATTTAATAATCGTTGTTTATTCAGTATGTACTTCGTAATGGGGGAAGTATCTCTAATCGCAATTTCTAATTTTAAATGTGAAGCGGTACTATTTCCTACATTGCCTACTATTAAATAATATTGGTTGGTATGCGAATGAAAAAGTGGGTTGGTGGTATCTTTTTGATAATTGTAACACAAATCTTTTCTGATATAACCGCTTTTGTAAGCAAGATTTGGTGAATGACCTTCAAAAGCAATTTGGTTACAATCATTGATTGTGTTAGTATAGCATGATGATAATGAATCACCTGCTAAAACTTTATAGAGACAATTAAACTCTGTTTTGTAATCGGTTTGAGTTGTTTGTCCACAAAGAATTTCATTCACATGAGTAGTTGTATTTTTGGGCAACAATTCACACTCTTCCCAAAATACTAAAGAATCATTTGGGGCTAATTTTTTTGTTCCTTTTGCTAATTGAAAAATATCGCCATTTAGAACTATTGTGTCTTGAATTTGTAACGCAGTTGTTTTTGATTTTAATTTAAAAATGGCTGGATTGGTAGAGGTTGTAGAAGTAGTAGAGTTGGTAGAAGAAACATTCGCACAAATGCGATAAAAACCGCTTGCAGTTTTTACATGAATTGCTTTGATTTTGTATTGAATGTTTTTATCAACTCGTTTATCATGAATTTTCAGAAATATGGCTGGATTAGTTAAATCTAAGGTATCGGCTGTTGGTGAATTTAAGAGCCTAATGTATTTGTAGAAAACTGTTAATGGAGTTTTGTATTTATAATAACCTTGACAACTTCCTACTGCTCCTATGGTCAAACCTGTCTGTGCAAGTGGAAATGAAGATAACACACGTGTATAAGGACAATATACATCAATTTTTGGGTATGTTAATATGATAGATGGAGAAATACCAATTGTATTAATGAGTGGCGAACTGGTTATTGCGCCTGCAAGCAAAGAAAAATTAAATACATGGCTTACAGTTACTGGCAATGGCGGTGTGGCAATCGGCTGTGTATTTAGGTATCCGCAAACTGGGCGTAAGTAAACTTTTAACTGAATGGAATCGTTGGCAGGTAGAGCATGATTGATTTGATAATATTTTCCTCCTCCTGTTGTTGTGCCTGTTGCAAAACTTAATCTTGCACCTGTTGACAATAATTTAACGCTTGCTAAACTTGTGTCTATTAAACTCAAATCATCAAATATGCTTCCAAAATCAGTTGTGAGATAAATTGGACTTGCACTTGCAGTCCCTGTTTTATTTACAATGCGAATTTCTACATAACCACCATTGCAAATACTTATCGAATAATTTGCATTGGGAATTTTAATTGTCTGTGCAAATACTTTGTTTAAAGAAAAATTGCTAATTAAAAGTAGCATAAAAATTATCCTTGCGATTTTACTAACCGCTTGTTTTTTGTTGCTGAAATTTAGATGTCCAATAGGTGAACAAAAGTGTGGATTGAAATTTTTTTTCATGTTGTTGATTTTTTATTTTACCTGTAAGGGTTATCAGGTGTTTGTTTTTTTGTTTATGATTTTAGACAAATAAAAAAGGAGTGTACACCTTAATTGTCATTTTACATAAGAGAGGTACGACCAAGTACCCAACAAGAATAAAACAACAAAAAGGATACACCCCATTCGGGGTGAGTCCTATGTTGTTCTTCTTGTTTAAAATTTGGTCGTTTTCTCTTACAGAAGCAACAATACGCTCAATAAATATTTGCCTTTACTTATATCCTTTTCTTTAACTCATCAATTCAATTTTATTGTTTTTGTCTTTGTTTCATTTTTGAAATTACTAAAGTTCTGCAAAAAATAATCCGCTATCAACTCTACCTAAAAACCCTTTGTAATTCTATTTTTCATTAAAACTGTGGAATAAATTTTATTCAAATTTTTCTATTCACTATTCATGTTAAAACTACATTCATGGGTTTTAATAAAGCAAAGCTAAAATAATTTTTCATTATCATTCGTTTGATATTTTGAAAGGGTAATCATTCAAAAAATATCTCTATACAAACTTTTGTTTTGGTAAAGGTGATGTGAAAAAACGAAGTATGCAATACCACAGCTAATAGTAATATTCAACCGATACCTTCAAATTTCGTTTTATCTCAATTCGTTTTTTCTTTCTTCTGACAATGTAATACACTATATTATGATAAGTAAAAGAAAATAATTGGAAAAATAATTTTGTAAATTACAAAAATATTTTATCTTTGTCGCAGAATTTTAACCACCATGAACCAAAAAATTAATCCCAATATGATTGTGTTAGGCAGAGAGCTTAGGGGTTTATCACAATTAGAATTGGCAAGTAAAATCAAATTAACATCAGCCACTTTATCAAAGATGGAATTGAGTTTTTTAGGTATTGCAAAAGAGCATTTTGAAAACATTGCAAAAGCTCTACATCTACCTGAAAGTTTCTTTTATCAGGAAGGCGAAAAAATGCCATCAAACATGACTTACAGAAAGAGGCAAATTGTAGCGCAAAAAATTCTTTCGCCGATTGAGGCGCAAGTGAACATTTGCCGATTGCAGTTAAGCAAACTGATGAGTCAGTTAAATGTAGAGCAACCCGATTTACCAATTTTAGATGTTCTTAAATATGAAACACCTATAAAGGTTGCAAAAGAATTGAGAAAGATTTGGGGATTAAAAGAGCCTGTAATAAAAAACCTTGTTCAACTTTTAGAATCAAAAGGCATCTTTATTACCTCTTTCAATTTTGCAACAGTTCGTGTGGATGCTCAAAGTATTTTAACCGATACACAACATCCGATAATTTTTACTAATCGTTCGCTATTAGGTGATAGACAAAGATTTTCATTAGCTTATGAATTAGGGCATATCATTATGCATTTGCACACCTCCCCTTCATTAGATAGAGATGTGAGCCATGAAGCAAATTTATTTGCGGCTGAATTTTTAATGCCTGAAAAAGAAATTAAACCTGATTTTAAAGATGGGGTTACACTTGCCAAATTAGGTGAATTAAAAAAGAAATGGAAAGTAAGTATGCAAGCATTATTGTATCGTGCTGATAATTTAGGATTTCTTACTCCTAATCAGAAACGATATTTATTGCAGCAGTTTAATCAGATGAAAATAAGAAGAAGAGAACCTCCTGAATTTGATATAGCAAAAGAATCTCCCGTTTTGTTGAAAACTTTAATCACGAAGTACAAAACAAAAATGAAAATGAATGTAACGGAGTTAGCGGTATTTTTTAATGTTTATTCAGATGAGTTCATTGAATTCTATGGTCAGTAATTATGTGTTAATCAACTAAATATTTTGTGTATGAATCAATCAACTATTGTATTAAAACCTTATTCCGTGAAAGAAATTTCTGAATTGTATAACGTGAGTTTAAAAACTTTTAAAAAATGGTTAGAACCTTTTGAAGGTGAGGTAGGAAAGAAACGTGGTCGTTATTACACCGTATTACAGGTGCATATTATTTTCGGAAAATTGGGAACTCCGTATTTTCAAATCGAAGAAAAATAACCCAAAGTAAAGTTTGTTTGAACCAATCGTGGCAAAGCATTCCAATTCGCCGAAGTAGTTTGAAATAGTATTTCATTTTTGCGAAAACGCAATAAAAATGAAAAGAGAAAAAAGTCAAGAATTGGAATTATTAAAACCATTTGTTGTTCCTGAAAAAATTACAATTGAGAAAATGAGAACAATGCTAAATAAAGATGGGCTACATTATACAGATGATGAATTGATAACCTTGAGAACCTTTATTTATCAATGGGCTGAAATTATTTATCGAGAATTCAGAAAGCAAAAAGTTAATCAAAAAATAAACATACTAAATCAATATCAATATGAAACAGAAAGCAATTCTTTACATGAGAACTGGTACAAACGAGCAAGCTGAAAAAAATCCTTTATTAAATTATCAAGAAGATAAATTAAGAGGGTATTGCGAACAAAATAACATTGAAGTTGTCAAACTTTTTAAAAACGATAATACCGCAAAAACTAACAAAGATGATTTTTCGGAATTATTAGAATTTGCTAAAAAAAACACTGGATTATCGAATCTTTTACTCTTTACTACATGGAACAGACTTTCGAGGAATGGTCAAGTAATTTATAGTTTAATTAATCAATTGGCTGAATTTGGAATCGTACTACAAGCAATTGAGCAACCAATAAGTTTAGCTACTGATGGAGAGGCAAAAAATATGTTGGCGTTTTACATAGGCGGATTTGAAAATGTATTAGCAAACCAAAAACAATTATCAAAATGAGTAAGAAAGCAATTCTTTATGTTCGTGTAAGTACGGACGAGCAGGCTGAAAAAGGTTTTTCATTGGCTCATCAAGATGAACGATTAAGAAAACATTGTGAGCAAAACAACATTGAAGTAGTTGATTTTTATCGAGAAGACCATTCCGCCAAAACATTTGACAGACCCGCATTTACAAAATTATTGGAATTTGGAAAAAAACACAAAGGGCAGATAAATTTGTTACTATTCACAAAGTGGGACAGGTTTTCAAGAAATGCAGGTGATGCTTATGGAATGATAAATCAATTGACAAAATTAGGCATCGAACCACAAGCAATAGAACAACCTTTAGACCTTGCTATTCCCGAAAATAAAATCATGTTGGCTTTCTATTTAGCTGCCCCTGAAGTTGAAAATGATAGGAGAGCTATGAATGTAACTGTTGGAATGCGAAGAGCAAAAAAGGAAGGGCGTTGGATGGGCGTTGCACCAAAAGGATACAAAAATATTAGAAACGAAAAAGGAATAGCATCAATTATAATTGATGCTGAACAAGGAAAAATAATGAGATGGGCATTCGAGGAATTGGCAAAGGGAATGAATACAGTTTCAATTATTTGGGAAACTGCACGGGGCAAAGGCTTGAAATGTGCGCTTGGGCATTTTTGGACTTGCTTGCGTAGTCCTGTTTATTGTGGATTGATACAAGTTCCTGCTTATAAAGATGAGGAAGCTCAAATAGTTGAAGGGACGCATGAACCTTTAATAACAAAAGAAATTTTCTATCAAGTTCAAGATTTATTAGATGGTAGAAAAAGAAATTCCCCATCTAAAAATACCAATCGTAATGAGTTACCAATGAGAGGTTTTTTAAACTGTATTTCTTGTGGTAATTTATTAACAGGAAGTGCTTCAAAAGGGAAAATGGGTGTTCGATATTTTTACTACCATTGCAATCCATGTGGAATAAGATTTAGGGCTGATGAAGCAAATAAAAAATTTGAAAACAAAGTTGCTGGAATAACACCAAATAAATTGGTTGCAAACATGATTCAAAATGTTATTAGCGATTTTCATGAAAGTAATAAATCAAATAACCGTCAGGAAAATAATAAGTATGTAATTGAAATTAACAAGTTGAAATCACGAATTGCGAATGCACAAACTTTAATGTTAGATGGTCAATTAGATGCCGCAGAATACAAAGAAATCAAACAAAAAATCGAGAGTGAAATTCAAAAAACAGAACGATTTCTTCATGAGAATAGAACTACTGATTCATCTTTAAAAGAAGCGTTGGAATATTTAAATCTTTTTATTCAAGTTCCTCAAAAAGCCTATTCTAAAGGCAGTTTGGAGGCAAAACAACAAATTTTGAGTTCGACAATTGTTTCTCCAACAATTTTTGACGGAAACGATTATCGAACTCTTATTTTTAATGATGCTATTACCTTATATTGTAGAACAGTAGAGGGTTTGAAGGAAAATAAAAAGGATTGTTTTTCTAAAAATGAAAAACAATCCCGTGAGGTGGACCTGCCGGGTTTCGAACCCGGGTGCAGACAAAGCCGCCATAAACTTTCTACATACTTAGTACACACTTAATTTTCGATTGCTGAAAGGTGTGCTTACTTACCAGAACAACAACTTATCTGCTGTAATTTTCGTTTCTACCACACAGCGATGATAGTCCTTATCTCTTCCTTTCCAAAGTGCAGTCGAGCAGGTGAAGAGCAAGCTACTTGAGGCACTACGACGGGTTAATCTATCGATTAAGCGGCCATTGCGAAAGAAGTTTCGCCAGTTAAAAATTTGTGAAAGTTTAGTTTTACGGGCAATTCTTTCAACGCCCGGTATGCTTATTTACAAAGAACATTGCTGTCAATTCCAAGGTCAGGCCCTTGAACATTTGAAGTAACAAAGTTATAAACTAAAATCGGATAATTTCAATTGCATGCTTTGTTTTTTCAAATTTAAAATTCCCACTTCTATTAATAATTTGCCCTACACAATAGCCTATGGCAGCACCTAATACAACATCGCTAGCCCAATGTTTGTTATCGTGTATTCGGGATAAACCTACGCCTGTAGCTATTGCATAAATAGGTATTTGCCAATATTTATTTTTAATATTATAACCAATAACGGATGCCATGGCAAAGGCATCACTGGTATGCCCACTAGGAAATGAATTGTAACTAAACGAGTTCCAAATGAAATGAAAATTGTTGATATTATCTGTTTGAAAAGGGCGTTCACGTTGGGCAATATATTTTATCGACCCAGTAACACCACCGCTTATTACCAACGCTTTAAAAGCCTGTAAGCCTGTGTATTGTACTTTTCTGTTTTGGGTTAATAAGCCTACCCCATACAAACCAACCATGGCAGGAAAACAAATTTTACCATCACCAATCATCTGAAAATAGTTAGCTGTTTTTTTGCTAAAATCTGTTCTGTTTTCTTGAAACACATTTTTTATTTCAGCATCAAATTGATGAATAATTAATACCGATGAAACAATACCAAAGCCAATTGCGACTTCTTTATCATTCATTTTAAAAGGTGTAAGGGCAATGGCTTTTATATCCTTACCATACGAATAAATATATTGCTTATCAGGATAAATATTTTGTGCTTTTACGGCATAACCACCTGCATAAAACATGCAAATTATAAAGATTGATAGAGAAATAATTTTCATTTTATATTATTGAAATAATACCGCAAGATAAATAAAAAAGCCTCATCAATTTGATTGAATAATATTAGTATTACCAAAAAAGAAGAAGCACAACAGCCCAAGTTTATACCTATGCCTATTTCAGTTTTTTATAAATAGCAATATTAATTTCTTTTTCTTTGCCTTATGTCTTTACACATCGCATCTATTAATTCGGGCAGCAATGGCAATTGTTATTATGTGGGCAATGGTAATGATGCCGTGTTGATAGATGTTGGTATCACTTGCAAAGAAGTAGAGCAACGCCTCAAACAATTAAATCTTTCCATCAAAAATATAAAAGCAATTTTCATATCGCACGAACATACCGACCATATTCGTGGCGTTTCAGTATTAGCCAATAAATATTCATTACCCGTTTATATTACTCATAAAACAGCAAGGCATGGCATTAGATTAATTAAACATTTATCAAAAGAATTTGAAGCCCATCAACCCATCAATATTGGCAATTTAACAGTAATAGCTTTTGATAAAAAACATGATGCCATTGACCCACATAGTTTTATTGTAAGCGGCAATGGCGTTACAATTGGTGTGTTTACCGATATAGGTATGGTATGCGAAAATTTGGTTCATTATTTCAAACAATGCCATGCCGTATTTTTAGAATCAAACTATGATGAAGCCATGCTTGATAATGGCAAATATCCCGATGTATTAAAAAAACGAATAAGAGGCGGCAAAGGACATTTATCAAACAAACAAGCTGTAGAATTATTTAAAAATCATAAACCAGAATTTATGAGCCATGTAATTTTATCGCATTTATCCAAAGAAAATAATACACCCGAAATAGTAGAAAAAACTTTTACAAAATATGCCAATGGCGTTGAAGTAATTATAGCATCAAGATACCAAGCATCAGCAATATATGAAATAAAAAAATGGAACAAAGAAACTGTAAAACCAATTTCATTTTTAAAAAAAGCAATGCAGCTAGTAATGTTTGATTAATATTTTTATTTACCAGATAAAATATCATATTTCAGTACTATAAAGTTTAATAGCCTACCTTACCTGCATAAGCTATTTAATTATGACTACCAATTTTGATACATTGATTGATACATTTATGAAAAATGAAATTGGTATTGACGCAAACTTTTTGTCAGAAAAATTAAGCGATGGATTGCAACAAAATATTATTCAATTGCAACGCAATAATTTGATGCATGATGCTACAATAGGCAATGATGAGCTGAAAGATGAACACCAAAAAGTAAGAAGTGATAAAATTTATTGGATGGATAAAAGCCATAATAATGCTTTTGAAAATCAATTTTTACAACAAACCGAAGATTTCATTTCATACCTTAACATGACTTGTTATACAGGCATTACCGCATCCGAATTTCATTATGCTGTGTATGAAAAAGGAAGTTTTTATAAGCGCCATAGAGATCAATTTAAGAATGATGATAACCGCAAATATTCTCTTATTAATTATCTGAATAAAGATTGGACGCAAGAAAATGGTGGCGAATTATTAGTGTATAACAAAAACAAAGTGCAGCATATAATGCCCCATTCGCAACAAGCCATTTTTTTTGAAAGCCACAAAAACGAGCATGAAGTAATGGTTGCTAATCGTTCACGAATGAGCATTACAGGTTGGTTAAAACAAATATGAATATTAAAAAAATAAAGCGAATGTTGAAAATGCAAAAATAATATTTCAAATTGCACCCCATGAAAGCAGCCACACTAAGCGATTTAAAAAAAGAATTAACAACCCAAAATAAGGAGCAGTTAATAGAATTATGCTTGCGATTGGGCAGATTTAAAAAAGAAAATAAAGAACTGCTTACTTATATCTTATTCGATTCAAAAAGCGAAGAAGATTATATAAAAGATATAAAAGCCGAAATGGATTTACTTTTTGAAGAAATAAATTCAACAAATTTATATTGGGCTAAAAAAAGTTTGCGCAAAATATTAAGAAATATAAATAAATACAGCCGCTATTCATCCATCAATAGTACTACTATCGAATTGCTAATTTATTATTGTATGAAATTAAAAACATCGGGCATTGAATTTGAAAAAAGCGCAGCCCTAAAAAATTTATACGAATCGCAAATAAAAAAAATAAAAAAAGAAATTGCTGTTATGCACGAAGATTTGCAATACGATTATCAAAAAAAATTGAATAGCTTATAACTTATCAATAAGCAGAATTAATATGCATCGTTTCAACAGTTACAACATCTTTTTTCTTGCTAATAGATACTGCTTTTTTCACATAGCTATAAGGATTGAAATTGCCAGTAGTAGTTTTCTTTTTATCAGATAATACATAAACTGTATAATTACCTTTTTGCAAAAAATCAAATTTGTATGCCCCATTGTATGATGTTTTTGTGCTTTGGCTGGCAATGGTATCATCGGCATAGCATAAATAAACTGTAACCGAAGCAATATATCCAGCCCCTAAGTATAAATTATTTTTACTATCAAAAATAGTATCGGCATATACATTGCCTGTAATTCGTGCCACACCACCTGTTCCTGGCTGTTTTTTGCATGATAATGCAATAAAAAATAGGGCAATTATCATTATGCTTAAATTAATTTTTTTTAATACACTCATGTTTTGTTTTTTTTATTGGTTAATGAAAAATGTCGTTGTTTTCTTTACTATCGTTCGGCTCATCATCATCCTTTTTTTTATGCTTTTTATGTTTATGTTTTTTATAAGGCAAATCAAATTCGTAAGTAATGCCCAACACTTTTTCTACGATTGGCCGTCCCATTACAATAATATCAGGTTGATACAAAAAAAATGGATTAATAAAATTGTTGGCTAAAAATTCATATTCTAATCCAATACTATTTCTGATTTTGCTTACCCTAATTCCTGCTGTTTCAAAATCAATATAAGGTTCAGAAAATGCATACATTTTTATTTTTGAATGCAATGTATATTTTAGCGTAATTCTATTTCTCCATTCATTCACAGGTTCGCTTCTCATCTCTCTTGAATATTGATAAAGCATCGAATTTTGTTCGTGCTGAAACGCAGTTCTATAAGCTATTGCAAATTTTCCTATTCGTTTTTTTGATGATAAGGCAACAAAATAGGAATACAATATTTTATCGTACGAATCGCCGTATTGAAACACAAACTGACTATTAATTTTTTTTGAAAGTTTATAATCTACATTCAAATAATAATAGCTCCATTTAAAGGTAGAAAGATTATTATCTAACCGCATTTGATACTGCAATCCAATACTTAATTTTTTATTTAAGCCCTTATTACCTTGCACCCAAAGCCACATTTCATTATCGTTAAAATGTTGGGCAAATAAGTATTGCACAGCCATTAATAAAACAAGAATAGTTAGTTTAAATTTTAGCATACTTTCTATTAAGCCTTTAGTATTAATACATTGAATATTTTTAATTCAAACAAAATAAATCAATTGAAACTCTAAACTATTATTTTTTAAAATATGAGTACAACAATAATTACCGAAGTTATTAACCATTATCATGCAATTTGAGCTAATTATATCGGTTTCAAATCTAATTCATAAACACCTTAATTATCATCATTATATCCATTTTTAGGAATGTGTTTTTTTTGCAATTAACTAAATATTGTGTTACTCTTGTATAAAAATAACGCTTTAAAATGATGGAACGTTTGGTAATTGAAATTTCTTCTATTAATGAATTAGCAAGTGCTGCTAAGCACTTAATTAGGCTATCATCAAATCAAAAAATATTTTGCTTTAATGCCCCCATGGGTGCTGGAAAAACTACGTTAATAAAACATCTATGCAACCAATTAAATTATGATGGCATTGTTAGCAGCCCTACATTTCCTATCATTAATTCTTATCAAGGCAATCAAACTATTTTTCATATTGATTGCTACAGATTAAAAAATGCGGATGAAGCCATACAAGTAGGCATGGAAGATTGTATTCATTCGGGCAATTATTGTTTTATTGAGTGGGCTGATATTGTAAAAGAAATTTTACCCGAAAAATATGTAGCAATAGCCATAGAAATTATAGACGAATCAAAACGTAGAATTGTAGCTCAAATTTGTTTATCCAATTAAAATAAAAAAATGAAGAATGAATTAAATATTACTATCATTCAATCTTATTTGCATTGGCAAAATGAAGATGCTAATTTAAAAATGTGGAACGAAAAAATAAATGCTATTAAAATAAACTCTACCCACATTATTGTATTACCCGAAATGTTTAGCAGCGGTTTTACTATGAATGCTGCCCAATGCCATCAAACCATGGATGGCAAAATAGTGCAATGGATGAAACAAAAAAGTGTTGAAAAACAAGCGGCTATTTGTGGTAGTTTAATCATAAAAGAAAATGAAAATTTTTATAATAGATTAATTTGGATTGAGCCTGATGGAAAAATATTGCAGTACGATAAGCATCATTTATTTCGATTATCGGATGAACAAAAAACCTATACAGCAGGCAATTCAAGATTAATTATAAATTATAAAGGATGGAATATTTGCGCAATGGTTTGTTACGATTTGCGTTTTCCTGTTTGGTGCAGGCAGCAAATAGCCGATGAAACAACGTATCGGGGCGAATATGATATTTTATTATTTGTAGCCAATTGGCCCGAACGAAGAAATACGGCTTGGAAAAATTTATTGCAAACCCGTGCCATCGAAAATCAATGCTATGTAATTGCAGCCAACAGAGTTGGTAATGATGGAAACAATATTTACCATTGCGGTAATAGCAGTATTATAAGCCCTTTGGGCGAAATAATACAACAGGTTAATGAGGATGAAATATTAATTCAACAAAATTTATCATTAGATGAATTAATTAAAATCAGAAGAACATATCAGTTTTGGAAAGATGCCGATAATTTTGAAATAAAATAAACACCTTCATAAAAAAATATCCAAGGTTTTTGAACCGCTTACAGCTTGAAAGTTTACAGCCGAACTTTTGAGCGATTAGAACTTGTATTTTTATTACTTTGGCATATTCCGAACATTCGGAAAATAGCAAAACGAAATTTCTGAAATTTGTAGCTGATACAGAATTAAATTCACTCAACAATTATTTGAAAGTGGTGGGTGGAAAATAAAAAACGGCGGATAGATTTATTCGCCGTTTTTATATTTAAAATGTATAAAGTAAATCAACATTAGAAAGTAGCAATGAATCAATTATTTGAGAATTAGAATCAACCGAATAAAATTTTATTTGTCCTTTAAAATTTCCAATTGTTTCACCATTAATTTTTGATGTTGTAAAAGATGTTTGATAATACTTAGCAGATGAATAATGCTTGATTTGATGAGTTAGTGAGTTTAGTCTAAGAGAAGAATAATTGTATCCAGAAGGAGGTGAAGTTGAAATCGCTTCCCACATCATGCCACTTCTTCCAATAGAATTATCGCCCCAATTAAAACTTAAATTCATGATTAACGATGTACTATCGTCACTTTGTAACTCAAACTCTCCCCAATAATGATAGTAAGTTTGTGCGCACTTCGACTGCATTCCAAATCCATGATGTGATAAAGAGTTGCTTCCATCCAATTTTATTTTAGTGCCATCACTTGCATCTGCATAAAAATGAAATAAAGAATCATCATACCTGTAAACAATAGCTGTAGCATCTTTCGAGGCGGCATGATTTTTTTTGCAAGATGAAATTCCAATAAAAATTAGAAGCGATAAAATTACTTCAGTGATTAAGATTATTTTTTTCATGATTCTCCAACGAAAGATTTTAGAAATTAGTATCACACTCGAAATTAATAATACTTTCCTCAAAAACAAAAAAACCGCCTCAAACTTTTGCTTGAAGCGGTTCTGTATTTTAAGTTTAGCGAACTTTTAAAGTTCGCTAAACTTATTTACGCCATTGCTAACTCTTCAACTGATGGGCAAGTACAAATCAAATTTCTATCACCATGTGTATCATTCACACGGGCAACCGAAGCCCAAAATTTTCGTTGCTTTAAATAAGCTAATGGAAATGCTGCTTCTTCGCGGCTGTAGGTGTGTGCCCAACCATTTGTAGTAATGGCTGCCAACGTATGTGGTGCATTTTTCAATGGGTTGTCAGTCGCACTCCAAGTGGCGTTTTCTACTTTTTTTATTTCTTCTCTAATCGAAATTAGAGCATCGCAGAAGCGGTCTAATTCAGCTTTGTCTTCACTTTCTGTTGGTTCAATCATCAAGGTGCCAGCCACAGGAAACGAAACTGTTGGTGCATGAAAACCATAGTCCATCAAGCGTTTGGCAATGTCGGTTACTTCAATTCCAAATGCTTTAAATGGTCGGCAATCTAAAATAAATTCGTGTGCTACTCTGCCTTTGTTGCCACTATACAACACCTCAAAATGCTTTGCCAATCGGGTTTTCATGTAGTTGGCATTGAGTATGGCATACTTCGTTGCATTCGTTACACCATCGCTGCCCAACATTTTTATGTAGGCATAGCTTATCAACAAAATGCTTGCAGAGCCCCACGGAGCAGCACTTACAGCCGTTGTGCCTTTTTCGCCGCCCGTATTTTGATAAATATGTTTTGGTAAATAAGGGGCTAATTTTTCATTGCAACAAATTGGTCCCATGCCCGGACCACCGCCACCATGAGGGATTGCAAAGGTTTTATGCAAATTGATGTGATTCACATCAGCACCAATGGTAGCAGGCGATGTTAAACCAACTTGTGCATTCATGTTGGCACCATCCATATAAACCAAGCCGCCATTATCATGAATAATTTTGCAAATTTCGATGATGCTTTCTTCAAACACACCATGTGTTGATGGATAGGTAACCATCAAGCAAGCCAGATTTGACGCATGTTGTGTAGCTTTTTCACGTAAATCAGCCACATCAATATTTCCCATTTCATCGCATTTTACTGCCACGATTTGCAAGCCACACATGGCTGCTGATGCAGGATTGGTGCCATGTGCCGATGTTGGAATCAAAGCAATATTTCTATGTTTGTCATTGTGGTCATCATGATAGGCTTTGATAACTAACAAGCCAGCATATTCGCCTTGTGCGCCGCTGTTGGGTTGTAAACTGCAAGCCGCAAAACCAGTGATGTCGCACAAATATTTTTCTAAAGTTTTTATCATTTCTACATAACCACTCATTTGCTCAATCGGCGCAAACGGGTGAATACGGCTGAATTCAGGCAAACTAACAGGAAACATTTCTGATGCTGCATTTAATTTCATCGTGCAACTTCCCAACGAAATCATGGATGTTGTTAAACTCAAATCTTTATTCTCTAATGATTTGATGTAACGCATCATCTGGCTTTCAGAGCGGTGTGTGTTGAAAATTGGATGCGTTAAAAAAGTAGAAGTTCGGCGTAAATTTTCTTGAATCGAAAATGCGTTGTTATCGTGCAACCATTTTTTCCAGTTCAATTTATTCAACTTTTGATTTTTCGCTTTTGCAAAAACTTTGCAAATGTCTTCCAAATCTGATTCAGAAGTGCATTCATCCAAAGCAATAAAAATCATTTCGCCTTGATAACGAAAATTCATTTTTGCTTTTTCTGCTAAAGTTTTTACTTCGCTGAAAGATGCACCAGCATTCACTTTCAAAGTGTCGAAATAAAATTCGTTTTCAATTTCATAACCCAACGATTTTAAAGTTTCATTTAAAATATTGGTGTAGGTATGCACTCGATAAGCAATGCCTTTCAAACCTTCCGCACCATGATAAACAGCGTACATGCCAGCCATGATGGCTAACAAAGCTTGCGCTGTGCAAATATTTGATGTTGCTTTTTCACGACGAATATGTTGCTCACGAGTTTGCAAAGCCATACGCAATGCAGGATTGTTGGCTGCATCAATGGTTACCCCGATAATTCTGCCAGGGATATTTCGTTTGTATTCATCTTTGGTAGCGAAGAAAGCCGCATGTGGTCCGCCATTGCCCATCGGCACACCAAATCGTTGTGATGAACCAATGGCAATTTCAGCACCCAATTCGGCAGGTGGCGTTAATAAAGTTAATGCCAATAAATCGGTTGCCATCACCACCAAAACCCCATTACTATGGGCTTTTTCGATGAATGTTTTGTAATCATTTACTTTTCCGTCATGAGAAGGATATTGCAACAATGCACCAAAAAATAAATTGTTCAATTCAGCATTTTTAAAATCACCCATCACAATTTCGATGTTGATGGGATGACTTCTTGTTTTCAAAATTTCAATCGTTTGTGGCATACAACTTTCATCCACAAAAAATTTATTTGCTGTTGCATCACCGCCTTTGTGATTGGTGTTATACAGCATTAACATCGCTTCAGCAGCGGCTGTGCCTTCATCCAACAACGATGCGTTGGCAACAGGAAAACCTGTTAAATCAGAAACCATGGTTTGATAATTCAACAATGCTTCCAATCTGCCTTGCGCAATTTCAGCTTGATAAGGTGTGTATTGTGTGTACCAGCCTGGGTTTTCAAAAATATTTCGGCGAATTACACTTGGCGTAAAAGTGTCGTAATAACCCAAACCGATGTACGATTTGAACACTTTATTTTGCGAAGCCAATTCAGAAATGTGATTCAAATATTCCATTTCGGTCATGGCATCGCCGCCCACTTTTGGTGATTTTTTTAAACGAATAGAAGCAGGTACAGTTTCGTCAATTAGTTTGTCAACGCTTTTAACACCAATGGTTTGCAGCATTTGAAATTCTTCGTCATGGCTGATTCCGATGTGTCTGTTTTGAAATTGGTCGGGGAAAAGATGGTTCATTATTTATGTACGATTTTGTGATTTAGAATTGATGAAAAGTCATTGGTCATTCGATATTTGTCATTGGTAAATACACCTACTAATGACCATTGACAAATGACTATTAACGATTTTCGAGGCGCAAATGTAATATTTACAAATGGCTTTGAGAAATGATAAAAAACAGAAATTGTGGAAATGTGGAGAACGCTATGATTGATAAATTTTCATCATATCATTTGCTAATTGTTGGTTGTTGAATTGCAATGCATATTGATAGCCTTTTTCAATCATTAAATTACTTTGATTATTATCATTGATAATTGATTTTATAGCATCGGCTATTTCCATTTCATTCATTGGGTTTATATACAAACTGTTACTGCCACCAGCTTCGCTAAAGCAAGAATTTTGAGAAGTAATAACAGGAATTTTTGAATACAGTGCTTCTATAATCGGAATTCCAAATCCTTCAAAAAACGATGGATATACCAAACATTTTGCTTGCTGATAGATAGCAGGAAAATCTTTAAAATCGGCATTGGCAATGAATTGTACGCCACTTATTTTTTTTTCGACAATATATTTTTTTACTTCATTTAAATATTCTTTTCCATTGCCAACTACTACTAAATTAATGGGTTGACTGGGTTGAATTAGTTCAATAGCTTTGATTAATTGCAACAAATTTTTTCTTTCAGAAATAGTGCCTACATACAAAATAAAATCATTGGGTAAATTGTAGGTTGATTTTACACGAAGCTTTTCTGCATCTGTTTTTATGGTTTTAAAATTATCATCACAATTTTGATAAACTACTTTTATTTTTTGTTCATCAATTTTATAAAATTGAATAATATCATTTTTGGTTTGAATGCTTGTAGCAATTATTACATCTGCATTTTGGCAAGCAAATTTGAATTTTATATCATAAAAAAATCTATCAATGGCAGGATACCAATTGGGGTATCGCAAAAAAATTAAATCGTGAATGGTTACAATTTTTTTGCCTTTAAATTTTGAAATTGAAAATGGTAACTCGTTACTTAAGCCATGAAATATTTTTAAATCAGATTTTATAATATCATCTGTAACCCATGATGAACGCCATATTGAAGAAAAATATTTTTGAAAACCAGATGGATAACATTCAACAAAATTATTTGCTGATTGAGAAAATAAATTATTTTTTGGCTGTGGCGAAAAAAGAAAAAATTTATTATCGGGATAATATTGATGCAATACATTTATAACAGAACGGCTGTAATTGCCCAATCCTGTTTTGTTCATCATGGCTCGTTTTGCATCAAATCCGATATTCATTTTTAAGAAAATTATTTCCAAAAATAAATAATAAAGCTGATTAAAATAAATGGAAGAACCTATAAACTGATTTGCTATCCTGAATTACAAATGATGAAGATGATTTCGTTTTAATTTGATGCTAACATCCTTTCCAATACTAAATCCAAAATTTGAAGTATGATTTATTCCTGTAAAATCAATCACATTTTTGCTGGTATATAGGTTATATTCTACAAATGCTTTTGCATAAAAATCTTTGCCCAATGGGCGATTAATTTCAATATGCGAACCTGAATAATTCATCCATGATGCTGAATTGCTATTGTAATATGCTTGATTAAAATGCTGATTGCCCGAGCCATTGTATAAAGTCCAATCAATCTCAAATTTTTTAAATACTGTGAAAGTTAATTCTAATCCATTGCAGGTATAATATGATTTTTTATGGTTCCACAAATCCGTTACATTTTCTGAAACGATTGAAAAATGGTCGTTTAATGGATAATATAATTTTAAGCTAAATTCGGATGTAGAAGGCGCATTAATTTGATTAAAATAGAAGTATGTAAACGAACTGCATTCGTATTTAACTTTTTTAAATTCATCTGCATAAGTAAGCTGAATGTCTTGTTCATCATATATTACAGGATGAGTGTAATATTCGGATGGTAAATTTTCAGGAATCAAATTGCAATTTACACCTAGGTTCAACGACCACTTTTTGTATTCGGCCGAAATGAAAGATTGTGAAACGTCATTGCTTCCAAAATTTGCTCCTCTCCAAATATAATGTCGTAAATAATTGGCTTCAAATTCAATATCTACATGCTTATCTTCTTTTGTAGTATCGGCGGTTTCGGCTTTTGCTTTTAACAAAAATATACTACTAATTAATACTGCTAAGATGAATGTTGCTTTCATATTTAATGTACATTTTTGTATTGAAATAATAATTCGTATAACACTTCGGGGGCAAATGGCTTACTTACATATTGATTAAATCCATTGTTCAATAACATTTGTTTCGTACCCGATGTTACATCGGCCGTAAGAGCAAATACTGGCGTATTTCGGGTTATTTCATCTGATGACTTTCTTATTTCAGAAGTTGCTTCCAGCCCATTCATCACAGGCATGTGGTAATCCATTAATACAATATCAAAATGATCAACTTGCAATCGTTCTAAAGCTAGCTTTCCATTTTCAACCACATGTACATCAGCGCCCCATTTTTTCAAAAACTGATTCAACACAAACACATTTATATTATTGTCTTCGGCAATCAAAATCTTCATTTTACTTAAATTCTGATTCGTAACTTTTTGCTCTGGCGCTGCTTCGTGTATTGTTTCTTCATGCTTTTCAAATGTTAGAATGAAACTAAATGAACTACCAACTTTGTAAGCACTTTTTACCTGAATTTCGCCACCTTGTTTTTCTATTAATTTTTTGCAAATGCTTAGCCCTAGCCCTGTTCCGCCAAATTTCCTATTAATAGTTGTATTGGCTTGTGAAAAACTTTCAAACACGGTATTCAGTTCTTCTTCCTTCATTCCAATGCCCGAATCTTTAATTAAAAATTCGTAGGTAGAATGAGTGGCATTTGCTTTTATCACTTTATATGAAAATTCAACCACTCCTATTTTAGTAAATTTAATGGCGTTGCTAATCAGGTTATTTAAAATTTGCCCTAACCTAAATTCATCGCCTACAATCATTTCGCTATGAGATGTTGAGTCGGGTAAGAAAATAAAATTCAATCCTTTTTCATCCGCCTTTGGTTTAAATAGTTGAAATACTTTTTCGCAGCCATCATGTAGGTTGAATGGCTTTTGTTCAAATTTAAAATTATCACTTTCAAGTTTTGATACATCTAAAATATCTGAAACTACTGATAATAAATTATTAGAAGAATGATGTAATACTTTTACATAATCCATTTGTTGGTTCGAAAGGCTTTCATTCATCAATAAATTTGATATACCAATAATGCCATTAATGGGTGTTCGTATTTCGTGGCTCATGTTTGATAAAAATTCACTTTTCACTTTCAACGCCTTTTGCAAAGCCTCTTCCGATGCCTTACGTTGTACAATTTCTTCCTCTAATTTATGATTGGCTTCAAAAAAAGATTTTATCAATCTTGCCACTTCGCCAAATTCATTTTTACTTAATGATAAAGGTTGAATGATTACTGAATCTTTATTTTGTAATGCAGATGAAATTTTTGAAAGCGGTGATACAATTTCGGTTTTAAAAGAAACAAAAAATACAATTAGGCTACCTAAAGTGATACTGATAAAAACCAAAAATGCTATGAATACAAATTTTTGGTAAGCCGCAATTTCGGGCTGATATACATGAGCTTTGATAAATAACTGTTGATTATTATAAAATGGAATTGTTTTAAAATATATAATTGAAGCTTCGGAAAGGCTAATGTGTTCGGAATGATTTTCTTCTTTTGGCGAAATCGAATAATCAATTTGTGTATTGGTTTTATGCAATTCATTAAAATAAAATGAATTTAATCTTCTGCCACAAATTAAATAACCCATAGGTAACGAAATTCTTTTCACATCGGCCGAAAGCTGCGTTGGTGCACAATAAATTTCAACATAATCGCCATTTATTGGTACAATACAATGCAAAAATCTTTTTGCTTTAATTGAATCTTTTAAATCAAATGGAACACTTTGAAGATTTTTGGGTTCGAAATTATTGGTGATTGATGCACTATAAATGTCTTTACAATTTTTATCTAAAATCCAAATAAATTCAGCCCCATATTTAGTTTGTTGTAATGAACTAGTCATATTTTCATTTATCCAGCCTGTATCTTTTTTTAAAGTAGCATTATAAAAATCATCCCAAAATGAATTTTCATATACATACGATTGTATTCTTCCACCATTTGTTACAAATAAATAATCCGATTCTTTTTTGCATTGCGTTAAATGCTCTTCTAATAACGAATTTATTTTTGATGTAATTGAATAATTTAGAAAAACTGCCGATACTACTACTAAAGCTGCTACAGCCGATAGGATGATGATAAGTCGTTTACGAGTACTCATAAAGATTTACGTTTAGAAGATGCCGTTAAATAATTGATAACACTTTATAAGTTCAAATGTAAGAAGGCTAATAGCAGAAAAACACAAGCAAAACTACGTAATTACCTAAGCTTAATTACGTAGTTAAAATGAGAAATAAAATAAAAATTATTTATTGCGATGCCGCCAATGCAAATCCCAATAAGTAATT
Organism: Bacteroidota bacterium; assembly: GCA_046051225.1. Taxonomy (GTDB): domain Bacteria; phylum Bacteroidota; class Bacteroidia; order Chitinophagales; family CAIODY01; genus CAIODY01. The sequence goes on along the minus strand of JBJOOR010000002.1, from coordinate 86,168 downwards.
AGGCTGCTGATTAGCATAAATGTTCCACCTAAAATAAATGGAGCGCCTGCAAATTTTATAGGAGCTGCATCTTTGGTAAAAAAATAAAAAGTTGATGTCATCATAATAGGTCCAACAATACTGGTAGCACTCATCAAACTTGTTAAACCGCCTTGCAATTCGCCTTGGTGAGTTGGTGGAACATCGCCAGCCATTAATGATTGCAAAGCAGGACCAGAAATGCCTCCCAAACAATAGGGAATTAAAAAGGTAAACATCATCCAACTTTGTGTGGCAAATGCAAATAAAAACATACCTAATGCATACAATCCAAAACCTAAATAAATGCTTTTTTCATTGCCCAATTTTGGGTTGATGTATTTGATTAAAACGCCTTGTACTAAGCCAACTAACACACCTACAATACCCAGCGAATAGCCTACCATATCTTCACTCCATTTAAAACGATACATGGTAAAATAGCTCCAATTACTTTGTACAGCATGTGAACCTAAAGCCAAAAAAATAAAGGCAATCAAAAGCCCTAAAATATTTTTGTATTTACTTAGTTGAATAAGTGTACCAATTGGGTTGGCTTTTTTCCAATCAAATGAGCGGCGATTTTCTTTGCTTAATGATTCGGGTAAAATAAAATAGCCATATAAAAAATTTACTAATGATAAACCAGACGCTAAAAAAAATGGGACTCTGATTCCGAACTTTGCTGAAATGCCGCCCAACACAGGCCCAATAATGAAACCCATACCGAAAGCAGCGCCAATCATTCCAAAATTTTTGGCTCTTTCCTCGGGCGATGAAATATCGGCAATGTAAGCTGATGCTGTAGTAAAGCTTGCGCCAGTTATGCCTGCAATTACTCTTCCTACAATTAACCAACTATAAGATGGTGCAAATGCCATGATTAAATAATCTAATCCAAAACCTAATAATGAAAAAAGCAAAATAGGTCTTCTACCATATTTATCGCTTAGGTTTCCCATCAATGGTGAAAACAAAAATTGTGCTATTGAAAATGCAAAAAGCAAAAAACCACCAAGTTTACTTGCCTCATTTATAGGTATATGTTCCATTTGCGAAAGCAATCGTGGAAATACAGGAATGATAATACCAAAGCCTATTACATCAATTAAAAGCGTTACGAATATAAATCCGATAGCAGCATTTTTATTTTTCATTGTATTAAATTATTGGTTACAAAAGTAAATGAATGATTGTGAATGATAAGGTAAATGTGTAAGAAGAATTTTAAGGACTATAGATAAAAGTTGAATTAAAATTAATTTTTAAAACCTGTCTTACTATTTTTATGTTTACATCAAAAAATTAATTTACCAAAATTATGATTTCGAAAAACACACTTCAATTTTTAGAGTTTCTAAAAACTAATAATAACAAGATATGGTTTGATAGAAATAGAAATGATTATGAGCAAGCTAAAGCTGAATTAAAAGAATTATGTACTAATATTATTTCAGAAATAAGTAAATTTGATAAAGGTATAATTGGGCTTGAACCCAAGAATTGTATTTTTAGAATTAATCGTGATATAAGATTTAGTAAAGATAAATCACCATACAAAACTAACATGGGTGCTTACTTTTCGAAGTATGGAAAAAGCAATGGCGTTGGTGGATATTATTTTCATATCGAACCCAATAAATCATTTATTGGTGGCGGTGTGTATGGTGCAATGCCTAATCAATTAAAAGCTATTCGCCAAGAGATAGATTACAATTACGCTGATTTTAAAAAGATAATTTCAGCATCAGCTTTTAAAAAAATGTATCCCAATTTTGAAGGCGAAAAATTAAAAAATGCACCCAAAGGATATGAAGATACTAATCCTGCACTCGATTTTTTAAAGCATAAAAATTTGTATGTATCAAATTCATTTACTGATGAAGAATTAATAGATAAAAACTTTTATAAAACATTTGCAGCAAAGGCAAAAGTGCTGTATCCATTTTTACAATTTTTTGATACTGCTATTACTACCGAATAAATTTTTGAGATGAAAGAATTGTTAAAAGAGGGTATTGATTTTTATTATAACGAAAGCGGATACATGGTTTTTACCGAACATCATTTATCTAAACGGGGCTATTGCTGCGATAATGGCTGCAAACATTGCCCATATAAAAAGAAACCCATACAGCGCAAAAAATTGTGGGATGATACGGATTCAAAAAAAGAATAACATTTTACAATAAATTATTTACTTTCGTGCTGCAATTTCATTTCCTCTAAATTCAAATTAACTGCTCTTGTTAATTTTTTAGAAAAGTTGCTTTCTCATTTTACTATCATTTTTAAACAAATTATTTTATGCAATATAATTCGCAACGTGGCGAAATAATCATCCGTGAATATGGTCGTCATATTCAAAAAATGGTTGACATTATTACCGCCATCGAAGACCGTGAAAAACGAAATCATTATGCAAAATATGCCATCGAGATGATGGGCATGTTGTTTCCGCATTTAAAAAATGTAGAAGATTTTCGCCATAAACTTTGGGATCATTTATTTATTATGAGTGATTTTAAATTGGATGTTGATTCGCCATATCCTACTCCAACACCCGATACTGTGGTGGCAAAACCCAAGCGATTAAAATATCCAAAACACAAAGTTGAGTTTAGACATTATGGTCATAATGTTGAAATTTTAATTGAAAAAGCTTTGAAAGAAACCGATACTGAAAAGCAAAAGGAATTTGCACAAGGCATTGCTACGGTTATGAAAATGACTTACAGAAATTGGAATAGCGATGATGTGAATGATGATACCATTAAAGATGATTTACGAATGATGAGTGGTGGTGTATTGGCATTAAATGAAGACCAACGAATTGCAAATATGCAACAGCGCCAGTTTCATCAAAACAACAATAATAATAGAAATAATAAAAACAAAAAGCCATTTGTAAATCGAAACGGAAATAATAATAACAGGAATAATAATGGCGGAAGTGGCGGTAATCAAAACAATAATCCAAATAATAACCGAAGTAACAATAATAATAACAGGAATAATAATAACCGTAATAGAAACTTTAATAATCGTGGTGGAAGCGGAAACAATTTTAATGGCCAATAAATTATTGATGCTTCGTTAAAATTCAGCATAACTTTATCAGCCAAATAATAAATTGTATATTTACCCATTCAAAGAAAATCTTTATTAAAATAATATGTATCAATCGGTTTTGTTGATGACGAAAAAAAAAGTAAGTTTAATAACTTTATTGCTGCTAATTAGTTTGTATTCATTTGCTCAAACAACAGGAGGAGCAAGCTCGGCAGGTGTTGGCGCAACAAATAGTGGTGGCGCAATTAGAAGTGGTGGTGGCAATGTAGGTCCAACACAACTAATAAAGGATATGAATGCTGTACAATATGATGGCAAAAAAACAGGCCCTAGTGGATTGCAAGCGCCAAAAGAAGTTGACCCAGATAATCCAGATGGAGATAATGATATTCAAACCAGATTGGATGAATTGCGTCAAGCAGGTGTATCTGAAGAAGAAATTCAACGCTATTTAAATTCTCAAAATGCAGGCAAGCAAAGTGTAAAAGATGTATTTAAAATTAAACGCGATTTATCGGAAGATGAAGCGAAAAAACAGCAGATTAAGGCATTAAAAGATTTACCAGATTATTTTGGTAAAAACTCAAATGTTAATACTGAAGTGTATGGTGGTTCTATATTTGCTCGTTCATCACTAGTATTTACACCTGTTGAAAATCCTGTTCCACCAGATGATTACAGAATTGGACCTGGTGACAATATTATTGTAACAATTTGGGGAGAAGCCGAATTTCAAAACACATTTATTGTAGGAAAAGATGGAGCAATTTTTCCATCCAATATTGGTAAAATATTTTTGAAAGGTGTAACCTACAAAAATATGAGAGACATTATAATTAATAAATTTAAAGCTATTACTCCAGCAGGAAGTAATATTGAAGTAACCATTGGGCAAGTAAGAACTATTCGTGTAAATGTTGTTGGAGAGGTTAGTCAGCCAGGTGCATATTCAATTTCATCATTAAATACAGCTTTTAATGCATTATATCTTGCAGGTGGCCCTAATAAACTAGGTTCGTTAAGAGAAATAATTATTAAACGAAATGGACAAAATATTGATACATTAGATGTGTATAAATATCTTCAACATGGAGACAAGCAAGATGATATTTATTTAGAAAATAACGATTTCTTATTTGTTTCGGTAAATCATAAACAAGTTGACATTGCTGGTGAAATTAAACGTCCATTAATTTACCAACTAAAAGATAAAGAAAATTTACAGGATTTAATTGAATTGGCTGGTGGTATTAAATTTAATGCTCGTTTGGCAAATATTCAAGTTTTTAGAACAGAGAATGAAAAAGTAAGAATGCTTGATTTAAATGCTTATGAAATAATTAATGGTACAAGAAAATTTGAATTATTAGATGGTGATAGGGTTTTTATAAGAAGTATTAATGATGAAATAACTAATAAAGCACAAATAATAGGCGAAGTAGCTTATCCTGGTATTTACGAATTAAAAAAAGGCGAACATATAGCTGATTTGATAGCAAAATCGGGTGGTTTAAAAGGTGAAGCATATTTAAAAAGAGCTTATGTGATACGCATTGCCCCTGATTTTCAAATACAGTACATTCCAATAAATTTAGAAGCAGTTGTAAAAAAAGATTCGTTGATTAAAACAGATTCTAGTGCTCAAAAATTATACGAAGAAAATAATGTTGAAATTAAACAATTTGATGCGTTAAAAATTTATAGCGTTTCAACTTTTCAAGATATTCCATTTGTAACCATTAATGGATTAGTTAGAAATCCTGGGAATTTTATTTTATCAGGTAAACGAACACTAAAAGATTTACTATACATCTGTGGTGGAATGAGAGGAGAGGCCGAATACAATCAAGTAGAAATAGCTAGTATTGTAAGTATTGAAGATGCAAAGCGTAGAAATATACCAATCAAAACTATTATTAAACAATATGCAATTGATCCAATTATTGAAAATGATACAATAGCTGAAAAAATTATTTTAAATCCATATGATCAAATTTTTGTAAGAAAAAATCCTGATTTTAGTTTACAAAAAAATGTAACTATTTTTGGTCAAGTTAAATACCCAGGCATATTTAGTAAAAAAGAAGATAAAGAAAGAATATCCTCATTAATCAGAAGGTCAGGAGGGTTATTATCCACTGCTAATGTGAAAGGAGCAACATTTAAGCGACTAACTGTTGGTGCAGTTATATTAATTGATTTGGGGGCAGCCATTAAGCGTCCAGGTTCAAAATCAGATATTATTTTAAATGAAGGTGATGAACTAACTATTCCTGAATTAGATGAAGTGATAAAAATTACAGGCAATGTTCAAGTGCCTGTAAATGTATTTTATGATAGAGAGAATACTGATTTTAAATATTATATAAACTTGGCTGGCGGCTTTGGAGATCATCCGTGGAAAAGAAAATGCACCGTAAGATATGCTAATGGAATTGTGAAAAAGGCACACAATTATTTATTTTTCACCATCTATCCTAAAGTTGATTATGGTTGTACATTAAACGTTCCAAACCGACCAGAAAAAAATTATTTGCGCCAAGCAAGCCAATTGCCTGTTCAAATATTGCAAGCTGCTTCTTATACTTTAACAACTTTGTCGGGATCACTTTTGGTTTATTTAGCGGTAACAAAATTGAATCAATCTACAAAATAATTCAGGTACTTATTTATGTCAGAAAATCAAAATATCAATTACAATGGTTTATTAAACCAAGCATTAGATTTAATAAAAAAACGAATTGTATTTGTTTTAATTGCTGCTGCTATTGCATTTGCAATGGGGTGGTATTACAAAGGATTATTACCAACAAAATATTCAGCTAAATCAACGTTTTATCCTGATAAAGAAGCCACATTAACCGGCAGTCCATTAGAATTAATTAATGGCAATGTGGCAACTAGAGGTGGGGCATTGGCGGTTTTAGCAAAAGTATTAAATAGTCATTTAATGACACAATATATAGCTAGTCGTAAGGTAGATTCTTCTCTTCATTTACCATATAAATATTTAGCCGATTGGATAATTGATGATAATAATAAAAAACTAATGCCTTGGGCAACCAAAGTTGATTTCAAAAAACTTCCAGAAAAAGAAAGAATTACAAGAGGTGCAAATTATTTAAGGGGTGATTGTTTTGCGGTATTAGATGAAAGTGGTTTTATGAGTTTAATTAATAATGCTTATAGTGATGATTTAGCATTGTACGAAAATCAAAGTATAATTGATGAATTAATTACATTTAATTTCAATAAAAAAACTGAAAAAGCAAAAGAGGATTTAATTTATATTACGCACAGGGCAGATTCTGTTAAAGAAATATACGAGAATATTAAATACCAATACGCTGAATTTGATGATCAAAATAAATTTATTATCAAAAAAACTGTAGGCATTCCAAAAGAAGATTTAGAAGAACGAAAAAGAATAATTTCAGCAAGATATTTAAAATTAGTTGATTTACAAGAGCAGGCTTTTGTGCGATATCAAACAGATAAACCAATTATAGAAATTTTAGATCTACCCTATATTGATGGAGTTACAACACCTTCAAAAATGGCAAGTGCTATACTCTATGCGATTTTTGCTGCTATGGTTACAATTATTTTTATTGTCCGAAATTTATTGGGTTCTGTAATTAGCAGCGAAATTTCAAAAGCTACATCAAAGAAAAAAAATGAATCGTTAAATGAAGCTACACCTGATTCGGTTTTATAACTATGGTGCTAGTCTGCTGATTTGCCATTTTCTATCAATATGCTCGTACTGAATCCTATCATGCAATCTTGATGGACGACCCTGCCAAAATTCCACTGTTTCAGGCTTAACTATATACCCACCCCAATATGTAGGTTTTGGAATGGATTTATTTTTAAATTTTTCAGTATAAAATTCAATTCTTGATTCTAAAACGGGGCGATTATGAATAACACTTGATTGAGGTGAAGCCCAAGCACCAAGCTGACTTTCTCGAGGGCGACTGTTAAAATATTCATCGCTTTCTTCATCGCTTATTTTTTGTGCAGTACCTTCTATTCTAACTTGTCTTTCTAATTCTTTCCAATGAAATACAATTGAAACATTATTATTGCATGCAATATCTTTTCCTTTACGACCTTCATAATTAGTAAAAAAAACGAAACCTAAATCTGTTACATCTTTTAATAAAACAATTCGGCAGGATGGTTTATTCATTTCATTTACTGTACACAAAGTAAATGCATTAGCATCGTTAATTTCAGCATTCATTGCATCTTTAAACCAATTTTCAAACTGAACAATTGGATTTGGATTTACATCGTTTTTACTAAGTGAATAGTTTTTGTAATCAATTCTTAAATTATGTAAGTTCATGGTTGAAATATTTTATGCTACAAACATACTTTATTTTATTACTAAAAAAATGGAATAAATATTTTTCTGCGTTTTTAGGTTTTATTATTTTTTTCAATTTCATTTGTAGCACTTTTTCTTATTTAGTAACAATTTAAAAATCTTTTTGTATGATTAAAAAACGAGTAAGCCAGTATGTATTTTTTTGTTCTATTACTTTGTTCATAGTTGTTGTTATGTTATCATGTGGTAATAATAAAATGCAACTGATTGCCAAGAAATGGAAAATTGAAACTATTAATATTCCTGGGCAAGATAGTATGGTGGCTAAAATGGATAGTGCTAAAAAAGCTTTCGTACAAGCCGAATTGAAGCAGATGAAAGATAGTACATCTTTTATTTTTACCAAAGATGGAAAATTTATTTTCGATTTAGGTAATACAAAATCTGAAGGGAAATTTAAATTTAGTAAAGATGAAAAACAAATTATTACAAAGGCAGATAATGATAAAAAGGAAGAAAGTGTAATTGTTGATACGCTCACAAAAGATAAACTGGTGCTAAAACAAAAAGATTATTCGGGCAACGAAATTACAATGACTTTAGTGCCAGCCGATAAAGAATAATTAAACAATAAAAAAAGCGATTGAAAAATAATCGCTTTTTTTATGCAACATTTTTAAGCTGAACAGAATCTTTATATTATCTCTATCTCTTTTTCAAACTAAAATCTGGTAACTATTTTTTAAATTAAAACCATTATCAGACATGAAATACATTCGATTCTATTTTGCTTTACTTGGCATAGTTGCCACTGTATATTTTGGCATTGAATATTTTAAAATAGTTTCAACTTCAAAAACCGAATCACGAATTTCAATTACTAAAAAATGAAAAATTATTTGATGCGCAAAAATTTTTCAGTTTCGCGTTTAATATCTTTTTCTTTAATAGATTCTTTTTTATTGGCAGAATTTTTTCCTTTTGCTAATGCAATTTCAATTTTCAAAAATCCAGTTTCGCTTTCAAAAATTCGGGTTGGAACTATTGTTAAACCACGTTCTTTAACCTTGCCTTGCAATTTTTTTAGCTCTTGTTTTTTTAACAAAAGCTTACGCAATCGCATAGGTTCATGATTAAATCTGTTGGATAATTTGTATTCGCTAATGTGCAAATTTTTAATAAACAATTCGCCTTTTTGAAAAAAGCAAAATGCATCGCCCAAATTAATTTTTCCGCTTCTTATGGCTTTTACTTCGCTACCCACAAGCAGCATTCCTGCTTGATATTTATCCAGCAAAATAAAATGAAATGAAGCAGCTCGATTATTAATTTCTGTAAACATGGGCTGCAAAAATAGCAGGTTTGCTATTTAAAAGTAGATTAATTGAAAGATAAAAATTTTAATGATGTATAAAATTTTTAAGTGCCTTTCCAACTCCTACCCAAGTGATTAACGATAATGTGAAGTATAAAATCATTTTGTTGTGTGTTTTGTTTCTACAAAGTAACGATACATTATATTAAATTATTATCATCAATATTACTGAAATGGATAGGTTTTAAAACGTAATTAACACAAATCATTAAGTTAAGAAATAAGATATTACATTTGCAAACTAAAATTCAAAAACAAACAATATGTCTTTATTAGTAGTTGGTACAATGGCGTTTGATGCAATCGAAACACCATTTGGAAAATCGGATAAAATAGTAGGCGGTGCTGCCACTTACATTGCTTGGAGTGCAAGTAATTTCGTAAATAAAATTAATCAAGTAGCTGTAGTGGGCGAAGATTTTCCGCAAGAAGAATTAAATGCTTTAGCCGCTCGTGGAGTGCAATTAGAGGGCGTACAAATTAAAAAAGGTGAAAAATCTTTTTTCTGGAGTGGTAAATATCACATGGATATGAATAGCCGTGATACAATAGATACACAATTAAATGTATTGGCAGATTTCGACCCAATTATTCCTGAAAATTATCAAGATACTGAATTTTTGATGTTGGGTAATTTAACACCTGCGGTTCAGAATCAAGTGTTGGATAGAATGAAGAATCGTCCTAAATTGATAGTAATGGACACGATGAATTTTTGGATGGAAATAGCTATGGATGATTTGAAAAAAGTAATCAGCCGTGTAGATGTATTGATGGTAAATGATTCAGAAGCTCGTCAGTTAACAAATGAATATTCTTTAGTTAAAGCGGCTAAAAAAATTATGACCGAAATGGGCCCTAAATATTTAGTAATTAAAAAGGGGGAACATGGTGCTTTGTTATTCCATGGTGATTCAGTATTCTTTGCACCTGCATTGCCTTTAGAAGATGTATTTGACCCAACTGGAGCTGGTGATACTTTTGCTGGTGGATTTATAGGTCATTTGGCTGCTACAAAAGATATTTCGTTTGAAAACATGAAACGTGGAATTATTTATGGTTCGGCATTAGCAAGTTTCTGCGTTGAAAAATTTGGTGCTGCTCGTCTTCGTGAAATTTCAAAAGAAGAAATTGAAAACAGAGTACAAGAGTTTGTAGACTTAGTTCAATTTGATATTGAATTGGTAGACTAAATTGTTTTTAATTTTTAAAATTAAAAAGCTTGTTTGGGTAAAATCAAACAAGCTTTTTTTGTGATGAGAAAAATATAAACTTAAGGAAAAACCATTTCACATGAAGTTGAGCTGCCGCAATCAGCAGGCAATGAAATGGTAGCAGTTTTTGCACTGGCAGAATTAAAATTATCCCAACCAACTGCCCATTTAATATCTGTTTTAGCAGTAAAACCATTTATTGTATCACTAATGCTTTGGTAAGAAAATGGGCCAACAATTTTTTTGATTGAATTATAATTTATTGAGTAATAAAGAGTGTCTGTAACACTAAGAGCTGAATTTGGTTTTAGAGAAATATTCATTAAAAATGATTTTTGTTTATAATACACAGCACTAGTAATATTTGATTGCTGTTTGATATAATAAGTCATTCTTGAAATATCATCTGTTAAACATAAATAGGTGTAATAATAGTTTGTTTTTAATTCTCTAACATGAATATCAAAATGCCCATTTTCGTCAGTAGTAAACTCTTTAAGAATTGTAGTTTCAACGCCAAATGCTTTATGGTCATTGCAATATGGGTCATGAAAAACAATTTCGTACTTTTCATTTCTTGATAAAGTAAAGCAATCTTTATAAATAGTTCCTTCAATTCTAAATTCTTTGGTTTTCTTACACTCAAAAAATAAAACAGGCAGTAATACTAAAACTAAAATTCTTAATTTGTTCATGGTTTTTATTTACTAGATTAAAAATAATTAGAAAAGTTTAATTTTCTTCATTAAAATAAATCTTATAAAATTTTCTTCCGTCTTTTTCAATACCCTGCTCAATCAATTCACGATTACCATGAATGTAAATGTGAAAATTTTTATCCAATTTTAAAACACTTTTAAAAACTCGGGCTTGTTTTTTTACAGCCTGCGGCGAAATTTCGAAAGTATCTTCTAATTCTATTTCGTGGCTTTGTCGGTAAGTTTCATCATAGGTACGAAACGATTTTATAATTTCTTTATTGGCAAAAACCGCTTCTTCAAATTCTTCTTTATCAAATTCGTCATGTGTTTTAAAATATTCAACCGACCGATTTAATAAATCAATTTTATCGGCTTTGCTTACTTCAAATTCGCTATCTAATTGCTTGGTTACAAAGTTTTTTGCAATACCTAAAAATTGATTGGTTTGGTGATAAATATTTTCACGATGCATTAAGCCCAAAAATTTTTCTCTCCAATAAATTGCCTCATCGCCTTTGTTTTGATTATCAATAATCAAAACATCAAACCCATCTTCTTTATTTTTATTAAGTACTAAACAGCCTTTATCAAATTTGGTTAAATCAATTCCATGTTTGTAAATAATTTCAAATCCATCATGTTGTTGATTTATCTCGAAAAATGAACTTTTATTTTCAGTTTTAAAAATGCCTATCGCATCTATTAATTTGCCATCCACTTCGCAATTAGAAAAATAGCATACATACAGTTCGCCCGATTTTATTTTTGGGTGGCTTGAATTATCATGTAAATGCTTAGCTATTTGAATGCTTGTTTGATGCAGCGTTGTAGCGTCTTCTATAATTTTATTGCAATAATTATAAGCCTCATTATATTGCAATGAAGTGGTGTGGGAAAATTTAAACTGTTCATATACATTTTCAAAACGGTGTAAAAAATAATCGGTAAGTAATAAAGAAAGTTCTTCATCTAAAGGCAACGATTGTTTGGAAATAAAAATATCATTAACTTCTGTTTTGTTGCCCACATAATGAACAGATATAGATTTTAAAACAGCATTGCTAAAATTCATTTGCTTACTTTTTTAATTTTACCAACTACTATGAATTCGGCCACCGCCAATTATATCATCGCCATCATAAAATACGGCTGATTGCCCAGGTGCAATACCAGCTACTTTTTCATCAAATTGTACTAATATTTTATCGTTAGCCAATTTTAAAATAGATGAATGTCCTTTGTCTTTATATCGTATTTTAGATGTGGCATGCAAATCATCTTTAACACCTGTATACTTTTGCCAAGTAAGCTGATGCACAAACATTTCGCTACGATTCAGCTCATCAATTAATCCTAATTCAACTTCATTTTTTTCGGCATCAATTCTTGTTACAAACATAGGTTCGCCCATGGCAATGCCTAAACCTTTGCGTTGCCCAATTGTATAAAATGGAAAACCTTCGTGTTTACCCAATATTTTTCCTTCGCTATTTACATAGTTGCCACCATTTACTTTTTGTTCTAATGTAGGCACTTGTCGTTTCAAAAATCCACGATAATCATTATCGGGTACAAAGCAAATTTCATAGCTTTCAGGCTTATTGGCTACATCTGTGTAACCAGCATCAACAGCCATTTCACGAACGTTTGTTTTCTTTAATTCGCCCAACGGAAAAATAGTACGTTGAATACTTTCTTGCGCTAGTCCCCACAAAACATAAGATTGGTCTTTGGTTTCGTCAATTGCCTTTTTGATATAATGCCTACCATTTAATTCTCCTTTTCGAGCATAATGCCCAGTGGCAATAAATTCGCAATCCATGGCATCTGCTTTTTTAAGTAATACATCCCATTTTACATGGGTATTGCAAAGCACACAAGGGTTTGGTGTTCGTCCTGATAAATATTCTGAAACAAAATCATCAATTACAGCTTTGCCAAATTCATCTTTAATATCTAAAATATAATGTGCAAAACCATTTTGCACAGCTACAGCTCGAGCATCGTTTATAGTATCTAAATTACAACATCCTGTTTCTTTTTTATTGCCACCACTTTTTGCATAATCAAATGTTTTCATGGTTACACCCACCACTTCATATCCTTCGTCATGCAGCATCAGTGCAGCCATAGTACTATCTAAGCCACCACTCATTGCCATCAATATTTTTCCTCTTTTACTCATAATTACTAACGTAAATCTATTTTCACTAAATTCTTTTAAGATTTTTTCCGAACTGCATTTTCTCTTTTTTCAAAATACATTTTCATTGTTTTTTCGGGCGGATTAAAATATCCAAAAGCAATATGCGGAAATTCATTTTTAATGGCTTCCATCATTTGCCTTACGCCCATTGTTTCGCCACAATCTGTTACACCAATTTTTCCTAAATACCAATCAGGGTCGATATTAAAATTTCGCCATTGAATCATGGTTAAATCTGTATCAATTATTAATTGCCTTAATGCTTCATATTCTTCAATGGTATCCGTCATACCTGGAAAAACAAAATAATTTATAGATGCCCAGCCATTATAGCTTCGCATCATTTTAATCGATTCTTTTAAGTTTTCAAATTTATAATTATTGGGCAAATAATAGCGGTTATAGATTTCTGGTCGGGCGCTGTTCATGCTTACACGTATGCTTTGCAAACCTGCTTTGCACATAGCTTCTACAGCCTTTGGCATACTACCATTTGTATTAATATTGATAATACCTTTGTTTGTTTTTTCTCTTATTGTTTTTATTGCTGCTGCATTTGTTTCCCACATTAATAAAGGTTCGCCTTCGCAGCCTTGCCCAAAACTAATGATTGCATCTTCAACGTTTTCTAAATGCGGAATAGTGTATTCTGAAATTTCAAAAGCTGTGGGTTTAAATTGCAGTCTATCTTGCGATGAGGTAATAGATTCTTCGGCTGGTTGAAACGAAATACAACCAATGCAATTTGCATTGCAAGCAGGCGATGATGGAATAGGCGCTTCATATCTTCCCATAAAAAAATTTCGAGCAGCAGGGCAAAAATAAGTAAGCGCACAATTATTTGCAATATGCGCTAATAGCCTATTTTCAGGATGTTGCGCCAGCATTTTTGTTACATTTTTTTTCACCAATGCATGATCAAATCCTTCAGGATCTTGCCGTACATCATCATCAATGCGAATAGATGTAACATAAAATTTATCATCAAACCAACCTACAGCATTATAACAAAACAATGGTAAAGTAGGGGCTTCGGGCAATGTTTCGTATGAAGCAAGATATAAAGTAGTATGCGCAGGTGGCACAAATGCTGCTACAGCAAATCCATCTTCACGTACTTTGTATTCACCCGTTTCAACATCAAATCCAGCAGGCTTTCTGCCAGGCAAAATATAAAATTCGCTACCCGTAGGCATTTCGATAAAATCTTCTAATTCGGGCACCACTGCATCCCAGCCACTTCTGCCAGCCATATACATGGTGGTATCTTCAAACACTTTTCCATCTGCATCGGCCCACAATAAAAAAGGTAATTGTTTTGGTTTCATTCTTCTTGATAAATTTTTCTATCCACAAAGAACGTAAATTATTTTAAGCTTTAGAATAACAAAAGCGGCTGAAATAAATTATTTCAGCCGCTTTTGTGCTATGATTTCAATTATGCTTGTGGATATATTGGCAAATTATTATGCTCTATTGATTTTTGTTTTGAAATTTTTCTACCGCGAAAAAATAAATACAAATTGAAAAATAGCATCACACCTAGGTAAATGGCAAAGCCACCAATTTTCGAACTTAATACTTCAACCATTTCTTGCTTATTGGTTAAAACAGCGCCAATAGACATGATGGTTAGGGCAAAGCCAAGGTTTAGCAAATAAAATCCTACCTCAAATAATTTATTGGTTGACAAGGCAATGTCTTGCTTACCATGAAAAATATCAAGCATAAATACTTTGCTATTTTTAAACAAAGTATGCGCTACATACCAAGTTAACGTTAATACTACTGGCAGATAAATGTAATAGGCTAATAAATAAATTGAGGTGGCGTTGGTTGAAATTGAAGTTTGCATATAAATAATATTTAATTGTTAAGAAATAATAAGTTTATGTTTGAATTTGTTGATGATATACATGTTTAAATAATGCATCAATGCTAATCCTAATACTATTCGACCTACCATCGTTGAAACCGATTCTACAAGCTGCGTATAGGTTTCAATATGTTGCCAAAAATTTATCATAATGGCTGCATAGCCCAAATTCATTAAGTAATAACCCATTAGTAAAATTTTATTTACCGTATCGGTTAATTCTTCATTATGATTTAATGTTTCAAGTATATAAATTCTTCCGTTTCTATATAAAATCAAACCCACATTTACTGTGATTAAATAAGTAATAATTAAATAAACTATGTATGCTATGATATTCATTTCTTATATTATTGTAGTTTCAGAAAATAATGAAAATTTATACCAAAAAAAATTACGACATCATTTTCATTAACGAGATAAAGAACCAACCTTTGTCGCTCAATACTAATTTGTCTGTAATTTTATCGGCTGCATTGGCAAATTCATCAATATCTTTTAACATGGTAATAAATTGTTTGTACTCATCCTTTTTTTCATTTTTATCATCAATATCCATTAAAGATTTAATGGTTTGGCGCATGGGGTCAATTTCCTTTTTTCTACGCTCTCTAATAATTCTAACTGCTACTTTCCAAATATCTTTTTCGGCTGCGAAATACTCTATTCGTTCACCTTTTTTATGTTTTTTTTCAATTAAGTTCCAATCAATTAATGCTCTTAAATTCATATTTGCATTTCCACGGCTTACACCTAGTTTCTCCATCACATCATCTGTACTAATTGGTTCGGTACTTACTAATAATAAAGCATGAATTTGCGCCATTGTTCTGTTAATTCCCCAATGGCTGCCAAATGTTCCCCAGGCATCAATAAATTCTTGTTTTGCTTCGTTAAGTTTCATGATTGTGATTTGATAAGTCAAAGGTAATATTATCTTTCTGAACTTTCAAAATAAATTGAAAGAAAGTTTTGCACACTATTGTTTATAATAAACATCAATAGCATCAGCACAGTTTTCGCCATCCATAGCGGCGCTTACAATTCCGCCTGCATAGCCTGCGCCTTCGCCACATGGAAACAATCCTTTTATTTGTGGATGTTGTAATGTTTCTTTATCTCTTGGTATTCTTACGGGCGATGATGTGCGGCTTTCGGTGGCTACCAATACAGCTTCGTTGGTATAATAATTTTTCATTTTTTTGCTCCATTGTTTAAATGCACCCTGCAAACTTTGTGTTACAAATTGTGGTAATGCCATTCGTAAATCAACGCTTTTTAAACCAGGCTGATAGCTGCATTGAGGTAATGAGTTGGATATTTTATTGTTTGTAAAATCAACCATGCGTTGGGCTGGTGCTACTAATTTGCCACCACCTATTTCAAAACATTTTTGTTCTACACTTTTTTGAAATTGCAAAAATGAAAGTGGGGAATTTGTATTAATTGAACTGTTACGGTGAGCTTGTCGAACCAAAAAATCTTCAATTTGTAATCTATCAACTTGCACCACCATACCCGAATTAGCAAACGGATTATTTCTTTTTGATGGACTCCAACCATTTACAACAATTTCGTTGGGCGCTGTAGAAGCCGCAGCAATAATGCCTCCTGGGCACATACAAAACGAAAACACACCTTTACCATTTACTTGTTCTACTAAACTATAAGCAGCAGGCGGCAGACTCTCTTCTCTTGTTTCGCAATGATATTGTTGTGCATCAATAATATGTTGTGGATGCTCAATTCGTACACCTAATGCAAAAGGTTTTGCTTCAATCAGAATATTTTTTTTATCTAATAATTCAAAAATATCACGAGCACTATGCCCTGTTGCTAAAATTACTGCATCGGCTTCAATACTGCTACCATCATGGCATGTAATTCCTTTAATTGAATTTTCATCAATGATTAAATCGGTTAATTTTTTGCTGAAATGCACTTCGCCACCACATTCAATTATTCTATCTCTCATATCCGAAATAATTTGTGGTAAATGATTGGTGCCAATATGCGGATGAGTATCTACCAATATTTCTTCTGTTGCACCATGTTTTACTAATCGATGCAAAATGCGTTTTACATCGCCCCGTTTGCTACTTCGGGTATATAATTTACCATCGCTGTAAGTGCCTGCACCACCTTCGCCAAAACAATAATTCGACTCAGGATTTACTTCGCCATCTCTATTTATTTTAGCTAAATCACGGCGGCGCTCTCTTACATTTTTGCCACGTTCTATTATAATTGGTTTAATTCCTAATTCAATCAATCGCAGGGCAGCAAACAATCCTGCTGGCCCAGCACCAATTATAATGGCTTGTTTTTTTGTTGAAATATTTTGATAAATAAAATCAATATTTTCTTTGGGCTGTATAGGTTCGTTGATAAAAACCAATACATTCATTGTGTAGTACACTTGCCTGCTTCGGGCATCAATACTTCGTCGTAAAATATGAAAACCAGTAATTTCTTTTTGTTTCAAATTGCATTCTTGTGCAATTATTTCTCTTAAAAAAAGCTGATTAAAAGCTTCGGCTGGCTTAACTTTTATGTTGATTATTTTTTGCATAATTTAAGTTAGGTTTTTATCCTAAAAGGTGATGCTATCTATTTTTATTCATTCCAAGTTTTCCAAGCTGCTTCGGCTTGTTGAGTCAACATATCATAACCATTTTTGATGATAGCTCCTTTTTGTTTACTACGTTTTAAAAATTCTGTTTCGGTAGGATTATAAATTAAATCATAGCATAAAAATTTTGAATTAATGTATGCATACGGAATATTCAAAACATCATTTTGATGAGGAAACATGCCTACTGGCGTACAATTTATCAATACATGAAATTGGCGCATGGTAAACAAATTTATATCATCATAACCCAATTGATTAATGCTTGGGTTTCTACTCACAATTTGATATTGAATACCAATTTTTCTTAAAACATATTCTACACATTTTGTTGCACCCCCATTTCCAAACACTAAAGCATGTGTATGATAAGGCTTGATTAATGGCAAAAATGTTTTTTCAAATCCAATAATATCGGTATTAAATCCTTTTGTTTTTCCTGCTGAAAATTTAATTGTGTTTACAGCACCTATTTCTTTTACTGTTGCATCAATTTCATCTAAATGCTTGATGATAGCTTGTTTGTATGGAATGGTTACATTCAATCCACAAATATTTTTATGGTTGTTTCTTAATAAAATAAAATCTTCTATTTTTTCTAATTCAAAATTTTCATAGCTGCAATCAATTAAATTTTCAGTAATAAATTTTTCAGTAAAATATTTTTTTGAAAAAGAATGAGTAAGCGGAAAGCCTATTAAACCGTATTGTTTCATGGTTTATTTTTTAATATCACTTTCGATTAATCCATCTTTTAATCGGATAATGCGTTGTGCATAATTAGCAATATCTTCTTCATGTGTAACCAAAATTACGGTATTGCCATTTCTATGAATTTCAACCAACAACTCCATAATTTCTTTTGAAGTTTTCGAATCTAAATTTCCTGTAGGTTCATCTGCTAAAATAATGGAAGGATTATTAATTAAAGCACGGGCAAAAGCCACACGTTGATTTTGTCCGCCAGAAAGCTCATTGGGCTTATGGTGCATACGATCAACCAAACCCACAGCTGTTAATTTTTCTATTGATTTTTCTTCACGTGTTTTTTTATCAATGCCAGCATACACCAATGGTAAAGCCACATTTTCAAAAGCTGTTAATCGAGGTAATAAATTAAAAGATTGAAATACAAATCCAATTTCTTTGTTTCTGATTTCAGCTAATTGATTATCATTTGCTTCGCTTACATCAATATTGTTGATGATATATTTGCCCGATGTAGCAGTATCTAAACAACCTAAAATATTCATTAAAGTTGATTTTCCGCTTCCGCTTGGACCCATCAAAGCCACAAAATCATTTTTTTGAATATCTAAAGTAATTCCATGCAATACAGGCACGGCGGTCTTTCCGAGAAAATAAGATTTTTTTATATCGTGTAATTCAATTACTGGCACGGGGGAAAAGTTGTTAGTTACTTGTTATAGGTTTTTAGAAAAATCCGATGTGAAATTTTTGCCTTAGTTATCCGCCTTGGTTAGTGTCCCCCACTAACCATCGCAACATTATTATTTTTTTTGCAACACTTTTGGCACTTTAAAATAATCCGAATCTTTTTGTGGTGCACTTTTCAAAGCATCTGCTTTTGTAATTTCTTGATGGCGTTCATCTTTGCGCAATACATTTACATCTTCATTTACATAAACTAAAGGCTCAACATTATCGGTGTTTAATTCATTCAGTTTTTCTACAAAAGTTAAAATGCTGCTCAAATCATTTTTGAGTTCAGTTTTTTCTTCTGCATTAAATTCTAATCTAGCCAAATGACTCAAACGGTCAATCATTTCATCATTCACATTCATGGTAAAAAATTATTGAGTCGCAAATTTACTATAATAGATTAGTAATTGTAAACTAATTTTATGAAATGAAAATTTATCACGATCAATTAAATCGCCCAATAAGTTTAGCCAATACACCAAGTCGCATTATTTCGTTAGTGCCATCGCAAACAGAATTATTATTTGATTTAGGATTGGATGAATTTGTATTGGGCAGAACAAAATTTTGCATTCATCCTGCTGATAAAATAAAATCGGTAAGACACATTGGTGGTACAAAAAATTTGAATATCGAATTAATAAAATCGATGCAACCCGATTTGATAATTGCTAATAAAGAAGAAAACAACAAAGAACAAATTGATGAATTGGCGCAGCATTTTCCTGTTTGGATTAGCGATATAAAAAACTTAGAAGAAGCATTGGATATGATAAAACGATTAGGCGAATTATTAGCCGTTGAAAAAAAATCAGATGAAATAATTTCTAAAATCAAAACTAATTTTTCGGCATTACAACTATTTGAAATCAAAGAAGCAATTTATTTTATTTGGCAACAACCTTATATTTCTGTAGGTGCTGATACCTTTATCAATAGCATGTTGCAAGCCACTGGATTTAAAAATGTATTGCAAAATAAAACTCGTTATCCCGAAATTTCAGAAGATGAAATACGGAATTCAACAGCCGAATATTTATTGCTATCCAGCGAACCATTTCCATTTAAAGAAAAACAGAAACAAGAATTTGAAAAATTATTTCCTACCAAAAAAATTATTTTAGTAGATGGCGAAATGTTTAGCTGGTATGGTTCACGATTAATAAAAGCCGCTGATTATTTTTCGAAATTAAGAAATCGGTTAGATTAAATTTCGATAGTTTCTCCTTCTACACTTAAATAAGATTCAGTAAAAATTTCTTTGGCTTGCACTAACATTTCTTGCAAATTTTCATCTTTATATTTAGCCGAATAATGCCCTAAATACAATTTCTTCACATTGGCTTGAAAAGCTATTGATGCAGCTTGAAAGGCAGTGCAGTGATGTGTTTCGGCTGCTCTTATTGTATCATCATTTTTAAAAGTTGATTCATGATATAACACATCAATATCTTTTATTTTATCGCATATTTCGGGCAAATATTTTGTATCGCTTATGTATGCAAAACTTCTCGATGGTAATGGCAATTCGGTTAAAAGGCTATTTGCAATGATGGTTCCTTTATCATCTACAAAATCAAATCCTTTTTTCAAATCAATCATTTTGCCTATAGGCACTTTATATCTATCAATTCTTTCTTTTATTATTTTTCTGTCTTTTATTTTTTCTTTAAATACAAACCCCACACATTTAATCCGATGTTGTAGCTGAATTATTTCAACTGTTATATCTTTATTTTCAAGAATGATAGAATCATCATCAGGCAAAAATTTGTATTCAATCGGATAGCTTAGTTGTGTATTTCCATACTTAAGTTGAATATCAATGATTTCCTTTAGTGGCTCGTGGCAAAAGATGGTTAAGGGCTTTACTCGTTTTAGTAAACTAAAAGTATTTAGCAAGGCAATTAATCCAAAAAAATGATCGCCATGTAAATGCGAAATAAAAATATGATCAATTCGATTTCGCTTAATATTATATTTGGCCATTTGAAGTTGTGTACCTTCGCCACAATCAATTAAATAAAGTTCGTTGGCTATATGCAAAACTTGTGAGCTAGGATTTCGCCCATGTGCTGGTATTGCTGAATTATTGCCTAAAATAGTTGCAGTAAACATTTTTCTATTTTTATTTTTTGATTCATAAATGATTCAATATGTAGATATTTAATAAATAATGAATCATTTTAGATACACTATTTTAATTTCAAAAATACCTTGTAAATAGCATTTTGTTGTTCAATATCAATGGTGGCAATTTTTGCAAATTTTTTCCACTTGCCAGTAGCAGTTGATACTTGCTCTATAATAGCGGCACCATTTTTTATTGAGCAAGATTTAGCAACCGCTAAAATATCTTGTCGTGTAATATTTTCTACTTTTCCGTTTATACTCATCTGATGAGCTTTAATCCAAAAATTTTTAGGGTTAAATGCGAAAGTCACATCGTATGCTGGCGATAAATTCCATTCACCATTTTTATTCATGATAAATGAAATGTTTTTTGTGTGATCATCTTGATTTCGAGCTATGATATTAAATACCATCCTTCTGAATAATTCTTGCATATCGTTATGAGGTAGTTTCGTTTGCCGCATAATCTGAAAAGCTTGTTCATACGAATATGCTTGTGGCAAATTATAATCAAAGTGTGCTAAACCACACAAAGTTTGCATGTGCAATTTTTCATTATTTATTCTATCAAATCGCTTAGTCATAAAATGGGCTCTATTATTTTCTGTAAGCAATTTACATTCGCTCATGTTTATTCCAGCTTCCTTTGCCATTAAGTAGTAAGCATATTCAATTTTCCCATATCCTTTTGGCGTACCTAATTGCTTATCATTTACCCCATCAAATTTTATTAACCAATAATTAAAATCAGGCAAATTATTTAATTGCCCCGATTTAACTTCATCTGTTTTTTCATTATATGCGATAATTGCTTTTGCTCTTGCCCCACCAGCCGAACTTCCCACTTGCAATATCGTAGCTAAATTTTTTGTTGTATTTTTTTTAAGATTTGCCGAAATATTTTTTCGTTCATTCAACACCGTTTTAGCTAAACTAACCAATTGCTTTATTTGAATTGTTTCGTTGATGGGGGTATTTGATTCAATAATTGGTTCAAATTCTAAAGCCCCCATACCTCTATTACCAATGTAGCATAATCTATTAACAGAATTAAAATCAGCAATTGATTTGCCTTGATTTGCCAACCAAACATCAATCATTTTGTTACCAAATTTATCGGGTAAGCTATCAGCTAATAAACCTGGTAATCCTTTAAATGTTTCAAAATTCAAATTAGGAAATGAAAAGATTGAGTTACCCATACTATTGATGGATGGAGGCATTTGAATAGGAGATAATGCTAAGCCCGATTTTAAAAAGGAAGCTTGATATTCAAACACTGCACAATTTCGTTTGTTATCCCAAAACACAACACCAACTTGCTGATTCCAAATTTTAATTTGTGCTAGCATTATTTTTTGTTTTTAGGTGAAGCTTTCTGACGGTAATATTTTTGTTGTGCTTCCATCAACATGATAGGGCTTATTTCAGGTTCTTTAATAAATTCATTTATTAAATCTAATTCATCTAAAGCTCGTAATACTTGAACCATAGTTAATAAATTAATTGCTTTGCCTATCTCCATTCTGCTAATCGTAATTCTACTAATGCCCGATTTTTTGGCTAACTCTGTTTGCGAAATATTTTTATTCAATCGCATTTGTCTTAAGCTATTACAAACACTTGTAATAATAGCTCTATCAGTCATAGCATATAAATTATTTTCGTATCTTATTTGATTCATTATCTATTTTTTTAATTATTATTGAATCATTACCGATACAAATTTACATTATTTATTTTACTAAAAAAATATTTAAAACAAAAAAAGAGCTGCCATTTTATCGACAACTCTTTTTATCATAAAAATTTGTATTTTTTGAATCTACGAATAAATGGCAGTTTCAATTTTTTCATTTCCCTCTTTAAAAAATGCCCTATACATTCCTTCAGAATTAAATACTAAAGAAATGTTACCTAAATTATCTACCGCAATCAATCCACCTTCGGCTTCTATATTTTTTAATTTATCTAACACCACATATTCTGTAGCTCCTTTCAGCGTCATGTTTTTATATAACATTAAGCAATGAACATCATAAGCTACTACTTGCTCTATAAAAAATTCGCCATGCCCTGTGCATGAAACTGCACAAGTATTGTTGTTAGCATAAGTGCCTGCACCAATGATGGGCGTATCACCTACTCTGCCCCATTTTTTGTTTGTCATGCCACCTGTTGATGTGGCTGCTGCTAAATTGCCAAATGAATCTAATGCCACTGCGCCAACTGTTCCTTTCTTTTTTTCTTGAACTGAAACAGAATGATCAAGCATAAACCTATCTTCATTCTTTATTTCTTGCCATTGCTGAAACCTAAATTCATTATAAAAATAAGATTGGTCAACCAAATCAATATTTTGTTCTTTAGCAAATTGCTCGGCTCCATCGCCCATTAACATTACATGATTTGATTTTTGTAAAACTGCTTTGGCTAATGAAATTGGGTTTGCAATATGCTTTACGCCTGCCACCGCACCTGCCGAAGTATTTTTACCAAACATGATAGATGCATCTAATTCGTGTTCGCCTTTATGATTAAATACAGCTCCTTTGCCAGCATTAAATAATGGGCAATTTTCTAATGATACAACTGCTTGCTCCACAGCATCTAAAGCACTTCCACCATTTTGTAAAATTAATTTTCCAACTGTTGTAGCTTCATGTAATGCTGATAAATATTGTTTTTCTTTATCCGCACTCATCATGCTTTTTGTTAAAGTTCCTGCGCCACCATGAATTGCTATTGCGAACATTATTGTTTTGTAAATTTAGAATTATAGATGTTTCCTTTTTCATCGGTTGCCTTTATAAAGTAAATGCCTAAAGGCAAGTTGGCAGTATTCAGTTGCAAGTTTGAAGTAGCAATACCAACCATTTCTACATTCATTTTTTGACCTAATAAATTTGTAATTTCAATTGATTTAAGCACAAACTGATTACTTAATACTGTTAACTGGTTTTTGGTTGGGTTTGGATAAATTAATAATTTATAATTGGTTTTAATTGAAGCGATTCCATTTGCATCATTATCTGTAATATAAAGTGTGAATGAACTGATAGAGCCCAATACTGCATTGGTTGGCGTTCCTAAGGTTATGATTACATTTTCTGCCGATTCAACTAAAATATCATCAATAATATTTACTTGAATATTTGTTGATGTAGCATTTGCAGGAATAGTTAATGGCGAAGTTGTAAAAAATGTATCATCTACATTTTGTGTACATAAACCACTGATAGTAAATGGCACTGTGATAGCTGAATTTGTTGGGTTTGTAACTGCTAATGGAATATTTACTAAACCATCGCTTTCGATTTTTGAAACAAAACTATTTACAAACGATACAGATGTAACGGCTAATGTATCATTGTCTTTAATGTATATTTTTTTTGTAGGCATCAATATAGTTGCGCCGTTTGTTGGGTTTGATAATTGCAACATAATTGAATCTAATCCTTCTACAATTAAATCATCAATAATAGTAATTGGAATAACTTGTGTAGTGGTTGAATTAGGTAAGAACACTACTGTTACGGGCAATGTAGCTGTGTAATCTGTTCCTAAAATAGCACTTCCGCCAACTACATTTACAGTAACTTTTGTAGTATCGCAATTTGGCGTTTGAATAGAAACATTCAAATTATAAACACCTACATTTTCATTTAAACTTGGTGTAGTTGTAGAAAATGAAACCGATGGAATAGCATCATTATCGCCAATAAATATTTTGAAAATACTATCTGTTCCAACTACGTTTGAGCCTGATGGATTTCTTAAAACTAAATAAATTGAATCTAAAGTTTCATGAATACAATCATCAATAATGCTAACCCAAATAGTATCTGGTCCTGTTGAGCTGGCTGCAAAATTCATGGTGCCATTATTTGCAATGGTATAATCAATAGCAGGTGTTGCATTTGCAACTTTTATGATAGCATCAATAGTAGAAGCATTTGCCGAAGGCGAACCTAAATTTACCAAAACAGGAAATGTAGTATTTGATTCATTTATGGTTTTAAAAGTTGGTGTACTAAAATAAAAAGTTGGCGAAGCAAAATCATTATCTGTAATGCTTACATATTCAAATGAATCTTTGCCTAACACAGCTCCATTTGTTGGATTTAATAATCTGAATTTTATAGCTTCTGTTGATTCAATTAGTGCATCATCAATAATTGTAACTGTTGCATTTTGTGTTGTTACATTAGCAGGGAAAGTTAAAGTTTGATTAACAAATGTATAATCACTGCCTAATGTGGCACTACCAAGTGCTACTTGAACATCTACCGTAACCTGATTCGGGCAAGCCGAATTTAATTGTACTGTTAAATTAATTGTGCCTGCGCTTTCTAAAACTGTAGTTTGAATTACAGAAAAATTTACAGCAGGATTAGCTGATGAACATGGATTCATAGTATGTGAACCCAAATTGGTTAACGTATTTGTAGGATATGCAATCCATTCATTTTGAAATTGAGAAAAAGTTTTTGTGCCATTATGAATAGTAGGCTTACGAACCAAAGTTATATTTTGGGTTGAATCGCCACCAGCCAACATCCAATTATTACCTGGGTCGATGCAATTCAAATTTCCGAAAATATCAAGTGTATCGCCAGTTGCATTTTTAAGCATGATTACATCATCGCCATTAAAATTTATGCTTCCATAAAACGTATCACGAACAGCAAATAAAACTGCTGAATCTGCACTGGTAGTTAATCCTGTGGCAGTAATTACATATACATCATTAGGCTGAATTAATTTATGATTAAAATTAAAAGTAACATTTGGTGTACAAGCACCATTTGAAAATTGCATTAATTTGTATCCAAAAATATCAATAGCGGTAGATGATGGATTGTATATTTCTATTGCTTTATCGCCACTATGCCCAGCTCCTGGTTCAATATATTCTGATATAAATAAATCAGTACATGGAGCACCGAATTGTGCATTTGAAATTTTAAAACTTAATAATGCAAAAACTAATACTAGTAGATTTTTTTTCATTTCTTTTTGATTTTTAAAGAATTCAAAAATAACTGCAAAACTTGACGCTTACAAAGGTTTGTTGAAAAATATAACTTTAAAATAATATTCTATAAGCAGTTTCAAAACCATTTTTTTATCTTTGAAAAAACAAAAAACATTTGCGTTTACTTTTTACTATACTATTTTTTATTTTCTGCTTTCATGTGGTTGAAGCCCAAAGAAAAGTTTCAACAAAAAAAAAGAAACAAGGCTTAACAATGGAACTATCAAGAACTGGTGGCAGGTATAATGATTTAAAAAAAGCATTTTTGAATATCAATGACGTTCGTGAATTATCATTATCTGGTATTGAAAAATTACCTGATGCCGTTTATGAATTTCCGAACCTTACTAAACTTACTATTCGAAACGGATTAAAAAGAATTGATTATAGAATTGGAAATTTAAAATCGTTGGAAGTTTTAAATTTAATTGATGATGAAATTTCTTTTTTGCCCGAAGACATAAAAAATTGTACCAATTTAAAAGAGATTAGAGTTATTAATTGTAAGCTACGATTATTTACCAAGGAGCTTTTAGAACTACCAAAATTAGAAAGGTTGGTATTGAAAAATAATAATATCGAACAATTTCCATGCGACTTTGCAGATAATTATGTACTAAAAGAATTGAATTTAAAATACAATAAAATAAAAATTATACCCGATTGTGTTCAACGAATTTATCAACTTCAATCTTTATATCTAACCAATAATCCTGTTGAAGAGTTTAGGGGAGTTTGGGCAAATCAAAGAGCATTTAAAAATTTGAAAACCCTATCAATGGCGGCTTGTGGCTTACACCATGTACCAATTAATTTAACAAGTAATTTAACTTATCTCGATTTATCGAGCAACGACATTAAAGATATTGGATTAGAAGATGTACAGCATATTCAAAAACTTACTTACTTAAGTGTTGAAAATAATCCGCTTACATTCATCGATGAAGCCATGTTTGATATTAGGCATTTAGGCTTATTACAAATTGATAGAAACGAAACAATAATTGATTTATTATCCTTATCAAGCCGTGTATGCATATCCTACACAAGCCAAAAAATTGATAATAGAGTAGACGATATAAAATCGTGTGGTAAAAAATCGGGATTGATAAATGTATATTTATACGAACCACAAATCAAAATAAATATTCCTAAATAATGTTACCCGAATATCAATCTATTTTAAAACTGTCTATTTCGAAAAATTCGGAAAATAAAAAATTTTTTGAACGGCTTAAAAAGTTTGTGCCACGTGACTTAGATAAAATTACAAATCAATTGCACGATGAAGCATTTGAAAAAATAGATTGCCTACAATGTGCTAATTGTTGCAACACCACAGGCCCACTTTTAAAAGATAAAGACATTGATAGATTGGCTGATGAATTAAGACTAAAGCCATCGCAGTTTACCGAAAAATATTTGCGGATTGATGAGGATTACGATTATGTTTTCAAACAAATGCCTTGCCCGTTTTTAGGGGCTGATAAATACTGTTCGGTGTATGATAGCCGCCCTGGGGCATGCCGCGATTATCCACATACACAACAAAATAAAATTCATAATAAATTAAAAATAACTTATCTAAATAGTATGATTTGCCCAGCAGTGGCAATGATTACAGAAGGATTAAAAAAACATTATCAACCTAAATAAATGAATACAGAATTTGCAAAAAACATAGATGGAGATTGGACATTATTTTTAGACCGTGATGGTGTTTTAAATCATGATACACCTGGTGATTATGTTAGAAATTGGAGTCAGTATAAATTTTTTGATACCACATTGCCAGCCATGAAAAAATTGGCTGAAATGTTTAGTCTAATTTTAATCATTACTAATCAACGTGGCGTAGGTATTGGCTTAATGACGCTAGATGATTTAAATAATATTCATTCCAATATGCTTGCTGAAATTGAAAAGCATGAAGGAAGAATTGATAAAATTTATTTTTGTACCGATACCAATAAAGAAACCAGCACACATCGTAAACCAGCATCGGGCATGGGCTTACAAGCTAAACAAGATTTTGAAGAAATTGATTTTTCGAAATCAATAATGGTAGGCAATAATATTAGCGATATGCAATTTGGTAGAAACTTAGGTATGCACACCATTTTTATTGATGATAGACAAGAATACAACAATCAAACAACAGCCGAGATGGATTTAATATTTAACAATCTGCTTGAAATGGCCGATTTTATTGAATCACAGTCAACTCTTTAATTGATCAATTAAAAAATAATTGACTTTAACAAAGTAATGGATAGGCAAAAAAAGCAACGATATGTTTATCGTTGCTTTTTTAATTATACAAACCTTATA
Organism: Bacteroidota bacterium; assembly: GCA_046051225.1. Taxonomy (GTDB): domain Bacteria; phylum Bacteroidota; class Bacteroidia; order Chitinophagales; family CAIODY01; genus CAIODY01. The sequence goes on along the minus strand of JBJOOR010000002.1, from coordinate 57,793 downwards.
TTTTTTCAATTACAATAGCAGATGCGCCGCCACCGCCATTACAAATGCTTGCTACACCAATTTTGCCATTGGAATGTTGCAAGGCAGAAATTAATGTAATTACAATTCTACTTCCACTACTGCCTAATGCATGACCTAATGCAATAGCACCACCCCAAATATTTATTTTTTCCATTGGTATATCTAACTCTTTTGCGTTAGCCATTGCCACCACAGCAAAAGCTTCGTTTACTTCATGCAAATCAACATCAGCTAATGATAACCCTGCATTTTTTAATGCTAATGGAATAGCCTTAGCAGGTGCAGTAGTAAACCATTCAGGTTTTTGTGCTGCATCAGCAAATCCTCTAATTTTTGCTAAAGGCTTTAAACCTAATTCTTTTACTTTTTCAGCACTCATTAAAACTAATGCCGATGCACCATCACTTAATGGTGAAGCATTGGCGGCTGTTACTGTTCCATCTTTCTGAAAAGCTGGTTTTAATTGAGGTACTTTTTCGAATTTCACTTTTTTAAATTGCTCATCTTCTGTTACTGTAATTGGCTCTTTACCAACAATTTCAACTGGAACAATTTCATTTTTAAAATAGCCGGCTTTAGTAGCATTGATAGCTCTTGTATAGCTTTCAATAGCAAATGCATCTTGTTGTTCACGAGTAAAATTATAATGCTTAGCACATACTTCGCCACAATTACCCATGTGTACATTGCCATACGGATCCCATAAACCATCTTTAATCATTCCATCAATGATAGTTCCGTTGCCCATTCTATAACCATTACGGGCTTTATCTAAATAAAACGGAATATTGCTCATACTTTCCATACCACCTGCTACTACTATATCGTTTGCACCTGTCATAATACTTTGAGCAGCCAACATAATGGCTTTCATACCACTGGCACATACTTTATTAATAGTTGTACCTGGTGTAGTATCGGGTAAACCTGCGCCAATTAAGGCTTGTGTAACTGGGGCTTGACCAATATTAGCACTTACTACATTGCCATAATAAACTTCTTGTACCATTTCGGGTTTAATGCCTGCACGTTCAACAGCTGCTTTGATGGCTATACTACCCAACTGCACAGCATTTAACGAAGATAATGAACCTCCAAAAGCACCAACTGGCGTACGAGCTACAGCCACTACAAATACTTCTTTCATATATAATTTATTTAGTTATTAATTAAAAAATAGAGGTGCGAAAATACTAATTTTTAAATTAGATTAGAATAGAAAACAATTTCAATCATTATGCTGTAACAATTGAAAGTAAAAAAAGATTTGATACATACACCAAAACTTATTTAGTTTTGAAGTCTAAATATTCATAGATGAATACAAATGCCATCAAACAAGTAATGGATTCCATCCTTCCCTTAAATGCTGAATGTTGGGAAGATTTTAATTCATTTTTTACTATTAGAAATGTAAAAAAAGGAGAAATAATTTTAGACCATAATGAAATTTGTAAACACGTTTATTTTGTAAACAATGGATTGATGCGTTGTTATTATTTTACACCCGAAGGCAGAGAAATAACAGGACAATTTTTTTTAGAAAATAGTTTCCTTACAGATTACTTTAGTTTCTCTACCCAAAAGCCTGCTGCAACTTTATTTCAGGCATTAGAAGAATGCGAATTGATTTCAATTCCCCGACCAGCCGTATATTTAATGTACGACAAATACCATGCTGGCGAACGTTTTGGGCGATTAATTGCCGAAAGAAGCTACATCGAATTAATGGATTCAATCCTTGCCGAAAAAACCATGAGCCCCGAACAACGCTACAAAAAATTAATCAGCGAACGACCAGAATTGCTGGAACGAGTTTCGCTAAATATGATTGCATCTTTCCTTCGCATCACACCCGAACATTTAAGCCGCATTCGTAAAAAAATGGCAACGGCCAAAGTTGCTAAAAAGCAAAAAATAAAACTTAAAGTGGCTTGATGCAAAACATTGTTTTGTTTGATGGTGTATGCAATATGTGCAATAGCACAGTAGATTTTTTAATGAAGATTGATAAAAATAAAACACTGAAATTTGCTTCGCTGCAATCAGATTTTGCAAAAGAAAAAATAAGAGAAATTAATTTTACAACAACAATTAATTCGTTGATTTTTGTAAAAAATAATACGCCCTATTTTTATTCAGATGCCGTCGCATTTTTGCTAATTGAAATAGGTGGTGGATATTTATGGATAGGAAAAATAATTTTATTGTTCCCCAAATTTATTCGAGATACAGTTTACAAATTCATTGCAAAGCACCGCTATCAATGGTTTGGCAAACGCAATGTTTGTAGAATGCCGAATGAAGAAGAGAGAGAAAGATTTTTAAAGTAAGTTATTCCACTACCATTTTTCCATTACAAATTGTCATTCCATTTTGTATGAGGTGATAAAAATAAATGCCGCTGGGTAAATTATTGCGTTCAATTTTTATTTCGTTAGAATGAATATTGGTAATGCTTTGCACTTCTCTTCCCAACAAATCAACTACCGATAATTGAGCATTGGTAAGGGTTTGAGAAGAATTAATTTTTAAAGTGGAAGAATTTGAAAACGGATTTGGAAATAAAATTGCATTGGATTTTTGTAGTGGTACATCATTTATGAACGCACCTGTTTGTGCATTAATTTTTGCAAGGAAGATTTCTACATTCTGGGTGTTCGAGGGTACAACAATTGTCGTTGTATCAAAACAAAAACTATCAACCCTTATTTGGTTTTGCTGAAACATATATCCTGAAAAATATTCGCTTCCGTCAGAAAAACTTGAAACAGCTATTGTCACTCCATTACAACCAATTTTAAATTTAGGTTTTTTACCCCAAAGTGATTTTCCTTGAGAATTTAGCTTTCCCATGAAAGGTAAATCATTCCCATTTTTATTAATCAACATATCGAAACCAAAAATCAAAGTATCTTGTCTGAAATACCCAGATAAAATAATATTGTCATTGCTTATATCCATAGCATCAAGATAGTCAACATCATTTCCCCCAAATGATTTTACCCAAAGAATATTTCCTGCTGGGTTATATTTTAAAACAAAAATATCGTAAGCATTATAATGACTTGTTACCCTTGGGTAAAGTTTCAAAGTATCGTTACCAAACACTAATGTATCCTAGGAGAAAGAACCAGCAACAATTAAATTGTTTTGAACATCTTTTTTAACAACACCATAATTTCTACCAATACTTTGGTAATTGGGTATTTTAGCCCAAAGAAAATTTCCTACCGAATCGAACTTTGCTAAATAATGTCCAGCATGAAGAGAAACATAAGTTGCGATTGGTTCGTTTGCAACATTTAAATTTCCAGTTATCGCAATGCAGCCATTGTAATCAAGGGTTGAAGACCAAATTTCATCAGCAATATTATTTCCAACACCTCTCAACCACAAACCATTTCCATTTGAATCAATTTTTGCAACGTAAGTTACTGCACCTTGTAAGGAGAATTTATTTATTCCCAATGCCAATGTATCATTTGCAGTTTGGCTTTTGCCAACCAAATACAGATTGTTATTTCTGTCGATCTGTATTGAAGAAATATTGTCATTAACATAATCATCACCATAATCCCTTGCCCAAATTATATTTCCATTTTTGTCATATTTTGCAATAAAGAAATCATATTGATTGTTTGATAGACCACTGCCAATTGTATTAGCACCTCCAAAATTCAAAATTGATGATTCAAAATCACCAGCTGCATAAATATTATTTTGCTTATCAACAACAATCGAATGCCCAATAGCATATCCACTTAATCCACAATTTGTTTTTTTAGCCCATAATACATTTCCCATAGGCGATATTTTTATCAATAGAAAATCAGAATATCCATTTGCAGATTTAACAAGAAATTTGTTTCCATAATAAAAAGTATCGCTAGTGAAACTTCCAACTGCAACCACATTGCCGTCAATATCTGTTGTGATTGATTCAAAATAGTTTTGAGCATTCCCACCAAACCCTTTCACCCAATCCCATTTCGGAGCTTGAGCAAAAGTTGTAAAACCAAGCAATAAAAAAATCAAACATTGAAAAAGTCTTTTCATGTGAAAATAATTTATTAGGAAAGATAAAAACTTCTTGACATTTATCAATTCCTTCCCACTTTTAATTTATCAAACATCAAGATTTTTGATGGCAAAGCATTTCATCTTTGCAACATAAATTTTATGATATGAACAAACCATTTTACAAACTATTATTTCTTATTGCATTTACATTTTCAATACAAAATTTGAATGCACAAAATGTTACTCAAACTATTCGTGGTAGCATTACCGATAAACAATCCAAGCTTTCATTAGCAGGTGCTACAATTCAAGTAATGAACACCAATCCTACATTGGGCGATGCTTCTACGGCTGACGGAAAATTTAAAATCATTAACGTACCTGTAGGCAGATATGACATTAAAGTGAATTATATTGGCTATAAAGAAGTTATCATTTCTAACATCGAACTTACTGCTGGTAAAGAAGTGGTGATGGAAATTGAGTTAGAAGAAAATGTAAAATCATTAAAACAAATAAATATTTCAGCATCAAAAAAACACGAAACAAATAATGAATTAACTACAGTTTCGGCTCGTTCATTTAGCACCGAAGAAGTGAATAGATATGCAGGCGCAAGAAGCGACCCAGCTCGAATGGCGGCTAATTTTGCAGGCGTAAGTTCGCCTGATGATTCACGAAATGATTTAGTGATTAGAGGCAATTCGCCCATTGGTGTTTTGTGGCGTATTGAAGGAATGAATGTACCTAATCCAAATCACTTTGCAACAGTAACATCTAATGGTGGGCCTGTAAGTGCCATCAATACTAATATGTTGAAGAATTCCGATTTTTTTACTTCGGCTTTTCCTGCCGAATATGGCAATGCAAATGCAGGTGTTTTCGATTTAGGATTTAGAAAAGGTAATGCCGAAAAACGTGAACATACTTTTCAAATAGGTGCATTAACAGGCATTGAAGCCATGACCGAAGGTCCTATCAACAAAGCAAAAGGCTCATCGTATTTACTTTCGTATCGTTATGCATTTACTGGTGTGGCGCAAAAAATCGGCATCCCGATTGGCACAACAGCTACTCCATTTTACCAAGATTTGAGTTTTAAAATTGTTGGTGGCGAATCGAAAATGGGCAGATTTACTTTGTTTGGTATTGGTGCAAAAAGTCATATTTTTTTCGACCACAATAAAATTGATTCAGCCGATATTTTTGCAAACCCCAGTGTTGATAGTCATTTCAACAGCGATATTGGATTGGTGGGTGTAAAACATTTTATTCGTGTAAATGATAAATCATATCTTAATACGGTTATAGGTGCAACCTATACGGCATCAAAATATTTAGAAGATACTGTGTTTCAATCATCAACTTATAGAAGCGTTGAAAATACAACTAAGCAATACAGATACAATGTGAATACATCTTTCAACACAAAAATAAATTCGCATTTGTTTTTAAAAGTGGGTGTGATTGATGAAATAATAAACTTGAATTTATTTTACCAAGTAAGAAAAACCAATACTGGCATCTGGAAAAATTATTGGAATTATAATGACTACATGCAATTGCTACAAGGCTATGTGCAAGCCAAATATAATTTTACAGATAAAATAACTTTAAATGTTGGTGTGCATTCGCAATACTTAACCTTGAATAATAGCAACTCGATTGAACCACGATTAGGATTAAAATATCAAATCAGCAACAAGAGTACATTAAGCGCTGGAGTGGGCTTACATAGCCAAATGCAAACACCTGATATTTATTTTTATAGAGAACAAAATGCTGATGGAACATATAACGAAAGCAATAAAAAATTAGACTTTACACATAGTCGACATTTTGTATTGGGCTACGATTATTTGCCTGCAAAAGATTGGAGAATAAAATCCGAGATTTATTATCAAGCCTTATCAAATGTGCCTGTAACTATTACGCCAAGCAGCTTTTCATTATTGAATTCTGGTGCAAGTTTTAATCCCATCAACAAAACTAATTTAGTAAATAATGGCACAGGAACAAACTATGGATTTGAATTAACGATTGAGAAATTTTTCAGCAAAGGCTATTATGCTTTGTTAACAGGAAGTGTGTATCAATCAAAATATAAAGGCAGTGATAATATTGAACACAACACGGCATTTAATGGCGAATATGTTTACAATATTTTAGCTGGAAAAGAATTTAAAGTGGGTAAAGAAAAACGCAACAGAATTACATTTGATTATAAGTTAACCCAAGCTGGTGGTAGATATTATACGCCTACAGATTCAGCAGCTTCAATACTTTTAAGAAAAGAAATATTGAAAGGTGATAGCTATGCATTCAGCAAAAAAATTCCTGATTTTTTTAGAATGGATTTTAAAATTGGATTTACCTACAATGGCAAACAACATAAAATTTCGCAATCTTTTTTCTTTGATATGCAAAATATCACAGGTAATAAAAATGTGTTTGCATACCGCTACAATTCAGTAACGAACAAGGTTAATACTTCTTATCAGATTGGATTTTTTCCAAATTTTGTTTACCGAATGCAGTTTTAATTGCCTGAAAAATAAAATGCCGATTCAAAATTTGAATCGGCATTTTTATTCCAAAATAATTTTTTCTAAATTTTACTTTACAACATTTACCATTTTATTTTCTACTGTTTGATTTGTAGTAGGATGAATTCTAACCATTAAAAATTGTAAGCTTATAAAAATTACAAATAAGCATGTTGTAATAATAGTGTTCAATTTTGCTTCAGCTTTTTTTATACCATTAAAAAAATAAAGCGGTATAAAAATAAAAAACGAAAAGCCAATAGTGAGCAACCAAAATGTGCCAGGCTTAGCAATTTGCCAATGCATTACAGAGCCCAAAATAGCTATTGAATATAAAATGCCCACTACTATTGCACTGGCTAGTACTAATTTTTCTTGTACATTTTTCAACTCCTTATTTTTAAGAATAAATAGTAATGGTAAAAACAAAAGACTGGTTAATCCAATTGCTACCACAAAGAAAAAACTTGCACCAGGCCATTGCATAATTTTAAATACAGAACCTAATACAAAAGAACTTGCAGTTGCAATACCGCTTAGAATCAATACTTTTCGCATAAAATAAAAATTTTTAAAAGTTAATAAATAATTAGTTTCCTGTTCTATTTCAAATAATTCATTGGTATAAAATTTTTTGATTGTGATGGAATAAAAAGCTTCAAAATCATCGCCTTCGTTCATTTCATTTTCAATTGTACAACAAATATGATCGAGCAAATTTTGTTGTAAACTTTCTATCTGGATGCCACGTTTTTTAATGTCATCAAAAATAAAATCAATTTGTTTATCTGTAAGTTGATACATTAGGCAGTTTGCAATTTGATATCTAAAATAATTCTCATAGTATCCATAAATGCCAACAACTCGTTTACTTTTTCTTTTGTTTTCGATTTGCCTGCTGATGTAAGTTTGTAATGCTTTCTTACTCGTTTGCCAATGTATTCCAACTCTGTAATTACTAACCCATCGGCTTCTAAAGCATGAAGTGTAGGGTACAAAGCACCTTCGGTAATTTGAATTCTATCGCCCGTTATTTCTTTTACTTTTTGTGTAATTTCATAACCATACATTTTTTTGTTATCGGCTAACAGCTTTAGCACCATGGTTTTTAAAGTGCCTTTAATTAATTCAGAAGAGAAAATCATTGTTGAAATATTTTTTGATGTTGCAAACATACATTAGATTCTTATATATTGTAGATTTATGCATTATAAAGTTATGCACATAGATAAAATCAACTATTTATTAATATAAAAAAGCCCGACTCAATTTTTGAGTCGGGCTTTTTTATAAATATATCTTACAATTTATTATTTGTTTTTATACCTAGATTACATTGCATGTGCATTGGTAGCAATTGCTGGTGTTGTGGTAGTAATGTTTATTTTTTTTTACTCAATCCTAAAATCAAATAGTTTTTCAGTTTCTAAAAAACCTTCTAATCTATCGCCAATTTTTATAGCGCCTACCCCACTTGGTGTGCCTGTATAAATTAAATCGCCTTGTTGCAAAGTAAAATATTGTGATAAATAATGGATGATGAAGTTGAAATTAAAAATCACATTTGAGGTATTGCCTACTTGCTTTTTTTCACCATTTAATAATAAATGAAAATTGATGTTTTGCTTTTCCTCAAATTTATCAGCAGCTACAAAATTTCCTATCACAGCCGAGTTGTCAAATGCTTTAGCAATTTCCCAGGGCAAGCCTTTAGCTTTGCATTCATCTTGTATATCACGGGCTGTAAAATCAATACCTACAGTTATTTCACTAATATATCGATGTGCAAATTCTTCAGCAATTGCTTTTCCATTTTTACCAATTTTCAAAACAATTTCTAATTCGTGATGAATATTATTTGAAAACGATGGCATAAAAAAACTTTTATTTTCACGAAGCAAAGCCGTGTGTGGCTTCATAAAAACAACAGGTTTTGTAGGTACAGCATTGTTCAATTCTTTTGCATGCTCTACATAATTTCGTCCAATACAAAATATTTTACTCATATCTTTTTTATTTAAAAAACTTTACCAGGGTTCATCATTCCATTAGGGTCGAATGCTTTTTTTATTTTTCGCATTAATTCCATTTGTGTTTGGTTAAACACAATATCCATGTAATCTTTTTGTACCAATCCAATTCCATGTTCGCCACTTAAAGTACCACCCAATTTATGTACTTCAGTAAATATTTCACGAATGGCAATGGGCAAAATATTTTGCCAATCATCATCACTCAAATTTTCTTTTAAAATATTTACATGCAAATTTCCATCACCTGCATGACCATAACAAACACTTTTAAAATTATATTTTTTGCCAATAGATTTTACTGCATGTAATAATTGCGGCAATGCAGCCCTTGGCACCACAGTATCTTCTTCTTTATAAATAGAATTAGATTTTACCGCTTCGGCTACACCACGGCGTATGCGCCACAAGTCATTTTTTTGTTGTTCGCTTTCAGCAAATAAAATTTCATCGCAGCCCATTTGGGTTAATACTTCCGAAATTTTTTCGCAATCATTCATTAATAAATCTGGATGAAATCCATCTACTTCAATTAGCAAATGCGCTTGTGTATCATCCTTAATTTCGATATTTATATTATCTAAATATTTCATTGCAAAATCAATAGCATCACGTTCCATAAACTCCATAGCACTAGGTGTAATACCAGCTTGAAATATTTTAGCCACCGCCTCACAAGCCTTTTCGGCTGATGAAAACGGAGCTAACATTAATAAAGTATGAGTAGGATGTGGGATTAATTTTAATACAATTTTTGTAACAATTCCTAGCAGTCCTTCGCTGCCTACCATCAATTGTGTAAGATTAAAACCTGTTGCATTTTTTAAAACATTCGCACCTGTCCAAATAATTTCACCTGTAGGTAAAACCATTTCAAGATTTAAAACATAATCTTTTACAACACCATATTTCACTGCTTTTGGTCCACCACTATTTTCGGCAATATTTCCACCAATAAAACAACTTCCCTTGCTTGCTGGGTCAGGCGGATAAAATAAACCTTTTTCTTTTACTGCATTTTGCAATTCTTCAGTAATTACACCAGGTTCAACAATTACTTGCAAATTTTCTTCATCAATTTTAATGATTGATTTAAAATTTTTCATACTAATACATACACCACCAAACACTGGCAAAGCGCCGCCACTTAGCCCTGTGCCTGCACCACGGGGCGTAATGGCAATATTATTTTCATTACAATATTGTACAATTTTACTTACTTGTAAAGTGTTGATGGGAAACACAACTACATCTGGCAGATAGTTTAAGTTTTCGGTTTCATCGCTGCCATATTCAATTAGTTTTTGTGGTTGAATAGATACATTTTCATTGCCGCAAATGGAAATAAAAAACTGAATATCTGTATTTGTTATTTTATGAAATGGAAACATGGATATGAAAAATTTCAAAGTAAAGATTTCATTTTTTTTTGAATGCGTATGATTTTTATTGTAGAAAATTTTCTGTTTATCTAATTATAATTTTAGATTTGCCTAAATTATAATTTACTAAACCCTACCGATGAATAGATTGTTACTTGTCGTTTTTGTTTGTTGCAGCACCACAGTTTTTGCACAAGATACACTAAGTGAAAGATTTACTTTTCATGCCCAAGCTACTGTTATTATGCAATACAAGCCTGCGTTTAAAGCAAAATATACTAATGCAGATGCTTATAGTTTGCAACCTAATGAAGAAACTCAAACATCTATTACCTCTACATTATTTGCTGGTGCTAGATTATGGAAAAACGGTTCTGTTTATTTTAATCCCGAAATTGCTGGTGGTTCTGGCTTAAGCAGTGCATTAGGGGTAGCCTCATCTACCAATGGCGAAACATTTAGGGTGGGCAGTGCCGAGCCAAAATTGTATGTAGCACGAATGTATTTTAAACAACTATTTAGCTTATCAAAACCATCCACTTATCAATCATCGGGCTTGAATCAATTAGCTAGCAATATGCCTGAAAAGTATATTGCTGTTACCATTGGTAAAGTAAGTTTGGGCGATTTTTTTGATTATAATTCATTTAGTCACGATCCCCGAACACACTTTATAAGCTGGGGATTAATGAACAATGGCGCATGGGATTATGCTGCCAATACAAGGGGCTATACGCCAAGTATTGTAATTGAATATTTTACTAAAAAAAATGAAATCAGATGTGCTACATCAATGGTTCCTACCACAGCTAATGGCGGAAAAATGAATGAGAAAATAACACAAGCCAATGCTTCTACTTTTGAGTTTGTGCACCATTATAAATATAAAAACAAAGATGGAGCTATACGACTACTTTCATTTTTTACAACCACAGATATGGGCAACTATGCACAAGCTATGATGCAAACATCAACACCCGATTTAACAGCCAACAGAATGTATGGCAGAACAAAATATGGTTTTTGTATAAATGCCGAACAGTGGCTTACTTCATCTATAGGATTGTTTGCACGAGCAGGATGGAACGATGGAAAAAATGAAACATGGCATTTTACTGAAATTGATAAAACCCTTAGCCTTGGCTTGGCAGGTAATGGTTTAAAATGGAAACGAACCGCTGATACTTATGGCATTGCAATGGTATTTTCGGGGCTATCTAACCAACATAAAAATTATTTAAAAGCAGGGGGCAAAGGTTTTATTTTAGGCGACGGCAATTTGAATTATGGATTAGAAAATGTTACCGAAGCTTATTATTCGGTGGCATTAAACAAAAACAATATTTTTCTTACAGCTACTTATCAATTAGTTATTAATCCTGGGTATAATAAAGATAGAGGCCCAGCCCATGTATTTTCAGTTAAGTGTCATTTTGAGATATAGAAATTGTAAAGGTTTTTACTTTACTTTTATCCCATGTTAAACAACAAATACACTCATCTTTTTTTCGATTTAGACCATACACTTTGGGATTTTGAAACCAACTCCGCCATTGCCTTGCAAGAAGTAATGCATCAATTTAAATTTGATGAAAAAGGAATTGATAAAAATAAATTTATTAAACTTTATAGCAAATATAATTCGGACTTATGGGCGCAATTAGAAAAAGGTTTAATTACCCGAGCCGAAGTAAAAGTAAATCGGTTTTTATTTACCTTAAATGAATTTGAAATTAATGATTTTGATTTAGCTAAATCATTAGATGCCGAATATTTAAAAATATTGCCACTGCAAACAAAACTATTTGATGATGCCATTGATGTATTAGATTTTTTATTGCCAAAATATCAAATGCATATTATCACCAATGGTTTTTTAGAAGTGCAAACCAAGAAACTAAAAAACAGTAATCTACAAAAATATTTTTGTGAAATAATAACATCGGAAGAAGCTAACGCCAACAAACCACAAATAGAAATATTCGATTTTGCATTTGCTAAAACAAAAGCTACAGCCCTTAATAGTGTGATGATTGGCGATAATCCATTTGCTGATATGCAAGGTGCATTAAATGCTGGTATGGATAGAATTTTATTTAATACTAATAATCATGAACATGATGTTGAGATTACTACCGAAATAAAATCATTGAAAGAATTAATGCAATTGCTTTAAAAACTTCCCAATTCCAACACCTTTTTAATTCCTTTTTCCAATCCCATTAAATCACGATTTAATAGTTGTTTCATTTTTGAAATATCGGGCTGACGACGGGTCATATCGCCATCTTTCAAAGGCGGAAGACTTACTATTTCTGATTTTGAATTAGTTAGTTTAATAATCGTTTTAGCTAAATCTATAATTTGAGTAGTTTCATCATTGCCAATATTTACTACATCGTTTACAAATAAATTTTTCTCAAACGAATTCATACAAGCATCCAAATTATCATCAATATAGCAGAATGTACGAGTTTGCGAACCATCGCCATAAATAGGGATAGGCTCATTTTTTAAAGCTAATCTAATAAATTTACTCATCACAAAATCTACACTTTGTTTTGGACCATAAGTATTAAAAAAGCGGAAAGTGGTATATTCTAAACCATATTCTTGTTCGTACGATTTCAAAAATGCTTCGCCAACATTTTTTACAATGGCATAAGGCAATCTCGAATTTAATGGTGTAGTAGTTTCGTTTTGTGGTAAGTGAACGGGTTCACCATATACTTCGGATGAGGAAGAATAAAACACCCGTTTTACACCCGTATTTTTACTTAGCGTTAAAATGTTTTTAATACCATCAATATCATTTAATACACTTACAGGATTAGCCAATGTACGCAAAACGCCTACCACTGCTGCATAATGAAACACATAATCGAATCTGTAAGAAAGCATAATGCTGCTTATATCAGCCCAATTATTTACATCGCATTTTATAAATTTATAGTTGGCTGGATTGTTTTTGGGTAAATTATTTACATCGCCTGTATGAAAATTATCAACGGCTACTACAAAATAATTTGGGTTTTGCATTAATCTATCTGCCAACGAACTGGGAACAAAACCAGCACCGCCAGTTATCAATATCATTGTTTTATCGCCTTTGTTCATGTGTATTTTTTTCTTTAATTGTTGATGGCGAAATTAATATGTTAGTTTTAAGTATGTGTGAAATTATTCTTTTTTTTTAAATGCACTATTATTTACATTGTTTATGATTTAATAATCTTCGTCTCTTTACTCTTTCAGTTGATTAAAGTATATTTGCCACTCATTAAAAATCACTATTTATTTTATTCATGAAAAAAATCTTTTTACTTGTTTCGATTATGGTAATTGCTTTATCATCTAGCAAAGCACAAACCATTACTCGTATTGATAGCATTCAATACATTTCGCCATCAAATTTATTATTAGGCAACGATTTATCGTATCAAAACGGTGATACTGTATGGGTAGTTGGTACATGTATTTTTAATCCATGTTTGTATGCTCAAAGCGGTAGCCAAGGTTACCCCCAACGATTATCATCTATTTTAATTGATACCACATCGGGTAGTAAGGCATGGAAAGGCATACAAGTAATGCTCGACCCTGCTGCTATAGGTATGACTAATAATAAAGATTCAGTAGTATCATTAGATAATGCTGTAGGGTTTACCAATAACTTTTCGTACAATACTGTGATTAAATGCAAAGGCATTGTATCAAACTTTAGTGGCAACACACAATTACTATTATTAAAAGTGCCTGCCGTAGCTTTAGGTCCTGGTACAGCACCTGCGGCTTTGGTTACTTCTATTGATTCATTGATGCAATATAATTCGGGTTCGGGCAATCAAGATATTCAATATTTAACAGGCGAAAAATATGAAGGCAGTTATGTCCAAATTAATTTCCCTACTATTACCAATGTAAGTACTACTACGGCTAATCGTTATCGTTGGGATATTAAAGATGCCGCTGGTAATGCGATTACTATTCAAGATAATTTTTCGGGGTATTTTACCAATACAAATTATGATATGTATTGTACTGGTAATAATGGCACATCAGGCACACCTACTATCTTTCCGCCTACACCAAATAATATTACAAATGGTACAGTGTTAACTTATGTACGTGGCATTATTTTACAAAACTTAAATACTACCACAGGATTAAAATATTACACATTAGCGCCCTTACAATTATCTGATATCGGCAACCCTACTTATGCGCCACCAGTAGTTAGTGCAGTAAGCATTAACCCAGGTAACCCTACACCTACACAAACTGTTGATGTATATGCTAATGCAATTGATGATAGTTCGGTAGTATCGGTTCAATGTTTTTATGCCTATGGTTTAAGCAATTCTACTTTTACTGCTGTAAACATGAGCTTGCAAACAGGAGCTACATATAAAGGCACTATACCTGCCACCGTTACCGATAGCACGTATGTAAAATATTATATTAAAGCTACCGATAATTTTGGGCATATCACTTTCTACCCCGATAATCAAGCATCAAACAGTTATTATTTATCAATAGCTAGTGGAGTGTATTCTATCCGTACCATTCAGGGTAGAATGTATAGCAGTGGCAAATCTATTTATACTGGCGATTCATTAACCAATATCACTGTACAAGGTATTGTAACAGCTACTATGCAAAACGATGATTTGGGCATGATTACCATTCAAGATGGCACATCGCCATTTTCGGGTATTGTATTAGACGGCGCTTCGGTGGCTAATTTGCACCGTGGCGAAAAGATTATAATTACAGCAGCCCGAGTAAACGAGAAATTTAACATCACCACTCTATCTAACCCTGTATTTACCATTGCTTCAATTGGCAACACATTACCATTGCCTATTAATACTGTAAATATTGATTCGCTAATTGCCAACAAACACACCTATGCCGAGCCTTTTGAAAGCATGCTGATAGGCTATAACAATGTAGCAGTAATTGATACCAATCCTGATTTTACCGCAGGTAAAAATTTTGGCGAATTTAGTATTCATACCACACCTACTGCCCCTAAAGGCTTGCGTTGCGATGATTTTAGCAACAATATTTTATTCGGATTTAATACCGATTCGTTAACCAAACAACAATCATTATGCTTTGTAAATGGTATTTTAACTTATGCTTTTGCCAATTGGAAAATGTATCCACGTAATTTAGCTGATATATGCTCATTCAATACTAGTTATCAAAAACTAGTTACTGCTTTTTCTATCACAGGCAATACAGGCTTTATTAATCAATCGGCTAATACCATTGCCTTAACTATGCCTGCTGGTACTAATATTACTTCGCTATCACCTGCTATACAGTTTATTGGTCAATCTATTTCCCCAGCACCAAATGTGGCACAAGACTTTACAAACCCTGTAACCTACACCGTTACAGCAGTTGATAATACTACGAGAGCATACACCGTTACCGTAAGCTTAGCAAGTGGTATTAATGATATTAAAAATAATACTATTTCAGTTTATCCAAATCCATGTGGTGAGAAGTTATTGGTTGCTGGTTATTCGTTATTAGTAAATACAATTCAAGTAACAGATGTGTTTGGCAGAGTTGTGTTGCAACAAATCAATATTCCACAACAAATCGGAATATCTACCCAACAAATTCAAATTGAAGTATCGGGTTTATCAAGCGGCATCTATTTTAT
This sequence comes from Bacteroidota bacterium, assembly GCA_046051225.1. GTDB lineage: Bacteria > Bacteroidota > Bacteroidia > Chitinophagales > CAIODY01 > CAIODY01. The sequence goes on along the minus strand of JBJOOR010000002.1, from coordinate 42,111 downwards.
AAAAGCTATCGATATCAATGGCAATGCAATAAATACTAAATTTATAAAAGAATAATTTGATATAAAATAAAGAAAAAAGTATTTACAATACCACCCCAAAAAGCCTCATCTATGTGGATGAGGCTTTTTTAATGATTGCCCCTGCTAGCGAAAGTTTGCAGCATGGATTTGTGGGTGGCGAACTTGTGCTGTATAAGGTTAACGAACACTCCCGTAAACACCAAGCTACCATTTCAAAATATAGCTTGGGGAATCGACCATTTTTTATTTTCCACCCACCACTTTCAAATAATTGTTGAGTGAATTTAATTCTGTATCAGCAACAAATTTTAAAAACTTGGTTTTGCTGTTTTCAGTTTGTGCTGTTTCCAAAGCCTCGTAATAAGCCATACGATTGGTTTTATCGCCTTTTATATTAGCAATCACATAACCATGTTGCAACAAAATTAAATTCATCACCAATCTTGATGTGCGACCATTACCATCAATAAACGGATGAATGGTAACTAATCGTTCATGCATTTCAGCAGCCAACAACACAGGATGCATCACCTTTTTATTTTTGTTGTACCAAATAAAATAATCTTCCATTTGCTTTGGCACTAAAAAAGGTTGCGGCGGTAAATGCTTGCTGCCCTTAATCATCACCTGCACACTACGATATTTTCCAGCGTTGGCAGCATCAATACTTTTCAAAACCAAATGATGCAATTGCAACAAAATACGTTCGGTAAAAGCAACTTTTTTTTGCACCAAATCTTTCACCAACTCCACCGCCTCGGCATGGTTAATGGCTTCCAGATGCTCTCTCATGCTTTTACCCGAAATAGTTAAGCCTTCATTAATCACCAAATCAGTTTCACGAAGCGTTAAAGTATTGCCTTCAATACGGTTGCTTTCAAAAGTATATTCTAACTCCAATGCTTGGGCAATGCGGTAGCTATCAAACTTTCTAAACTTATTCAGTTTCTTTTTTGCCACATCAATTCCTTTCAAAAACAATTTCAATTCATCATCTTGTTTTTCGGGTTTAATTTTTGGCGCAGCTTGATATTGAATTTGCTCTTCTGCCATTTTTAAAATTTCTAATGCATCATCTTCATGGGCTAATTCATACAAAATTTTAGCACTTAAATAAAGCATAGTCAATTTACTTTCATCTACCGATAAAGTTTCGGCTAATTGATGTAATTGGCTACGGGTAGGCTTTCTGCCGCCACTTTCAAATTTACTTACCAATGCTTGGTCAATATTTAAAGCATGCGCCACTTCACGAACCATCAATCCTTTTTTGATTCGTGCTTCTTTAATAAAGGTGTGTAAATTTTCCATTTTATGACTTTTAATTTCATGACAAAATTAGTCATATTTTTTAATTCAACAAATAAATATTCAAATAATTTCACCCTATATTTCAATATCTTTACATCATGAGTGAAATAGAAAACAATCCAATAAAAATTGGCGAAATAAATAATCTGCAAGTTCTTCGTGAATCGCCTCAAGGACTTTATTTAGGTTTTGAAGATGGCGAAAGTGTATTATTGCCCAATAAATATGTACCCGAAAATACTGTAATTAATGATTATTTAGATGTGTTTATTTATAATGATTCGGAAGATAGAATGATTGCCACCACACTTACACCACAAATTAAATTAAATGATTTTGGTGTATTAAAAGTGAGGGAAGTAAATAGTATTGGCGCTTTTATGATTTGGAATATTGAAAAAGATATTTTCATTCCGTATCGCAATCAAAAACATAAATTGATTGCCGAAAAAAAATATCCTATTTATTTATATTTAGATTCAAATAGCAATAGATTAGTTGGCACAGCTATTTTAGATAAATTTTTAAGTAATGAAAATATATCGGTAAATGAAAGCGATGAAGTAGATTTAATTGTGTACGAACATACTGATTTGGGGTTTAAAACTATCATCAATAAAAAACATTTTGGGCTAATTTATCATAGCGATATTTTTCAGCAATTAGAAATAGGTGATGAGCTAAAAGGTTATATAAAAACCATTCGCCTTGATAATAAAATTGATGTTTCTATACAAAAAACTGGCTTTGAAAATATTGATATTTATACCGAAAAACTATTGCAGTATTTACAAAAACATAATGGCAAAATTCATTTAACCGATAGTAGTTCGCCTGATGAAATTAAAGACGAATTGGCGATGAGTAAAAAGCAATTTAAAAAAGCATTGGGTGTGCTTTATAAATCTAAGAAAATAAAGCTGGAAGCGGATTGTGTAACATTAATTCTTTGAAAATAAAAAAAGCCGCACTATTAATTGATGCGGCTTTTTTATAATAAATATTCCAATTATTTCGAATCGGGTGTGATGTAAGTTTTGTTACCATTTCTATTAATGTAATATTTTCCACCACGTGGGCCAGTATAAACTGTTTGTTTGTCTGGACCTTTTAATTTTGTATCAATTGCATCATTGTTTTTTTCTGCTGTTGATGAAGCTTTTACTTCTTTTTTTGTTTCTGTTTTTTCTTTTTTTTCATCCTTTTTACTTTCCGATTTTTTAGTGTCTGCCTTTTTATTTTCTTTTTTTTCGACACTTTTTTTATCTTCTTTGATTGTGTTTTTTTCTTTCTTTACTTCCTTCTTTTCTACTTCTTTGTCTTCATTTTTCGAAACTCGTTTAGTACTTTTTTTTGATTCTTTCTTTTCCTTTTCACCTTCTTTTTTTTCCGATTTTTTTTCTTTAGCAGAAGTTTCTTTTTTTGTTTTTGATTGTTCTTTAGCTGCAAAGGTAGCTTCGCTGAATACTAAAGCAAATACAATAATAGCGATTGATAAAAAATTGATTTTACGCATAATGATTAGATTTTAATTTTGTGATAAATGTATAATTATTTTAGAAGTGTATCATCTAAATATCGTACCAAAAAAACAGATTTATAATTTCTTAACAAATTACAAAATTTTATTTTTCCATCTACCCGATTTTAAATACAAATAACTCATCAATAAAATTGTTATCCAATAAATAATTTCGCTTGCCCAAGCCCATGTTAACGATAGCTGCAATCTGTTTACAAAAAAAAGTACATACACAAGGTAGAAAATAATTGATCCCAACTCAACTAGCATATTATAAATTGTATTACCTGTGCCTTGTACGCCTTGAAACATAACGGTGGATACAGATAAAAACAAGATACAAAATGCTAACATAAATATGGGCTCAATTGCTGCATTTATCAATACACTATCATTAGTATAAATTCGCATTATTTGCTTTGCAAAAATCACTAAAACTATTGATGACAATAAGCTAACAGCAAAGCTAAGCGTTGCAGCATTTTTTATTGTTTGTATCACTTCGTCTAATTTTCGTTTGCCAATTTTATTACTTACCAATGTATTGCAACTACTGCCAATTGCCCAACAACTAATAGTAAACAAAAACAAAATGCTTCGCATAATATTAGCAATAGCTATTTTTTGTTCTCCCATATTTTCGAGTACAATAAAAAAAACATACCAAGCACCAAAACTAAACGAATATTGAAATACTAATGGAAATGATAAAGAGAGTAATTGAGAAAATTTTTCTTTTTGTATTTCTATTGCCCATGAAAACTGAAACCGTTTCATATATTGGTGCAATCTTAAATTGTACATCAAAACCATCAACCCAACCAATTCGGCTATAACACTGGCTATTGCAGCACCATCAGTTTTTAACTCTGGGCATCCAAAATGACCAAAAATCAAAGCATAATCTAAAAAAATATTAATTACAGCAGTAGTTAATGTACTATACATTAGCACTTTGGTTCTGCCTAAGCCTACATAAAAAGCATTTAAATTACTGATTAAAACAGTAACAAAAATTCCGATACTTCTATATTTTAAAAATGAAATGCTATTATCTGAAACTATTTGTGAATGTACAATACGAGGCATAAATAATGGCGCTACAAATAGCATTATTAAAAATGCAAAAATTGCATACATTATCATAATGATAGTATTATGAAACATCAAAGAACCCACTTCGGTTAGTTTTTTTTCGCCTAATCTTCGTGCTACTAAAATTTGTATACCGCTACTAAATCCCCACGATAAAACACTTAGTAACATATAAAACAATCCACCCATTGCACTTACCCCTAAAGCTTCCTTACCTACTCTTCCTAAAAATGCAGTATTGGTAATTTGAATAATATTTTGCGAAAGCATGCCTGCCATTATAGGCATAGCTATCCATAATATTTCCTTATACCTATTGCTAATAAATATTTTATTCACGAATCAAAAGTATAAATTCGATTAGAATAAATTAGAATGAATCACTAATCAATTTATCTTTGCTGCATAAATGCTAAACAAATTAGTTGGTGAAGGCATTAAAATAATAACCAAAAAGTATTTAATTTTAAATATGGGGAATTAGCTCAGCTGGCTAGAGCGCTTGCATGGCATGCAAGAGGTCGTCGGTTCGACTCCGATATTCTCCACCATCTCAGAATCCCTCACAAATCGTGAGGGATTTTTTGTTTCTAGTTGGCTGAAAACCTTTGACAGTCGGGCATTTTCAGAGATGATAGAATTTATTTTTTCAGTTCGATAATTGGAATTATCGCAATTGTAATAAATTTTATCGGGAAACACGATTTTTTGTAGCGTTTGCCTTTCCCATAAATCCCCTGAAGCCCACATTTTACTGATATTCAGGGAATATTCCATCATTTTTTCTTTGCTGAAATTCGAGTTCGATAATTTGTTTTTGAAAGGTTGAATTTCTTTCAACACTACATTCAATTCGTTGATAAATTTTGTTTTGTATTTTTCATACAAGTCCGATTTGATTTCACCTGTTACATAACGTTCTTCCATTTGCTCCATCTTTTCTAAAATCAGATGTTTGCGTTTAATATGGTCGGCTGTTTTTTCCTGCTCCTGATTTCTAACTTTTGACAGAGCATCAGTCAATCTTTCTTCAATCAATTTTGCATATTTTGGTTGAATTTCAAATCGTTTTAACAGTTTTTCAAATTCCTGATTTAATTTTTCAGCACTCTTGTTACTACAACATCCTTTTGTGTTACACTTGTAATAGTAGATATTCTTTTTCTTTACCAAATACCCTGTCATCACTTTATCGCATTTATCACAATATACTAATCGCTTGAGTGGGATTTGTTCATCTTCTTTGTGTGAATCAAACTTATTGTATTGGGCTTGTAAAATTTGATTGGCTTTTAAAAAAGTTTCCTTCGATACCACAGATTCCCAATTTACGCCTTCCAATACTTTATCGCCCAACATTCTGTTGGATAATAGCCCACAGTAAAAAACATTTCGGAAAGCAGCACTCAATTTTTTTTCTGATACTGGTGTTCCCAATTTTGTTAATCTGTCGGAGATTTGAACAGTAGAAAGATTTTGTTCAGCCTTCCATTTAAACGCCCTACCAATTGCCTTTCCTGTTTCATTAGGTTTGAAAAAGGGTTTGCCATCTATTAACACTTGGTCGTAACCTGTTGATAGTCTTCCAAAGAAAATCCCCTTCTCATATTTCTGTTTCATGCCTCGTGAACACTTTTCTTTTCGCATTTGATTATCAAATTTCGAAAACATTAATTGCATATCCTGTTGGAATGCACCAATGGGTGTAAGTGTATCTACGGGTGCTGAAGTAGCTTTAATTTGGATACCCTTATTACGTAATTGTTCTGCAATGAAAATGGCATTAGCACCTGTTCTGCTGAACCTATCGTTATCTGATACAATGATGTACTTCACAGGTTGTTTTGATTTCTTTACAAACTCCATCATGCGCTTAAACTCCTTTCTTTCTTCTGATTTTGCTGATTCATAACAACCTCCAAATTCTTGTAAAATCGGAATGTCATTTTGCTCGGCAAATCGTAAACACAATTTTTTTTGTGTTTCAATACTACCATTATGCAAGAATTGCTCTTTGGTAGATACCCTTGTGTAAATCACACCATATTTTATAATGGTTTCGAGAGATTGCAATTCACTTTTATGTGTTACAAATTGCTTAAATGCTTCATTGTTGGTAGTTGCCATGTTGTTTGTTTATTTTTACGCTGCTAATTTGAACTCGAATATTTTTTGTTCTGATTGACGATTGATTTGTTGTGCCATAATATGACAAATGGATTCCAAATCCTGAATGATTTTTACTGCTTCTTCATCACTCAAATTTTCATTGCCTTCTATTTTTCTGATTTCTTCAATCGTAATTTCTTTTGTTGATTTTAAAATTTCCATAACCTCACTTTTTCTTTTTACTAAAAAAATCCAAAGCGATATATTACCCTATTCAAAGGTAAATAATCGCCGTGGAATAACCTACTGTATTGACTTTCGATTAAAATGCCTTAAATCGCCTATAATTGGCTTTTGTTTCGATTTTATAGATTGACGTATATTGCAATTCGTCAGTTGTCTATACTTTTTACGTCAATTGACGCATTTAATGGCTATTATTTCAATCGTCAATTTTCATCGTCATTGTCTTCATCTACTTCGATTAACTCAATCAATTCCATCACAGCACTTCGTTCGTCATTTTCATAATTAACGTCAATAACTATTTCATCATCTTCATTCGTGCCAACAATTGAATTTTCTAATTCATTCTCTTCGATGATTTCACAAAAGGCTGTGATTTGGTCTTGCGGTACGGCAAATTGTTTTGTTTTCATTTTACTTGTTTGTTTTTGTTAAAAAAAATTGTTCTGTTTTTATCGTGTTTTGTTTTACTTTTTTTCAGTTAGCTATTTTATAATCGTATCCTATTTCACAAATGGTTTTAATCAACTCAAAACGAAGTGATGGATGAAAATAAAATTTGATGGTGGGTGTTGATTGTTGATGCACAAATACTTTTTCAATTTTGTTCATTAATCTTTCTATCAATTCGTGATAAGGATAATCTTCAGGAAATTCTGCAACAGCATTATCCTCCTTTAACTGCTCGTATTGTTCATACAAATCTTGCAGTTCATCCCATGAAGTTTCTGATTGAAATTGTACTTGTAAAGTCTCTCTTAATAGTTCTTGCAATACTTCATTATGCACTCTAATTGTGTCTAATGTTTCTGCATCCCATTGAGGAAAATGATGTTGCCAAAATATTTTTGCTCCTTTGCCTTTTACAAATAATTCATGGCGTAAATCTTTCATGAATTCACTTTTCCAAATTCGTTTGGCTAAAACTGTTTCTTTCTTTACTTCCGTCAATGTATCGTCATTGACGTTTTCAGAATTGACGTGATTGATGGGTATATTTTTATCTACGTCATTGACGTATTTATTGGCAAATGCGATAGTTTTATCAATTGATGTAGAATGCTCGTTTGTTCTTTCATTCATCTTTATCAGCAACGATTTTATATCACTCAATAACTCTTTGAGATTGTTTTGCTCTTCAATTTTATTGACTGATTTATTTACGTCATTGACGTGATTGCCGTCAATGACTGGTTTTGTATATTGACTTCTTTCGATATAAGCATATTGCTTACAGGTATCGCTACAATATTTTCTACCTTCTCTAGCGGCTTCAAATAATTTTCCACAATGTTCACAATGTTTTTGCATACTCATTTTTTTAAGGTTTAGGTTTTATTACGCAATGAATGGCTTCATCATAGTCCATACATTCTTGTTGTATATCTTCCAACAATTGCACTTGTATTTCGTCTTGACCGTTATAGGTTATCGTCAATTGAATAGTGCCGATTTCGTTGCCTACTTTTCCAAGTGTGGCTGTCATTTGATGAGCGTCTAACTGCTCTGCTACTTCCATTAATAAGTCAATGGGAACTTCTACTGTTTTTGTTTTCATGTAATGATTCATGTTATTTTTTTTTATTTGATTTGAATGTAGGTGCTTGATTTTTTTTGTGGTGCTGCTATTTTCTTTTTAGTTTTTTTATTTAATTTTTCTTGGTACAATGGATGATTTATTTCTTGATTTTGTTTTTCTGCTGCGATACTTTTTTCTTCTTTCATTTTCTTTTCGTGTTTTTGTTTTTGTAATTGCCATCTTTCTACTCTATCACTATCGTCAATTTCTAAGTCGTCATTTACTGCTGTTTCTTGTTTTGACGATTGACTACTTAATAAATAGCCTAATGCTCCGCCTGCTAATGCAGCTAATGCCATTGCTCCCCAATTAAATTTGGAGGTAGAGGTATTCGTTTCTTCTGCTTGTTTTTCTTCTGTTTTTTCTGATGTTGTTGTTTGATTTTCCATTGTTGTATATGCTTGGTTGATGTTGCGTTAATTGACGTAATTGTTATGATTTGTTATTTGCTTTTACAAAGGTCTGATAAGGGTTTAACATGGTTCGGCGATTTGGATTGGTTTGCCACGAATCTGCCAAACAAACTTTGATTGGGTATGAATTCTATTCGATTGGGTATGTTTTTTTTTGTTATAAAAAGTTGTTTTGTGAAAAATAGTTGACGCAAATTCTTGCTTCATTTTATTTACGTCATAATTGACGCAACAAAGCTATGATGAGTGTTTGACATGGGTTACCAACTTTTTCCACCTTTGCATTTTATGGTAGAATTAGGTAGAACATTGTACATCTTTTTCCATCTTTAGGCATCTTTTTCCATTGCTCTATTTCGATTTATATTATTTTTTACAAAAATGAGAGGAGTAAAAAAACTGCTTGGTAACTTTTAGCAGAAAAGGCTAAACAAAAATTGATTTTTCCTGATTCTACATAAAAATTCCACTTCCATTTTTTTTTAAACAAAAGCAGATGATGACGTAAATGATTGTATTATTTACGTCAATGATATACTATAAATTTACGATTGTACAATACCTACCAATCGGTATTTATAACTCAATTTCAATCTCCTTAAACATGAAAAAATACCGACTGTTAGGTATTGTGAAGTTCTGAATAGCATTCTACTTTTGTTGAAGAATAGTAAAAGAAAAATGCAAATGAATTAAATTGTTGCAATGAAAAAAAGTAAAAAAAATATGCAGGGGCATCCCTATATATGGGTATTGACAGGACTACTTTTTTCATTCATCTTTACCAACGAAAAAATAGTTTAATTGTTTGAAAAACGGAGGGGGTGTTTTCACCCCCGTGAAAACACGGTAGCGCAGTAAAAAATTATTGTTTAATATTGCAGCCACAACATCAACCATTTAAAAATGAAGAGATGGAGTAGGAAGATTGCAATAACCACTAAATAGAAAACAAAATAATGTTCTTTAGCTGAACCAAATTTTAAAGAATTTGGAGGCAGCAAACAAAAGATGTAGCAACTTGAATGTTGTCAAATCTTTTGTATAAGTAATTTACGGAAAGCGTTACTAATTTTTCTGTGCAGGAAACCGACCAAGTATTATGCAAAAACAGAATAGATTATGTGTACGCCCCTCTGGGGCGTATTCTATTATATTCTATTTCAGTTTTTTGCAAGCTCTTGGTCGGGCTTCCTGTTGCTGATTAGTTGTAAAAGGATTACGCCTCTTTTTATTACTTCCATTCTATTTATAATTAAAATCAACAACCACAACTCCACTTCATTCCTTTGAAGGAGTAAAACCTAACAACTACTTTCTTATGGTAAAAAAATCTACACACGAAAAATTCATTTCAAAGTCCTCTTTATTATTTTTACTTTTAGTTTTTTCATTCCTAATTTATAGCCTACATGCAAAGGCGCAAGTCATCAGGATTTCTTCTAACCCTGCTATAAAATTTAGCATTTGTAATGGTGATGTATTAAGTATTCATGTAGTGAATAATTCTGCATCTACATTGCCAAGTCCTATCATTGTTTATACAGATTTCGGAACGGACTTTACAGACCTAAGTTTTGGAGATAGCACTTTAGCTTCTGCAAAAAAATTTCCGTCAACAAATCTTTCGTTTGGAATAAGAGGAACTTCAACTTCACATTATTATCAAATAGCAGTACCAAGTGGATTGGCGCAAGGAGATTCCATAGAATTAAATGTTAAACTAAGACCCATTTGCGGTTTATTGCAAAGACAATTTAACTCATTTGCATCAGGTGTACCTGTTCCCAATCCACCCATGCCCATGCAAACAGCATTTAATTTTACACTAAATTTAAAAAGTGGTTCAACCAGTAATTCAAATTTATTTTCAGCACAGTTTAAACCAAATATTTCTTTATCATTTCCAAAAGTAAGTGTGTTTACAGATTATAAAACAGACATCAATAACTTTACAATAGCAGATTCTTTATTATGTAGTAATTGTATTAATAGTACTTGTGGTAATAGATATTATGAATATTTAGCACCGAAAAAAAGATTTTATAAATTTATACAACTACAAAATTCAAGTTTGGCAGATACTTTAGATTTAACTAATCCACTTACATTTCTTCATGTCAATGAAAGCAAGGATAAATATTTACAATATGCAATAAAAGCGATTCATATTAAAACAAGCACAGGCTATAAACGGATTGCCGCCAATTCAATGGTCAACAATGCTAATCCCATTAGTTCTTTTTCTCCAAATCTTACCACTCCTTCAACATTTGTATTACATAACAGCACTTCCAATCTGTATGACAATTATGATACTTTAAAAATTACTGGCGATATTTTATTCGCTGCAATAGGGAAGAGAAAATTAGCTCCAAATGAATCTTTATTGTTTTGGGAAGAGTGTGAAATATACCCTAAAAATGTTACTCAAAAAGTTAATATAAATGTTTGTGGCGTATCAACTTATACCAATTACGAAACTGCGATTAATTGCGCTTATATAGCTAATGGTGGCGATACCATAAGTACTTGCTTTACCAATACAAAAGCAACTAATCAATGCTCTGCAATTAAATTTGATAATAGAAGCCCACACCTTAGTTTCAGAAGTGGATATATCAATAGAAATCTTTGCTATAACAATCAAGACACATTGAGTAGTCAATTCAACGCCAACAAAAATTCATATTTTATGATAGTTGGCAATACAGGTGTTGGCACTGCTACAAATGTAAAAATTGAATTAGCTGTTAGAAATACAGCAGCTACTTCTACTCATTATTTGATTGACAAAAACACATTGTTAAATAATGTTAGAATAGGCAAAATTAGTTTTACAGCAGGTAATTTTAATAGCATTGCAGCACCTAATAGTCTTGCTATTCAAAGCTTTTACAGTAGCTCATTTACAAGCATTTCAAATTGTAGTGTAAGCCATTCTGAAACCATTATTCCTGCATCACCATTCTATTCATCTACTCGATTGGGAAGTTATTACAGCATTGATAGTTTATTTGATGCAATTGGGAAATTGGGTTTGAAACCGAATGAAGCAATTGTTTTAGTTTGGGAAGGTTTCCATCAATTACCTAAATCATGTACAGATATTAATTTAGACCAATGGCAAGCAAGAATTAATTATTATGATAGTTGTGAGCAAGAGTTAGCATGTATTGGCAGTGAAGATTGGACTAACAATAACCAAACACACCAAGTAATAACAATTACAGGTGCAAGTAATACCATTTCAGAGCATATTTTCGGTTCAGGTGTTACACAAATTATTGGGCTGAGTGATGACGATTATAGCGCAGCTCCATCAGATAGGTTGAAGTTTAATGTTCCAAGTTTTGTAAGCAAATTATTACTACCATCTAATACAAATTCACAACAACAATCGGTTGCAGTAAAATTAGAAATTGGAGCATTGTTAAATGTTTGGAAAGGAGATTTATACAATAAAAATGTTCCCTGCAACAGACCTGATTCAAGTGCATGGTACGAGAAAAATCATTTAAGAAAATACGTTAGATTTTACCGAGATACAAGCCACACAATTACACCTTCCTATGTTCAAGTTTCGCCTAATTGTATAGGCTATAAAAACACAGGAATCAATGGTTATAATCACTATGATAGTGCAGGAAGACCAACTGCTTTAAATGGAATAACAGATGAAATTTGGGCATGGTTTGATTTTCCAACAGGCTTTAATGTTAAGTGGCTTAATAGATTTTATGTTGAAGTTGATGTACAACCTGCTTGTGCTAAATGTGCTTGTACTAATACACCATACATCAGTACAGGATATATTGATACCGCTTCGCAAAAAGGAGGAAGTAAAACACCAGTTAATATTTCTATTTATCATATTCCAAATGAAATATGTGGTGGCGATACCATTGGAGTTGGTACAAACAAATGTACTATTCCAAATAACAGGTATTGTATTTTTAATGGAGGCAATGGAATTGTAGTGCAATGCCCTGGTTGTAATATTGCAGGGCTTTACACGATTAATGCAAGAGGAAGCAGAATCAATTTTGGATTTGAAGACAATGATAATAATGGCATTGCAGATAACCCATTACGAAGAATAATATTCGACCAAGTAAAATTCAATCCCATCCTATCTAATGGAACTGGTTATATTGATAATAACTATTTAATGTATCATGATATTTTCAGAATACGACATAAATCAATTGCACATTTTGATGATGCTATTTCATCAAATTATTATCCAACAGCAGTAAAATTAGGATTACCTTCTAGTTCAACTTACGCCAATGAAAGAGGCTTTTCATTAGGTTATATTCGAGTAAAAACTTCTGATAGTATTGGTCTTTTTGAAAGTAAAAATGCGACACAACCTTTTTCAATTTCAAAAAGTATTCCTGCTTTAATGGTTTGGATTCAAGACGGCGATGTGGTTCAAACAAATCCAAATGCGGCTTATCATTCAGGCTTTAATGCCTTTCATCAAACACTATATCCATTTCAAACTTATTCAGCTTCACCAAGTAAGATTGATTCTATCACACCGATACTTTTATACTATGATTCTACAAGAGATTTTAGAGATAATAAAACAAAAGAATTTGTATATGATTTTTCATTAAGCAGATTAGATTCTGCTTATCAACAACAATATAATATTGCACAACATTTACCATTTGATTATTTCCATAATGGTATGAAATTTTTCTTCGATGTTACTTATATTTTATCAGCGAATGATGGATTGCAAGCAGGGAAATTAAATGAAACAAACATTATTACAAGGGCATATTTTACGTTAAGTAGAGAAACAAAAAGCAATGCGATACAGTTTTTTGATATGCAAGATGCACAAGATACAATTGCCTATAACCATGCTCACAAATCGGCATTTATTGCTACGCCTGCATTATTGGATAGCTTATGTCCAATGCCTCAAAGTCCTTACAACATAACAGTAAATAGCGTACCCAAAAATTCTTGTGATTCGGTAAGGTGGTGGTGTGTAAAAGGCGAAGCAGATTTCACTAAAATTGGATTCGATTTTGCACCTGCTACCTTTGAAGACCCTGACTATATTAATACTTATAGTATGGGCTTTTGTGGCTTTGTTACTGAAACGGTAAACGATGGTGCGAAAAGACACTTTTTATTAGGGCAAAGCAAAGCGAATAGTTTTAGCAGCGTTACAAAATTTTCAAATGAATACAGAAATTGGTCGAAGGCTAAACGATTTGAAATTACTGGACTTCCAAAAGGTTCAACTATTAGTTTATCAAGAACAAATTCAAGTAACTATATAGCGTTACAAACTCCTAATTCTGTTATACAAGCAAATGCAAATCATACATGGATACTCGACTTTAATAATCTTTATGGGCGTTCAACTTACTATCCATCCAACCCACAAGATTCTATTTTCTTGGGTGATGATAATGTAGAGAATTATTATTCGATGCAAGTGAATTTTAATCATTGCAGTGATTCTACTTATACCATGAAAATAAAAGAAATTGACGACTTCAATATTTGTGATTACAACTTGAATGTAGGGGCTGGAATGCTAAATAATTTTACACCAACAATAAATAATAATTTTAATAATGGTTTCGGAATTCCATTAAGTCAAAATTATCAAAATTGCGCCAATGAAAGGGGCTTTGAGCAAAGCATTACTTTTAAAGCTATTGATACATTAGGTCTTACGGCAAGCTCAATTCCTGCTTATTTAAATAATGGTTCAGTAACTTGGAATGTAAAAGTTAAACAGAATTTTGCTATTGGTACAAATCCTTGGGTAACCATGAAATTTCCGAACAGTTGGGGTGCTACCAATACCACAATTACAAACCTTACACTGAATGGCTTACCTTTCAATATTGCACCAACAGGAACTGTAAATGGTGTAAGCGTACCTAAAAATTTAGGGAATAATACATGGTTATTTTTACTGCCTTCAAATTTATCTAATCCAAAAAATCAGATAGGAATTTTCAGAACAGATAGCAATAATTTATTCATTACAGCAAGCTATAATTGTGCTTATGCTCCAAATGATTCTGATATTGTTTTGTTTAATACAGGAATCTTTTGCGATACTTCTGTATTTGATACACTTTCTAGTGTTACATCACTTTTTGCATCATCATGCGAACGCATTCCATATCCATTAATTTTAAAATCGCTTAAACCAAATATTGCAGCCTATGAAGATACTTCACAATATCAAAATGCAGGTTTATGTTCTGATTTTAATATGAAGTTTGTTATTAAAAATGAAGGCAATATTTGTTTAAAAAACATCCGCTTAAAAGTAAATTTACCTGCCTCCAATAATTATACTTTAGTTCCTGCCATTAATAATATTATACCTGTTGGTAAAAATGCAGTTATCAAATATGGCAGTCAACAACATTTCATTCAGTTAACCAATGGTGTGGTTAGTTTGCTACCAATATTCTCAACTTGTTGTAACGATTCATCAAGTTTACCTGCTACGTTTCTGAACTCTTGTGTGATGCCCGATTCTTGTACGATTGAGTTTGGTATTCATGCAGATTGTAATTTAACTTATGCCCCAATCATTGATTCTATTTGGGGAGATGGTACTTGCGGCAGTTATAAATTTAGTCAAATCAGAAATTTTAGTAGCTATCCAGTTCTACAAAATCCTACTCATGTAATTAATGCCATTCAACCATTTTTCGGATTTAATAATCCATTAAATAATACTTGTTCTTTACAAGATTCTATGCCTATTTATCTGAATAATGTAAACAATTTATTCTCTACTTTCAATGCCTACAATAGGTTACTTATTCATGTACCTAAAGGATTTAAAATAATTGCTGCTGCCTATTCTAACAGCAGCCTCCCTTTGGATACATTACAAAATAGTGATGTTTGTACAAGCACAGCACAAAATGTTTTTGGTACGCAGCATCAGGTTTCAGTTATCAATTTAAGTGGTTTAAATAATCAATTGATTTCATTTAGTAATCCTATTATGCTTCATTATGTATTGGATAGTAGCATAGCTTGTTTAGATACTATCGAAGCAGTGATGGTTACAAAACAATTATTTGTATGTTCTGCAACAGGTGGTTCATGCGATGGATGTGTACCACAAACTCAAGTTACTAAAACTGACGTACGATTAAAGCCTTTAATACCCAACATTACTGATAATACTCTACCATGTACAAGTAAAGGAATTCTGATTGCTACCAATACTTGTAACTATACCACTTGGTTAGTCAATGGCTCGGTTTATACTTCGACAAATGACACTTTATTGTTGACCAATTCAGGCACTTATCAAATAGCTGCGATGGGTACATTATTTCCGCATGGTGCTTGTCAATCAGATACCTCGTCATTTGTCAATACAAATATCACAGATAAAGTTGTCTTTACTTCTGCAAACACTCAGATACCTTGTAATCTAACGCCATCAGGTCAAATCAGGTTTACTATTACAAGTGGAATAAGCCCATTTGCATTTAGTGTAAACAGTAGCACCTATACACCAACTGGAACTTCTTTAATATTAAAAAATCTCCAATCAGGCACTTATTATACGCAGCTAACTGATTCAAATAATTGTGTGTCGAATGATACAATTATATTGCCTACCTCTGCCATTTGTGGAAATAGAAATATTTGTGTTGGCTCAACTAATACTTACTTTGTTACGAATAATTTAGCTACAAGTTATCAGTGGACTTATGCTAATGCAACCTTAATTAGTAATTCTCCACAACAAACATTAAACATTGTATGGAATAAAATTGGAATAGATACTTTAATTGTTGTAGGTACTGATAATACAGGGCAAATCGTTCTGACTGATACTGCATTGATAACTGTAGTAGCTAAACCAAATCCTACGCCAACACTATTAGGTGGTTGGAATACTTGTTATAATGTTACACCTGAATATAATTCTTTGGGTAGCATTATTGGTTATGATACATGTTTTCAATTTTGTGTACATAACAGCATTTCATTTACAACTCCATTAGTTAGCAATCATGTGTATATATGGTCAGGCACAAACTGTAATTTTTTATCAGGTGATAGCACAAACACTACAACTATATTATTTAATTCGTTAGGTGCAGGAATCATTAATGTAACAGAAACTGATACGTTAACGGGATGTACCAAAACTACTGCTATTTGTTTTTATATTATTGACCAACCTCATGCTATTGCTTCTTGTATAAACTATCCAATTATAAGCGGAATAATTAACGTTTGTAATCAAGTTCAATTAAATTTTGCTGATACATCTTCGCCCTCAACAAGCATAATAAATAGAAAATGGAATTTTGGCGATGGCACAACTATCATTAATACTACCAATACGAATATCAGCCATACTTATACAACAGGCGGAACGTATCATTTAACCCTTGTTGTTGAAAATGCTTGCCATTGTACAGATACCTTTAAGGTAACAGTTATTGTAAATGCTCAATCAGGTATTCCTGTATTATGTGCTACCACTGTTTGTTATGCCGATACCTCTACTTACTATGCAAACACAAATAGTTGTACTACTTATAATTGGTCGGTAAGTAACGGAACTATTATAAGTGGGGCAGGCACATCATCTATCAAGGTTGTTTGGAATGGAAGTATTTATCAACCATTAGGTCAAGTTAGTTTAAGTGTTCCTTCTTGCTCTACTTATTGTTCATTGCCAACAAATGTAACCGTACCAATTGTAACACCAGCAACTACTGTTAATTGTCCATTAAATATGTGTAAGAATGAGAAAGTATTAATTAGTGTACCTGTGGTTCAGGGGAATAATTATTCATGGAGTACACAAACGCCAAGTGATGTGCAACTATTAGGCAATCCGAACAATCATCAAATTTGGATAAAAGCTATTGGCAATGTAGGAGCTACAATTCATTTGAGAGTGAGTTATAACAACTGCACAATGGGTTGTAGTGGTTACAAAGACACTACTATAAGAATAAAAGGAGCATTTGCTGTAACCTGTTTGAATAACAATAATTGTAAAAAAATATGTAGTGGCGATTCGGCAAAATTTACAACTGACCAATTAACCACCAATAGTAGTGCAATGTTTAATTGGTATTATACAGTTGCTAATTCATCAGCAATTATAAGTACTGTTAGTAATACCAATAAAGCAAGTTTCTATTTTGCACCTGTTACGGTTATGACGATATACAGAATGTATGCTCATGCTGTAAGTACTACTGCATTTTGCAATAGCAACGACCCATACATTGAGGTTACAGTTTATCCATTGCCACCAAAGCCTTTATTAAACAATATTTTAAGAGCTAATTGTGCATGTCCAAGCAGTACAATAGTATTAACAGGACAACCTTTATTTAATCATTACTTTGAATGGTCAACTACTAATACTTCGGCAAATCCTATTTCATCCATTGGGAATACATTCAGCACTTTTATGCCATCAAGTCCATTACCGCCTTATACTTTTTCAGTAAAACAAGTGATGACAGATGAACCACATTGTAAAAGTGATACGCTTCAATTTTCTATCAAAAAATGCACTGCACCAACTTTAGTTGTAACAGGAAAAAATACAGTTTGCGCTAATGATATAAGTACCTATTTAGCACCGATTGGTTTTGATAATTATAGTTGGAAAATTAGAGATAATGGGCATGGTTCAATCCTTGCTGGGCAAGGCACAAATCAAATAACGATTCAATGGAATAGTCCTCCTGTGAATACTTCTTATAATGCCATTATAGATTTAACAACAAGATTTTGTAATACATCAGCTCCAAATCCATTTTCAATTCCAGTTACTGTAATGTCAGCAATGCCAATTACTTTAACTTCAAATGTAGCCACTATTTGTACTAATAACACCATTACTTTTAGTGTTAATCCAACTGTTAGTTCTGCAAGTTGTCCGTTAACTGCGCCATTTGTTTGGAATTTTGGTGATGGTTCTCCTACTGTAACAACAAACGTAAATAAAGCTACTCATACCTATACAACTCAAGGTACATATTCAGTTACTGTTGCCATTCAAAATTTAAGTTCAACACATATTTTACAACAGGCAACCCTTCCAATAACTGTTCATTTAAAACCTGAAGTTTATATGATTGACCTTGGGGGAGGAAGTGTTTGTCCTAATCCGACTTATAATCTACAAGGAACTGTAACTAATTTTGGTTTATTTACAGCACCCAACTTTACTTATTCCTTCTTTTTAAATGGCAACGCTCTCTCAACTGTACCCAATACATTGTTTAGTTCAACTACCGCAATTATAAATGGAACAAGTGGAAGTAATAAGTACGAAATTCATGTAAAGGACAATAATGGTGGATGTGTGGGAATTAGTAATAATAACATTAATAATTGCGGAACTGGTGGCGGTGCTTCTAATTGTCAATTGACGTTAGCCGATACTTTAGTAGTTACATCAATTAGCTGTGATGGCAGTGTAACATTTGGTGGCGTAGTAAAAACACCTCCTTATGCTGTAACTAAATACACAATCAAAACAGGTGAACCGAATGGCGACTATGTAGTTAATGTTGCTGTTTCTGCAAATACCAATTACCTAATTCCTTCCATTACACATCGCTATAAAAGCGTTGGTAAATATCCTGTAAGCATTGTTTTTGATTGCGTAGGTGGTTGTTCGGCAAGCAGTAATCAATATGTTGTTGTGCCTATTGTAGCAGATTTTAAAGTGAATACAATTTGTAATACGAGCAATGTAAAACAAGTAAATCTGATTAATTTAAGTAGTGCCTTACATCAACCTGCTACTTATACATGGGCAGGTGCTATAACAAGTAATATTGCTAATCCAAGTCCATCTATTATTCCTGTTGGCTCATATACTCAATGGCTAAGTGTTTTAGATAATTCTTCTCCACAACATGGATGTACCGTAGGTAAAAATTTCAATGTTTCTGCAATGCCTACGGCAACCATTATTGATAGCCCTTGGGTTAATCAATGCGAACTAACACCATTATTATTTAAAGCAAATACCACCTCTAAAGTATTAGGTTGGGAATGGAGTTTTGATGACCAACTTGTAGGTGTTGTTCCACATATTTTTTATTCAAATTTAAAAAATCCTTGGGAGGCATTTCAATATAGGAATGGAGGAATAGTTTCAAGATATGGCTTAGTCGAAATTTCGTTGAAAATAGTTGATACCATGTTATGTTCTTTTTCTACGCCTGCTATCGGTTCTTCTACAGTTTGGAAGGACACTACAAAACGAAATACAATGCCCAATATTTTAAGTAATGGTATTAACTTTACAACTAATCCTATTAGCATTAATTGTATCAATATTGGTGATACCATTGCTCTACAAGTTCAACCGAAAAGTACATTGCCATTTAGTTTATTAAATCCACCATTCCATTTTACGTGGCATAATGGCTTACCTTCATTTAATTCAACATCTTATAATGCAAGTACTATTATTCATCAATCAGGTAATTATTGGATTAGTGTAATAGATGGTAATGGCTGCTATGCGGCATCATCAGGTAGTATCAGCCCACAATTTATTTTAACGCCACCTATTAATTTACAAGGTAAAAGTAGCGTATGTGCTGGCGAAGCTGTTGATTATTCCTTTGATATGGGCAACAGCTATACTTATGGTTGGAGTCTTTATACCAAAGCTAATACATCCATTTTATCAGGCACATCGGGTAGTATTGCTATTCCAAAAAACATGTTGCTATCAGCCCAATCGCCTTATCATATTATAGCACACATGCAGCATACTAATGGTACAACTTGTGGCATCAATGATACTTTTAATATTATTGTAAATGCACCACCTGTAGCATCAATTCCATCAATTAACCCAAGCAGTTATTGTATTCATAATGGACAAAATGTTACACTTACTGCTAATGCCACAGGCGGACATGCACCTTATACTTATTATTGGATGAATGGTGTATGGGGTATGGGCTTAAGTCAGTTAAGCATTAATCAAGGCGGACAATATGGTTTTCATGTTGTAGATTCATTAGGTTGTAGCAGCAGCGTAGCTTATGCAAATATTAAACCTGCACCCGATTTTTCAGGTTTAATAACAGGTTGTTTAAATTTATGCGATACTGATAAAGTATGTGGTGCAATTGACATTAATTATCCAAATAGCAATTGGCTGTATAATGGAATGCCTGTAAACAATAATCTTGTGGGTAGCAATAATGCATTGCATCCTGCTTTGAGTGGATTCTATCAACAAGTAATGTGTAATAATACTGGCACTTGTTGCGATACATCTGCTATTGTTGATATACAAGTATCTGCATGTAGCCAATGTTGTGCTGCTGATATTATTACTATTGATTCTACATTTTGTGTTGGTCAGGATAATGCAGGAAATATTGTTTACCAGTGTAGAATCAACATTGTACATAATTGTCCTACGCCTGCTACTATTCAAACTCAATCAACAAATGGCAATATTAGTTTAGGAACTTATACCATATTGTCGGGCAATAATACGATTTACGGAACTATAACAGCACCTGCTTCACAAGGTCAGTTTTGCTGTGTTATTAGCACTGTGGGAAGTTTTGATACTTGTGTATTTGATATGCCATGTGTTACATTAACCAACACTTGTAATGTATCTGCGCCGTGTAATATGAGTATTATTTTTCATGGTGAAAAATGTTATGGTATTGATAGAAATGGTAATCCAATGTATGTTATTTGGGGCGATGTGGTAAATGCAAATAGCGTAAGCGTAAACTATACGATAAATACAACTGAAGGCATATTAAGTTCAAATACTGGAACTGTAAGCGCAGGAAGTAATCAATCATTTTATGTAGTGTTTAC
The DNA here is from genome assembly GCA_046051225.1 of Bacteroidota bacterium. Taxonomy (GTDB): domain Bacteria; phylum Bacteroidota; class Bacteroidia; order Chitinophagales; family CAIODY01; genus CAIODY01. Next base: position 20,945 of record JBJOOR010000002.1, on the reverse strand, counting down.
TGATACACTTTCCTACACAGGTTTTATGTGTTTGTATTTAGATGCTATTGACCCCGTTACCAATCAACCATGTAGCAATGTAACTTGTTTTGCATTGAATAGTAGTGCAAATTGTATTCAAACAAATGGATGTATTTTTGATGCATTTATCGAAGGGTTTACTTGTATAGGTTATGATGCATTAGGCAACCCACAGTATCAGATTAATTTATGGTATAACAGTCCATTTGGTTACACCAATCCATCAATTCAGTTAAGTATTGTTAATACTAATGGTTTCATTACATTGCCAACACCTAATGCCGTACATGCAGGTATAAATTCAGTTCCATTTATTTTTACCAATACATCCAACAACCCTCATCAATGCTTTAAAATAATAGTAACAGATATGGCTTCGGGCGGCATCTCTTGTATGGCTGATACATTAAATCCGAATTTATGTGTTGATTTACCAGTTTGCCCACAATACCGATTAACACATACAAAACCGCATCAAGCAACAAAACCTTTGCAAGCTATCGGTGATAAAAATACAGATTGCATGGTTAAAATAGTACCTAATCCTAACGAAGGCAAACCAGTTATTTATTATAAAATTGCATTGAATGATGAGCAGCAAGTAGTTATAAATAATAGTGATTTACAAATAGCTATTATTCAAAGTTCAACAGGAAAAATTGTGTATCAAAAATTATTGGATAATGCAGCAGGTATTATTTATTTTGTAAACGAACAAGTATTAGCCGAAGGACATTATACCGTAATTTTGAGACACAAACAAAATGTATGGTGCGAAACCAAAATGGAAGTAATTAAACGTTAACCAAAAACAAAAAGAATATGAAAAAAATAATATTAATAGTAGTTATATTGTATTGTTCCCCTCTTTGTTGGAGAGGGGTTGGGGGTGAGGTATTTGCCCAAGCCCCCAATGCAAAAGGCAATTGGCAATGGTTAAGCGGTATGGGTAGTAGTGGGCAGGTCGGCGGTGCTAGCGATGAAATTATTATGCAAATGAAAATGGATAAAATGGGTAACACTTATGTGTGTGGTATAATGTACGATAACCCGTTTGTAAAAGCTAATGGACAACATGCTAATAGAACCCCCATAAATAATCATTTGCAATTATTTAATCGCCCAAATGGTTTTGTAGCAAAATACAATTGCGATGGGCAATTGCAATGGTATAAAACAATTGGCGATACAGCCATTGGCTGTGATGTATGTCAAATGTTAATTGATACTACTGGGAATTTAATTTTGTTTATTAATAGTGCTCAAGTTCCTTCTGCTAATTTCTACATTGATAATACTTTAATTATACCAAAAGTAGGTTCATCTTATACTTCTGATAATGGTGTATTATTGAAATTAGACCCCAATGGAAATTTGATTTGGTATTGGACACCAACATCTCAATTTGGGAATCAAACTCATTTGAAGTTTAATGCTATGGGTGATGCTTCAACTATTTTTGATAGAACTGAAAATGTAACAATTTTATCAAATGATACAATAAGTATATTTATGAGAATAGACACATCGTTTACTGGACTTGATGGGTTATATTTAGTTGATTTTAGTGCTACAACTGGGCAATACCTAAATGCACACCAAATAATAAATCCTACATTAAATAGTGGGTGGGTAGGAGCATATTTTGGAAGTTTAGGAAAGGATATTGATGGAAACTTTTTATACTCAGCAACCCTTTTTAATGGTGTCTTTACTTTTTTGGACAGCACCATAAATACCCCAATGGTGGCAGGTAAAGGTGCCATTTTTAAATTTAATCGAACTCATTTAATTGATTATATGTTACTTTATGATTCCGTTGGTATAGATGAGTGTAATTTTGATAATATTGAAAATGGATTCGAATTAAGTGTTGGAGCTGGAAGAAATTTAAGAGTATATGGAAATTTTATTTGTACAACTAACACCAACTCAGTAGACCCATTACTTCATTTTTCAAGTTTTAAAAATTTAAAATGGGGTGTTACCCCTGATACAGCTGTCGGAGGAGGATTTGGAGCAATATGTTCAGATAGTAGAAATAATATATACTCTGCATTAGGTTCGGGGAATTATGTTTCCATTCAAGGAAATACTTATTCATCGGGAACAAACATGGGAAATAACATTCAAATTTTTCAATTTCATGGGCAAGATAGTTTAATACAAAAAGCATTTCCCGATAGACCTCAACCGAATAATAATTATGTACTCTACACTCACATAGCGACCAATGAAAAAGGAGATTTAATTGCTTCGGGTTTCAATGATATAACCTTTACAGCAGGGCAAGATACCGCCTTTTTTAGTGGTGGTGTAAATGATATGTTTGTTATTAAATACGGCTACCCTTGTAGTAGCGATAGTGCTTTAATTGAGCCAGTAGCAACTGATGGATTAATAGCAACTTGTTCAATGGATAGCATTCATCTTACATGGAATGATATCAGTAATATAGAATGGGGTTATCATATTTATAGAGCAGTAAATAATAGAAATGGTGTGTACCAATTAATTGCAACTACACCAAAAAATATAAATTCGTTTTATGATAATACCATAAAAACAGATAGTAGCTATTATTACAAAGTAGCTGCATTTAACAACATTTCGGATGGTGTGATTAGTAATGTAGATAGTATCCTAAGCTGCAAGCCAAAAGGTATTAATGTTTTTTCTTACCATAAAAATTCATTGAAAATTTATCCTAATCCAACACAAACGGGTCAATTTACAATTGGCGTAAATGACGTAAATAATAGCAATGCACAATTACAAATCAGCAACTACATAGGGCAAATTTTAATTGACAAACAAATACAATTGCATCAAAACTTCAATCAATATAAAATTGATTTAAGTAATTATTCATCAGGTACATATTTGGTAACTGTTAAAACTTCAACAGGTATGTATAATCAGAAGGTGATGGTTGTGAGGTAAAATGACTTTATTGATTAACCTTAAAATTCCAAGTATCTGTCAATTTAACCTTTAGCATTTTAATTTCTAACTTTACCATCAAACAAGCAGATAAAATTGTTTTAAATGAAAAACAAAACCAACGAAGAGGATGTTTTCTTCAACACACAAACCCATTCTTCAAGAATAAAAGCAAATATTGTTGCAAACTATTTCCCGAAGTATTGTAAAATACTTTTGCATTATCCTCAACAGGAGATACGATATTTAGATTTATTTGCTGGTCCAGGCATTTATAAAGACGGCAGTTTGTCAACGCCAATGTTGATAGCAGATGCATGTGCTTCCGATAGTCGTTTAAAAGAATTTGTGTACTTAATGTTTAATGATAATGAGCATATCGAAACATTAAAAGAAAATTTTTCAAATAGATTTTCCAACTTAGCATTCACTTATCCTCCTATATTTGGAGACAAAACTGTTGGAGAGGATGCTAAGATAAATTCCTATTTAACTAGGCAATATAATCAAGCTAAAAACCCACACCCAACGCTCCTGTTTTTCGACCCTTTTGGTTACAAAGGCATTAACACAAAAATACTTGGTGAGTTTTTAGGAAAGTGGGGGAATGAAATATTCTTATTCTTCAATATTAAAAGAATTCATGCAGCCATTGAAAACGAAAAATTTGATGATTTAATGCTTGAACTGTTTCCTACAACAATTGAAAAAATAAGAACTGATAGAAAATATGTCTCTAATGTTCAGGAAAGGTTATCACTGATAATTGCAAACCTTGCAAATGAATTTAAATGCTTTGTACCAAATGTACTTCATTGCTCATTTAGATTTCAAGAGGAGGATAGCAATGCAACGAGTCATTACATTATTCATTTCACAAAGCATTCAAAAGGCTTCGAGTTAGTTAAACAAGTTTACAATGAATTCGATAATATTGGTGCTACATTAGGTGAAGATGGCGAATATACTTTTGATGCAAAAAAATTAGATGCTCCTAGTTCGCAATTTGATTTTGGCGACCAAAATATTTTATTTTTAAGTAATCAACTTGCAGAAAAATATAAAGGCAGAAAAATAACGGCAATTAATCTGTTCAATGAGCATCAATTATTAAATAAGTATTGCCGTAAGCATTATAGCGATACCCTAAGAAAAATGGTAGCAGATGGAAAAGTAACAGTTACTTTTACCGACAATCGAGAACATACAGTAACAGTTTTAATTAACGAACATTGCATTCTTCAATTTAACTAAATGGCAATATCAAGCATAGAGTGGACACAAATGACATGGAACCCTACAACGGGTTGCACCAAGGTTTCAGCAGGCTGTAAGTTCTGTTATGCCGAAGTCATGAGCAGACGATTAAAGGCAATGGGGCAAGAAAAATATAAAGACGGTTTCAAATTAAAAATACATCCTGAAACTTTAGACATTCCTTATCAGTGGAAACATAACAAAATTGTTTTTGTAAATTCCATGAGTGATTTATTTCATAAAGATGTTCCGTTATCATTCATTAAAAAGGTATTCAAAGTCATGAATGAAACACCACATATTTATCAAGTGCTGACAAAAAGAGCCGACCTACTTTACAAGTATCACAAAGAGTTAACGTGGACAAAAAATATTTGGATGGGCGTTTCGGTAGAAGATGATAAAGTAACAGACCGAATAGATTTTTTAAGAAAGACAGGAGCAAAAACAAAATTTCTTTCACTCGAACCTTTGATTGGTGCATTACCAAATCTGAATTTAAAAAATATTGATTGGGCAATAGTAGGCGGCGAATCGGGGCATGGAGCAAGACCATTAAAATTGGAATGGATAATGGATATAAAAAAGCAGTGCAAAGAACAAGAAGTACTTTTCTTTTTTAAACAATGGGGCAAGCCACAATTTAACGCCAACCCAAATGACCCAACCATAAGCCACGACCATCCTAATCATGGTAAAGGTGGCAGAGAGTTGAAAGGAAAACTTTATAATGAGATGCCTGAAAGGGTTTTTAATGTATATGATTCAATTTAAAATTCATTGATATAAACTAATGGGATTAAATATTATAAAACTTACAAACTGGTTTTCTCCTAACACTGCTTCAACAGTAATAAATTATGAACGGGTAAAAGAATATCATTCTTATCGCCCAAAGCGTATTTGTTTTAATTCAACACATTCTAATGCATTATGTGCTATTGATTTCGGTGACGTAAAGTGGGCTTTAAACTTACCATTTGAAGAGTCGATAAAAGAAATTTACGAAAGTGAAACAACCCTTAAACTAATCAAAAAAAAAAATGGGAAATTTTGGTCTCCTCTAAAATTAGATTCAGAAAATATAAAAGCAGTAGATTTTATTTTTAGATATAAAGAAAAGGTTTTTTTAAAAGATACATTAGATATTTCAATGGCACTTTCAGAACACATGATTAATGATGTAAACAGAACAGTTATTGGTGAGTTAGAATATAAAGCGAAATATGAAAATTGCAAAAATTCATTAAATACTATATCAGAATTGGTAAAAGATTTTATTGAAAAAACTCCCTTCTACCGTGATGCTAAATTTATCTGTTCTATACCACCATCAAAAATTAATGAAACGAATAACCCTACAAAAATTGCTTTGTTTGTTGAACAAAAATTAGAAAAAATTTGTGTTTCAAATAAAGTAGGCTGGAAAAGTAACAAAGAGACTTTAAAAGATAAAGCCTTTAGTGACAAGTGGCAAATATTAGAAGCGGTAGGTCTTAAATTAGATATAGAAGGCAACGGAGAAGACATTATTCTTATTGACGACTTATACCAGTCGGGTACAACATTGCAATTCGTCGCAATGAAATTAAAGGAGTGTGGTTTTAACAGAGTATATGGACTTTCAATTGTAAAATCGAGAAGAGACGATGACAACAAATAATTTTATTTTTAACTTGTTGCGTTTAAAAGGCATTGGTAATTCTAAAGCCAATAAAATGCTTTTTGAATTAAAGGGGTTATTAAACACTGATATCATAAATTCAGCTCAACTTAAAATTGAGTTAAGTAACTATCTTTTAAATAGCCAAATAGAAGAACTATTTTCTAACTCACATACAGATGAATATGTTTTGAGTCAAAAAATATTTTATCAAAATAAGTTTCATGGTGATTTTCCTTTTACTTTAAAAAACATTGGAGATAAGAGTCCAACTATTTTGTCGTTAATTGGCAATAAACAATTGCTCAATTCAAAAAAAATAGGATTTTGTGGTTCAAGGGAAGCAAGTGAAAAAGGTTTGTCAATTGCTAAAGACATAGCTCAGCAAGTAACAAAAGAAAATATTACTGTTGTGTCGGGATATGCTTCAGGAATTGACCAAGAAACGCATTATTGGGCTTTAAAGGAAGGAGGCAAAACGATAATAGTATTACCTCAGGGAATTAACGGGTTTACAATAAAAAAATACATAAAAGAAGTTTGGGATTGGGAAAGGGTTTTAGTCATTAGTGAATTCTTACCAGAATCAATTTGGTCGGTAGGTAATGCAATGCAAAGAAATCTAACAATAATAGGTTTAAGTGATGTAATGATTTTAATTGAAGCAAAAGAAAAAGGAGGTAGTATTGATGCAGGGTATAAAACATTAAACTTAAACAAAAAATTATTTGCTCCAGTTTATAATGGAATGCCAGTTGAAGCATTAGGGAATCAAATATTATTAACCAAAGGAGCATTACCATTACTCAAAAATCGTAATACCGAAAGAGCGAATATTGAAAAAATATTAACCCTTTTATGAATAATAAATTAATGGAAACACGATGAAATTTTATTGCCATCAGGGACATATTTTTTTAACTGTAAATACCTCAACAGGTATGTATAATCAGAAAGTGGGAGTGGTGCAGTAATTTTTTTGTAAAATAAATAAAAATAACATTATATGATTTCTAATGGCAAGTACAAATAAAAATAAAGAAGCAATTGGTATCGGTCGCAAAAGTAAAAAGGATTCTTCTTTAACTACTATTGGCGAAGTTTCGGATGTTTCAACCGCACCAACAATTCCTCCTGACCTAACACCTTACACTATTTTTTTAAGATGCATCAAAAGAGCAGAGAATTTAATTAACTTTCATTCTTCTGACGCAAACCCAAATGAGGAACATTTTTGCGATGCTTACAGAGCCTCAATTGTTTTAACAATTGCAGCACTTGATGCCTATGCTAGGACGGTTGCCATCATAAAGATTAAAGAAAGAATCGCCAACAAATTAAAAGCTAAAGACCCTTTAAGAGCCTATCTAAAAAAAATTATGACACATGATTGTTTATTAGAATCTTCATTAAATGATTCATTCATATCGGAAATTGAAATACAAATCAGTAACGATTTTCATCAGAAATCATTTCAAGGGGATGAAAAAATAACAGAATATTTTACACTTGCAGGACTATCCAATATAATTGGAGCTGTTGCAGCGAAGCAAAATAAAAATGAAAAGACGTTAAAAGAGGAAATTAATAAGTACACGAAACGAAGACATACAATTGCTCATAATGGTGATTATGCTACAAATCAGGTACCATATAAAGAATTGGAAATCCAAAAAGAGTTTGCCGAAAATTGCCACAAATTAATTAGTGAATTTACCAAAACTCTAAACGAAATTTGTTTTAAGAAATGAAAAAATGCTATATAATTACATTTGATTTAAAAAATCTTGGAATCAATCAACAGATGCTTATTGATTCTATAAAGGAGACGAAAATTTGGGCTAGACTTACACCAAATACGTATCTTGTAATTTCTGTATTGTCAGCAACAGAGCTAAGAAATTTCCTATTGAGAAATTTGAAGAAAGGGGATAAAATTTATGTTGGACAATTAAGAGATGTTGCAGCATGGTATGGCTATGGAGATGATATAGCAAGTTGGATAAGAAATAATCAAAAATAAACTCACCGTACTAAAGATTCTCTTTTTATATAAATTTCTTAAAAAAATATTTCTTAATTCATTGCCGAGGTCGAATAATAAAATGCTAAACATAACTTTAGATACTTGCGTTTGGTTGAAACTACTCTACATAGATTTCAAAAACGAGGATAATTACCTTGAAGAAATTTGCTTTTGGATTGAGAACAAACATATCAAACACATTGTCCCGACAAATATTATTGATGAATGGAACAGGCACAAAGTTGGTTATCAAAACGACATAGTTGCATATTTTAAAAAGAAAGAACAAGCCAACATAAATCCGTTCAAACACAATACAGAATTAGCATCAACATACAAGGCAGAAGAAGTTCAAAAAAGTATTCAAAAAAGAATTGAAAGAATTGATGCAATTTTTTCTACCCATTCTGAAAAAGCACCTTATGATGATGCAATGCTGAAAGAAGCAGGGCTTAGAAATCTTCAAACTATTGCACCCAATCACAAAGGAGATAGTTATAGAGATACAGTTAATATTTTTAGTTTGATTCAATACCTGAAAAACAAGGGTTACACAAAATCAATTTTTACAACAGATAACTATAAAGATTTTTGTGTTGATGGGGGCAATCGTTATGAATTGCATGATGGTTTAAAAGCAGAGTTTACAAGTGCAAATTTGACTTACGAATACCTCGGAGAAAATGATGCTTTCGGAACAAAACTTTTTAACCTTTTGCGAAAAGAACTTTTAGCGAATAGTTATCAAGCATATTTAAAAGACAAATTAGACAAAGAGGAAGCAGCAGCACTGGCAGCAAAAAAAGTAGTTGTAATAAAACCAGTTGAAAATCCTGATGCTGATTTTTTAGAGAATATAAAATTACTTGATGCAATCCTTTTGAAAAAGAAACCAACATCATTTGAAAGTGATGTAATAAAAATGATGATTGCAAGACATGACAGTTACAAACAATATTTTTTTAATAAAGTAGGCGGCAATGGCATGGTTTGATTTCCTTAAAGCAGAGGGTTATTTTGACCCTAATAAAAATCCCGAACCAGTTCAGGTTAAAGAGGGTTTTCAAATTCCGTATTGGGAAGCATTGGGCTATTTAGAAAAGTTAGCACTGCAAATAAAAGAAGGAAGCGAGTTAGAACTTGTTGACGAATTACTTGCCGTAATTAAAAATGTTTCCGAACATCCAAAGGATAATTACAGAACATGGTATTTACTGATAAAGTTTTTGGCTTGCATCCCCAACGAAAAAATACCAATTGAGATTTTCAATTTTATTCCTGTTTGGCTTTCGGGAAGGTTTGACACAAGCCTTCAAACTTCTGAAATATGTGAACAGTTGCTGCCCAAATTTTTAAATGAAGCACCAACCGAAGACGATACTAAGAAAGCAGAATTGATTTTGCATTATCTTTTTCAAGTTAAAAGAACCGATAGAGTTGAAGAAGGTATTTGGGATGGAGAAGGAGAAAGTTATTATTCAAGATTACATCTTCATTTTTTGGCAGAAAGATTTGAAAGAAGAAACCTAACTCCAAAAGTTGCGGAACATTGTTCAGCTAATTTTATGTTAGAGTTAGGCAGAACAATTAAATTTTTATTGCTTGATTATCCTAAAGGAGTAAATACGCTACTCAAGGACGGAGAGAAGGAATATGAAATCAAAATACTTATTGAAAAGGAAAACCTTTTGGTGTCATCAAAATTGAAAGATAGTGAAGTTGCTAACGCAACTTCTACTATTACAAATTGGGAAGACAAAAGTGATGAAGATTTGAAACAACAACTTGTTTCAATATTTCAACAGCAAAATATAAGATACACTCCAACACAAGAGAATGATGATACATTTCAGAGATTAAACTTTGCATTAAATAACGACCTCACTTCTGCATTTGGTTTAAGTAGTATCCGAAAATTAGATGATAGATATTCCAACAATGGAAAAGTATTAAATGTGTTTTCACTAATCTTTCGTGATATACTTGACGAAAAAGCAAAGCAAAATCCCGAAGAAGCAATTGGATTGTTGAAAGTTTTTTGTTACGACAAAAAATATAAAATGCCTTTTTACAAACGCATTGCTTTATATGTAGTTTGCGAAAATTGGAATACAACTAAATCATTGTTTTGGGATTTGATAAAAGATAACGATGCTTTACATCTTTTCTCAAAATACAAGTATCAAAAAGAGCTTTATGATTTGCTAAACAAAAATCAACAGTCGTTAACAGATGAGGAAAAAAATATCCTTCAAAATATAATTGCTAAAGGAGAACAAGATGAAGTTAATGAGCAAGATGAAAAGCGTAAAGAATACTGGGAATTTCGCTGGTGTTCTGCATTAAAAGAAATTGAGCCGTTTAAAGAAAAATATTTGTCCCTCTCTCATGAATTAGAAATCACAAACGAACACTATGAAAATTTAGGGGAAATCAGAGTTAGAAGTGGTTCAGTTTCTCCAATTTCAAAAGACGATTTGCTTGAAAAAAGCAATCAAGAAATTTCAGAATTCATTAGAACATTTAAACCCAAAGACCGTTGGGAAGACCCAAACATTAGCGGCTTGTCAGACACATTTGGAAGTGCTGTTGAAACACAACCTGAAAAATTTGCCGATGAAATTGAATTGTATTTTGAAGTTGGTTATGTGTATTCGTATCGTATGTTAAATGCCTTTAGCGAAGCATGGAAAAAAAAGAAATCATTTAATTGGCAAAAGGTTTTGCAATACTGCTTAGATACTCTTAAAAGCGATAAATTTTATTCAGGGCAACTACTTCTTGAAAATGATACTTGGGCTGCAAAACCCGATTGGGTTGTAGGTTCTATTGCCCATCTAATTACTGACGGATTGCAAAACGACAAAAATTCATTTGATATTAGTTTGCTTCCATTGGCAAAAGAAATTGTTCAAATACTTGTAAGCAATCTTGAACGAGTTGACGATTTAAAAGAAACGAATATGGACTACCCAACCTATTCACTCAATTCAACAGCAGGAAAATCATTAAGAGCATTGTTTGATTACTCACTACACAGAGCAAGAAATCTTTTTAAATACGAAGACAAAGGAAAGTGGGAACCTGAAATACAATCTCTATTTGAAGGAACAATACAAAAAGGAATTCTTGACGGGCATATATTGGAAGGAATGTATTTTGAACAGTTTTATTTTTTAGATAAGGGCTGGATAACAGAGCAAGTAAAACAACACTACGATAGTGCAGAAAGAGAGTGGCTTGCATTTATGGGTGGCTTTGCCTTTTCAAGTGCCCCAATGAAAAAGGAACTCTATAATTTATTTTATCCTCATTATGAAAGAGTGATTGAAAATAATATCAAACTAAAACCCTTTCATAATAACGGATTGGTTAGGCATTTAACAGCATTCTACTTTTGGAAATTTGAAACGCTAACATCAGATAAATTGCTTTTGAAATTTTTAAATAAGTCAACCCCCGATGGAATAAGAGATTTCATTAGTTTCATTTCGCAGCAGGAAGATTATCAGAAAAGTTTAACAGAAGTTGAGCAGAAGGAATTTCAACAACTGATTTTGGAACTTTGGAATTATTTAGTTGATAAATATAAAGACACTCAAAACGAAGAAGAACAAAATAATTTGGCAATGCTTGCAAATTGGATTGTGTTTGCACCCGAATTAAATGACACATATACAAAACTCATTCTTCACTCATGCAACCACATTGACAAAACTTATTCAACACATGAGCTAGTTGAAAATCTTGTAGCGTTAAAAAATAAAGGCAATCCAAATGTTGTTGCAAAATCAATTGGTGAAATAATTTCTTCACTTAATTTTAGAGATTATATGGCTGACTTTGATAAAGATTTTCTTAAAGATTTAGTTTCCTTTCTTTTTGTTCACGGACAAAATCAAGTAGCAGCAGAATTCTGTAATAAAATTGCAGCAGTTCATCAACAATTCTTTTTAAGGGAAATTTACGAAAAATACGTAAAGTAGTATAAGTTAGTATTTGATACTATTTTTTTAAAGATGTTATAATAAATCTAAATGAACAAACTTGTTGCTACCCAAATAATTTGAATTACTAAATGGAAAACATGACCGAAAATTTTATCCCAAAACTGAATGCTTTTACTGAGTTATTAAAAGAGGTAAATCAACAGCAAATTAATCATGCAAAAGAGCTTTCAAATTGGCTTAAAGATTTGAAAATAGAATGTGATTTAATGAAAAAACAACTGGAGTTGCAAGTAGTTTTAAACCCTGATATTGCAAACACTCCCCAATTTCAGGCACTAAATAATGAATATATAAACCATTGTAAAGAGTTTGAAAAACATATTGCAGCCTTTCGAGTAATTTTTCAAAATAGCATTGACGATACTAATTTTCAGTTGGGTATGTTAGGTACACATTGGGGCGGTTATATTGAACAAATTGGTGTACAATTCATGCTTAATACCTTAAGGTCAGAACATGGCGTTCATACTTCATTTCAAAAGTTCAAAAGGTATTGGAACAAAAGCAGAAATGTAGAAATAGATTTACTGGCATTGAGTGATACAACAGCTTATGTCGTAGAAGTAAAAAATCAACTCAAGGATACTTCATTTATGCAGATGTTAAAAATTTTAGACAAGCTAAAAGAAAAAGTACCCGAATGTGCTAATTTAAAAATACAACCTGTTTTTGTTTGTGTTCATGCAGAAGAACAAATTATTCGAGCAGGAGTAATGGCAAATATTTGGATAGTGCGTTACAAAGGATTTGATAGAACTTATCCAATGGATAGCTTTGAATGGTTAAGAAAGGACGATGTTTGATTGTTTCAACAAATCCAGATACTTGAAATACGCCTAAAAAAAGTTCGATAAGTCGTATCTTGCTTCCACTAAAAACAAAACCGATCAGAGAATAATAGATGGTGGTTAATTAAAAAGGGCGAATCTATTCTAGATTCGCCCTTTTTATAGTATTAATACAAATTTCATTAATCAACTCGTGGGTCTAAAAACGGGTTGGGTTTTAATTCAAAATCGCCACTAGCATTTTGCCCAAAAATAAAATTACCCATAATATTATCTGATGAGTGTGGCACTTTTTCAAGCTCTACTTTTTTTTCTTCAAAGCTTGTTTTATGTGGGTTAAATTGATAGCTCATGGTTTTTAATTGCTGCTTACGCAATTCACGTTCTTCGTTGGCTTTTCTTATTTTTTCTAATTCAAGCATAGCTTCATCGCTTATCGAAGTAGTATTTACAACGGGTTCGGCATTGTATTCGGCATTAGTTATTTCAAATACAATATCATTCATCTGCATAGGTTGAGCAGCAGCTATATCATCATCAACTTGCTTTTGTTCATCATTCATTTCTGCTTTTTCATCTTCATTGGTATTTATAGTATACGATGCTGGTTCAGAAAAATCTAGCAATAATGGTTTAGCATGAAAAATAGGTTCGTGTTGATTTACAATTTCATTTTTAAATTGAAATATATTATTGCTTACATCCATTACATTGGTATGGTTGGTTTCCATCATAACATTATTTTGCGCCAATACAGGTTGTATATCCAAGCCAGAAGATGATTTATTTTCTAATGAAACATTTACACGACTTACACCATTACTAAACCCAGCAGCAATGATAGTTACACTAATTTTATCTTCTAATGAATCATCAAACACCCTACCCTGCTTAATTTGTGTATCGGCACCAGCTTTATCATGTACAAATAATGCAATATCATTTAATTCATCCAATGTAATTTTCTTTTTACCATAGGTTACATTTATCAAAATAAATTTAGCGCCTTTAATATCTTTATCATACAATAATTTTGATTCCAAAGCATCTTCAACGGCTCTACGTGCACGTTCAGAACCTTCAGCGCTACCATTACCAATAATGGCTACTCCGCTATTGCTTAATGCTACACGTACATCTTCAAAATCTACGTTTTGTGTACCTACGGCTGTAATACAATCGGCAATACTTTTAGCTGCGGTAGCTAAAATATCATCGGCTTTGCCATAAGCATTATCAATATCCATATCGCCATATTCTTCACGTAATGTTTCGTTCGAAATTACAATTACAGCATCTACATGTTTTTTTAATTCATCAATACCATCTAATGCTTGCTTTCTGGTTTTCGAACCTTCGTAATCAAACGGTGTGGTAACTATACCTACCGTAAGCAAATTCATATCTTTAGCTGCTTTAGCAATTACTGGTGCTGCTCCTGTGCCTGTGCCACCGCCCATACCACAAGTTATAAAAACCATTTTAGTATTAAAACTTAGTAGTTCTTGAATCAATTCTAAACTTTCTTCGGCTGCTTCTTTTCCTCTAAGCGGATTAGTGCCAGCACCCAAACCTTCGGTTAGTTTTTCACCTAATTGTATTTTATTTAATACCATACTTGCATCCAAAGATTGTCTATCAGTATTAGCTACAATTAAATCTACATCTTTAATACCTAAGCGATGCATGTGGTTTACAGCATTAGTGCCGCCACCGCCTACACCTATTACTTTAATCTTCGAACTTTTGTTTTTAGGCATGTTAAATTCTAACATAATCTATGGTTTGGTTTTTTGGTTGATGGTATTATATCTATGGTTAAATATTGGGTATTATAAATTTTTATCTTCTTCGCCTTCAAAAATCAATCGAGTAGTATTTACCAACGAACCCCAAATACCTAATCCTTTCTTTTTTGATTTTTCTTCTACTTCCATTATTGCAATAGGTTCGGCAATAGGTTCAGGTTGTACTTCGGCAACAGGCTCGGTTGCGGATATATCCGAATACAATATATTTTGATTTTGCTTTCTTTCTGCATCTTCATATCCTTTTCTTATCAACCCAATACCTGTAGAAAACGAGGGATTTTTAAATACTGATAAATCAGAATTAGCAATATATTCTAATGGGTAACCAATTCTTGTATTAATACCTAATTGAATTTCGAATAATTGTTTCAAATTTTTTAATTGCGAACCGCCACCAGTAAGCACTATACCAGCTATTAATTTTTTTTGATCGAAGCCCGAATTAATCAATTGCGATTTTACCGAACCAATAATATCTTCCATTCTGGCTTGAATAATTAAAGAAAGATTATACAACGATACTTCGGTAGATTCTTTCCATTTCATACCACGAATAGATACATTCATATTGCGTTCTACCGATTGTGACATGGCATTGCCATAAGTGATTTTTAGTACTTCAGCATGTTTTGTCATCACACCTAATCCTTCTTTAATGTCTTCTGTTACAATATTTCCACCATAGCCAAATACACCTGTATGACGAATAATTCCATCTTTAAAAATAGCTACATCAGTAGTGCCACCACCAATATCCACCAATGCCACACCTGCCTCCATTTCTTCTTCACTTAATACCGATGCCGATGATGCTAATGGTTCTAATGTAATACCAGCTTGGGTTAAACCAGCATCAGTTACACAACGTTGCAATACTTTTACAGCATTAAGTTTAGCCGTAATTACATGAAAATTAGCAGCCAATCTTGTACCTATAATTCCCCTTGGGTCTTTTATTCCACGAGAATTATCAACCGAAAATTCTTGTGGCAAAACATTTATAATCTTTTCGCCTGGATCTACTTGTAATTTAAACATATCATCAATCAATCTGATAATATCGTTGTTTTTTATCGTTTCATCTGTATTCTGCCTAGTAATAATTCCTGTATGTTGCGAACTTTTGATATGTTGCCCAGCAATGCCAACATACACTGTTTTAATATCTACTTGTGCTTGTGCGCTGGCTTCGGCTACAGCTTTTTTTATTGCGTTAGATGTTTGTTCCACATTTACAACGCCTTCATTTTTATCAACTCCTACCGAGTCGCTTTTGCCCATACCTAAAATTTCAATCTTCGAATTTTCATTTCGACGACCCACTATTGCACAAATTTTTGTAGTACCAATATCTAATCCTACAACAATGTCGTTTGAATTTTCGTTTATCATTTTGGTTGAATTTATTTAGGGGTGTTAATTTTTTTTGTTTCTGTTTTTTTGATTGCTACTATTTGATTTTTATACCGCACATTTATCACACTATATTTGCTCCATCCTATCTTGTTTAATCCTTCGGTATAAAATATTTTTAGCTTATTTAATTTTTCTTCAAAATTTTCTGTCGTTCCAAATTCAATTACATGATTGCCATGTAGTGGAAACAATTGTAGTTGATCATTTTCTTTAATATTGATTTGAATAATTTGTGCTTTCCAAAAAGGATTAGCATCAATAAATTTTACAAAGTTTACTATATCAAATCGTTTGCCTTTATCTGGATTAGTGTAGTTAAAATCTGTAACATCAATTTTTCCCGTAACAATTATTTCACGTGCTGTAAATTTAGAACTCAACGTCATTGGCTCTCCATTTTCATCCACATAAAATCCTACACCATTTTTGTTAATTATCCTCATTAGTGGACAACGTTGTATCACATCAATTTTCAATTCCCCATTTCGGTTCGAAAATAGCTGTGCATCAGCTATCCAAGGATTTGCTTTTATTTCATGTTCTAGCTTCATCCAATTTATTTTATCTACTTTTTTTTGAAACAAAGTATCATATCCATTATGCTTTATTATTTCAAAAATATCTTTCTTATCAATAAAAAATTTATTCTCTCCTTCATCAATTGTAATATCAATTTTGCTACATGTAAGTTGTTTTCTGTAATCAGCAGCAAATGCCCATAGCGTAAAAAAGCCCACTGTAAGCACACTCCAAAGAATGCCCAGCAGTATTTTTGCTATAAGTGGCTTGTTTATTTTCATAAAAAAATCGCATTACAAAACTGCAATTTGTAATGCGAAAAAAGTATTAATAAAAGTTGATTTTACACACTTCAATAGTGTGAATTGTAGTATTACAATTTTAGTAAATAATTTTTTATTGGCTCAATAAATTGATCAATGTCTCCAGCACCAACGGTGCATATAACCTCTATGGCTCTAGATTTCAATTCATTCATTAAATCCTTTTTCTCAACAATTTTTTTGTTTGGAATCGTAATGTCTTTTAACAACATTTCTGAATTTACGCCTTCCATAGGCAATTCACGAGCAGGATAAATTGGTAACAGAATCAACTCATCACACAAACTCAAACTTTCAGAAAATCCTTTTGCAAAATCTCTTGTTCTTGAAAATAAATGCGGTTGAAAAATCACTGTGATTTTTTTATCAGGATAAATACTTCGAACAGATTTTAAAAATGGCGCTAACTCATTTGGATGATGAGCATAATCATCAATGTAAATTGTTTTTACGTTTTTAACGATGTATTCAAATCGGCGTTTTACACCTTTAAAAGAAGCCACAGCAGCTTTTATTTTTTCCAAATCAATATTCAATTGTAAACCCACAGCTATAGCAGCTACTGCATTTTCGATATTATATAAACCATGAACATTCAACTCAAAACCTTTGATGACATTACCTTTGTGGTTGATGTCAAAATGATAAGTGCCATTATCGTAAACAATATTTTCAGTAAAAATATTTGCGTTTGAATCTTGCAAATCATATGAGTTTAAACTTTCCAAGTTTTTAAAACTTGGAAAGTTTTGTTGAATTCGATTTTCAATCGGAACACCTTTCTTATAAAACAAAGTTCCTTCTTCTTTCACCTGTGCTGCAAATTCCAAAAATGTATTTTCAAAATCTGCTAATCCACCTTTGTAAATATCCAAATGGTCAGGGTCAACCGCTGTAATGACAGCTATTTGCGGAAATAATTTTAAAAACGAACGGTCATATTCATCAGCTTCAACAACTACCCATTCATTTTTTCCAACCAAAAAATTGGAGTTGTAATTCGCTGTGATGCCACCCAAAAAAGCAGTACAATCAAAACCCGAATGTTTTAATAAATGCGCAATCATGCTGCTGGTAGTGGTTTTGCCATGTGTACCAGCCACTGCAATCACTTTGCTTTGGTCGGTAATCCATTGCAACATATCGCTGCGCTTTACCACAGTAAAATTATTTTGTTGATAATAAATCAACTCCAAATGTTCCTTCGGAATGGCAGGCGTATAAACCACCACATCCACATCTTTCGGAATCATCGCCACATTTTCTTCAAAATGAACTTCAATGCCTTCGGCTTGTAACGCTTGTGTAAGCGGTGTTTCAGTTTTATCATAACCGCTTACCTTTGCACCACGAAGATTAAAATATCGTGCAATGGCACTCATGCCAATGCCGCCAATGCCGATGAAATATATATTTTTAATGTTTCCTAATTCCATTTTATTGAGTATGATTAAATAAGCTATTTAAAAAATCAGATGATTGCCTTTCAATAAATTCGTGTCCGTGGGCTTCCATAATTTATTTATTTATTTTGATTGGGGTGGTAAAAGAAACTATCTATTGGGCTAATGTTATAAAGATATTTTGAAGTTGGTATTTTAATAAAATGATTTTGCCTTTGCTTGCTATTTTTTGTAACAAATGACATTGTACTATCATCTCTGTATAACATCAAATAAAAATCATCACAATTTTTATAGACTTTTTCAATTAGTGGTGGACATTTTAAAAAATAAATTTTAGTGCCATTGTCCATTTCGGTGGTATTGATTTCTTCATCCATCTCAATTGAATCGGGTGCAATAAATTGGTAGTACAGTTTATTATTTTCTTTATAAAGTCTAATCACATCGCCATCTTCTACCCATTTTCCAATTGTATTGGTATCATTTTTTCGGCAATTTTCAAGGTAGGCTGTGCGGTTAGCGTTTATTTGATTTAGTGAAGAAATTTGGGTATAGTAACCAGTTACAGTTGAGGTATCTAAACTTAGTTGAATTAAATTTGAATCCATTGCAATTCCTAGCATTAATCCTCCTTCTAATTCGAAATAATAATTAGACCTGATTTTTATCTTCTTACATTCTATAGTGATTTCTTTAACTATTGAATCATTTTCATAAAGAAAAATATCCTGTACAAAGTATTTGTAATTTTTCGAGAAGAAAATTTTTGCTTCTACTACAACTACACGTCCTTTTCTTTCAGGTTCATACCAAACCCCAATAACAGTACTATCTTTAGTTGGCTCAAAATTTAAAGTAGGGGTATTTAAAGGATAGGGTTTGTGCGGTGGTGGTGTTTTGTAACCCGTGGGCTTAGTGTGCTTATTGTTTTGGCTGTTGGCGGTGCAGCCAATGAAAAAGAGGGCAATGAAAATGAAAAAAATTAACCGCATGATTAATAGAGATTTATTTTTTGTTATTGATCAATTTATTGATTTCCTCAAAAATCCTTTCATCCGCATTTGCAATGGCTAATTGTTTGATGTTTTGTAATTTATTCTGCATCTAATTCAAAGTTTAATCGGTCTTGTTCTATCAATTGTTTTAGTTCTTCTTCTTTAGGCAAATACAATAAATATTTGCTGGCAAACAAATTATTTTTATCATTCAACACCGAATATTTCACAATAGTTTCATCTTTTTCGGTACAAAGTAAAATGCCAATAGTTGGGTTATCGAATTCCGATTTTTTTATGTCGTCATACATGCGTACATACATATCCATTTGCCCAACATCTTGGTGTGTGAGCGAACCCATTTTTAAATCAATAATCACAAAGCATTTTAAGATGTAATTGTAGAAAACCAAATCAATAAAAAAGTCAGAAGTATCGGTTGAAATACGCTGCTGTCGAGCAACAAAAGCAAAGCCTTTACCCAACTCTAATAAAAAATTTTGAAGATGGTTTATCAATGCCGTTTCAATATTTTTCTCTGAATTTTTGTTGTCAGGTTGTAATCCTAAAAATTCAAAAATGTAAGGGTCTTTTATCCAGTTTTCTATAACCCGATTTTGTTGTTCGGGCAAATGTTTTACAACCCGTTCAAAAGCCAAGCTATTTATTTGGCGCTGTAATTCACGACTATTCCAATTTGCTTGAATAGATTCGTTGAGATAATAATTTCGCTTTTGTTCTGTATCGAGCCTTGAAAGCTGCCTGTAATGAGACCAACTCAATTCGTGACGCAATGTGTCACGAATTGGAAATGATTTGTAAAATGTACGCATATTCCGAAGATTGCTATCATCAAAGCCTTTTCCAAATTCCAAGGTAAGTTGTTGCGCTAAATTTTTTAAAGTGGCTTTGCCGTATTCGGCTTTGCTATTGCCTTGTTGCTCATCTTCTACAATTAATTGTCCGATTGTCCAATAGGTTTCGAGCAAAGCTGAATTTGCCATTCGGTACACTCGTTGCCTCGAAAGAATAATCACTTCTTTTATCGACTCAAAAATATTGTTGTGTTCCAATTTCATTTTCGCTAAATTAAATTTTTGCTACGAATCACAGTTAAAAAATATCTTGCAATGGCACTCATGCCAATGCCGCCAATGCCGATGAAATATATATTTTTGATTGAGTTGATTTGCATAATCATCGCTTATAATCTTCGAGAATATTTTTTAGTTCAGCAATTCTTTTCTCGGTCATTTCCTCCAAACAAGTATAATATATCACAGGGTAAATCGAGCCCAACTCATAAGTTGCAGATGCAAACTTGCAGTGCATATCCCGATATTTAAGCCATAATTTTTCAATTTCAATCAAACCTTTTTTTCTTTCACCATCTTGTAATTTCATTAACTGCTGATAAACTGAATTTAATTCAGAATCAACTTTCTTATAATGAGATTCTGCATTTGCATTCATTTCGGATTGTGTTTGAGAAAGTGCAAACTGATTTATAACAAAGACAAAAACAATTAAGGATAATATCCTTTTCATAAGCTTATTTTATTTTCAAAATTTCTTTAACAATCCTTTCATCAGCATCTGCAATGGCTAAATTTTTTCTTACAAAACAAAGGCAGTACAAATGTACTGCCTTTGCTTTATTTGTTGTTGATGAGGTTTTTCTTAAAAACTTAATATCCTGAATTCTGTGCGGCGGTTAGCTTGGTGTTCTACTTCCGTACATTGTACCCCATCTACACACCTATTTAC
>JBJOOR010000001.1:0-379125 GCA_046051225.1 Bacteroidota bacterium | reverse complement strand
TTGTGCTTGCGTTTGTACGTGGAACAACAGTAAAAGGGTAAAGAAAATGATGAACTTTGTTGCGTTGTAAGTTCGAAAACAATGAATGCTACTGCGGATAGCATGTGAAAAAAATACATTTTTCATGGGTGAAATGAAGGATGTTCCGCTAGACCAATACAGAGGGATTAAAAAAGAAAAGGGTGGGGTCTTCTGCACCATTCTAAACCCATTTAACAGGCACCTGAGAGAACCCAAACACAGATATAGCGATAACAGAAACCACACCCGTATGGGTGTGACTGCTTCGACTGGCTCTGTGTTTTTAAAATTTTCTCAGGATTTCGTTAAACAAGCCTTAGTAGAGCAACACTCTTTTTGAATAAGTATTTACTAATGCAATGTTACAACTAAAATTTGAAAAAGAGAAAAGGAAAATGGATAGGTGGGCAGTTTTTATGAACAATTACTTAACAATTTTCATTGAATATATGTGCCCATATTCATTGCGAATATCTACTAAATAAATTCCAGTTGGAAACCATTTAGAATTCAATATCACAATATTTTCTCCTTTTTTTAAAGACACATTTTTGGCAACAATTTCTCTTCCTTCTTCTGTATATATGGCAATGATTCCTGTCATTAAATTTGTTGCTGTAATATTCAAATTAATGTAGTCGCTGATTGGATTTGGGAAGATGGTACAGGAAGAAATACTTTCGGAATGATTACTAATACCTGTTATATCACTATATCCTTTTGATACTCCATTTTGAAAAGCTTCTAATGTATAATAATTCAAACCTTCTATTGGTTTTATATCTTCAAAATGAGTTTCATTTTCATATAAGGTTTGCAATGGAATGAAGTTGTTGAAAGTAGAAGAACGAAAGACTTTGATTGAATCGAATTTTGAAAACATTGTCCATGTAAGAAAGGTTGTTCCATTTTGTAAAGAACTATTAAATTCGGTTATGCCGTCTATCGGTAATCCAACACCTGATGTTTTTGTAAACCAAATTGGTGCAGTCCACATGATGTCGCCATCTGCTTGTGTAATTTTTGCATAGTAATAATATGCTGCATTGAGTGTAAAGCTTGTAGGATTATACGTTACACTTGATACATTATTAGAAGACTTAACAGATGTGGGATTACTACCACTACCTGCTATACCACGATAAATAGTGATGTTGCTTACTGATTCAATGTCTGGGTCGCTCACCGAAACAAGAATAGTCGGGTTGCTTGTTGACTGATATGTAGTACCCATCATAGTTCCATCTATCATAAAACTCACCTGTGCATTCCAATCATCACTCGCATAAAAATGCATGAGCCGAAAAGCTGCAATAATACTATCTCTGTGCAAGCTACGAGCTAATACAACAGTTCTTCCATGATTCGTTCTACCAAAGGTAGTGTAGTGATTATCCGCATCAATAGTGGGAGCAACATGATACCCTAATGCTAAATATTTTTTATAAAAACTTTCATAACTCGTTGCGGCAGCATCGGTATAAGTTGTAGTTGTTGAAAATGCAGAACCGCTTCTTATTGCTACACCATAAATGGCTTGGTCAGCGGCACTACTATAAGATGAACCATCTAAGTTGGCATAATCGCCTGTGCATGGGTGTGCTAAAGAACAAAAGGTATTACTTCTTGCAGTGATTAAACTCCACAATGTGCTGTAAGTATACTCACTGTTATAAATACTGTAATTGGGTGTTACACCAACACTATCCCAACCAATCAAGCTGTCTACCCCATACACTAATACATGACCACCATTTGAAATTACTCCGTATTCCATTCCGTATAGAGCGGCAAATGTTCCATTTGCATTAGCGGTATCTGATTGTGTTTTACCTTTTGCATAATCTGCCAACACCATTCCTGCACTATTATGGTTATGCTCTGAAATACCTAAAAAATCAAAATGGTACGTTTGTTTAGCAAACCAATATGCTTTGCCAGGTGTACTTACGCCAGAGGTAAGAGAATCTTTGCTGCCATCTGAATAGCCTGTATGACTGTGAATATTACCATAGTAATAGTTGTAACTCTGTGCGAAAAGATTTGCAGAATCAAAAAACAAAAGAACCACTATGGCGCATACAATTTTCATAAAAATGAATCACAAAAATGCAGCTTCATTTTTAGAAAACAGTACCTACACGTATAATTTTTTCCTACCACAATAAAGAAAATAATTACCACTCTTGCTTTTACAACCTCAGTTTTGTATATTTGCATATACTTTTTGACTGGCTTATCACTATCCTTTTTTCGTGCAATATCCTTTCCTCCAAGCAAAAAGAATTCTTTTATTTTTTTAAATTTCAAATGCATGAAAGAGATAAAATTTGTAGGTATTTGGATACGTGTGAGTACCGAAGACCAAGTAAAAGGTGAATCACCTGAACATCATGAAAAACGTGCACGCCTGTATGCAGAAGCAAAAGGATGGGAAGTACGAGCTGTATATCATTTAGATGCCCTTTCGGGTAAATCTGTTATGGGCTATTCCCAAACCAAACAAATGTTAGAAGATATTCGCAGCCGTAAAATAACGGGGCTTATATTCTCCAAGCTTGCACGATTAGCTCGTAACACTAAAGAGTTGTTAGAATTTGCAGATATTTTCCGTGATGAAGATGCAGATTTGATTTCTATTTATGAAGCCATTGATACAAGTACCCCTGCTGGTCGCTTGTTCTATACCATGATTGCAGCAATGGCACAGTGGGAACGAGAAGAAATTGCAGACCGTGTTTCTGCTTCCATCCCTATTCGTGCTAAATTAGGTAAATCAATTGGTGGACAGCCTTCATTGGGTTACAAATGGGAAAATAAAGAATTAATAATTGATGACCAATTTGCGCCCGTACGCAAATTGGTATATGAATTATTCTTAAAACTCAAACGCAAAAAAGCAGTTGCTAAACTGTTAAACGAACAAGGACACCGCACACGAAATGGTAGTAAGTTTTCCGATACCACTATTACTCGTTTGCTTCGTGACCCTATGGCAAAAGGGGAACGAAGGGCTAACTATACCAAAAGTTTAGGGGATGGAAAACAATGGGTGTATAAGCCTGTGAGTGAATGGGTAGTTACTGCTTGCCCCGCACTCATCAGCGAAGACACATGGAATGAGTGTAACCGACTATTAGATGAATCAGAAAAGAAGCATAAACGTTTGGGTCGTCAAACTAAACATTTATTAGCTGGGTACGTTGCGTGTACTTGTGGAAAAAAAATGTATGTGTTTCATCAAACGAATAATCCTGCGTATATCTGCAAAGGATGTAAAAATAGAATTGTTGCCGCTGACTTAGATGAAATATTCCACGAACAATTGAAAACATTTTTATTAACCGACACAAATTCATCTCAATATCTTTCAAATGTAAATGTTGCAATCACAGACAAAGAAGAATTGCTCTATGCCATCATCGAGGAAAAAAATACGTCAAGGAAAAAGGCAGATATGTTAATTGGATTGCGTCTTGATGAAGAAATGGGCAAGGAAGAATTTGCAATTGAGTACAAACCATTGGAAGAAAGATTGAGACAAATTAATAGTCAAATACCTGAGTTGGAAGCTGAAATAGCAATTTTGAAAGTACAAGTTACTTCTTCGGATATTGTATTACAAGATGCCAGAGATTTGTATACTCAATGGAATAATCTTGGGTATGAAGAAAAACGAGCTATTGTTGAAGTAATAACTGAACGTATTGTAATAGACAAAGAAGATATACATATAAAGCTTTCTTATATCCCCACTCAAGCCCCTTCACTTTCGTTAAATGGCGGAACTAAGCAACACGGCGACAAGGGTTCATGGCTGATATAAGCATAAACGATGCAGGATAATCTACTGAAAATTTTGCTCGTGAAATAGTAATTCTTCGTTCTTCCATTGGCTGCCTTAATACTTCTAATACCGTTCGTTTAAATTCGGGTAATTCATCTAAAAATAAAACACCGTTATGCGCTAATGATATTTCGCCAGGTTGAGGATTGCTGCCACCGCCCACCAAAGCCACATCGCTAATGGTATGATGCGGCGAACGAAACGGGCGAACAGAAATTAAGGATGCATTGGCTTGCATTTTTCCTGCTACACTATGAATTTTTGTTGTTTCCAACGCTTCGTGTAAATCTAATGGTGGTAGAATTGTTGGCAATCGCTTAGCAAGCATTGTTTTTCCTGCGCCTGGCGGCCCTATTAATATGGCATTATGTCCACCTGCTGCGGCAATCTCCAACGCTCGTTTAATATTTTCTTGCCCCTTAACATCGGCAAAGTCGAAATCTAAATTGATTTGCTGTTCTAAAAATTCTTTACGGGTATCTATTTCTACTTTTTCTAAAACAATGTCGCCATTAAAAAAATCAATTACTTCTTTAATATTATCTACTCCGTAAACATCTAAATTATTTACAATGGCGGCTTCTCGAGCATTTTGCTTGGGTACAATTAAGCCTTTAAATTTTTCTTGCCTTGCTTGAATGGCTATAGGCAAAGCACCTTTGATAGGCTGTAATGCACCATCTAGTGATAATTCTCCCATTAAAATATATTCTTTAATGGCATCGGGTTTTACTTGTTCGCTAGCCGCCAATAAGCCCATTGCAATAGTTAAATCATAGGCACTACCTTCTTTTTTTATATCAGCAGGAGCCATATTGATAACCACTTTGCGCCGCGGCATTTTAAAATCACACATCTTTAAAGCACTTTCTATTCTGTGCATACTTTCTTTAACAGCGCTATCTGGCAAACCTACCAAAAAATATCCAACGCCTTCGGTAAGATTAACTTCAACTGTGATAGTAATAGCATTTACGCCATATACAGCGCTGCCAAATGTTTTTACAAGCATATATGTATATTAAAAATAAATAGTTTTTTTGAAATAAAATTAAAATTCATACATCGAAAATTTTTCTTTACGAAGCAGATATAAGCGGTTTTGCTCTATTCTGGCTTGTTTTACATCAACACTATCGGGTAACGAAAAATCAATTTCATCAAATGATTTAAGGCTAAAAACTTTTAGTTGATGTTTCTTGATGTATAATAATTGGTCGTTGATGATTTGAAAATTATGTGTGCCTTTTATAAAAAATTGTTTGTGATAATCGCCATACGAATCGAACATTAATATGCCTTGAATTTGATCGCCAATATAAATATCGGTAGCCGTGCAAAGCATAAAATTAGGCTGAACAGATTTGCCCGTAAGTTGCATTATATCTTCAGTTGCTCTTACTAAATTGCCATTAAAATCGTACAATTTTAGTTTGTTGTCTTTTGCATCAAACACCCATATTTTATTATCGTGTGTAAGGCAAGCTACTTTTATTTGTTGATAGCCCAATGCTCTAAAATCAATGGCATAAAGCAAAGTAAGCTGCCTGTCTAAAATTAAAGCCTTTGCTTGATTGGGATATAATACAAAAATTTGCAACGGATTGCTGGCTTCAACCAAGCCTGGTCTGCCATATTTTACTTCGCTAAATTCTTTTTGTTTGATGCCCAAATTATTGTATTGCACAATATTATTTCCTTCAATTAAATAAAAGTTTTGAAGATTATCAGTAGTAAAATGCGACGATTTGGTATCTATGGTTGTAATGTGTTTATAGTTTAATCCATCGCCTTTAAAGGCTGATACAATAAGGATGATAAAGCAAAAGAAGAAATATTTTTTCATGTAATAAAATTAAAAATTAACTCAACAAATGATATACAGCCCAGCTTGAAGCATACGCCAGCGCCGTCATATATACAATTTGAATAGCTGTCCATTTCCAACTTCCACTTTCACGATATACAACGGCTACAGTGCTCATACATTGCATAGCAAAAGCATAAAAAATTAATAATGAAAATACAGCCGCCAACGAAAACACAGGCAAACCTGAATCGGAGTGTTTTTCACTCATCATTTTTTGTTGCAAAGTTTTGTTGTTGCTATCATCATTGCCCACACTGTATAATGTGCTCATGGTACCTACAAATACTTCACGAGCTGCAAATGAAGTGATTAGTGCAATTCCAATTTTCCAATCATAACCTAATGGCTTAATGGCTGGTTCGATAAATTTACCAAGATGCCCAGCATAACTACTTTCTAATTTTTGGGCTTGATAATTATTGTCAATAGCAATTTTATTTTCGGGATGAAGTGTTAATTCATTTTCTTTTTCTGTTTTCAAATTTGCCATTTTTTCCGAAGGACCGAATGATGCTAAAAACCACAATACAATGGCAATTGCCAAAATTATTTTGCCAGCATTTAATGTAAATATTTTTGCTTTTTCCCACATCGTAATCAATACATTATTCCAACGGGGCATACGATAAATGGGCAATTCCATAATAAAATAACTGCGTTCTTTTTTACGCATTACAGCCGTAAGCACCACTGCAACTATCAATGCTGTAATAAAACCTAACATGTATAAACCCAGCATTACCAAGGCTTGCAAGCCAATGATGCCATAAAATGATTTTTGTGGTACTGCCATTCCTACCAACAAAATATACACAGGCAATCGAGCCGAGCAGCTCATTAATGGCGTAACTAAAATGGTAATTAATCTATCTCTTTTGTTTTCAATTGTTCGGGCACTCATAATGGCTGGTACGGCGCAAGCCATACCACTCATTAGCGGCACTACGCTTCTGCCATTCATGCCCACTTTTTGCATGAGCTTATCCATCATAAAACTTACACGAGACATATAGCCACTATCCTCTAACAATGTAATCATGGCAAATAGCAACATGATTTGTGGAATGAAAATAACTATGCCGCCTAATCCTGCTAAAATTCCATCCGTTAATAAACTGGTTAAAGTATTATCGGGTAAATTATTTTTTAAAAATTGGTTCAACATTCGTACACCGCTATCAATAAAATCCATCGGTATTTGAGCCACCGTAAAAATAAATTGAAACATCACATACATCAACAACAAAAAAATAAGATAGCCCCATAATGGATGCGTAAGCACTTTATCTAATGGGCTTTCGTGCCACTCTTCGTTGGCATTGGCTGTTTTTACACAATCATGTATAATGTTGTTTATTTTTTCATATCGCATCAATGTTTCTTCGCCTTGTAGTTTTGAAGAATTAAATTGATTAGCCAACAACATTTTTTTTGTTTGCTCTTTTGCCTTTGCATCTAAACAAAAAATATTTATATAATGATGGGCTGTAAGCAATGCGGCATAATCGCTTTTAATTTGGGTGTTCTTTTTTATTTCATCAATTACAATGGGTTGAAGCGACCTACAATCGATAAAATAATTTTTGCTAACTTGATGTTGCTGAACAATTTGTTTTTTCAACTCTACCACACCTTCGCTTTTACGAGCATTGATGGGAACAATTTTTACACCTAATTGCTCACTTAGTTTTTTTGTCTGAATAAATAAGCCTTGTTCTTTAGCCACATCCAGCATGTTTAAGGCTACGATTACTGGTATTTTTAAATCAATAATTTGTGAGCAGAATAATAAATTTCGTTTCAAATTTGATGCATCAGCCAATACAATAATTAAATCGGGATACGATTCGTTTTCGGGATTTAGCAACACATCAAATGCCACATATTCATCCATCGACCTAGGATACAAACTGTATGTGCCGGGTAAATCAACTATTTCGGCAATTGTGTTTTCGTTTAAATGACAGTAGCCTGTTTTTTTATCAACCGTTACACCTGGGTAATTAGCCACTTTTTGGCGCAAGCCTGTAAGGGCATTAAACAATGATGTTTTGCCACAATTTGGGTTGCCCACTAAAGCTATCTTAAGTTTGTTTGCCAATTAAAAGTTCTTTAATTGGTGCAAATATAGAGTAAAGATTGTTGCGTAGGGCTTGTTGAGTCTAAGTTTCGATTCGGAAGTATTACTATTTTTTTATTACATAAAATACCTTTTATTTTACTATTATAGTTGAATTATTGTTGAGCCCAAATCAAGTAAAATTGATTAATTAAAAACTAAACAAAGCACCATGTGGCAAATCATTTTGCGTTGATAAACAAGAAATCAAAAATTATAAAAAATCCTTTCTTTAGTTTTTTTACTTTTGCAAAAAACATTTTCATGAGTACTATAATTGGTATTGCTGCCGACCATGCAGGGTTTGAATTAAAGGAAAAAATAAAATCTTATTTAACAGTAAAAGGATTTGTCATAAAAGATTTTGGTACACACGATACTGTTTCGATGGATTATCCAGACGTTGTTCATCCACTATGTAAGGCTATTGGCAATAATGAATTTGAACAAGGAATTTTAATTTGTGGTAGCGCTCAAGGTGTTGCAATAACAGCCAATAAACATTCGTTTATTAGAGCTGTAATTTGTTGGAACGTAGAAATAGCAACTATTACAAGGCAACACAATAATGCCAACATAATTTGTTTGCCTGCAAGATTTATTGACGAACAATCAGCAAAAAATTGCGTAGATGCTTTTTTTGCAACTGAATTTGAAGGCGGAAGACATCAAAACAGAGTTAATAAAATTTCGATTTGTTAATGCAAATAGCCAAGCTATTTATTGGAATAATAGGGTTTCAGTTTTTATTATTGAATGCCAATGCGGCCGTAAAAGATTCGGCAGCCCTGCATATATTTCCTTTTATTCAGCCTTCGGCAAATGTTGATACATCATCATCGCCCCACTTTATAGATGGATTTTTGCAATTGCCCGATAGCCTTAATCCGAAAAGGGTCTATCAATATTATTCGTTGGATACAATGCATTTAACCAAAATAGATTTAACCAAAACAGAATTTTCAAATAGCACAAAAACGATTACTGAAATTCCGCAATTACGCCCCACTTTACCCGAAAAATGGTTGTTTTATTTTATCTTATTTTTGGCTTGTATTGTAGTGTTTGTAAAATCTTTTTTTACAAGATATTTTAATGAATTGTGGCGCTCTTTTTTCAATTTAAATAACGCTATGTTAATGATGCGGCAGCAAGACATTGCTTTTTCTGTTCCAGGATTATTGTTATCAATCAATTTTTATATAGCTACAGCCATCTATCTTTTTTTAAAAGTACATCAACTAAAATGGCAGCTGCCAGTAAGTGATATTAGCCTAATTAGCATATTGGTATTATTGATTATGTGTTTTATAATGTTTCGATTTTTTGTGTATCGTGCATCTATGGTGATGTTTAGCAAACGAAATGAATTAGAATCGATAAGTTTTATTGATTTAATGCAATTAGAATTTGTAGGTGTAATATTAGTACCAATAATATTGATATTGGCTTTTGGAAGCCCTGTTCTTACCCAATATATTTGGCTTGCTTCTTATTTGTTAATTAGTGTAGCATTAGTTTATAGATTAATCTTAGGTTGGCGAATTGGAGGTAGATTAATCTTTCAGAATTGGTTTCATTTTATATTGTATATTTGCAGCGTTGAAATTGCTCCGATTTTAATCATCATTAAATCTGTTCAATATGCAATAGTGTTGAGTTAGCTAATTCAGCATTTTGATTTTAAACTTTAAATAAACTATTTACCATAGTGCCAACAACTACAGTTAAAAAATCAGCAGCTAAGAAAAAGTTAGTTGCTATGCCCTCTTCAACAAAGAAAATTGCCGTTAAAAAGAAAAATGCTAAACCTATTGTAGTGGCAACACCTGTATTGCCAGTTGTGAGAGGTGAAAAAGTACGAACCATTTTAGTAACACAACCACAACCTGCCGAAGGCGAAAAATCGCCCTATACCGAAATTTCAAAAAGATATAAAGTCAATATTACTTTTCAGCCTTTTTTCGAAATACATGGTATTACAGCAAAAGAGTTTCGGCGCTATCGAATTCATTTGCACGAGTTTACATCTGTGGTATTTACAAGCCGCAATGGCATTGATAATTTTTTTAGATTATTAACCGAGTTGAAAACACAGATGAGCAGCGAAACAAAATATTTTTGTACAACTGAGTCTATTGCTTTGTATTTGCAACGTTATATTCAATATCGCAAACGAAAAGTGTTTTATGGTGATGGCACTACCAAAGATTTGCTTACTATAATGAACAAGCATATTGATGGTGAAAAATATTTGTTGCCTTGTAGCGAAACATCTAACCCTGAAATAGTAAATAATTTTAAAAAGTATAAATTTGACTATACCGAGTCGGTATTTTTTAGAACTGTACCTAGTCACATTAAAGAATTGAAAGTTGAATCGTTTGATATGATGGTATTTTTTAGTCCATCGGCAATTGAAGCATTGATTAAAAATTTTCCTAAATTTAAGCAAGGTAATACTCGTATAGGCGCTTTTGGTTCTACCACTTGCTTAGCCGTAAAAGACGCAAAGATGAAACTTCATATTGAAGCACCCAAACCTGGTGTGCCAAGTATGGCAGCGGCAGTTGAAGAATATTTAAAAAATACTGTAAAATAAAAAAAAGCGAAGTATCAACCGATACTTCGCTTTTTTTATAATGTGCTATACTTACAGTACTTATTTATTAATGGTAATTGTAGTAGGCACAGGCGCTGCAACATTATGTTTATCAAACGCTTCTTTTATGGCTTCTGTAATACCAAAGTAAACATCCCAATAATCGGGTTGGTTGCAAAATGGTCGAACAGCTAACGTAATCATACCATCGCCCACTTTTAATACATTAACCGATGGAGCTGGATTTTTTAAAACTTTATCATTTGCCAACATGGTTTCAACTGCTACTGTTTTAGCTTTTTCGATAGATTGGTCGACCGCAATAGCTATTACTAAATCAACTCTTAAATAGCCATGTGTAGATAGATTAGTTATAATGCCTGTTGATAATGCACCGTTTGGTAATATAACTGTTTTTTTTCAGATGTTAAAATAATGGTGCTGAAAATTCCCATTTCGGTTACTACACCTACATTGCCTTGTGCCTCTAACAAATCACCAACTTTAAATGGTTTAAACATTAACAACATTACACCACCTGCTAAATTGCCCAATGTACCATTCAGTGCTGCGCCAATAGCTAAGCCTGCACCAGCTAATAAAGCTGCAAAAGAAGTAGTATTTACACCCAGCATACCCACTACAGTAATTAATAAAACTACTGTAAGTACAATTTTAACTAATGAAGACAAAAAGGTTTGTAGCGATGGGTCGTAGTGGCGCTGGCTCATTACGGTGTTCATTAATTTACCCAACCATTTAATAGCCCAAGTGCCAACAAAATATAGTACAATAGCGCCTAAAAGTTTAGGAGCAAATTCAATACCCATCGTAATAAACTTATCGGCGTATTGTTCGTAAAAAGTAGCGTTCATCCTTAGTTTTTTAAATTTCTCTGTTCACATCAAATGCTTCTAATAATTCAACAACACGGCTAATGAATTTGCCGCCCATTGCGCCATCTACTATGCGGTGGTCGTAGCTCATGCTTACAAACATCATGTGGCGGATAGCAATTACATCGCCCATTTCGGTTTCTACTACTACTGGTTTTTTCTTAATTGCTCCAACAGCTAAAATAGCTACTTGGGGTTGGTTGATAATTGGAGTTCCCATCAAACTACCAAAGCTGCCTACATTGGTTAATGTAAATGTGCCGCCTTGTGTTTCATCGGGTTTTAAGCCATTAAATCTACCAGCATTTGCTAATCTATTTACCTCTTTAGTTAAGCCAATTAAATTGCGTTGGTCAGCATTTTTTATCACAGGTACTATTAAATTACCGCTTGGTGTAGCCGTTGCCATACCTACATTAATATCACGTTTCAAAATCATCGAAGTGCCATCAACACTGGCATTGATATAAGGAAATTCTTTTAATGCTTTGGCTACAGCTTCAACAAATATTGGAGTAAAGGTTATTTTTTCACCTTCACGTTTTTCAAAATTCTTTTTCACTTTTTCTCTCCATTTTACCAAATTAGTAACATCAGCTTCGGCAAATGAAGTAACATGTGGCGATGTAGATTTGCTGCGTACCATGTGGTCGGCAATCAACTTACGCATTCTGTCCATTTCAATAATTTCAACATTACCTGAAGAAATAGTTGTTGGTTTTGAGTTGCTAGATTCTTGTTGAACAACAGGTGCTGCCACTGCTACAACTGGCGCACTTTGTATAGGCGCAGTAACTGGAGCTGAACCACGAGTTTTTACATGATTTAATATATCGCTTTTAGTAACTCTACCATCCTGCCCACTACCAGGTAAAGTTTCTAATTCGCCCATGCTGATACCTTCTTGCCTAGCAATATTTAAAACCAATGGCGAATAAAATCTATCGCTTGAAATGGCAGCTGGTTTTGGGTTGTTAGTTATGGGCTGAACAATAGCTGCTGCAACCACAGGTGCTGCGCTTACTTCCCGATTTGATTCGGGAGACTGATTGCTACTTACTGATGACTGTTGACCATTTGCATCTTCAATCACTGCAATTATTTTGCCTACAGGCACCACATCATTTTCTTTGTATAATAATTCTACCACTTTTCCAGCAGCAGTACTTGGCACTTCGCTATCTACTTTATCGGTAGCTATTTCAAGCAATGTTTCATCCATTGCAATCATATCGCCCACATTTTTTTTCCACTTTAAAATAGTAGCTTCTGTAATACTTTCGCCCATTTTAGGCATCACTAATTCTACTCTTGCCATGTATTTGAATATTTATTTGGTAATGATATTTTTTAATCGGGTTGCAAATATAAGTTTTTTGGTTGGTTGAAGTTTATGAATTTGCAATTTCATCCATCAACATTTTCAAAGCAAATACATACGTTAATTCAATATTTCTAAATCTATCTTTTGAAAAATTGAATTTCTTAGCAAGCGTTTTATTTTTTGTGCCCACAGCAATCCACACCGTGCCTACGGGTTTATCTTCGGTGCCGCCATCGGGACCTGCAATGCCGCTTACAGCAATAGCATAAGTGGTATTAAATTTTGCCAAAGTTCCTTCTACCATTTCTTTCACACACTCTTCACTTACAGCACCATGCCTATCTAAAGTTTCTTTTTTTACATTCAATAAATTTTGTTTGGCCTGATACGAATAGCTAACCACTCCGCCTTCAAAGTATTGGCTGCTACCAGCTATGCTTACTAATTTGGATGCAATAAAACCACCTGTACAACTTTCGGCCACACTTAATGTGGCTTTGTGTTGCAATAATAAATTGCCAATTGTTACTTCTAAAAGTTCATCATTATCGGCAAATAAATATTCTTTTACCGCTGTTTTTAATGCTTCGAAATATTGATTCAAGGCTGTTTCTAAGTCTTCGCTTTTGCTGCCTCGAGTAGTTAATCTTAATTTTACCATGCCGATTGATGGTAAATAGGCTAGCTTTATATTTTGCGGTAAGCTGTTTTCAAAATGTTCAATTTTATGAGCTAAAAAGCTTTCACCAATACCTGCTGTAATTAATGTTCGATGATGAACTTGCGAATTAGTTTTTTCAACAATCATTGGCAAAACATATGTTTGCATCAGATGCTTCATTTCAAATGGTACGCCTGGCATGGCAATAATAAACCTCATCCCTAACCCTTCTACATTAGAGAAGGGAACTTGCCACATCATGCCTGGGGCTGTGCCTAATTGATTAAACAATACCTTACAATTATCGGGCACCATAGCTTGCAGTGTATTTACTTCCAACATAGGTAAGTTCCTTCTCGAAAAAATTTCGGTTACATGCTGCAACACTTCATCGTTCAAAATCAGTTTACCATTAAAATATTCTGTTAAAACATGTTTGGTTAAATCATCTTTTGTGGGTCCTAAGCCGCCCGTAAATAATATTATATCGGCTCTTGAAATATTTTTATTTAGCGTATCAATAATGTGTTGTTTATCATCGCTAATGGCAATTCGTTCGGTAACCCAAATGCCTAATTTGTTTAGCTCTTGTCCCATCCAAGCGCTGTTGGTATCAATAGTTTGACCAATTAGTAGTTCATCACCTATGGTGATAATGATGGCTTGCATAATTTGAATTTAATGAATGATAATATTATTAAACTAAAAAAGGGCTTCAATTTCTTGAAACCCTTTTTTGCTCCTGCTTCTGGACTTGAACCAGAGACCCTCTGATTAACAGTCAGATGCTCTAACCAACTGAGCTAAGCAGGAATGCTTTTTTAAAAACGGACTGCAAAGATAATGGCAGATTTTAAAAATCCAACTCTATCAAATTATTTTTCATAAAAAAATAGTTTCTTTGCTTTATTATGCTGTTAAAATTCGACGAAATAATTTCATCTGTAAAGCAAAAAAAACTAAAACCTATCTATTTTTTAGAAGGCGAAGAGGCTTATTATATTGATGAAATCAGCAATCTTATTGAAACCACTGCATTAACCGAAGCCGATAGAAGTTTTAACCAATCAATTTTATATGGCAAAGATTCTACATGGAAACAAGTGTTGGATTCGGTAAAACGATTTCCGATGATGAGTGCTTACCAAGTAGTTATTTTAAAAGAAGCTGCCGATTTAAAGCAGTTTGAATTATTAGAGCCCTACTTTCAAAAGCCGCTGCCTTCAACCGTTTTTGTGGTTTGTTATAAACACAAAGATTATGATAAACGAAAAGCAATTGGTAAGCTAGTAAGCAAAGCCGATTACATTGCTCATTTCAAATCAGAACCAATAAGAGAGTGGGATGTAGAAAATTGGATTAAAGATTATGTAAGCCAAAAAGGACATAAAATAAATACCAAAACTGCTACTTTATTAAAAGAATATTTAGGCACCGATTTATCTAAAATAGCTAACGAAATTTCAAAACTATTTATCAATATTTCGAAAGAAAAAGAAATAGGAAATGAAGATGTAGAAAAATATATTGGCATCAGCAAAGACTATAATATTTTTGAATACCAAAAAGCTTTGGCTACAAAAGATAGTTATAAGGCTTGGCAATTTGTACAATATACTATGGCTAATGAAAAAGCAAACCCATTGGTTTTAACTATTGGTTCGTTATTTAGTTTTTACTCAAAGCTGTTTATTTATCAGCATTGCGGCGGTATGAAAGAAAATGATATTGCAACCGCCATTGGCATTTATTCAAAATATCCAAATAAAATTTTACAAGAATATGCCTTAGCATCTAAAACATATTCTGTAAAAAGTATCGAAAAAGTATTTGCCATATTGCACGAATACGATTTTAAAAGCAAAGGCGTAAACAATACTGGTGGCAATGATGGGGCTTTATTGCAAGAACTTACAGCAAAAATTTTATACGCTTAATTGTTTTATTTCTTTTCAAATTTTAATGACGCTGAATTAATGCAATAGCGCATTCCTGTTGGGTTTGGTCCATCATTAAATACATGCCCCAAATGTGCACCGCAATGGTTACATTTCACTTCGGTTCTAACCATGCCATACGATGTGTCTTTATGTTCTTCTACATTTTTATCGGTTAGTGGTTTATAAAAACTTGGCCAACCGCTGCCGCTATCAAATTTTGTTTGGCTATCAAATAATGGTTCGCCGCACACTACACATTTGTACATTCCGTTTTCATGATTATCCCAATATGCATTGTTAAATGCTGGCTCGGTGCCACAGGTTTGTGTTACACGATATTGCTCATCGGTTAATTTGTTTTTTAATTCTTCTTTGTTTACCGAAAACTTTGTTGAATCGTTGTTTGTTTTTTGCATGATTGATACATTTGTTTGTGATGGTTTTACTGAATTGCATTGTTGCATTAATACGGTTGAAATGGCAAAAGCAAAAATTAAAATTGATTTCATATTTTATGATTTATTTTCACACACTTACGATAACAAACTTAAAACAGATTTAGTTGATGATAAAAGAAAAATTTAACGATTTAGGATTTGGTACAAAAACCGCCAATCAAAAAACACGATTACTAAACCAATCGGGTACGTTTACCACCGAACGCCGTGGGCAAAGCCGCTTAGATGCTTTTAGCTGGTATCATCACATGCTAAATATAAATTTATTGCCGTTTTTATTTATATTGCTTATTGGCTATGCAGTAATGAATTTGGCATTTACATTTATTTATTTGTGGGTAGGTGTTGAACATTTAACGGGTATGATTGCCAACAATTTTTTTGATAAATTTTGCGAAGCTTTTTTCTTTAGCACACAAACATTTACCACCGTAGGTTATGGCAGGGTAAATCCACAAGGCTTTCCAGCCAATGTAGTGGCAGCCATCGAATCATTTACGGGTTTACTAGCTTTTGCGGTAGCTACGGGTATGTTGTATGGGCGATTTGCCCGACCAAAATCGCACCTTATTTTTAGCGAACATGCTTTGGTAGCGCCTTATGCAGCCACAGGCAAAGCCATAATGTTTAGAATTGCCAATAGGTTAGAGCATTTAGTAATTGAAGTTGAAGCCACTGTAATGCTGGCTTATATCGATAAAAATAAAGGTTCAACTCGTCAGTTTGTAACTTTAGAAATAGAACGAAATAAAATTTATTTTTTGCCTTCGATGTGGACAATAGTTCATCCCATTGATGAAAATAGTCCGTTCTATAATAAAACCGAACACGATGTAGAAGAAATGGATATTGAATTAATTGTGTTGATAAAAGCCTTTGATGATTCATTTTCGCAAACTGTGCATAGTCGCTTTAGTTATAAGCAATTTGAACTAGTTTGGAATGCTAAATTTGTACAAACATTATTTACCGATGCCGAGGGCAAACCTTATGTAGAAATGGATAAGCTGGGGAGTTGGGAAAAAGTGTAGAGATAAAAAATCCTATTCTTCTTGTATGAAAAAAAATATTTTTTTGGTTTTATTGTTACTGATAGTAGCTATTATTTCTATTTTATTTTTGCATAAAAACAAAAATAAAAATGATACGCCGCCCATTAATTTTATTACAAAAATGATTGTAGATAGCTCGAGATTTAAAATAGAAAATGGCGATGTTATAGATTCGTTATATAATGATTATGAGCTTTTTTTAAACGGCAAAATAACAGATAGCAATACTTGCAACCAATATAAAACAGCTAGTGTGTATAGGCTTTTTTATGAAAAAGAAAAAATAATGAAAGGCTATAAAGCATTACAACAAAAATTGCATTTGCCACCAAAATCAAGAATAGTTGAAGTGGAATATTTGGCTGAAAAAGGAATACCCAACAGAGCTATTATATTATGGATGACAAATATTACATTTGAAATATCTCCTGATGATTTGTATTGTTGTCCTGATGTGGCATCGGGCAAATGTTTTATAAATGGTATTGTTAATTTTTCGTTGGTTGATATAACCAAGATGAAAATTATAAATACAGAATCGCTAGAAGAATGGGTTGAATATAACGAAGTGGATAGCACCCAAAAAACAAAAACTATTAAATCAGAGTTG
The DNA here is from genome assembly GCA_046051225.1 of Bacteroidota bacterium. Lineage (GTDB taxonomy): Bacteria > Bacteroidota > Bacteroidia > Chitinophagales > CAIODY01 > CAIODY01. The sequence continues at coordinate 361,725 of JBJOOR010000001.1, read as the reverse complement.
GTGTGTTTTAATATGCCTTTAGTAATTGCAAATCCAAAATTTAAAGAAGAAGTGGGCGGCTTAACTTATCATACAATAGGTGGTAACGAAACCGATGATGGGCTTGCTAAAATTTTATTTTTAGATGATTATAATGGCGATGGAAAAGCGTTGGAGTGGGCAGTGTATCAGCAATATAGCTGTGTAAATAAATGTAGTGCATTGTTGGGTTATAGCATTAAACAGGATTGTGTGGTTAAATATGCTGTGCATTACAAAGTATATTCAACTGATGAAAATACCAACAGAGACACCTGCCGTGAGCAAACTTATTTTTGGGTTGATCACGAGTTTTGTTATAAAATTAATCCCGTTACCCATGCCATCCAATTTACAATGGATTATAGAGGAAGAATGGGCGCATTAGAGCGCAGACAACTTTTTTATAGCACATCGTCTGAAACATTTTATGGTACATTGGACGAACGCATAAAGCCCGAAGACAGCCACCGTTCTACAAGTTGGTACTCAACGCCTTTATTGCATTAACTATTCCTCTTTGGCTTTTAGTTTTTTAAGCAGCGGCAAATACAACAACAATAATACTATGTATACCAAAATAATATGCAAGGGCTGTACTTCATAGCCGTACACTACATAACTATCGCTACATAAATTTTTATTACTTTTTTTCGAAAATTCATGAACAATAAAAAATAACAAAGTGGCAAAAAATGGAATGGCATAAAACCCAAACAACATAAATATGGTAGTTAGTCGTCGGCTTATTGATGAAGGTCGTACGCTATAAAACCCAAACCCAATAAAAAACGAAGCGACAATAAAATAAACAAACAAAAGGCTTGATTCATGACGTACGGCAATGGCAATTAATCCGCAAAATAATAAAATGATGCCAGTGGCAGGAATGCTTAACAAACCCGAAACACCATCAACACTATGCGCTAACACAATAAACGTGGCAAGAAATAAGGCTAAAGAAATAAGCACCCAACAAATTCCATTTTCAAAATCGTAATGTATGGCTTGATTGTAATTGTTATAAATGTTCGAGATAGATTCAAATTCAACATAGCCCAAATATTTTTCTTCAGCAGCGTTTTTTTCACGGGCAGTTTCTACCATTGCCGATTCATCTGCCACAGCCGTTTCGACTTCGGGATAAACCAAGTTGTAATTGTTGTTGGTTGTTAAATTGTATCTAATCTTAAAATCATTTTTGATTAAATAATCGGTAATAGTTTGTGGTACAATAGTGTGCTTAATTTTATATTTATCACACACCATTAAAAATGCATTTAATCTATCGTTAATGGCTTTTGCATTTTTTGTGTTTACAATTTGATGTACATCGGCAACTAAATATTTTTGATAATAATCTTTATCCGTAAGGCTTACAAAGGAATCGAGTGGCAAATAATTTTGTTGAATCATTAACGATGAGAAATTTAATACATCACGATAATGTTTTACTATTTGTTGAGATGGAATAATAAACGTGTCGATTAAAGTATAATTTTCAATATGACAAGAATCGTATTTTACCGATTCGTTGTGCGATGTATATAAAATATATTCATCATCATCTATTCTGGTTTTGCTGTTGCAAGCCGCAGGATTAAAGTATGCTAAGCCATTGGTATCAATTCTGTTATTGGTATATTTTATATGGTAATAAATATTGGGCTGTACCCATTCATTGTTATCATTTTTTTTAATTATGCTAACAGGAAATGGCGATGGATAAATGCGTTCTTCTAAATTATAAGCATCTTTAGATTGTACTAAAAATGGATAGGCTTTGTTTGCCGCCAATGCATCATTTATAAGCTCTGTTTTATTTAAAATTAATTTTGTATGCACAATAATACCATACGTATATGGATAATAAGCCGATACTAAAAGCAAGGCTGGCACTACAATTTGTATAAATAATTTATGATGATAAAATTTTGATAACGGATAAAAATGCTGAATGGCATTGGTTTTAAAAAATGCTAAAGCCCATATTACATACACAATTACCACTACAATAACGTGTACTACAGCAAACGAACCAAAGTAAAAATTACGAATTGAACTACGCTGCAATTCAACCATATCAACAGCTATAAACCCACACACCCAACTAAACAACCAAATAAAAATGGCTACGCTCATCATTTGCCAAAATTTAGTTTGGTAATAAATGGGTTTGTTTTCTAATAAATATTTTTCAAATTTTTTAAACATGATATTATAGTATTGGGTTTGTTTAAGCGTTAAATAATCTACGTGATGAAGTTGAAATATCTCTTACATATTTTATTCGAATATGGTGCTTAATTAAAAGTTCGAGCATAGGCTGTAATCCTTCTGTATGTTGGTATTCAACAATATATTGTCCGCCATTAAATTTTATATTGGTAAGTGTTAATGGTTGTAAAGCTTGTTCTAATTCGGTTCTGTTGTTTTCAATTTCAAGCTCAACCATTACCGAGTTTTTAATTTCATCATGTTGCAATTTTTCATGTAATAATGTTGGCGAACCTTGTTTTAAAAAAATAATTTTATCCGATACTTTTTCAACTTCAAATAATTGTTGCGAACTAAGAATAATGCCTAAAGGATTGGAAATACTTTTTGCCATATACTTTAAATCTTCTAACACAATTTGTTGCGAAAGCACATCTAAATTTGCCAATGGTTCATCCAATAAAAGCAATTTTGGTTTTCGTAAAAATGTTCTTGCCAATTCAAATCGCATTTTATAACCCGATGAAAGTTCGCTCCAGTTGTGGTTTCTAAAAGGATACAAACCAAATCTGATAATCATCATCATTACCCATAATTCATTTTCTTCACCAGCAATACCGTAATGTGTGGCTGTATATTTTAAATTTGTTTTTAATAATCCAAACCATTTGGGTGTACGCTGCGGTATGTAAATTAATTGTGTTCGTTGGTCGTAATCGTTAAGTGAATTTATGGCTGCATAATATTTTATCGACCCATTATCATAACTTAAATCTTTAGCTAAAATACGCAGCAACGTGGTTTTGCCATTTCCGTTTTCGCCCACCAAGCCCCATATATCACCAAAATTTATTTCAATATCAATTGTGCCTAATTTAAAATTGCCACGATTAAATCTTTTTTCAATGCCTTGTGCTTGGGCTAAAATATTTTTTGATGCATTATTTTTTACTTCATATTTTTTTAATGAATCTAAAAATTGAATACATTTTTCAGTTATTTCATTAGCGTTAGTAGTTTCATTTTCTTTCCATTCATTTAATGCAATGCATTGCTGAAACACTTGCATATGCTGTGTTTCTAAAGCACAATCTATTAATCGTCTAAATCCTAAATGAACATCGTTTTTTATAAAATGATGTTTTACTTCTTCTATCTTTTCTATAAAATTTTGCATTCAGTAAATTTATACTTTCAAACGGAAATATTTTTTGAATATTGTGATACTAAAATGTCTTATCATAAAATATGTTTAACATTTTTATAATTTTTAATTTACACTTGTTTCACAAAATGTAAATGCTAAAATTATCTTCCATTTTTTATCAGGTATATTTTTGCCTCTCAAATTTTTCAATTTAAAAATAAAATGGAAAACACTTCAAGCGTAGATATTAGAGCCATTAACGAACGCATTGCTGCCGAAAGCGCATTTGTAGATTTAATAATAATGGAAACAGGAAAAACAATCATTGGTCAAAAACACATGATTGAAAGATTGTTGATTGGTTTGCTTTCGCAAGGTCATATTTTATTAGAAGGTGTACCTGGGTTGGCAAAAACATTAGCCATTAAAACATTAAGTACTGCCATTAATGGTAAGTTTAGTCGTATTCAATTTACACCCGATTTATTGCCTGCCGATTTAATTGGTACTATGATTTATAATCAGCAGGAAAATAAATTTACCATTAAAAAAGGACCAGTGTTTGCCAATTTTATTTTGGCAGATGAAATAAATCGTGCACCTGCAAAAGTGCAATCAGCATTGTTGGAAGCCATGCAAGAACGCCAAGTAACAATTGGCGATACAACATTTAAATTAGAAGAACCATTTTTGGTTTTAGCTACCCAAAATCCTATTGAACAAGAAGGAACATATCCATTGCCCGAAGCACAAATGGATAGATTTATGATGAAGGTGGTAATTACATATCCAACCAAAGAAGAAGAACAATTAATTATTCGTCAGAATTTACAAGCAATACAAAATGTTATCAATCAGGTGGTGGATGTAAAACAAATTGTGGCTGCTCGTGATGCTGTGAAGATGGTGTACATGGATGAAAAAATTGAACGCTATATTTTAGATATTGTATTTGCAACTCGTAAGCCCGAAGATTATAAACTACCAAGATTAAAATCTTTAATCAGTTATGGTGGCTCACCACGGGCAAGTATAAATTTGGCTATGGCCGCAAAAGCTTATGCATTTATTAAGCGCCGTGGATATGTGATACCTGAAGATGTAAGAGCTGTATGTTATGATGTAATGCGCCATAGAATCGGACTAACATATGAAGCTGAAGCAGAAAATATTACTACTGAAAATATTATCAATGAAATTTTAAATGCTGTTGAAGTTCCATAGTAGTCAATTGTCATTTGACATTAGTCATTAGGAAATACAAAATAAAAATATGCTTAAACTTGAAGATTTAGAAGTTTATCAAATAGCAATGCAAATAGGCGACAAGGTTTGGGGTATGGTTGACTAATGGGACTATTTTCCAAAATCTACATTAGGCAATCAATTAGTAAGAGCCGCAGATTCAATAGCGGCAAATATTTCGGAAGGATATGGCAGATATTCATTTAAAGAAAATAAACAGTTTTGTTTTTATAGTAGAGGTTCATTAATGGAAACTAAAACATTTTTAACTAAAGCAAAAAACAGAAAATTAATAGAAGAAAAAATATTTGAAGAATTAATTTCAGAACTAGAGAAAAATCATTTCAAACTAAATGCATACATAAAATCAATAGGTAAAACAAAGGAGTGAAAATGTATTCCCCAATGACAAATGCCTGTTGACTATTGACAATGTTATCTACATCCGACATATTAAAACGTGTTCGAAAAATCGAAATAAAAACTCGAGGCTTGAGCAATCACATCTTCGCAGGTGAATACCATAGTGCGTTTAAAGGTAGGGGTATGAGTTTTAGCGAAGTTCGTGAATATCAATATGGTGATGATGTAAGGGCTATTGATTGGAATGTAACGGCAAGATTTAAGCAACCATTTATTAAAGTATATGAAGAAGAACGTGAACTAACTTTAATGTTGTTGGTAGATGTAAGCGGTAGTAGTGTGTTTGGCACAAAACAGCAAATGAAAAATGAGTTGATGGCTGAAATATGCGCTGTGCTTGCATTTTCGGCTATTAAAAATAATGACAAAGTGGGCTTAATGTTATTTAGCAGCGAAACAGAATTATTTATTGCACCTAAAAAAGGCAAGGCACACATTCTTAGAATGATTAGAGAATTGCTGGTATTTGAACCAAAACATAAAGGAACAGATGTAGGCAAAGCCATGAAAGCCTTTAACAATATGGTGAAGAAAAGATGCATCACGTTTTTGTTGAGCGATTTTATGTGTAGCAATTATGAAGAGGCATTAAAAGTAACATCAAAAAAACATGATTTAATTGGGTTGAATATTTATGATGAAGCCGAAAGACAAATACCTGTAAGTGGATTGATGAATGTGTATGATGCAGAAACGGGGAAAACATTTTTAGCAGATTTTAATAGTAAAAAAATTAGAGAAGAATATCGTCAATCGTTTTTAAACAGCATGGCAACATTTAAAAATCAATTTCAAAAAAATGGCGCAGGTGCTTTGCAAATAGCCACACACGATAATTATGTGCCATTGTTAAGAAATTATTTTAAGCAACGATAGAAGAAGGTTATTAGTTAATGTGTTACTAGTTAGTAGTAAAAAAATCAGTTAAAATCAGAAGAATCAGTGTTATCTGTGTTCGATAAAATGAAGTTAAAATTTATACATACAGTTTTTTGTTTGTTGATGATTGGAGTTTTCCTTTCACCAAATTTGTATGCACAAAACATTACGGCATCAGCAAAAACAGATTCAACAAATTATACAATTGGCGACCACATTGTTGTAAATCTGCAATTAAATAATCCTAAACATTTGCCCGTTGTTTGGGCAGATTTAAACACTGATACAAGTTCGCATTTTGAAATATTAGGTGCTTCAAAAATTGATACTACCATAAATGGATTTTCGCAAAAAGCGGTATACACAAATTTCGATTCGGGCAATTATACATTTCCTGCATTTACATTTTACATCAACAATAATAATAAAATAGATACGCTAACAACGCAACCCTTTTCGTTGCACTTTAAAGGCATTGCTGTTGATACATTAAAAGATATTAGAACCATTAAAAAACCATTAGATATTCCTTACACTTTTCGTGAATATTTGCCTTATATAATTGTAATTTGGTTAGCGTTGGCAGCTGTTTTGGCAATATTGTTTTATTTTTTAGTAATCAGAAAAAGAAAATTAAAACAGCAAAATGCTATACCCGAAATTTATTATACACCTTATCAAAAAGCAATGATGAAATTGGATGAATTAGAAAAACAAAACTTGCCAATGAAGGATGAAATAAAATTGTATTACACAACGCTTACCGATATTTTAAGAGAATATTTAGAAACACAATATAAAATTGCGGCGCTTGAATCAACAACGGATGAATTGATGGAACGATTGAAATACAGCAGCATTGATGCCGCAAGCCGAATGCAATTATTCGAATTATTATCATCGGCTGATATGGTAAAATTTGCAAAAGCAAAACCAGGAATTAACGAACATGAAGCAGCATTAATTTCGGCAAGAAAATTTATTGAACAAACAAAACCGTTGGAACAATCAAACCCGATTTAAAAACAATGAACAGAAGAATCATAGATTTTCTTCTTTTTCTATGTGGTAAAAAACAATGAATATTTTTCATACATATCAATTTCTTCATCCACAGTTTTTCTGGCTATTGTTGCTGGTGCCTGTGCTGATTGCATGGAAATTATGGATACGAAAAAATGAAGCCGCCACCATTCAATTATCTAACACAAATGGAATTAAAGGATTTTCGAATTATACTTTTCGTACAAAAACAATTTGGTCGCCATTTGTACTAAGATTGGCATCAATAATTGTTTTAGTTATTGGATTAGCTCGACCACAAAACACATCTGAAAGCCGAGAAGAAACTACCGAAGGAATTGATATTGTGATGAGCATGGATATGTCGAGCAGTATGCTGGCTGAAGATTTTAAACCCAACAGAATTGAAGCAGTAAAAAAAATAGCATCCGAATTTGTAGATGATAGAAAAAGCGACAGAATTGGCGTTGTGATTTTTAGCGGCGAAAGCTTTACGCAATGTCCCATCACCACCGACCATGCTGTTGTAAAAAATGCGCTAAAAGATTTGCATAGCGGAATGGTGGAAGATGGAACGGCCATTGGAATGGGCTTGGCTACTGCCGTTGATAGATTAAAAGATTCGAAAGCAAAAAGCCGTGTAATTATTTTAATGACTGATGGCGAAAACAATACAGGATTAATTGACCCTGAAACAGGAATGGAATTAGCAAAAACTTACGGCATTCGTGTATATACTATTGGCGCTGGTTCGTGGGGCATGGTACCTTATCCAATACAAACACCATTTGGAAAACAATACACACAAATGGAATCGAAAATTGATGAAACCTTATTAAGAAAAATTGCAACCGAAACCGATGGCGAATATTTTAGAGCCACAGGAAACGAAAGTTTAAAAAAGATTTATGCAAAAATTGATAAGCTTGAAAAAACAAGAATTGATGTTACAAGCTTTAAGCATTATGCTGAAAAGTTTACACCATTTGCTTTAGCAGCAGCCATTTTATTGATGTTAGAAATGTTGTTAAGAATGATAGTGTACAAAAGAATACCATAAAAAAAAATTGATGATTGGCGATTTATGAATGATGATTTGAAATACAATAATCATAAATTGAACAATCAAAAATCATAAATAAATATGTTCAGATTCGAGCATCCATATTATCTCTACTTATTAATCGCCTTGCCGATATTGGCTTTGGTGTATGTATGGTATTGGTGGCGAAAATCATCAGCCATAAAAAAAATGGGCGATGCAAAATTGATAAAACAATTAATGCCACAATACCGACCAATAAAGGGTTTTATTAAATTTATGTTGATGTGGTTGGCTTTGGCTAGTTTGATAATTGCGATTGCTAATCCGCAAATGGGAAGCAAAATTGAAAAAGTAAAACGCAAAGGTGTTGATGTTTTTATTGCATTAGATGTAAGTAAAAGTATGATGGCTGAAGATGTTAAACCAAACAGATTAACAAGAGCAAAGCAAGCTGTAAAAACATTGATTGATAATTTAGAAAATGATAGAATTGGTTTAATCATTTTTGCTGGTAGAAGTTATTTGCAAATGCCATTAACGGTTGATTATGGCGCAGCTACTATGTATTTGAATAGTGCTAATTGCGATATGGTGCCAACACAAGGCACAGCCATTGGTGCAGCTATTGACCAAGCAACAGAATCGTATCAAACAAAAGATAAAAAACACAAAGCATTAATTATAATTTCGGATGGTGAAAACCATGAAGACGATGCTGTAGAAGCGGCGCAGGCAGCGGCAAACGAAGGCGTTCAGATTTTTACGGTAGGTATTGGTTCAACACAAGGTGCGCCTATTCCATCTTACAGCGGCGGCGTACAAACCGATTTTAAGAAAGATGAAAACGGAAGTATTGTACTTTCAAAATTGAATGAAGAAGCATTAAAAGAAGTTGCTAAAGCTGGCAATGGCTCTTATTTGCAACTGACAAATTCGCAAGATGAAGTAAAAGAATTGGTAAAAAAAATTAGCTCGATGGAACAGAAAACAATGGAAGAAAGAATGTTTGCCGATTATGTAGATTACTTCCAATACTTTTTAGCATTGGCATTAATTTTTATGTTGTTAGAAATATTAGTTTTCGAAAAACCAACTAAATGGTTGGGCTATTTAAAACAACTTATTCCTGTGTTGATTTTTGTTTTATTGTTTTCATCAGCTAATGCACAAGCAACATTTTTTAATCCAAAACCCGAACGCAAAGCAGCCCGAGAAGCATTAGATTTTTACAAACATAAAAAATATTTATTAGCCGATTCATTTAACCGAAAAGCAATTGGCATCAATAAAAATTTTGGCGAAGCTTATTACAATAAAGGAAATGCAAATTATGAAAAAGATAGTTTTAGATTAGCTGCCGAAGATTTTAAAAACGCTGCAAGCCTTTTGCAAAACCCTACAGAGAAGGCAAAGGCACTGCATAATATGGGCAATAGCTATTTAAAACAGCGCAATTATAACGAAGCTATTGATGCTTATAAAAATGCTTTAAAAACAAACCCGAATGATAGAGACACAAAATATAATTTGGAATATGCTAAAGCAATGTTGAAAAATAATCCGCCAAAAAACAACGATAAAAACGATAAGAAAAAAGACAAAGACAAGAAAGATCAAAACAAAAAAGACGGCGATAAAAAGCAAGAAAAAAACAAAGGCAACGACAAACAAAAGCAGCAACAAAACAATAAAGACGATAAGAAAAAAGATAATCAGGGCAAAGATGGCGATGGTAAAAAAGGAGATAAAGACAAACAAGGACAACAACCAAAGCCAGGAAAAATAAGTAAAGAGCAAGCCGATAGAATGCTAAAAAATTTAAGAGCCGAAGAACAAAAAACAAAACAGAACGCCGACAAGAAAAATATTTTGGTTACAAAATCTAAAAGCGTTGATAAGGATTGGTAAAGCTTGGTCTGACGACGAAAGGAGTCTGACCAATTAACTAACAAGGCGCCAAGGTTCGTGTATTCACGAATATAAATAAGAATAATAAAATGAAATTGGGTAGAATATACATATTGATTATTTTTTTACTACTGCATCAAATTTCGAATGCAGCAGGAATAAAGTTTACAGCTTCGGTTTCAAAAAATCCGGTGGCTGTAGGCGAACAAATTCAGGTTACTTATTCCGTTGAAAATGCTGAAGTAAGAGGAATTAAACCACCAACTTTTAATGGCTTTGCTTTTTTACAAGGCCCAAATCAAAGTAGCAACATGACATTTGTAAATGGTAAAATGTCATCGTCAATGTCGTTTACTTATTTTTTACAAGCAGCAAAAGAAGGCAAGTTTACATTTGCGCCAGCTACGGCTACTACGGCGCAAGGCAATATTGAATCGAACGAAATAACGATTGAAATAAAAGGCTCGTTGCCTAAGCAACAAAACAATCAAACTCAACAACAGCAAAGCACTTTGGCTACGCCCGATTTAAGCAAAGAAGTATTTTTAAAAGTATTTGTAGATAAAACTAATGTGTACGAGGGCGAACAAATTACGGCCACTTATAAATTATATTTTAAAGTAAATATTGGCAATCCGCAGTTTGATAAATTGCCATCGTTAAATGGTTTTTGGTCGCAGAATTATGATATACCGCAACGCCCAGCCACACAAGAAAATGTAAATGGTGTAATTTATAATGTGGCTGAATTAAAACGTGTAGCCCTGTTTCCGCAGCAAGGCGGAACGCTAACCATCGACCCAATTAAAATGAAATTGGTGGCGCAAATAAAAGCGAAAAGAAAAAAGAGCAACAACCCATTAGATAATTTTTTTAACGACCCATTTTTTGATGATCCATTTTTTAGCCCTGTTGAAAATGTGCCTTTAGAAATTCAATCGGGTGCGGTTTCGATTAATGTAAAACCTTTGCCAGCCAACAAACCCGAATCGTTTACGGGTGCTGTGGGTAGATTTAGAATGAATGCATCGGCTGATAAAACAAATATTTCAACCGATGATGCTATCACATATAAAGTAACCATTAGTGGCAATGGCAATATTAATTTGTTTGATAATCCTGCCGTAAAAATGTCGTCCGATTTTGAAGTGTACGACCCAAAGATTGCAGAAAATATTCCGAAAGATGCCAACCCAATTGGCGGCAGTAAAACCTTTGAATACTTGATTATTCCTAGAGTGGCTGGCGATTATAAAATTCCTGCATTAGCATTTTCTTATTTCGATTTAGATAAACATGATTATGTAACACTTAATTCATCAGAAATAAATTTGACTATTAAGCAAGGCAAAAATCAGAATAATGCCATGGCAAACGGCGTTAAAAAAGAAGACTTAAAATTGTTGAATCAAGATATTAGATTTATCAAAACCGATACTATAAATTTTACTAAATCCAATACCGATAAATTATTTGGGTCAGCATTGTTTTGGTGGTTAATTGCGTTGCCGTTTATACTATCATTTGGTGTATTGGTGTATGTAAAAAGGGCAAAAATGTTTGCAGCTGATAAATCGGCAGCAGGGTTTAAGCAGGCTAGCAGATTGGCTCGAAAGCGATTAATGGCTGCCGAAAAATTGATGAAACAAAAAAATGAAAAAGGTTTTTATGATGAAGTGATGAGAAGTTTGCATGGCTATGTAAACAACAAATTGCAAATTCAAACAGCCGATTTAAGCAAAGAAAATATTGCCGAAGCATTTAAACAAAAAAACATAGGCGAACAACTTACGCATCAATTTATTACCACATTAGATAATTGCGAAATGGCTTTGTATGCGCCATCTGCCGTGCAAGGTGGCATGGAACAAGTTTATAAAAACGCATCAGATGTTATTGTACAGCTTGAGGGAAAGATGATGTAAAATAGGGCTTGTAGTTAAATGTTTGCTAAAACAATTATCTTGCAGCCAATTCAAACCCTTTATTTTTGTTGCATGTATAAACTTTTTATTCGCCCATTTTTATTTTTGTTTTCGCCCGAAAAAGCACACCACATCACATTTGCGGCGCTTCAATTATTTTGTAAAATTCCGTTTGCTAAAAATATTTTACGGGCTACGTATCAAATTAATCATCCAAAACTTCGTCAGGAATTATTTGGATTAATTTTTTCGAACCCTGTAGGTTTGGCGGCTGGCTTAGATAAAAATGGGGTGGTGATTGATGAAATGAGCAGCCTAGGATTTGGATTTATTGAAATAGGAACTGTAACGCCCCTGCCTCAAGATGGAAACCCTGCGCCAAGGCTTTTTAGATTGCCAAAGGATAAGGCTTTGATAAACAGAATGGGATTTAACAATGATGGTATGAAAGCTATTGCTGCCCGTATTAAAAAACGAAATTCCAGAATTTTGTTGGGTGGTAATATTGGCAAAAATAAAAATACTGCTAATGAAAATGCGGCTGATGATTATATAAAATGTTTTAACGAGCTATATGATGAGGTAGATTATTTTGTGGTTAATGTAAGTTCGCCAAATACACCAGGGCTTAGAGATTTACAAGAAAAAAAACCATTAACGGCTATTTTAAATTTGTTGCAAATTGAAAATAATTCAAAAAGAAAACGCAAGCCTATTTTATTGAAAATAGCACCCGATTTAACCAACGAACAATTGGATGATATAGCCGAAATTGTAATAGATACAAAACTAGATGGATTGATAGTAAGCAATACTACTATTGATAGAAGTAATTTATCATATACCGAAACACAGCTACAAAATATTGGCGCTGGTGGTTTAAGTGGTAAACCTGTGTTCGAAAAATCGAATGTGGTTTTAAAATATATTAGTTCGAAAGTAAATGTGCCTATTATTGCAAGTGGCGGTATTATGACTGCTGAAGATGCTTTATTAAAATTAAGCTTGGGTGCATCGTTGGTACAACTTTATACAGGGTTTGTTTACGAAGGACCAAAATTAGTAACCCAAATTAATAAAAAACTGATAGCCAATTTATAGGGTACAGCTCATCCATCTGTTTTCGTTGCTCATACAGTTGTACGAAACCTTCATCCATCTGTATGGAACTTCCATTCATCTGTTTTTGCTTTCCATACAGTTGTATGGACTTTAAAAGCAGACGGATTTTTTCTTCATTCATCTGTTTAGAACTTCCATTCATCTGTTTTTACTTCCCATACAGATGGATTTTTTATCCATATACGTATTTTTTATTTCTAAAACATTCATTTTCAGGTAGTTAGTGTTTTTGGTTGGCAAAAGTGTGCTAAATTTGGCGTTGCCAATGCATAATTGTATATACTCTACCCTTGCCCTGCGAATTGGGTTGGGCTGTGGTTTGTTGCCCAGCTACAAACTATTAGGGAGGATTTTGTGTTGCTGGTTTATCGGCGATTGAAATACATTTTAATTTTTCAAAAATCCCAATTCATACACCATAGGTTGCAACTTTTCGGTGAGGGCATTGTAGGCTTCTTTGAAGGCGGTGAAACTGACAGGCGGAAAATCGCCGCTGGCATTTCGGGCTTCGAGGGCTTTGCGGATTTGATACCAACCTACATCGGCTCTATTCAGTTTGAGTTCTTCTCTTACAGTGTGCACATCGGTATGGGCAAAGTAAGCTTGCCATAGTTTTTTGCCTTCGGCTAAAACTTGTTCTGCTTCATTACTAAAAGTTTTATCACTCATATACTGCACCATGAAATCGCTTTCAAATCTATCGGGGCTGTTTACTTCGGCTTCGGTGTAGGGAATAAAATGATTGACGATGCGCCACTTCTTTCCGTTCCATTCTAAATCATTGGCACTGGCGGTGAGGTTGCTGCCATTGAACAACATCCATATCAAACAATCACTTTTAAATTCTTCAGTGAGTGGTTTATCAGGTTGAAGAAATTGGTCACGGTCATTTAACCATGTGGGTTTGATTAATCTTCTTACAGAAAAAACAATGGCTGCTTGCCAAAGATTTTTATCTGTCACATAAAAACCTCCGTCATGTCCTACTCGGTAAACTGAAGAGAACAATGCGGTTTGACCAGCATGCTGCATATCATTACTATCACATAACATATAAGCTATTGCATCATCTGCCCATGTTGTTACAACAGGTTTGATTGAAGTAGGTGAAACAGAATTTTTTAAGGCTATGACATCAATTTTATTTGCTTTCGGTCTATTAAACCAACTATTTAAAAAGGCACTATTTTGAATATTGTAAAACGATTTTTCACCAATAGCTTTTGCTGTCTTATCTAATACATCAGCACTAATTTCAGTAATAGGGGTTTTCTTGTTTATGTTTTTATTCGACTTCCAGACCAAGAATCCAATTGGAAAATTTCCTTTTAATCCATCAAAGGCTTTACTATGCACTACGAAACCTCCTAAATATTCTGCATTCCAAACTTCTCTAAACTTTTCAAAGTTGGGAGCATTGACATATTTCAATTTACTAAACATAGCAATCGTTGCAGTAGGAATTTCTTTTGCAACTCTTGCCACAAACTGAGTAAACAATTCATTACTTGCTTTGCCATAGTCTTTCATCGCAGTCAATGCAAGTTTTGTTTTTGCAACACCTCCTTTATTTCCTTCGCCTATTCCTGCCCCTGATTCCGCATATGGCGGATTAATCAATACCAAAATCTTTTTGCCTTCGGCTATGGCTTTGCGTAAGCCTTCGGGTATTTTGTTGGTCAGCGAATAATCTATTTTGCCTTCATCGGTTATATCATCATTCAAATAATCGTATTGAAATCGGGTAGCAGCCACACAGGTTTTGGTGGCTTTCATCACATCTACATCGGCTTGGTCAAGCGTACTCATGTATATGTTTCGGGGGTTGCTGTGTTTCACTTCCAGGTTGCCAACGCCACAACACATATCCCACACGATATAGTCTTTCTGCCAGTTTTTGCCCAGCGTTTCGGTGAGTTTATCATAAGCTTTATCTACCACTGCCAGCGGTGTATAGTATGCGCCTTTGAAGCTTCGTTCGTCAATAGGTATTAAGCTATCACGGCGTTCTAACAAATAGTTGCGGTATTCGGCTTTGGGTGGTTTGTGGTAAATGGTCCAAAATTGTCGGTAGCCTTCTTTATTGCCCAGCTCATACAATTTGCCATTGAGGCTGAAAACGGGTGCATTGTTTTTGTGTAGCAATTGCGCTGTTAAATCATCATGCGTAGCCACGGTGCCATCGTGCATAATGTCGGCAAAAAACAACAAAGCATAATCTTCGTTGGCTACACCATTTATCTCTTTGCCTATCATCATCACCCATTTATCAAACACCTGTTTTAAATTGTCAGGTGTGATTTGTGTACGGATGATGTCGCCTTTGGCAATCGCATTTTTAATAGTGCTGATAAATTCCTCTTCGTGGGTTTCAATTTTAAAACTCACGAAGTGTGTACCGATATGCGCCGAGATAGCATCAAGGGCTTCGGGTGTATAGCTGCTGGCGCTCTTGCCCCACTTAATGGTTTTCTTTTCTAAAAATGGCAACACATCGGCGCTTTTCATGATGGCTGCTTTCTGGGTATCAATCACACATAAAAATGGTGGAATGTAGTCGCCTTTGTTCAAAGCATCTTGCACATAGTGCATCAACTGGGTGAACATAGCATAGGTGCTGTGCCTGCCCGAGTCTTTGGCTTCAAACCATATTTCTTTGGTTTGAATATCAATCAAATTTTTTGAATAGCCCTTCAAACCCAATGCTTTGATGTAAGCATCTTTCACGTCTTCTTCGCTACGGGCTTGTGTTAGTTTTTGGAAAAGGGTCATTTCAATGAGTTTTTATTTTTCAAATTTACAACCCAAATTCACCCATCATTTTCCCCCACATTATATCAATATTATTATTGCCATTTAATAATTGTAAATCAATTTCAGAATAAATAAAATGAGGATTTTGCCCCGTTGGTTTATCGGCAGCAATAATGCTTGAATTACCCACCCATAAAGGATACGGGGTTTGATTAGTAATAGTGTTTTTTAAAGATAAATGAGCATCATATAAACTATAGGCACCCGATGCCAATTGCATAGGTTTTACTACAGGAATATATACCATGTTTTTTAAAGTAGGATAGCCCGAAGCAGGTGATAGAGCTAATGAATCCGCTAGCCAAACCAATGCCGTATCTGTATATTCAACCATGGTTGCAGCAGGTGTAATGCTTAGCAAAGGCGAATTATTATCAAATAATTTTTGCATAGTATTTACCATAAATATTTTACCACCATTGCCAATAAAATCGGTTAATGTTTTTTGAGCAATGCCTAATGATGTAGCGGTATTATCACCAAACCAAATAATGGTATTGAATAATTTAAATACTTTTTTACGGGTTGCATCATCGGCACCCAACTCAAGATATTGCCCAGCCGATTGCTTAAATAACAGCATGGTATCAAATATTGGATGACTTCTGTTAACCATGCGTTGAGCATAAAAACTAACCGTAGAGGGCGATGTGGCAGCATAAGCATCAACCAATAAAATAGTTGACGAAGGTTTGCGAACATAAAAATTATAAGAACTTACCCATCTGCTTTTTGCATTTGATTTATCTACCACACGAATGTATAATTGATTGTTGGCTTGCAGCTTCATGTTGGCAACCACACTATCTAAAGCTTTAGTAATATTATTAGGATAAATTTTTGTAGTTGAAGTATTTGATGTTAAAGTAGTAGCTTCGAAAATAGCACTGGTAATAGTTGCCGAAATAGATGTAGGATGAAGTGTAGTATCATTCCAAATTAATTCAAGATGATCGATATTATCAGCACCATCCAAATCGTTGGTTTGCCAATATAAACGCACCACAGGAAAGGTATAAGTAGGATTGTAAATGCCCGTAGTAAAATTAATTGTAGGTGCAGAATTTTTTACTGGATAACGAACACGGGCAGGCGATTCATCTACAGCACCTTTGTTATCAATGGCTCTAACGCTAAAAATAAAATCGGCAGTATCAATACCTGCTGGAGTGATTAATGTAAATGTAGAATCTAAACCTTTTAATTTTTTCCATTGTGTAGCAGCTGTAATGTTTTTATCAAATGTATATTCATACGCCACAATAAATCCATCGGCATCATCGCCCCACCAATTTATTTTTACTAATGATGGAAAACGGGTATTGCCATTGCGAATAATGGTATCAATAATAGTATGTGTTTCGGGATTTTTGTTGGCAGTAATATCGCCCATCAATTGTTTTTTGCACGATGCAAAACCTGCAACAATAGCAACTACAATAATTACAAAATAGATACTTCGAGATGATAAAAATTTCATGAAACAGAATCGTTATTTCTTTTAAAAATACAACTCAAAGAAACACAAATTCATTTACTATTTAAGAACCTAAACGTTAAATTATTTAGCCTTATAATTATCAATGCCAGTTTGCAAAAATTTTAAATATTCATCCGCATTAAAATTAGCACCTGTTGATGGTGCAATATCTTTTCCATCCTGATTTAAAATAGCATAATAAGGTTGACCTAATCTGTTGTATCTGCTGATTTGTAAGTCGCTCCATTTTTCGCCAACTGTTGTTATTTTTTCGCCATTAAATTTCGAAACAAATTGTTCGGCTTCGGGCAATTTGGCTCTATCATCGCAATACAACGAAACCACCACAAACTTTTCATTCAACAATTTAAAAATTTCTGGTTTGTTCCAAACTGTTTGTTCCATCTTGCGGCAGTTAGCACAATTCCAACCTGTAAAATCTAAAAACAAAGGCTTATTTTGTTCTTGTGCAATTTTACTTGCCGCTTCAAAATCGTGGTAACAATTTAAGTTCAGCGGACACTCTTCTTTATGCCCCGTTGTTTTACCATCAGATGAAATAACAGCATTATTGTTCGTTGGCATTTTCCATTCTTTATAAAATTCGGGTGGCGGAAAGCCGCTAATAATTTCCAATGGAGCACCCCATAAACCAGGAATTAAATACACGGTGAAAATGAATGCAAGTATTGCAAACATCAATCGCCCGATAGAAAGATAAGGCGCATCGCTATCATGCGAAAATTTTATCCAGCCCATTAAATAAACGCCCAACAAACCAAATATTACAACCCACGAAGCAATAAAAATTTCTCTGGTAATAATATGCCATTGAAAAACTAAATCAATATTTGATAAAAATTTTAATGCCATTGCCAATTCTAAAAAGCCAACGCTTACTTTAAATACATTCATCCATCCACCCGATTTTGGTAATGAATTTAACCAACTTGGAAAAATGGCAAACAATGTAAATGGTAATGCAAAGGCTAATGAAAAACCAAACATTCCCATAATAGGACCTGATTTTGAACTGGATGAAACCATTGCTGTTAGCAAGCTTCCCATGATGGGGGCCGTACATGAAAACGAAACCAACACCATGGTAAATGCCATAAAAAATATTCCAATTAAGCCACCTTTTTCAGATGCTTTATCAGTTTTATCAACCCAACTACTTGGCAATGTAAGTTCGAATGCACCAAAAAATGACAAGGCAAATGCTACAAATATTAAAAAGAATAAACCATTCAACCAAGGGTTTGTAGCCAATTGATTGGGCGTAGATGAATTGCCCAAAAGGCTTACCAATAAACCAATAGAAAGAAAAATAGCAATCATTGATAAACCATAAATCATGGCGTTGCTAATTCCTTTAGCCCGTGTTTTACTTTTTTTAGTAAAAAAACTTACGGTTAACGGAATCATTGGATATACGCATGGCATTAGCAATGCGCCCAAGCCGCCCAACAATCCTTTTAAAAATATTTTCCAAATAGAATCGTGTGTAGTTACTGATGATTCATCGCTTGCATCGGTGTTTGAAGTTGATGATGTAATTTCTGTTTTTGTAGTTTGTATTTCAGCTTTATTAGTAGTATCAACAATTGGTGTAGCACCTTGTGTACTTGTGTTTTCGGCTTCTTCTTTTACTTCAAAAAAATAATCTTTATCTCGTGGTGGCATACAAGTAGATTCATTACAAATACCATAAGTTGTAGCACATTTAATCTTTGTAGCTTTTGCTTTTAATTTTATTTTTTGTTCGAAAACCACACTGTTTTTGTAGTATTCTAATTTTACTTTGGCATCTACAGGATCCGGCTCGTTTAATAATTTTCCAATTTCTTTTACAGTACCAATCAATTCATAATCTTTCGATTTTTGAAAATCGAATACTGCTGGTGTGCCAGTTGCATTAGGGTCTAAATGTTGCGTAAACACATGGTGTTTATCGGGTATGCTAAAATTAAAGCGTAATACAAATTCATTATTACCTAACGATTTTGTTTCTGTTGTAATTTTTGCTGGCAACAAAGGTTCTTCAGCATTTGTTTTATTAATACTAAAACCTAAAACGGTTAACAGCAACGAGCAGAAAAGAAAAAGTTTTTTCATCCCTTAATTAAGATTGATTGTTTGTAAGAAAGTGCAATTTCGATAAACAAACGTAATATTCGAAATTTTAGATTTTTATTTTGTTAGTCAACTTTTAATTTTTTAAAAGCCTAGCCATGTAAAATCCATCAAAGCCAAACTCCGATGGATAAATCATTTTTTCTTCTAACAACGAAAAGTTTTTATTATTAGCTAAAAATGTTTCAATCTGTTTATTGTTTTCCGAAGGCAACAGGCTGCAAGTGGCATACACCATCATTCCGCCTTTTTTTAACATCCCCGAATAGCGCTGAATAATATCTTGTTGGGTTATTTTAATTTGCTTAATAAAATTAGGATCAATTTTGTATTTAGCATCAGGATTGCGTTTCAACACACCTAAGCCGCTGCAAGGCACATCCAACAAAAGTCTGTCGGCTGTTTCGTGCAATCGTTTTATTGTTTTCGAATTTTCAATCCATTTTGTTTCAATGATAGATACACCATTTCGTTTCGAACGGCGCTTTACTTCTTCCAATTTTTTTGCTTCAATATCCATCGCAATTATTCTTCCTTTGTTTTGCATCAAAGTGGCTATGTGTAAGGTTTTGCCACCAGCACCAGCGCAAGCATCTATCACTCTCATACCAGGTTCAACTTTTAAAAACGGAGCAATTAATTGTGAGCCAGCATCTTGTACTTCAAACCAACCATTTTTAAATAATTGATTGCTAAACAAATTTCTACGTTGTTTTAAAATCAAGGCTTCGGGCATATTTTCTACCAACCCAATTTCCATTTGCTCTTTTTCAAATTCTGCTAAAAGCTGATGAACAGATATTTTAATAGTGTTGGTTCTAATTACAACTTCAGCCATTTTGTTCATAGCTGCTAATTCGGTTTCCCATCTTTCGCCAATTTCTTCAAATGCAATGGCATCAATAGTATCATCAATTGAATACTGAATACTGCGACTAAATATTTCTCTATCACGTTGAAGAATTACATCAATATTCAAATCGGCAAACTCTGTCCAATCGGGTACTTCAAAGGTTTTTATTATCCAATATACGCCAAATAATTCGGTTAAAGTAGCTTCATCAAAGCTTACATCTTTTTCTAAAATAGCCCATAATCTGCGCCATTGCCTTACCATATCAAAAACACTTTCGGCCACAAAAGCTCTATCACGGCTGCCCCATTTAGGGTTGTCGTTAAATAAATATTCAATCACTTTATCGGCATGGTATCTTTTTTCAAAAATATTGCGAAGCGATTGTGTAATGCCTTTTACTAAATTAGGGAAAAGTTTCAATGTGATTGGATTTGATAAATGCTAAATAAAAATGCTGCAAAACTAAAAAAGCGTAAATCTTCAACTAAGAAAATTTACGCTTTTACTAATATTTTAAAAAGCTGTTATGCTTTAATTTCTACTTCAACGCCACTTGGTAATTCTAACTTCATTAATGCATCAACAGTTTTTGAAGTTGATGAATAAATATCCATTAAACGTTTGTAAGTACAAAGCTGAAATTGGTCACGAGACTTTTTATCAACGTGTGGACTACGGTTAACAGTGAAGATTCTTCTATCTGTTGGTAACGGAATAGGACCACTTACTACAGCGCCTGTTACTCGAACTGTCTTAACGATTTTTTCAGCTGATTTATCAACTAAATTGTGGTCGTAAGATTTTAATTTGATTCGGATTCTTTGTGACATCGTTTAAATGAACTTTTTTATATTCGTTAGAATTTTTTCGGACGGCAAAGATAAGTGCCATTTTCTATTTACCAAATTTATTTTAAAATTTATTTTAAAATGAAGTCATTATGTGTTTTTACTGAATGTAGCTTTATTAAGATGGGAATATGAGCATTTTATAGAACAATAAAATATTTATCCTCAACTCATTTGCATTTTTGTTATTTAATAATCAATTTGCATCGATGAAAAATTTGAGTTGGTTTGAACGAATTTTTGTGGTGTTAAATTTTCCGCCTGCTATTTTATTATTAATGGCAGTGTTTAATGTATTTGTAAGTCCTTCAACCATTTGGTGGATTTCGTTTGCAGGGCTTGGCTTTCCTTACATTTTATTAATCAATTTTCTATTCATTTTATTTTGGTTGATAAAAAGAAATTGGTGGATTTTACTTTCGCTATCCATTCTTATTTTAAATTTTAAAAATATTCAAAACACATTTGCTTGGGGCAACGAAAAACCATTTACCAAAAACAATTCCAACATTATTAAAGTAATGAATTACAACGTACGAGTTTTTGATTTGTATGAATGGAGCGATGATAAAAATCATCAAAAAGAAATTTTGAAAAATGTAGAAGAGGCACATCCTCAAATAGCTTGTTTTCAAGAATTTTATTCTACCGAAAATCCTGATTATAAAAAATATAATACCATAAAAAAACTAACAGAAAAAATTGGATACAAATATTATCATTTCGAAATTACATCTACACTTCGTGGCATAGACCATTGGGGTGTAGCCACGTTTAGCGATTTTCCAATTATTAAATCGGGTAAAATTGATTTTGGAAATCATACCGATAATGCGGCTTCATTTTCTGATATTCAAATTAATAACAGAATTTATCGGGTAATAAATACACATCTTCAATCGGTTTATTTTGGCAAAGAAGATTACAAATATTTAGATGATATACAGCTTGATGACGACAAGGATATTAATAGAGGAAAACGAATTTTGCGAAAGCTAAAACGTGGGTTTGTTCGTCGTGCACACCAAGCCGATATGGTGGCAAAGGCTGTAGCCGAAAGTCCTTATCCTGTAATTGTTTGTGGCGATTTTAATGATACCCCAGCATCGTATAGTTATCATACTATTCATCAAAATTTACAAGATGCTTTTTTGGTTTCATCAAAAGGAATTGGAACAAGCTATATCAGCAAATTTCCATTTATGCGAATAGATTATATTTTGCCCGATAAATCAATTGAAGTAATGAAATTTGATGTGATAAAAACAAATCCATATTCCGATCATTACCCAATTATTAGCTGGTTAAAGCTAAAATAAATAATTACAAAAAAATCTAACTATAATAATCATGAACGAATCTTTACAATCATTAGAAGCCATTCAACAAAAAATTATACTTGTTCAACAAAAAATTGAACAGCAAAAAAATGAAATTGAAAAGGCAAAAACCGAAAACGATAAATTGGTTGAACAGCTTATCAATGCTGAAGAAAGCAAAAAACAAAGCGAAACAAAAATTGCAGAATTAGAAGCACAAATGCAATCGTTGAAATTAGCTAAATCGTTAAGCGATGAAGATGATATTAAAAAAGCAGAATTGAAAAAAATGATTTCGAATATGATTAAAGAAGTAGATAAATGTTTGGCTGTGGTAAATACGGAACAGGCTTAAATGTTATTTATTTTTTAAACATCAGTGTTGAAGTAATAAACAAATTTTTAATTGCGTTGTTAAAAAACCAAAACCATCTGACAACTTATTTATAAAAAATATTTCAGATATTTGAACCAATCATTTTCCTAAAACCAATCAATGAGTAAAGCAGTTCCTGGCCCATTATTAAGCAAAATTATTTACCCCGAAGATTTAAGAAAGCTTCGAAAAGACCAATTGCCGCAGGTTTGTAAAGAATTAAGACAATTTATTGTAGATACTGTAAGTGTGTATGGTGGGCATTTTGGCGCCAGCATGGGTGTGGTTGAATTAACGGTGGCTATTCATTATGTATTTGATACGCCAAACGACCAATTAATTTGGGATGTAGGTCATCAGGCTTATGGACATAAAATTTTAACAGGAAGAAGAGAAGATTTTCATACCAACAGAAAATACAAAGGCATTAGCGGTTTTCCAAAACGCGATGAAAGTAATTATGATACATTTGGTGTAGGTCATTCATCCACATCTATTTCGGCAGCATTAGGAATGGCGATGGCTTCGAAATATAAAAAAGATAAAAAGAAACAACATATTGCTGTGATTGGTGATGGCGCTATGACAGCAGGAATGGCATTTGAAGCCATGAATCATGCAGGTGTTAGCAAAACAAATATGTTAATTGTGTTGAATGATAATTGTATGAGCATCGACCAAAATGTAGGTGCATTAAAAGAATATTTAACCGATGTAACTACATCTGCCACATACAATAAAATACGAAATGATATTTGGAATACGCTTGGAAGTATTCCTGGTGGAAACATGAGCCGCCACATGCTTAGCAAAATTGAAGCTGGGCTAAAAGGTGTGATTACAAAATCGGCAAACATTTTTGAATCATTGCAATTAAGGTATTTTGGACCTATTGATGGGCATGATGTTTTACGATTGGTGGAAGTATTTTCAGAATTAAAAAATATTGATGGTGTAAAAATATTGCATGCACTTACTACAAAAGGAAAGGGCTATGATTTAGCCGAAAAAGACCAAACTTTATGGCATGCACCAGGTTTATTTAATTCGGAAACGGGCGAATTAAAAAAGAAAATTATTGATAAACCCATGCCACCAAAATACCAAGATGTATTTGGCTGGACAATGATTGAATTAGCAAAACAGAATGATAAAATAATGGGCGTTACACCTGCTATGCCGAGTGGTAGCTCATTAAAATATATGATGAAAGAAATGCCAACAAGAGCTTTTGATGTGGGCATTGCCGAGCAACATGCAGTTACATTTTCGGCAGGTTTGGCCACACAAGGCTTACGACCATTTTGTAATATCTATTCTTCGTTCATGCAACGAGCTTACGACCAAGTAATACATGATGTGGCATTGCAAAATCTTCCTGTAGTATTGTGTATGGATAGAGGTGGTTTGGTGGGCGATGATGGCGCTACGCATCATGGTGCTTATGATATGGCGTATATGCGTTGCATTCCGCAATTAATTGTAAGTGCACCCATGAATGAAGAAGAGTTGAGAAACTTAATGTACACAGCGCAATTAGAAAAAAATAAAGTTCCGTTTTGTATCAGATATCCAAGAGGAGAAGGTGTGATGACGGATTGGCAACGCCCATTTGCCGAAATAGAAATTGGTAAAGGCAGAAAAATATGTGATGGCGAAAATGTGGCTGTGCTTTCAATTGGGCATGTAGGAAATTTTGTAACTGAAGCTTTTAAAACATTACATGCTGAAAATATTTACCCAGCGCATTATGATATGCGTTTTGTAAAACCATTAGATGCTGAAATGCTTCATGAAATTTTTGGTAAATTTAAAAAGGTTATAACCATTGAAGATGGCTGTATTACTGGTGGATTTGGTTCAGCTATTTTAGAATGGATGAATGATAATAATTACACAGCTCATGTAAAACGATTAGGCATACCCGATACATTTATTGAACAAGGCACACCAAAAGAACTACAACAAGAATGTGGTTTTTATGTAGATGATGTGGTGAAGGCGGTGAGGGGGATGCAATAATAATTTAGAAAGAATTTATTTCGTGCCGATGGCACTTGATTGTTCCTATCGTTCGTTTTTGTTACCGATATATTGTGCCTATGGCACAATTGTCTCCAAATAAAATCCTTCGTCTGAATTTTTCAGATGTTTCTGTATTAAATCACGTAGTGATTAAATATCGGTAACTACAATTTTGATCAATGGCAAACACCTATACTCAAGTTCATCTGCATTTTGTTTTTGTTGTAAAACATCGTGATGCTTTGATTCAAAAATCATGGAAAGATGAGTTGTATAAATATATCAGCGGCATTGTGCAACACCACGAACATAAAATGATTTGCATAAATGGAATGCCCGACCATGTGCATTTATTTATTGGTATGCGACCTACACAATCTATTTCAGATTTGATGCAGGATATAAAAGGGAGTTCATCAAAATGGATTAACGATAAAAAATTAGTAAGAGGCAAATTTGAATGGCAATCTGGTTATGGAGCCTTCTCCTACAGCAAATCGCAAGTGAAAGATGTAATTAATTATATCGAAAATCAAGAAGAGCATCATAAGAAAATTAGTTTTAAAGAGGAATATATTTCCTTCTTGAAAAAATTTGAAATTGATTTTGACGAAAAATACTTGTTTGATTTTTTCTAATAAAGCATCTACAATAAGAATACAATTTTTATGAAGATGATTAAGTTAAGGAAACGAATTAACTTACCCCCTGCTCTTTCAATCTTTCGGTGTTTTCTTCAAATTGCAATTTATCGAGCATTTCTTGTATTTCGCCATTCATCACAGCATCAAGGGTATAAAGCGTTAAGCCAATACGGTGGTCGGTCATACGCCCTTGCGGAAAATTATAGGTTCTTATTTTTGCACTTCTATCGCCTGTGCTTACCAATGTTTTACGTTTAGCAGCAATTGCATCTTCATGTTTCCGCACTTGTTCTTCGTACAATTTCGAACGTAATTTATTCATTGCTTTTTCTCTATTACCTAATTGCGAACGCTCCGTTTGACAAATAACTACAACACCAGTTGGAATATGTGTTAGCTGTACTTTAGTTTCTACTTTATTTACATTTTGTCCGCCAGCACCACCACTTCGTGATGTTTCCATTTTCACATCACTTTCTTTTAATTCAAAATCTATTTCATCTGCTTCGGGCATTACAGCTACGGTTGCGGCGCTTGTATGCACCCGTCCGTTAGCTTCGGTATGAGGTACACGTTGTACACGATGTACGCCACTTTCAAATTTTAAAGTACCATATACGTCTTCGCCAGTTACCTCCATCGATACATCTTTATAACCGCCTACAGTGCCTTCGCTTTCATCCAGCAAAGCCACTTTCCAGCCACGGCGTTCGCAATAGCGTTGATACATTCTTAATAATTCACCAGCAAATAATGAGGCTTCATCGCCACCTGTTCCAGCCCGTATTTCAATAATTGCATTTTTTGCATCTTCAGGGTCTTTAGGAATTAACATCAATCTAAGACGTTCTTCTAAATCTAATTTTCTGGGTTCTAAAATTTCAATTTCTTCTTTTGCCATTTGCCTCATTTCGGCATCTTTTTCAGTTAAAAAAAGTTCACGACTCTCTTCATAATTTTTTAATATGGTTCTGTATTCACGAAAAATTAAAACCAGTTTTTCTAATTCTTTATATTCTTTACTTAATGCCGTAAATTTTTTGATGTCGTTCATCAAATCGGGCTGTGTAAGCAATCTTGCAATATCTTCAAACCTATGTTCGGCTATTTCTAATTTGTCAATCATGTATAAAAATCAATAATTTTTGAGGTTGCAAAGTTGCAAAGAATTTTGCAAGCAATGTGGTTCTTTTTTCAAAAAAATGAAGCCCTTTTTTGTTATGAAATATGTCATAGGTTAATTCATCAAAACATAGTTGCTTTGCATAAAATTTGAATCATGAAATTCCGATTATTAATTTTAGTATGTATAGCGGTTATTTATTCTTGTAAACAAACAGAAATAGAAATTAAACCTGAAATTAAATCGTTGACTGAAGCTGTGTATGCTTCTGGTGTGCTTGTTTCAGAAAATGATTATAAGCTTATTTCATTATCTGATGGATTCTTAATTCATTCTTTTGTTAAAGAAGGAGATGAAGTAAAGGCAAACCAAATTTTATTTCAATTACAAAGTAGTACTAGGAATATACAAATGCAATCGGCTGAAGACTTGATGCAAAAAACTATTCCAATAACGGCAGCCAATGCGCCTTTATTCAGCGATTTGAAAAATAAAATTGAATTGGCAAAATCAAAATATTTGATTGATAGTATCAATTTTGTTCGGTATCAAAATTTATATCAACAAAATGCTACAACGAAAACTACGGTTGAAAATTTTGAATTAAAATTTAAATCAAGTGCTATAGAATTGAATAGCTTAAAAATACAGCTAAATCAATTAAAGCTCTCATCGGCATTAACTTTACAGCAATCTCAAAATCAACTAAATGTTGCTAAAAATGAAATTATAAATACTCAAATAAAAAATATTGTGGCTGGAACAGTATATGATATTTATAAAAATGAGGGTGATTTAATTTTGCCCAATCAACCTGTTGCTTTAATAGGAAGTGGAAAATTGATTGCACGATTGTCGGTTGATGAAACCGATTTAAATAAAATCAAAACCAATCAAAAAGTATTGATAACAATGGATGCCTACCCAAATAGAGTTTTTAAAGCTACGATTACAAAAATCTATCCATCGCTAAATAGAATTGAACAATCAATAAAAGTAGATGCGATTTTTGATGAAGCATTGCCTGCTAATTTTTATGGATTAAATGTAGAAGCTAATATTGTAGTGAATGAAAACAAACAGGTTTTGGTTATTCCCAAACAGGCATTGTTATCTGGAGATAGTGTGTGGATTAAAAAGGAAACAGGAAAATTAAAAGTTAAAATAAAGAAAGGCATAGAAGATAAGGAATTTGTTGAAATTATTAGTGGCATTACTTCTTCAAATATAATAATTGAAAAATTATGAATATAGGGCTGATTGTTGAAATAGCAATTACACATCTTGTTTCAAAGGTAAAGCAAACAATAGTTGCAATGCTTGGTGTTACATTTGGTATAAGCATGTTTATTGTTATGATAAGTTTTATGACTGGTGTAAATCAGTTTTTAAAAGATATGGCTATGGATAATACACCACATATTCATATATATAACCCAGTAAAAGTTAAAGAAACAAAAATTATTGCAACCATTGCTGATAGTACAAAAAATTGGTTGGTGGTAAATCATCAACGTCCAAAAAATATTTTACCAAAAATAAAAAATGGATTGTTGGTAGCATCTCAAATAGAAAAAATGCAGGGTGTAAAAGGTGTTGCTCCAATGGTTAGCTCACAGGTTTTTTTTAACAATGGGCCCGTTCAAATTCCTGGAACAATATCTGGTATTGATGTAAAAAAACAAGATGCTCTTTTTTATATGAATAAAAAAATGGATGAGGGAGATTGGTATGATTTATTGAAAGGAAATAATGTTATAGTTTTAGGTAAAGGATTAGCAGAAAAAACAAGCGTAAAAATAGGCGACCGAGTAAGCGTTACAACACCCCAAGGAAATAATCTTGTATTAAAAGTAGTAGGTATTTTTTCTTATGGCATCAGCACATTAGATGATACAAAAAGTTTTGCATCATTAAATACAGTACAAAAAGTATTAAGTCGTGATCCTTCGTATATAACCGATTTAAATTTGAAACTAAATGATATGAATGATTTTGAAAAAATAAAATCATCAATAAAACAAACCAACCCTGATTTATATTTAGAAGATTGGCAAGAAGCAAATGCTTCTATTTTGGCAGGCGAAAAAATAAGAAACATTATGACTTTTGTAGTTTCGTTTACTTTATTACTTGTGGCAGGATTTGGTATTTACAATATAATGAATATGAATATTATGAACAAAATGAAAGACATTGCCATACTTAAAGCCACTGGATTTGAAAGCTTTGATATTACCGCAATTTTTTTATTAGAATCATTAATCATTGGTGTAATGGGTGGATTGCTAGGCTTATTAATAGGATTTTGTTTAAGTTATTTATTAAGTATTACACCGTTTCCTGCCGGTACATTTTTTCGAATTGATACTTTTCCAGTTAATTTTTTAGTAAAACATTATGTGATGGGTGTATCGTTTGGATTTATTACAACATTGATTGCAGGCTACATGCCAGCTATAAAGGCATCAAAGATTGATCCTGTAAAAATTATAAGAGGATAAATATGAGCAACATTTTAATAGCTAAAAATATTATAAAATCGTTTCCCGAAAACCCTGAAGTTCAGATTTTAAAAGGGGTAAGCTTTGCTGTTGCTAAAGGCGAATTTTTATCTATCATTGGCAAATCGGGTTGTGGTAAATCAACATTGCTGTATGTTCTTTCAACCATGGATACCGATTATACAGGTAGTTTAGAAATGGTAGATAAAGCATTAAATGGTTTGAGCCAAAATGAATTAGCAAAATTCAGAAATGAGCATTTAGGATTTGTGTTTCAATTTCATTATTTATTACCTGAATTTTCAGTATTAAAAAATGTGATGATGCCAGCCATGAAATTAAACAAATACACAAAAGAAGAATTAGAGTATCATGCTATCGAAAAATTAAAACTAGTAGATATGCAAGATTATGCATTAAAAACATCTGCAAAACTTTCTGGCGGACAACAACAACGTGTTGCTATTGCTCGGGCATTAATTAATAATCCAACCATAATTATGTGCGATGAGCCAACAGGAAATTTGGATAAAAATAACAGTCGAAAAGTATTTGAAATATTTAAAAGATTAATAGCAGAAAACAATCAAACAATTATTACTGTAACACATGATTCAGATTTTGCAAACGATAGCGATAGGGTTATTGAAATGAGCGATGGGACGATAGTTAAATAATTCTTTACGTACCAATTGCTATCATCCTGCTTATCTTTGCCGTTCATTTTTTTTCTTACTTATGAATAAAACTAAAATTGTTGCTACCGTTGGGCCTTCGTGTAGTTCGTACGAAATGCTGTATGAATTAATGAAAACAGGTGTAAATGTTTTCAGATTAAATTTTTCGCATGGCACACATGAAAAACATGGTGAAGTAATTTCGCATATCCGCAGACTGAATGAAGAGTATGGCTTTACAACTGCTATACTTGGCGATTTACAAGGGCCTAAGCTTCGTATTGGCGAAGTGGAAAACAATGAGTTGCACTTAATTCCAGGTCAGCAAATTTTATTTACAAATGAAAAATGTGTGGGCAATGCACAACGCATTTATGTATCATATCCCAATTTGCATGACGATGTTGAAGTAGGGCAATTAATATTAGTAGATGATGGAAAAATAGAATTGAAAGTAATTGCTATTGACCATGCAAAAAAAGAAGTGCGTTTGGAATGCCCTAATGGCGGCACTTTGAAGAGTAAAAAAGGAATTAATTTACCTAATACAAAAATTTCGTTGCCTTGTTTAACTGAAAAAGATTTAATTGATTTAGATTTTATTATCGAACAAAAATTGGATTGGGTGGCGCTTTCATTTGTTCGTCAGCCAAAGGATATCTTTGATATTAAAAAAATTATTGCCGAAAAAAACAGCTTAATAAAAGTAATTGCCAAAATAGAAAAGCCCGAAGCGCTTGAACATTTACGAGATATAATAATATTATCGGATGGTGTAATGGTTGCCCGTGGCGATTTAGGCGTTGAACTTCCTGTTGAGCAAATTCCATTAATTCAAAAAACAATTATCCGTAAATGTATTCATAGAGCTAAGCCCGTAATTATGGCTACGCAAATGATGGAGAGCATGATGGAAAACACAAAGCCATCACGTGCCGATATTACTGATGTTGCGAATGCAGTATTAGAAGGGGCAGATGCTGTAATGTTAAGCGGCGAAACAGCCAGCGGTATGCATCCTGTGTTGGTTGTTGAAACGATGAAAAAAATAATTGTTGAAGTAGAACGTGAAGAAGTGGTGTATAACCGAAATCTTGTTCCGCAAAAACATTCGCCTACTTTTTTAAGCGATGCATTATGCTATAACGCTGCACAAATGACAAAAGAGGTGGATGCTAATGCATTAGTTGCCACTACACGAAGCGGCTACACAGCCTTTATGGTAAGCAGTTTCAGACCGCATTGCCCTATTTATGTTTTTACAGACAGAATTGAATTAGTGAATCAATTAAGTTTGAGTTGGGGTGTAAGCCGCACATTTTATTTTCCGAATATGGATACCATTGACGAAATGATTAAAGGCACACATTTGATTTTAAAAGGCAGAAAATTAATTCAATCGGGCGATGTGGTAATCAATACAGGCTCGATGCCTATTGAAGCCGAGTTGCCAACCAATATGGTTAAGATTACAAAAGTGAGTTGATATTATTTTATTTAACTTTGAATAAATTTTGAAATGTTATGGATAACAAAATAATACATATTGATAAAGAAATTTTAGGCGGAACGCCAGTTTTTTTTGGAACAAGAGTTCCCATTAAAAACTTATTCGACTATTTAGAAACTGGTGAAACAATTGAAACATTTTTAGAAGACTTTGAAGGAGTTGAAAAAAAACAAGTAGTAAAAATTTTAGAAATTTCAAATCAATTAGTTAATTCATCAACTCAAATTTTATATGAAGATATTGCTTGATGAATGCATTACCAAAAAGCTAAAAAAACATTTCAATTCAACCCACCAAATATTTACAGTAAATGAAATGAATTGGAGGGGAATGAAAAATGGAAGTTTAATGAAACTTTGCATTGATAATGGTTTTGAGATTATTGTTACTATAGATAAAAACCTTATGTTTCAACAAAATCTAAATAGTTACAATATTATTGTGGTGGTTTTAAATTCTCTTTCAAGCAAAGTTGAAGAATTAAATCAATTCATTTTACCCTTCGAAAATCAAATCAAAACATTTGAGCCTAAGCAAGCTTATTTAATAGAAAAATAAATGTCGCCCCTTATATTTTTAATTTGCATACTAATTTATTTTGTTGGTTTATATGCCGTGGCTTGGTACACATCTCGTGGTGCTACAGAGCATTCATTTTTTGTTGGCGGTAGGCAAAGTAATTGGTTGGTGGTGGCTTATGGTATGATAGGTACATCATTAAGTGGTGTAACTTTTATGAGTGTGCCAGGCGCTGTTGAAAGCAAACATTTTGTTTATTTTGGCATCGTAGTAGGCTATTTCATTGGATATTATGCCGTAGCTTTTGTGCTATTGCCTTTATATTATCGACTACAACTCACCTCTATTTATCATTATTTATTGCAACGCTTTGGTAATACAACTTACAAAACGGGTTCGCTTTTTTTTATTGTAAGTCGTACAATGGGCGCTACTATTAGAATGTATTTGGTAATAAATGTTTTACAACTTTTTATTTTAGATGCATGGCATGTTCCATTTCCTGTTACTACTTTAATTATTTTAGTGATGATTTGGCTATACACTTTTAAAGGCGGTGTAAAAACAATTGTATGGACAGATATGCTACAAACCACTTTTATGTTGTTGGCTTTAGGCGTTTGTGTATGGTTTATCAAAAATAATTTAGGATTAAATATTGAAATCATGTGGCAAAATTTTTCGGCAAAAGGTTACAATAAAATTTGGGAAATCGATTACCATTCGCCAGTATTTTTTCTGAAGCAAATTATTGGTGGTGCTTTCGTAACCATTGCCATGACAGGGCTTGACCAAGAAATGATGCAAAAAAATATCAGCTGCAAAACATTAGGTGATGCACAAAAAAACATGATTTCGTTTAGCTTTATTTTGTTGTTGGTAAATTTTGTGTTTTTGGTTTTAGGCGGTTTATTGTATTTATATGTTGATGCCAATCACATTATTAAACCCACATCGGCTGATGAATTGTTTCCAATTATTGCCTTGCATTATTTACCACCTGTGGTTGCATTATTGTTTATTATTGGTTTGATAAGTGCATTGTTTCCAAGCGCCGATGGTGCTATTACAGCGCTTACTACTTCTATTTGTGTTGATGTATTAGGCATCAATAAAAACGAAAAATTAAACGATGATGAAAAAAAGAAAATCCGTAAACGTGTTCAATTAGGCGTAGTTGCAGCATTTTTGCTTTGCATCATTATTTTCAAAATCATTAATGAAAAATCAATAATTGATTTGTTGCTATTAATTGCATCGTACACATATGGACCACTATTAGGATTGTATGCTTTTGGTTTATTATCAAAACGAAAAATTGAAGATAAATATTCGTGGATAGTTTGTATTGCAGCGCCCTTGCTATGCTATTGCTTAAATCAATTAAATATAAATTGCGATATTTTGCATGGCTACAAATTAGGAATGGAATTGTTAATCATCAACGGTTTAGCAACTTATATAGGCTTGTTGTTTATTTCAAAAAAAGAGATTATTTAATTATTTTCTAAAGTATCCATCAATTTATTTTTTACTTCATCCACTTCAATTTGTTGAATACAACTACATTTCGAAGGCTTGTGTTTGCAATCAAAACAATTTTCTTTTTCCATAACCAAATAATCAGCTTGCTTGCCAATTGGCTTCCAACGCATCGGAAAAATTGGTCGCATAGGCGCATACAAACCAATAGCTCGTTTGCCCAGCATTGATGCGATGTGTAGCGGACCTGTGCTGGCGGCAATCAATCCATCACATGCATTGATAAAAGAAATAAATTGGGGCAAAGTAAATTTCCCAGTTATATCATGTACATGATTAGGCAACTTTTTCAACCAATCATTCAACAACAATTTTTCAGCATCATTACCTGTAATAAAAATATTAAATTTAGAGGCAGGTAATTTTTCAATCAACTGCAAATACTTATCCAAAGACCACTCACGAGCACTTCCTTTCGATTTTGGATGTAAAATTAAATTGAATTTATTTTTGTCAATCAGTTGAAATACTGAATGATTATACATTTCAGTCTGTTTACAATTATAGAATTGCTCTAAATTTTCAACTTCAAAATTGGTATTTTGTAAAATGTTTTTCGCCAATAAAATATTCAACTGCGCTTCGTGTAAATCAGAATTTTTCCGATGCAACGATACTAATTGGTTACAAGTAAACCAATGAAACAATCTGCTTCTTGTACCAATACGCAATTTTATTTTTGCCGACTTCGCTGCATTTGCAATTTCTTTTCTTGGAAAAACATGCAGAATGCAATCAGCCTTGACTTCTTTTAAAAAATCAGCTTGTTCTTTTGCCGATTTATTTTTTACATCATCCCAATTCAAAAATGCATCTACATTTTTTGAAAGCTCTACAACTGGTTTGGTATAAGTATTTCCGAGAAATGTGATTTTTAAATTCGGATGCTCATTTTTCAAAACACCACACAATGGCAGAGTCAGAACCACATCGCCAATGGCATCAGTACGAGAAATGATGATATGTTGAATATTGTTTTTCAACTAAAATTTTTCAATGTTAGCAGGGATTTCTTTTTTTATTTTTTGAATCACACTTGGCAAATTAAGCGAACCATTTTGTTGCTTTAATAATTTATTAAACGAAATTCTGCGTTGTGCAATTTGTTGAAGCATGGACAAATATTGCCCAAAAGCATCATAAAAACCAAAATCAGCCCAAACCCATCGAATGAGTAAATTAAGCCATAATAAAGCACTCCAAGGCATTAATAAATACATTGGCAAATGTATATAGTGCAAAATCATTTTATTTCGTAAAGAAATGATTGCTACTTTTTTCTTTTTAAAATTTGATTCAATGGTTGATGATGTTGCATGAAAACATTTTGCACCAGGTTCGTAATAACAACTCCAACCCATGCGCCAGGCTTTGATTCCCAAATCAAAATCTTCCTGATAAAAAGGCGAATAAATTTCATCATACCCTTCCAACAGCAACAATTTATTTCTGTTTATCAAAGCATTGGCTCCCGAGAGAAAAAATGTTGGCAACTTTGCACTTGAATTTTCAATTTGTGATTTATAATTTTTCGTACCAACCACTTGCAAGCCCTTTGTGGCAGGATATTTAGCAGCATCAATCAATTGTTTGGTTTGCTCATCATAAATACTTCCCATCACACCAAAACAATTTTCATCAGCTAAATATTTTGCTAATGGATTGAAATAATTTTCATCCAAACTAATGTCAGTGTTCAATGCAAAAACCCAATCGTGTTTTGCCATTTTAATTCCGCTGTTGATATTTTTCGAAAAGCCACCATTGATTTTATTTTCTACTAATGTAATTTCAGCATAATTTTTTTTGAGAAACAAGACGGAATCATCGGGTGAAGCATCATCAGCTACAATTATTTCAAATACCCACCCACATTGCTTTGCAGCAGCTAATACACTTGGTAGATTTTTTTCTAACAAATGTTTGCCGTTGAAGTTGGGGATGATAATGGAAAGAGTTGGACTCATTTTTTTCTTTTGCAAAAGTTGAATGATAAATTTACTCCGAGATAAATTGAAGGTAAAATAGCAAAACCATTTTCATTATGGATTGCATCATGGGTGTTTGCAAAATAAATGTATCCTTCTCTTGGTATTATTAAGCGTCCAAAACTATTGATTTCCTTTGTGGTGTTGTTATAGCCTAATCTTAATCCGCCACCGACAAAGAATTTAATGGATAAATTCGAGAAAAATCTTTTCTCAATATTGTAAGTATAATCAGAAATAAACTCTTTTCTTTTTTGAGAATATAAAATATCAAAACCCCCAGCATCACCGCCACCAAAACTCATTATTGCATTTTTGATTTGTTTATAGTTAAATCCAAAACCGAATTGTGAATAGCCATTCTTATTGTTCTTAATCATGCAATATTTAACTCCAATAGTTGTAGGTAAAGTAAATGGCTCAACCCAACCATCATTCCACTGAAATGATAGTGGTATTTGTTGTTTTGAATATTTATCCATGTAAGAAACTGGAACAGCAAAGTTTAATTCAATTGCATTCTTAGGGTCTATCCGATAACAATAAGTTGCTCTTAATTCCATTACAATTAAAGGAATTGGTTTGATAGTAAATGAATGTTTGTAATAAACAGAATCATTTGAATAGCTTTTTGATAAAGCAATATTTGAAATAATCAAGAGAGAAATCAGTAAATATTTTTTCATCGCTGTTCGATTTTGTTTTTGATGAAATGTTTAATCATCGCCCCAAACCTTTGTTCCATCGCTGCAATTGGAACAGATGTCGATATTTTTTCGGGAAATGGAAATTTGTTTTCTGAAATTTTTATATGCTTCGTTGTGCCAAATTTCTTTAAAACTTTTGTTTTTCAAATCAGCAACACATTAGTATCTATAACCACTTTTGGCTTATTCATATTTTGTTCGTAAATGTTCGTTCAAAAAGACATTCATGGTTTCATCTGTCCAATTTTGGCGTTGCCATTCAGCATCCATATCGTCTGAAACTTTTTTAGCAAAATACTGAACCAACAATTGTTTTATTTCTTGTAGTTCAGTTTCGGGCAAATTGTAATTAAACATTTTCACCAATTCCATTTGCATATTTGATAAGCCTCCTTGTTGAATTTGCATACACTTTTTTTTATAAAATTAAATCTTTTTTTGAAAACTAAAAACCAAATACTATTTTCAATCATCGCCCCAAACTTTCGTTCCATCGCTGCAATTGGAACAGATGTCGATATTTTTTCGGGAAATGGAAATTTGCTTTCTGAAATTTTTATACGCTTCGTTGTGCCAAATTTCTTTAAAACTTTTGTTTTTTAAATCCCCCAAATGATGGGTGGCATCTTTATCAAAACAACAAGGCACCACCAATCCATCCCAACTGATAACGCAGCTGTGTTGCAGTTTCCAGCAATGATTGGCTAATTTATTTTTAATTTTATAAGTACCATCATTTTGCAAAGCATAACGCGAATATTTATCGATAGTTGGAATTAAAGGATTGCCATTTTCAAAATCATAAATCTGCGCTGTTTTAAATTTCACATCATCAACGCCAATTTCGGCAGCTAATTTTTTCACTTCTTCAATTTGATGTTCGTTGGGTTTTACAACTAAAAATTGAAAGAAGATATAAGGTGTTTTGCTCTTCAATTCCTTCTTCCATTTCACAATATTTTTTGCGCCAGCTAAAACTTTTTCCAAATTTCCACCCACACGATATTGCTCGTACACATCTTGCGTTGTACCATCCAATGAAATGATTAATCTATCTAAACCGCTTTCAACAGTGCGTTTGGCGTTTTCATCCGTTAAATAATGTGCATTGGTAGATGTGGCGGTGTAGATTTTTTTATCGCTGACATATTTTACCATTTCTAAAAAATCGGGATTCAAATAGGGTTCGCCTTGAAAATAAAAAATCAAGTATAATAATTCCTTGTGCAAATCATCAATCGTTGTTTTGAAAAAATCTTTTTGCAACATGCCTGTTGGTCGGGTGAATGCTCGTAAGCCGCTCGGACATTCGGGGCATCGCAAATTGCAACTGGTGGTTGGTTCAAACGAAATCGTAATCGGCATTCCCCATTGCACAGCTTTGCCTGAATATTTTGAAAAGTAAAAACTGCTCAATACTTTAAAAGCATTAACTATTCTACGAACTGAAAGTTTTGAAACAAGATTAAGTGTATCTGTAATGTTTATTTGCACATTGCAAATGTAATTATGTATTGTCACTATTTAATACCCAAAAAAAGAAACAATAAACATGGCTTCATCTGATAACTGAAATGTAGAATAGCCATTAACCAATTACAATTAATTTATTTTAGCAACATCTAAATTCATAAACCACATGTCAGCAGCATTTGAAGTAATAGGCGGTAAAAAATTAAGCGGCGAAATAACGCCACAAGGCGCAAAGAACGAGGCTTTGCAAATTATTTCGGCAGTAATGCTTACACCCGAAAAAGTTACTATCAGCAATATTCCGCAAATACGAGATGTATTGGCATTGATAGATTTGATGAGAGATTTTGGTGTAATAGTTACCAAAATAGCTGATGATACTTATTCATTTGAAGCCAAAGAAGTGAATATGGATTTTATGCAAAGCGAAGATTTTAGAAAAAAAGGCGGCGCTCTTCGTGGTTCGGTAATGATTGTAGGTCCATTATTGGCCAGATACAAAAAAGCATATTTGCCAAAACCTGGCGGAGATAAAATTGGAAGAAGAAGATTAGATACACACTTTATTGGGTTTCAGAATTTAGGTGCAAAATTTAATTTCGATTCAGCTGATAGTTTTTTTAGTATTGATGCACAAGAGTTAAAAGGCTGCTATATGTTGTTGGATGAAGCATCGGTAACAGGAACGGCAAACATAGTAATGGCGGCATGTTTAGCAAAGGGCACTACTACTATTTTTAATGCAGCCTGCGAACCTTATTTACAACAGCTTTGTAAAATGCTGAACAGAATGGGTGCAAAAATTTCAGGAATTGGTAGCAACCTTTTAACCATTGAAGGCGTTGAAAAATTGGGTGGTACAGAGCATCGTATGTTGCCTGACATGATTGAAGTTGGAAGCTTTATCGGATTAGCCGCTGCCACACAATCTGATATTACCATTAAAGGTGTTGGCTATGAATATTTAGGATTGATACCTACTGTATTTAAAAGATTAGGAATTGATTTTGAATTAATAAATGGCGATAATTTATTGGTAAGAGGAAGCAAACCATTCGAGATACAAACCTTTATTGATGGCTCTATCTTAACGGTTGATGATGCACCATGGCCAGGCTTTACACCCGATTTAATTAGTATTGTTTTGGTTACTTCTATCTTCTCAAAAGGTTCGGTTTTAATTCATCAAAAGATGTTTGAAAGCCGTTTATTTTTTACTGATAAATTAATTGAAATGGGTGCTCAAATTATTTTATGTGATCCACATCGTTGTACCGTAATTGGAAATAATCGCCAATATCAATTAAGAGGAATAAGTATGACAAGCCCCGATATTAGAGCTGGTGTGGCTTTGCTGATAGCTGCTTTATCAGCCAAAGGCAAATCAACAATTCATAATATTGAACAAATTGATAGAGGCTACCAGTTTATTGATAAACGATTAATTGCATTAGGAGCTGATATAAAAAGGATTTAAAATAGTATTTAATATTACCACATAGAAACAGTAGAAAACAATAGATTGCTTATTTAAATGATTACAAGAAAATATTTAGATGATTTAACCTATAAAATTATTGGTGCTGCTATTGAAGTAAACAGAGAATTAGGGCCAGGATTGCTTGAAAGCATCTACCATAAATGCTTATGGCACGAACTTAAATTAAGAGAAATAAATTTTGAGTCTGAAAAATTGGTTCCTGTATTTTATAAAGGTTTACAAACAGAAACAGATTTACGTTGTGATTTTTATATTGAGAATTGTTTGGTAATTGAAATTAAATCTGTTGAATCTATGTTGCCTATTCATGAGGCGCAATTATTAACTTATATGAAATTGCTAAAAGCCCCTAAGGGAATTTTAATCAATTTTAATAGTTCAAATATTTTTAAAAACGGACAAAAAACTTTTGTAAATAAACATTTTGACGAACTACTATGATTTCTTATGTCTCTATGTTGTAAAAAAATTAGCAATGATAAAATTTGGCGTATTGGGTGCAGGGCATTTAGGTAGAATTCATTTGCAACAATTATTATTAATTGACGGCATTGAAGTAGTTGGGTTTTATGACCCATTTGATGAAAATGCCGCAAAGGCTGAAGCCATGGGTGTTAAACGATTTGATTCGGTTGAAAAATTAATTGATTCGGTAGATGCTATGGATATTCCAAGCACTACCACTACGCATTATGAAAATGCAGTAGCATGTTTGAAAAAGAAAAAACATGTGTTTGTAGAAAAGCCATTAACCAATACTTTGGAAGAGGCAAAACATTTAATTACGCTTATTCAAGAAGCTGGTGTAAAAGGACAAGTAGGTCATGTTGAAAGATTTAATCCTGCATTTTTATCTATTCAGGATAGAGAATTAAACCCCATGTTTATTGAATGCCATCGCTTAGCACAATTTAATCCACGTGGGGCTGATGTGGCTGTGGTGTTGGATTTAATGATACACGATATTGATATTATTTTATCAATTGTAAAATCATCTGTAAAAAAAATAAGTGCAAGTGGTGTAGCTATTGTTAGCGATACACCAGATATTGCAAATGCAAGATTAGAATTTGATAATGGTTGTGTGGCTAACATTACAGCAAGCCGCATCTCATTAAAAAAAATGAGAAAGATGCGATTGTTTCAACGTGATGCATACATAGGAATAGATTTTTTAGAAAAGAAAACGGAAGTGTGTAGATTAAGTTCTACTGCCGAAGATGATGATTGGGCAATACCAGTTGAATTGGGAAATGATAAGAAAAAATTTATCCATTTTGAAGCACCTAAAGTAGATGAAAATAATGCCATTAAAATGGAATTAGAATATTTTAGAGATGCTATTATTAACGATACCGAAACTCGTGTACCTTTTGCAGATGGCTATAATGCTATGCTAATTGGACATGAAATATTAAATAAGATTAAACAAAATAATACAGCTTAATTTAGCGTTGTATTTACACTTTTAACTTCTTAATTTTTACCATTGAAATTTATTTACAACAAAGGCATTTATATTTTATTGATTAGTATGGGTAGTTTGTTCATAGCCTGTCATAAAGATTCGCCTACCCCTATTTATTTAGATATACAACCATTTACAATTACTACTAATTCATCTACCGAGGGTGCAAACTCAAGTAAGATTACCGATGTGTGGGTATATGTAAACGAACAATCATTAGGGGCTTATGAATTGCCATGTAAAATTCCTATAATTGCTGAAGGGAAAACACAGGTAATATTAGCGCCTGGAATCATGAAGGATGCAAGTGTAATAAAACGTACGGCTTATCCTTTTTATTCATCGTATATTGATACTATTAGTTTTGAAAAGGGTAAAACCTATACTATTAAGCCCACCACTAAGTATAATACAGCTTTAAACTTTATTTATAAAGAAGGCTTTGAAGTAGGTAGTAGCTTTAATAAGCGGAGTGGCGATACCACTATTATCAGAAACAATGATAACACAGTTATTACCGAAAGTTATTTGAATAGTTTTGTGGGCAAGATTACACTGGATGCCTTACATGATACTATGCAAGCCATATCTAACACTCCTTTAGCCATACCTACATCGGGCAACACGGTATATATTGAACTAGATTATAAATGCGATATACAATTTACTGTGGGCTTATTAGTTACTTCGCCATCGGGTGTTTTTGAGTATTGGCATTTAACATTATTGCCTAAAACCTATTGGAATAAAGCCTATTTGAATATTACTAATGAAATAAACCGATCGGAAACGGGCAGTAAGTTTCAAGTGTTGATTACGGCTGGTAGTACGAAAGGCGATATTGTATCTACCCAAAACGTATTTATTGATAATATTAAAATAATTAGTCAAAAATAAACCACCGTATTGACACCTAAGTATAGCAAATACTATTACCTTTTTATTGATTATGCAGCAGCCATAATCAGTTGGTTGCTATTTTTTGTGTTTCGAAAGGCTTATGTAGATAAACTAATACCACCTTTTAGCCTTCAATATCTACACGATAAGCAATTGTTTTATGGTTTGCTGTTTGTTCCTTTATTATGGCTGTTTCTTTACTTTGTGGCTGGCTCGTATACAGATGTATATCGTAAAAGTAGATTATCCGAAATAGCTAAAACGTTTATCATTAGCACCATTGGTAGTATTTTTTTATTTTTTATTATATTGTTAGATGATAAAGTTAAAGATGTACAAGGCTACTACCAATCTTTTATTATGCTGTGGGCATTTAGTTTTATTATCACATTTATTTTCAGATACATTTTATTGTTGTATGCCAAACGTCAATTAGTAAACAGAAAAATTGGTTACAATACTTTGATATTAGGAGGCAACAAAATTGCCATTGATATTTATAAAGAAATTGATAATCGTAAACGAAGCCTTGGTTATATTTTT
The DNA here is from genome assembly GCA_046051225.1 of Bacteroidota bacterium. Taxonomy (GTDB): domain Bacteria; phylum Bacteroidota; class Bacteroidia; order Chitinophagales; family CAIODY01; genus CAIODY01. The sequence continues at coordinate 319,820 of JBJOOR010000001.1, read as the reverse complement.
AAAGGGTTTATTTATACAGATACAAATGGCAGCAATGGATTAAGCAAATATCTTACAAATTTGGGCACACTTAATCAGCTTACTGATATTATTAATCAACATAAAATTGAAGAAGTAATTATAGCCGTAGAAACCAGTGAGCACGAAAAACTAAATACTTACATTAATGCCTTGGCTGATTTACCAGTAAACATCAGCATTATACCTGATATGTATGATATATTAAGTGGCAGCGTAAAAATGAATCATGTATTGGGCGCAGTGTTGATAGGCATTCATCCCGAGTTGATGCCTAATTGGCAACGCCAAATAAAACGTATGTTAGATATTATAGCATCTATCTGTGCCTTAATCATTACACTGCCCATCTTACTATTTAGTGCCACAAAGGTTAAACTTTCATCATCGGGTAGTATATTTTATTTGCAAGAAAGAATAGGCAAAAACAATAAACCATTTTTTATTTATAAATTTAGAAGCATGTACATCAATGCCGAACAAAATGGTCCAGCGCTATCTAGTGAAAACGATAGCCGCATTACGCCTTGGGGCAAAATAATGCGTAAGTGGCGCATAGATGAATTACCACAATTTATTAATATTTTAAAAGGTGATATGAGCTTAGTTGGTCCTCGACCCGAAAGGAAACATTATATAAATAAAATAGTAGATACTGCGCCTGCTTATAAACATTTGCAGAAAGTTCAACCAGGGCTTACCAGTTGGGGTATGGTTAAATTTGGCTATGCCAGTACTGTAGATGAAATGATAGAACGGATGAAGTTTGATTTATTATATATTGAAAATATGTCGCTTGCCTTAGATTTTAAAATAATGATTTATACTGTTCTTATTATTTTTCAAGGTAAAGGCAAGTAATATATTACCCAATACACAAGATGTTAAATACCATCTGTTTTTATGGGCAGTAATCTTAACTTTGTAGGTATCCAGAAACCATCATTTTTTAATACTTACCATCTACTTTTCATGGCTTCATACAAAATAATACCAGTAGCTACACTTACATTATACGAATCCATGGCTGGAAGAATAGGAATTATAAAGGTTTCATCGGCTCTATTAATAATTAATCGGTTTACACCTTCGGCTTCTTCGCCCACCACAATTACAGTTGGTTTTGTATAATCCAATTCGCTTACTTTTTTAGTAGCTTTTAAATCACTCACCAATACTTGCATGCCTTGTGCTTTGCACCATTTAATGGTTTGCACCAAATCATCTTCACGGCAAACAGGTAATTTATTTAATGCGCCTGCGCTGGTTTTCATGGCATCCGAATTTACTTGGGCGCTATTTCGTTTTGGAATAATAATAGCCTGAACGCCTGTACCTAAAGCAGTTCGAGCTATGGCACCAAAATTTCTAACATCAGTAATACTATCTAAAATAAGAAACAAAGGTGTTTTGCCCTTTGCCAATACTTGTTCTAAAATTTCTTCTTTTTCAGCATATTTTATTTCTGAAATAAAAGCTGCTACACCTTGATGATTAGCACGATAAGTTAAATAATCTAACTTTTCTTTTGGTACAGCTTTTATAGGCACATTATGTTCTTTTGCCTTTAAGCGTATTTCATCCAGTATCTCACTTTTCAAATCTTTTTGAGTGTAAATTACATCCAATGTTCTGCCAGCAATAAAGGCTTCAATGATTGGATGACGGCCGTATAACAGATTATCGTAAACTGGCTTTTCTCTTTTTATAAATGGTTTCATTTTTTGATTTTTGTTTGCAAAGGCGTAATACTCTTTGCAATTGTATTTCACTAATAACTAATTTCTAGCAACTAATAACTATGCCCCTTCTCACACTTCATCAACCAAATGTTTTTCAGAATGATAAGATGAACGAACCAATGGGCCACTTTCTACACATCTAAAACCGATGGATAAAGCATAGCTTTTATATTCGGCAAAAATTGTTGGATGCACGTATTCAGCAACAGCCAAGTGATTGGGCGTTGGTTGTAAATATTGCCCAATGGTTAACACATCGCAACCATGCGCTTTTAAATCTTTAATGGTTTGCAAAACTTCTTCTTTCATTTCGCCCAAACCCAGCATCAATCCAGATTTGGTACGCATGCCACCATTTTTCAAATATTGAATTACTTCTAAACTGCGTTGATATTTTGCTTGTATTCTTACTTGTTTTGTTAATCGTTCTACAGTTTCAATATTATGCGAAACTACTTCGGGATGAGCTTCTATCACTAAATCCAAGCTTTCGTGTTTGCCCATAAAATCTGGAATCAATGTTTCTAAAGTTGTTTCAGGATTTAATTTTCTAACTTCATTAATGGTAGCAGCCCAAATGCTTGCACCGCCATCTTTTAGTTCATCACGATTTACAGATGTTATTACTGCATGTTTTACCTTCATTAAATGAATGGCTTCAGCTACTCGTTTTGGTTCGTCCCAATCTAATTCAGTTGGTCGGCCAGTAAGTACATTGCAAAAACCACAACTACGGGTACATATATTCCCCAATATCATAAATGTGGCTGTGCCTGCACCCCAGCATTCGCCCATGTTTGGGCAGTTTCCGCTTTCGCAAATGGTGTGTAATTTATACGTATCTACTAAGCTACGAACATGCAAATAATTTTTACCAATGGGTAATTTTACTCTTAACCAATCAGGCTTTTTTGTTCTTGTAGTTGATTTTGCTACATCATTATCAATCATAATCAAATCGAATTTTGAATAGCAAAAGTACAAAGGTTTGGTGGGAATGTATGTCGAGTTTAAAAACAATTCATTTTGGCTTTTAAAACCAATCACTACTTTTGCGTCATCATTTTTTTATGCAAAACATTGAGCCTTTTTATAACTGGTTAGATATTTATAATGCCGAAGAAGACGAGCAGAGTCCGTTTTATGGCAAACAACATAGTGAGTTTGAATACCAAAACACTATTTATAATTATTTTATTCATCCACAGTGGGATGGCTTTGGCTCAAGTACTTTATATATGAAAGTATTATTTGTAGATTATGATAAACATTTTGCCATTATGGAGTTTATGGGCGAATGGAATGATTGTATTGGCAATGATATCATGTTTTTAAAACGTGATATTATTGATTCATTTATCAATAGTGGCATTTACAAATTTGTGTTGATTGGCGAAAATGTTTTGAATTTTCATTACAGCGATGATTGTTATTATGAAGAATGGTACGAAGATGTAAAAGATAATGGTGGCTGGATTGCAGGCATAAATTTTAGAAACCATGTACAAATTGAACAACAAAAAGCTGGTATTAAAAATTATATTTTGTTTAATGATGAAGATGAAATGATTGAATGGCGAAAACAAAAACCATATACTTTTCATAAACTGGTTGAAGAACAATTGATGCCAAAATATCTGGATTAACAGCACTTATAGGCATCTCACAAAAAATATCTTACCTTCGTTTACTAATTTTAAAAAACTATGATTCGATTTTTTATTCTGATAATATTATTTTTTTCGGGTTTACAAATTAATCGGGTATTTGCACAAGCTCATCCTGATGGTAAAACCGCCGAACCACCATCATTAGTAAAATGGATTGATTTTAAAACAGCATTTGCCGAAAATAAAAAAGTGCCAAAACCATTTTTAATTGATGTATATACCGATTGGTGTGGCTGGTGCAAACACATGATGAAAACAACTTACAGCAACCCTGCCATTGCCGAGTACATCAATAATTATTTTTATGCTGTAAAATACAATGCCGAAACAAAAGACACTATTTATTTTAAAGATTCGATGTATGTAAACCATGGCACAGGACCTCGACCAGTGCACGATTTAGCGATTCAATTATTGGGCAATAGGCAAAGTTATCCTACCACCGTTTTTATGTTTAACGATTTAAAAAATCAAGCACCAATACCTGGTTATTTAGATGAAAAACAAATCGAACCTGTGCTTTTATTTTTTGTTGAAACAGTGTATATGAATTGTTCGTTTGAAGATTTTAACGAGTATTTTCAAAAGGCATTTGTTGATACAACCAAGCTGAATAAAAAATTTCCATTAAAAAAATACACATTTGCCGAAGCTGAAAAACTATCGAAAACAGCACCCCGAAAATGGCTGATAAATATTAATACAGAATGGTGCAATTCGTGTAGAACCATGAATAAAGCCGTACTTACTGACACTTTGATTGCAGATTACATCAATAAAAATTATTATTATATCGATTTTAATGCACAACAAAAAGATTCTATTCGGTTTTTAAACTATACCTATTTATATAAAGAAACAAATGGTAGTATGCCCGTACACGAGCTTGCACCAACGCTTACAGGCGGTTCGTTGGTATTGCCATCATTAGTTGTGTTAGATGAAAGCATGAAAAGATTAGATGTAGTGCAACGATTTTTAGTACCTAAAATGTTGAATCAAGTATTGCACTATTATGGCGATGATGCTTATAAAACAAAGGAGTGGGCAGAGTTTAGAGACAAATTTTATTCGCAGAAAAAATAAAGACACAACAAATTATGTATTTACAAATTCATCCTGAAAACCCCGAGATTAGAAAGATAAAAATGGTAACCGAATGCCTACAGCAAGATGGTATTATTATTTATCCTACCGATACCGTGTACGGCTTAGGATGTAGCATTGGCAATCATAAAGCATTAGAAAAAATTTATAAAATAAAACAAGTACAGCCAGGCAAAAACCTGTTGCTTACTTTAATTTGTGCCGATATTTCGCAAGTATCCGATTATGTAACATCAATAGATAATCAACTTTTTAGATTGATGAAACAATGTTTGCCTGGGCCTTATACTTTTATTTTAAATGCAGGAAAAAACACACCAAAAATATTGTTGAACAAAAGAAAACAAATCGGCATTCGTATTCCTGATAATGAAATTTGTAGACAAATAATTACCGAACACGGGCAGCCTATTCTTTCTACCTCATTGCATAATACGGATGTGGTATTAGATTATTTTACCGACCCCGAAGAAATTTATCAGCAACACGAACACCATGTAGATTTAATGATTGATGGTGGTGTTGGAGGCAAAATGGCATCAACAGTGTTAGATTGCACACAGCCCAAAATACAATTGGTTCGTAAGGGTTTGGGCAAAATAGATTTTATTGAATTAGAAGATTAATAAATGGAAAACTCGGAGCTGAATAAAAAAAAATATGATTCACTTATTGCATCACAAAAAAATATTTCTGTGTTCCAAAATCCATGGTGGATGGATGCTACGGCAGGAAATGAAAATTGGGATGTATGGATAAATGAGCAATCAAAAACAGCATTTGTTTATCATTTTAAAAAAAAATATTTTCAGAAAGCTTTACTGCCAGCCATTTTAACGCCTTATCAATCTAATAGCAGCATAGATAAAACATTTTTTGAAGCCATTAATAATTTTGATTTTGTAGAATTTAATGTAAAAGATTTTAGCAAGATGGAAATGGAAGAATTGCTAAAAAACAATTTTGATTGTACGCTGAAACATACACGGATAGTGGATGTAAAAGATGTAGCTACTATTTATACCAATTATAAATCATCTTTAAAAAGACAAATACAAAAAGCCGAAAAAAATTTAACTGTTATTGAAAATGAAAAATTAGAGGTTGTTTATGCTGTTATCGAACAAGTATTTCAGCGACAAAAAAAAGCAACACCATTCAGCTTTTTGCAATTAAAAAAATTAGATGATGCAGCCGCAAAAAATAATAGCAGAAATTTTTGGATAGCGTATAATGCATACCAACAGCCATGTGCAGCCTTATATGTTGTATTTGATTCGGCATGTTGCTATTGTATAATTGGTGGAATTGCAACAGCTCATAAAGATTCGGGCGCTATGTGTTTGTTATACCATACAGCCATTCAATTTGCATCAACAAAATGCAACGAACTTGATTTTTGTGGTAGCACAATTCCATCAATAGATAAATTTTTTAGCACCTTTGGTGCTGCAAAAAAAGATGTTTTAGTGATAAATAAATACAACAACAGATTACAAAAATGGGCTATTAATAAATGGAAAAAATAGTAACTACATTTGCCCTTATCAAATAATAATTTTATGTTCAACACAACTAAAAGTCAGCAATTATTTAGCGCCGCTCAACAAAGTATTCCAGGTGGAGTTAATTCGCCTGTACGTGCATTTAAAAGTGTAGGTGGTACACCATTGTTTATGAAATCGGCTGTGGGCGCTTATTTAACTGATGTTGATGATAATGTGTATGTAGATTATATTAACTCGTGGGGACCTATGATTTTAGGCCATTGCCACCCAGATGTGGTAGAAGCTATGACGCAAAAAGCCAAGCAAGCCATATCATTTGGTACACCTACCGAGTTAGAAATGCAAATGGCAGAATTAATAAAATTGATGGTGCCGAATGTTGATTTAATACGATTAGTTAGTAGCGGCACAGAGGCCTGCATGAGTGCTTTACGATTGGCAAGAGGATTTACTAAAAAAAATAAATTCATCAAATTCGAAGGTTGTTATCATGGTCATGCTGATGCATTTTTAGTAAAAGCTGGCAGCGGTATGGCAACATTAAATATTCAAACTGTACCAGGCATTACAGGCGGTGTAGCTGCTGATACACTAACTGCACCTTACAATAATTTAGCAGCGGTAGAACAATTATTTGAAGAAAATTATAATCAAATAGCAGCTATCATTTTAGAACCTGTGGCTGGAAATATGGGCTGTATATTGCCCGAAGATGGCTATGTAGAAGGCTTACGCAAAATTTGCAACGAACATGAAGCTTTATTAATTTTTGATGAAGTGATGACAGGCTTTAGATTAGCACCTGGTGGAGCACAAGAAAAATTAGGAGTTGAAGCCGATTTGGTAACGTACGGAAAAGTGATTGGCGGCGGTATGCCCGTTGGCGCATTTGGTGGCAGAAAAGAAATTATGCAACACATTGCACCGTTAGGAAATGTATATCAAGCTGGTACGTTAAGCGGTAACCCTATTGCTGTAACGGCTGGATACACTACGCTTTCTATCTTAAAAAACAATCCATCTATTTATAAAAATTTAGAAAACAAAGGCAATTTATTAAAAACAAAATTGCATGAAGCCTTACATGAAAAAGGAATTGCGCATACTATCAATCACATGGGCAGTATGATTAGCGTTCATTTTGGCGAACATAAAGTAATTGATTTTGAAACAGCAGCTAAATGTGATATTGCATTGTTTAACAAATTTTTTCATCACATGTTGGCTAACGGAATTTACTTACCACCATCGGCTTACGAAAGTTGGTTTTTTAGCAACTCACTTACCGAAAATGATATTGAAAAAACGGTGGATGCGGTAAGAAAGTTTTAGATATTGGCAATCGGAGATTTTGGTCGGTAAAAGATTACGCTTATATTTAGTAAGCTTTTCTTGGTAATAAATTAGCTTCTTCCATTCGTTTTTGCATCGGTAATCTGGCTACAGAAATGGTATCGTTTAAATATTTTTCAATCATCAAGCTGGCTATTGGCGCAGCCCAATCATTACCAAATCCCGAATTTTCTACAATAGCACAAATAGCAATTTTGGGTTTTACTTTTGGGGCAAATGCGCCAAACAAACTATGGTCTTTGCCATGTGGATTTTGAGCTGTACCCGTTTTACCACAAATAGGAATGCCTGTAACACGGGCATTGCTGGCTGTACCCATCGTTACTACACCTTCCATTCCATCAATAATCTGTTCGAACCAAAATTGGTCAACCATTGTTCGATGCTTAACTCTATATTTGTTTAATACTGTATCATTAGATGCCATAAATTTTTTAGCCACATGTGGCGTATAAAAAAATCCACGATTGGCAATACAAGCAAATTCGTTAGCAATTTGTAATGGTGTAGCCAACACTTCGCCCTGCCCAATGCCTAATGAAATAATAGTGGGTGATCGCCAATTAGTACCTTTATACATTTTATTATAATAATTTGCATCGGGTACTAGGCATCCTTTTTCTGAAGGCAAATCAATACCAAGCTTATGCCCAAAGCCAAACGAACAAATCATATTGTGCCATACATCCATGCCTTCTTGTACATTTTTTCCAACTTGATTATTATCAATAGTTAGCCTAAATGCTTGACAGAAATAGGCATTACAACTATTCAAAATGCCTTGTGTAATGTTACCTGCCGAAGGGTGTTGGTGGCACTTTATAGTTAACCCATTTAAGTGATAACCACGAGAACAAGGATAACCAAATTGTGGTGTAATGCTTCCTGTTTGCATAGCCACCAAGCCAACCATTAACTTAAAAGTACTACCTGGCGGATAGTTTGCCATTAATGGCCTATTCAATAATGGCTTCATCGAATCGTTATTCAACAACCTATAATTTTTACCCCGTTCACGGCTGTTTAATAAATTGGGGTCGTAAGTTGGGCTGCTTATCATAGCTAATATTTCGCCCGTTTCGGGCTCAATAGCTACTACACTTCCAATCTTATTTTTCATTAATTTTTCGCCGTACTCTTGCAAAGCAATATCAATGCTTAAAGTAAGATTTTCGCCCTCTACAGCCAATGTATCTTCTATACCATTATTAAAACTTCCTTGTTCGCGATTATGTACATCAACCAATACTAATCTTGAACCACGTATACCTCTAAGTTGCTCTTCATATTGTTGTTCAATGCCGCTCATGCCAATATAATCGCCACTTCTGTAATATTTATTTTTCTTTAAAATTTTATCATCTACTTCGCTAATATAACCTAGCATGTGGGCGGCGCAATTATGCAAGTAGCTTCTTACCGTTCGTATCTGCGAATAAAAACCTGGGAAGTTGAACATGTTTTCTTCAAACCGTGAATAAACCCTTTGAGGTAATTGCTTTAAAAAAATTGAAGGTTTATAAGGCGTTTGGTAAGCTTTGCGAAGATTAATTTTTAAAGTAGTGGTATCAATTTCTAATAACTGACAAAACAAAGTGGTATCAAATTTTTTTAATTCACGAGGCACAATCATTAAATCGTATTGCGCTTGATTACATACAATTAATTTGTTTTTTCTATCGTACATACTGCCACGAGAAGGATAAATGGTGATTTTGCGCAGCGCATTTTCATCGGCTAAATGCTTATAGGTTTTATCAATTATTTGTAGATAAAATAATCGAAGCAAAAACAAGGCAATTACACCAATAAAAATGTATTGAAAAACGGCTTTACGAGATGAGTTGATATCCATTATAAAATTAGCGATGCAAAGCTATGTTGAAATTTTATTATCACACCAAAAATTTCCGTTCTTTGTGCTATCAATTAAAAAAAATAAAAGATGAATCAAGCAGCGCTAATTAAAGAATGTTTTTTCAACTTTGCCAGAAGTGGCGGCAAAGGCGGACAAAACGTAAACAAAGTTTCATCAAAAGCCGAATTGTATTTTGATGTATTATCAAGCCGAGTATTAACCGATGCTGAAAAGCAATTGGTGTTTAAAAAAGCTGCCGCCAAAATAAATGCCGAAGGCTTATTGCAAATAACATCCGAAACCGATAGGTCGCAATTGGGCAATAGGCAAAAAGCACAGCAAAAATTTATTAAAGTAATTCAAGCTGCATTAAAGCCCGAAATAAAACGTGTTAAAACCGTTGCCCCTGCTGCCGAAAACGAAAAACGAATACAGATAAAAAAAGGAACTTCTGAAAAAAAATTCTCGAGAAGAAGAGTTAGAAACGCTGAATAAAAATAAATAAACTATAACCAAATGATTGATAGAACCATCGCTCCCAAAATACAAGCCATTCCTGAAATTAAATTACCCGAATTAGGTAAAACAAAATTTGCCAACGGATTAGAAGTATATTATTTGCATTTAGATAATACGCCAGTAATGGATATTAGCTTGCACTTTAAAGCTGGCACCATTTATCATCCACAACAATTAATTGCATCGTATGCCAATAGGCAATTGCAAGAAGGCACATCAAAAATGAATGCTGTACAGATAGCCGACCATTTTGATTTTTATGGTGCTAATCTTCGTACTGTGGCTGATTATGATAATGCTACGGTAGGCTTTTCGAGTTTAAAAAAACATGTAGTTGCATTGTTGCCTGCCATGATGGATATGATTTGTGAACCCACTTTTGATGATAAGGAATTGAAAACAAACTTGCATAGAGGCAAACAAAACTTAAAACAAAATTTAGAAAAACCCGATTTTTTAAACAAGCAAATTTTTCGTGAAGCATTGTATGGCAGCCAACATCCTTATGGTTCAATAGTAATTGAAAGCGATTACGATAAAGTTTCATCGGCCGATTTAAAATCATTTCATCAACAATATTATTCGCCTAATAATGCATTTTTATTTATTGCTGGTAGTATTGATGATGCCTTATTACAAGCTATCGAAAAAACTGTAGGCACTACCAATTGGAAACAAAATACAATTGCCGAACCTACCTTTGCAGCAGCCTTGCCAAATGATGAAAAAAAGATGTATGTAGAAAATGCCGATGCTGTGCAAAGCTGCATCCGTATTGGTATGCATAGTATTGATAGAAAACATAAAGACTCGAATATTTTTCGAGTTACCAATACCATTTTGGGTGGTTATTTTGGTAGCCGATTGATGAATAATATTAGAGAAGATAAAGGTTTTACTTATGGCATTCATTCGGGTATTAGGTTTGATAAATTGGGCAGCATGATGGTAATAAAAACCGAAGTGGGCAAAGAAGTTTGTAAAGATGCGATTACAGAAATTTACAAAGAAATTGAGTTGATGAAAAAAACAAAACCCAAAAAAGATGAATTAGAAAAAGTAAAAAATTATATGCTGGGTAGCTATTTAGAAGATGTAGGAAACATCTTTCAAATGGCATCTGTTTTTACAAGTTATTTGCAAATGGGTTTAAGCATAGATGATTATTATGAAACCATTGCATCTATCCGCAATGCCACAGCCGATGAGGTGTTGGCTTGCGCTCAAACCTATTTTGATACCCATAAAATGTATGAAGTAGTAGTAGGATAAATTTAAAATAATATTTTTTGCAAAATAAATTTCAAGCATATAAACAATTGGCTCGTAATATTTCGATAGTTGAAAATGAACTATCGGGCTATGAAGAATTGCTTGAAAACTTGAAAACAAAATCAACACCTGTAGTAGGCATTACAGGTGCACCAGGCGCAGGTAAAAGTACATTAACCAATGCTTTGGTAAGAGAATATGTAAAGCAAAACAAACGTGTTGCAATATTAGCTATCGACCCATCGTCGCCTTTTAATTTTGGTTCGCTATTGGGCGATAGAGTGAGAATGGCAGAGCATTTTAATTCTGAAAATGTATTTATTCGTTCGTTGGCTAGTCGTGGTTCGTTGGGTGGATTATGCGAAAAAATATTAGAAGTATGCGATGTTGTGAAAGCGGCAGATTTTGATTTGATAATTGTAGAAACTGTTGGCGTAGGGCAAAGCGAAGTTGAAATTGCTGGCTTGGCAGATATTACCATTGTGGCTTTAACACCTGCCGCTGGCGACGAAGTACAAAACATGAAAGCTGGATTGATGGAAGTGGCAGATGTGTTTGTAGTAAACAAAAGCGATTTGCCTAATGCCGAAGGATTTATAAAAAACCTGGAAAGGTTGATTCATGAACGATTTATACGCAGTTGGCAAATACCTGTTGTAAAAACTATTGCTACCGAAAATGTAGGAATAGTAGAATTGCAGCAAGTGATTGAACAATATTTTAACGAACAACATAGCCAAGATAAAAAACTACAATTACTAACCGATAAGGCTTTGCGGTTAATTCAGCAAAGAAGAATGAAAGGCTTTGACAAACAAGTTTTGAAAAATACTTTACAAGAAAATCACCTACATCCCGATTTTAATTTTTATAAATTGATAAAGGAACTTACTTAATTATTCAAATCCCCCTTGCCCTCTTATGAAGGGGGATTGGCGCAGGAATAATTTTGAATTGATTTTTCTGAAAAAAAATAATGCCAAATTATAAATGACCTTACAAAATTGAGTGCAAGGCTAAAGAACGCAATTTTTAATAGGTCGAATTTAAGAACTAGATACTTATAACTTAAAACTAATAACTATCTCATTCCTTCACAAATTTCCCATTCCATACATTGCCATTAATATCAGTGGCTTTGATGAAATAAATGCCGCTTGATAATTTTGAAACATCTATTTGAAGTTGTTGATTTAATGATTTATTGATTTGTTGAAATACAATTCTACCTACAACATTTGTTACTTCAACTGTATTTACTAATAACTTATTACTTCTAACTAATAACTTCTCATTGCATGGATTTGGATAAACACTTAATTGATATTGAGCAGCAACCGAACCCACAAATCCGCCTAATGTATCATCACATAAACGTGCTGAATCAACCATACTTAAATAGCCTTCGCCTACTACATTATGCGATGAAATAGCATACCAATAATTAGTTTTGGTAACTACATTAGCATTTGTATAAGAATTAATAGTTGGAGCAACACTATCAATTTTTACAAAGCCGCTATTAGCTGCTAAGCTTCGATAGATATAGTATTTATCTTCTCCATTTTTTAACAAATCCCATTTTAAATGAATAGAAGTTTTACCATTACAAGCTGCTAACAAACCACTTGGTGTACCTGCTGCTATCATAGGTGCATTATTACTACATGGATTACCATAACGCATCACAAACATATCATTATTGCCTCCATAATATTTAGCGGTATCCGTTCCTACTATTACTTGGTTGTTATTTACATTTCCTGATAAATGAATATTGCCTAGTTTGTCTGTAATTAAATTTTGGTATGCAGTTCTTGTTGAATACGTATTACTATTTTGTAGATTGAGAAAAGGGTATTTATCTTTTAATTGACCTAAATAGGATGAAATTTTAAGTACTATATCATTATATCCACCAACTGGTGTTGTTTCAACAAGTTGACCTAATTTTACATATTCATTGAATGGTAATCTTGAATATACATCTCCATTTACATCTGAACATAAAGAACGAAATCCATTACATGAATAAGAAGAATCATATGATATACCCCACCTAAAATCTGAAATAGAATTAAAATGCATAACAGCAACAGTTCCTGTTAATTTCCCCCACAAGCCTGAAACACTATGACCTGAATAGTTTCCATAAATTGTTGAATCTGTATGGGCACCAACAATTAAATTAAATCCATTATTTAAATCAGAAAAATTAGCTGAACTTGCATTTGTTGAATCTGGAAACTCAATATGCCTAATCACATGATGACGATTAAATTTGATGATGGTGCTGAGATAATTAAAGTAGCTTACTGTTGATCGGTTAAAAGTTGAATCAAGGAATGGATTTTGTTGTTCATAAAAACTAAATCCTGCGATGTAATTTCCATTATTGTCAATTCCAAACCCATTACAATAGCCTGTTGAGTCTAACCAAGTTGCATCCACTAAACTTCCTTGCGTTGTAAATCTAAATAAACTATACCCTTGTTTTATAGTTATATTTCCTAATGTAATAGTGTGTTGAGTTACCCCTGAATAGCCAATTAGAGAAATGGTATCCTGATATATAGCCATCATGTTCGGTCGTGGATTTCCTGATGCATTTTGATTTTCAGGAATTAAGGTAAATCCATTGAAAATTGAAATTACGGGCTGAATATAGTTCCAACGCAAACCACCATTTTTATTCATTGCTAACATTACGACTGGTCCTTGAAATGGAGAATTAAATTGAAATGGGGCAAATAGCGTGTCCCCAAAATATATATTTTCCGCTCCTGCATTGCATTTACCCCAAGCATAAACATTGTTGGAAGAGTCTATCACAAAATCAAAAATTTCACTCCCATTAATTGAGTCATTAATTTCCTTAAACCAAAGCAATTTTCCATTACAATCATATTTAGAAATATAACCTGAAAAATTATTTGCATTTTGCCAACGATTGGAAATTAAACTATCTTTTTTTCCTCCTAATCCTTGTACATGAGCATAACCCATTACTCTACCACATACTATAATATTTCCTTCATTATCTAACTTCATAGCATTAATCATTTCATCTTGTCCGCTAGTTTGATTAGCACTTCCAAAACCTTTAACCCATTGGTAGCTGCCAGGGGCGGTGGGTACTTGAGCCAACAATGTGCTGATGTTATAATTTGCTAATATGCTAATAATGAAAAGTGTAACTATTTTTTTCATGGATAATTATTTTTTTGATGCACGAATATAAATACAAATTTTAAAACTGCCCAGTACCTAACAACACCAAAGTACAAGCTTCTTCAACTTCAATATTTTTTTGTTGTAGCATTTTTTCAAATTCATCATTTTCAGAGCCTGGGTTAAATATTACTCTACGGGGTTGTAAGTTGATAATATAATCATAAAACTGCGGTTGATTTTTTGCGCCTATATACATCGTTACGGTATCAATATTTTCAAGCACTGGCGTTCCTGTTTTTATTTCAACATTAGCTATCATACCAACTTTTAAGCCAATAGCTTCTACATCATATCCATATTTTTTTAATCGATGAATGGCTGTTTTCGATATTCTTTTTTCATTGGTGGAAGCACCCAATACTAAAACTTTTTTCATGCTAAATATTTTTCAAATGTAAAACAACTGATTTTTAAAGCGAAAAAATTAACTTTGATTCTGAAATTAAATTAACAATAAATAAAAATTTCCAATCACATTTTTTGCTTTGGATAGCCACAATATTATTGGTTTGTATTATCACAAATAATTTATTTTGTAGTTATACGTACAATGTTTATTTTTGTACGTACAAACAATTTTAATCATGACAGCCAAACTAACTTTAGCTTTTGATGAAAAAGTAATTCGTAAGGCAAAACAATATGCCAGCCGACATCACACCAGCGTTTCAGCTTTAGTTGAGAATTTTTTGAAATCAATTACGGATGAAAAAACTTTGAAAGAAAAATCCAACCGAATTGAAATTAGTCCCTACATAAAAAAATTAAGTGGGGAAGCATTAGGACTTCCTCCCGAATCTGACGACGAAATTATTTATCAAGAAACTAAAAAGAAACACGGATGAGTAAATACAAAACAATCTATTTGGATGTGAATGTATTTCTTGATTTCATCTGCAAGCTTCGTAGTGCCAATGACAAGGAGAATGCCCGAAGCATATTTACTTTAATTTATTCTAAACAAATTAAAGCATGTACCAATATTTCAACATTGGCTTTTGCTAAATCATTTTTAAGAAAAGAACATTCTGAAAAGCAAGCAAAAGAAATAATAGTGGAAACAGTTCGTCTATTAGAAATGACCACCACCAACCAAAAAATAACCGATGAAGCATTGGCTTCTAATTTTTTAGATTGGGAAGATGCCTTGCATTATTATTCGGCTCTGCATTATGGGGTAGATTGTATTGTAACCCGAAATGTAAAAGATTTTAAACACTCAAAAATTCCAATTCTTACACCCGAACATTTTATTCAAAATTATCTGAACAACTTATAATGTCATTACATATTTATAATACCCTAACTCGAACAAAAGAAAAGTTTGAACCCATTCATGCACCACATGTGGGTTTGTACGTTTGCGGACCAACCGTTTATAGTGAACCGCATGTAGGCAACTTGCGAACTTTTTGTTCGTTTGATATGATTTATCGTTACCTCACTTATTTAGGTTACAAAGTTCGTTATGTACGCAACATCACTGATGCTGGGCATTTGACCAACGAACGAGGCGAAGGTGTGAACAGAATGGAAAGCCAAGCGAAATTAGAAAGTTTAGAACCAATGGAAATTGTGCAAAAATATTCGGTGAGTTTTCATCGTATTATGGATGCATTCAACACCATTCCTCCAACCATTGAACCCACAGCAACAGGGCATATTATTGAGCAAATTGAAATGATTGAAACGTTGTTGAAAAATGGTTTTGCTTATGAAGTAAACGGCTCTATTTATTTTGATGTAAAAAAATATAATGAGCAACATAACTACGGTGCATTATCAGGCAGAAATATTGATGAGTTGATGGCTGGTTATCGTGATTTAGATGGACAAGAAGAAAAGCGAAATTCGATTGATTTTGCTTTATGGAAAAAAGCATCACCTGAACATATTATGCAGTGGAATAGCCCATGGGGAAAGGGTTTCCCAGGTTGGCATTTAGAATGTTCGGCAATGAGTACAAAATATTTAGGCGAAACTTTTGACATACATGGTGGTGGGATGGATTTAAAATTTCCGCATCACGAATGTGAAATTGCACAGAACATAGGAAGCTGCAATCATGGCGGAGCAAAATATTGGTTGCATACCAATATGCTTAATTTCAATGGGCAAAAAATGAGTAAGAGTTTGGGCAATTCTATTTTGCCAATGGAATTTGTAACAGGAAATCATCCATTATTAGATAAGGGTTATGCGCCAAGTGTGGTGAAATTTTTATTTCTGCAATCGCATTATTCATCCGAATTGGATATAAATGTAAAAGGGTTGCAAGATGCAGAAAAAGGGTTGAAACGCTTGATGGAAGCAATGGATACAGTTTTCAGTTTTCAGTTTTCAGTTTTGAGTGAAAGAGAAACAAAATTGGATGTAGAAATAAAAACACTTGCAAATGGTTGTAAAGAATTTATGGATGATGATTTCAATACAGCAAAAACCATTGCTAATTTATTTGAACTTTCATCCATCATTAACTCATTAAAAGGCGGACAAATCAGAGCAGAAGAAATCAGTCAGCACGGAATTGATTTACTGAAAAAAACTTTACACGATTATTTGTTTGATGTATTTGGTTTACAAAATGAAAACTCAAATTCTTCCAACGATAAGCTAGGCGAAGCTTTGCAGGTTTTAATAAACTTGCGCAAAGAAGCAAAAGCAAAAAAAGATTTTGCCACCAGTGATGCCATCAGAAATCAATTAGCCGAAAAAGGCATTCAATTAAAAGATGAAAAAGACGGTAATATGAGTTGGAGTGTTATTTAAAAATAAAAACAATGTTCAACGATTTAAAAAACGATATTAAAAACGGAGGCACATTAACTATATTAATTGCCATAATGGTTTGCATTTTTGTTGGTTTAAATGTATTGCCAACGCTGCTTGGATTAGGTAATCAAACAGATAATTTTATTCAAAACTATTTGGCTTTTCCAGCTTCATTTTCACGATTTATTATTCATCCTTGGACAATAATTACCTATGCGTTTTTGCATGCCAGCCCATTTCATATTTTGTTCAATATGTTTGCTTTTTATTTTTTTGGTGATGTATTACAAAGTATGATTGGCAGAAAACATATTCTGCCTATTTTCATTTGGGGTAGCGTATTCGGTGCTTTGGTGTTTATGTTGGCTTATAATGTTTTTCCATTATTTAAAGATGTATTATTTTCTGCAAATGTAGTTGGCGCAAGTGCTGGTGTATTGGCAATGGTAATAGCCGCTACAACTATTACTCCTAATTTACCAATTGGTTTTTTAATTTGGAGAGAATTAGAATTAAAATATGTGGCTCTAATTTTTGTATTGATTGATGTAGTAAGCATGGCAGGTGGCAATGCAGGCGGACATTTTGCTCATCTAGGCGGCGCCTTGATGGGATATATTTATATCAAACAATTGCAAAATGGTTTTGATTTTGGCAAATGGTTTCAAATCGATTTTTCGAAAATGAAAAACAAAAAGAAATTTCAAGTGTATAGAAATGAAGAAAAACCAACTACCCTTAAAAAAAATACTGAAACAGAATTAAACAGAATTTTAGAAAAAATTTCTGCATCAAGCTATGAAAGCCTTACTAAAGCCGAAAAAGATTTTTTAAAACAATACGGAGCAAAATAATTATTCGCCAAAAAGCCCATCAACAAATGCTTTGGCATCAAATACTTGAAGGTCTTCCATCTTTTCGCCCACACCAATATAGCGAACAGGAATATTGAATTGATTGGCTATAGCCAATACAACGCCGCCTTTTGCAGTACCATCCAATTTGGTTAATACTATGCCTGTAACATCCGTTACTGCTGTAAATTGTTTGGCTTGCTCTATTGCATTTTGCCCTGTGCTAGCATCTAATACAAGCAAAACTTCATTAGGTGCATCAACTCTTACTTTTTGCATCACACGTTTTATTTTACTTAATTCATTCATTAAGTTTATTTTATTGTGTAATCTGCCAGCAGTATCAATTATGGCTATATCTTTTTTGTTTGCTACGGCACTTTGCACGGTATCAAAGGCCACAGCGCTTGGGTCGGCACCTTGTTGTTGTTTTACAATATCAACTCCAACACGGGTAGCCCAAATATTTAATTGTTCAACGGCTGCGGCTCTAAAAGTATCGGCTGCGCCTAATACCACATTTTTTCCTGCTGCTTTAAATTTGTTTGATAGTTTGCCAATTGTAGTAGTTTTGCCTACACCATTTACACCCACTACCATTATTATATAAGGCGATGGTGTTTGCTCCAACGATTTTTCAATGCTTGGTTTTTCGGCAAAAATAGAGTAGATTTCTTCTTTTAAAATAGCGTTTAATTCAGATGCATTTACATATTTATCTTTTGCAACCCGATGCTGAATTTTATCAATAATTTTCATTGTGGTATCAATACCCACATCTGCACTTATCAATATTTCTTCTAAATTATCTAATACCTCATCGTCTATAGTGGCTTTGCCCACAATAGCTTTGGTAAGTTTTCCTAAAAAACTTTCTTTGGTTTTTTCTAAACCTTTATTCAACGACTCGGCGCTTTCTTTCTTCCCCTTAAAAAAATCAAAAAATCCCATGTATGATAGTTTATTGCAAAGGTAGTTTTATGCAACTGATTTTTTGAAAAATTATTTCACAAAATGCATTAACATATTTGAAACAGAAATTGATTTAAGAACTAATATAAATCATAGAAATTTTTGCTGCGCTTGTTTTACATTTGCTGCGCAATAAAGAAAACACAATTGAGTTGAAAAAAGATTTCGATTTTAGTTTATCACAATATTTTGCTGTTGGCATTAATTTTAAAAATTCTGATGTAGAAATCAGAAGCGATTTTTCATTAAATGAAGATCAACAATTGCAATGCTTGCAAATGGCTGCCAAAGCTGGTTTCAACGATTTTATTTTATTGCATACTTGTAATAGAACCGAGATGTATGGCATTGGCGAACCACAAATAGCTAAAGAAATATTATGCGAAGCTGTTAATCAACCCATCGAAATTTTTAATCAACAACAATTTTTAAAACAAGGCAACGAAGCCTTTGAACATATTTTTTCGGTAGCGGCTGGTTTAGAT
The DNA here is from genome assembly GCA_046051225.1 of Bacteroidota bacterium. Taxonomy (GTDB): domain Bacteria; phylum Bacteroidota; class Bacteroidia; order Chitinophagales; family CAIODY01; genus CAIODY01. The sequence goes on along the minus strand of JBJOOR010000001.1, from coordinate 300,456 downwards.
TCGCAAATATTGGGCGACTATGAAGTATTAGGGCAATTTAAAACCGCTTGCAAAAATGCTAAACGCAATAATTTGATGAGCCCATACTTTGAAAGGCTTACCAATACTTGTGTTCAATCATCAAAAGAAATAAAAACAAATACAGATTTAAGTAAAGGCACGGTTTCGGTTTCATTTGCAGCAGTTGAAAAATTGATGAACGAATATGGCAACACAACATTTAATGTATTGGTAATTGGCATGGGTAGTTTTGGGCAAAATGTAGCTAAAAACATTAAAAATTATTTGCCAAATGCAACAGTAGCTTTATCTAACAGAACAGATGCTAAATCCGAAAAACTGGCTTCGGCATTGGGTTATACAGCCATTCCTTATCAATCGGTTATTGAACAAGCTAAAAATTTTAATGCTGTATTGGTTTGTGCTGCACCCAACGAATATTTATTTACCACACAAAATTTTACTAAAGGCAATATTGAATTGATGTTGGATTTGTGTGTGCCACAAAGCATAGAACCTGCTGTGGCTAAAGCTTTCGATTTGGAAATAATGCGATTAGATGATATATCTGCATTGCTAAATAAAACATTAGAAAAACGAAAATTTTTTTTGCCTTTGGCAGAAGAAATTGTTACCAAAAACATCAATGAGTTTGAACAATGGCTGATGGTTTATTTAAACCGAGATAAAATTTTACAATTAAAAAATACGCTATTGAATATCATGGATCAATGTCCGCATTTGATGGATATGGAAATAGCTAAACGCAATAAAATGATTAATGTAGCCATCAATCAATTGGTGCAAGACATTAAATTAAAACCCACTTCTGAAATTAGTATTGAAAATGCTGTTCAGCATTTTATAAAAACCAACCACTCCATTTTAGTTGAAATCAAACATTAAAATAGGAACTAGAGATAGCCAATTGGCGCTATGGCAAGCCCAATTTATTCAGCAAAAACTTAATACCGTTGCTACTACCCAATTAATAGAAATTAAAAGCGAAGGCGATATTGATTTGGTTTCGCCATTGTACGAAATGGGTGTACAAGGCATTTTTACCAAAACCTTGGATGCTGCATTATTGAATAAAAAAATTGATGTGGCTGTGCATTCATTAAAAGATGTACCCACTCAATTGCCCACAGGGCTTACTATTGCAGCCATTTTACCACGAGCTAATTATACAGATTGGATGGTAGTAAAAGATAGAAGTATTGATTTCGATAAACCGCTAATCATTGCCACCAGTAGTTTGCGCCGCAAAGCTCAATGGCTACACCGATATCCCAATCACACTTTCGAATTATTAAGAGGTAATATAAATACTCGATTACAAAAACTACAAACCAACCAACATTGGGCTGGTGCTTTGTTTGCCGCCGCTGGTGTTGAGCGCATTGCTTTGCAAATACCACATTATATAGCTTTAGATTGGATGTTGCCAGCGCCTGCACAAGGTGCAATAGCAGTAGTTTGCCGCCAAGATGATGCAACAACCATTGCCCATTGCCAATATTTTAATGATGAGCAAACTGCCATTTGTGTACAAGCCGAACGACAATTTTTAAGAACATTAATGGGCGGCTGCTCAATGCCCATAGCAGCTTTAGCTACAATTGGTGCAAACAACATCATGAACTTTAAAGGCAATATTTTAACGATTGATGGAAAAGAAAAAGCCGAAGTAGAACTAATAGTTAATAAAAATGATGTTGCAAATGCAGGTAAAATAGCTGCCGAAAAATTATTACAAAATGGTGGCGATGTGATTTTGAAAAAAGTGAAAAGATGAAAAATTAATGTGAGCCACTGACTATACTACTTATAATTGAAAAAATGTTTAAGCTTGTATATGAAATATATTGTTTTGAAGTATCGGAACGAGCTGTTACCAAGCCCACACATTTGGAGAGAACGAGCAGAAGCTTTTAAAATTTTTGTTTTTTGAAAATACTAATGAAATAAAGACCATCTAACAACAAGTGAGGCGATTGCCATTGTTGCTATGCTAAGTAAAATAGTTTTCCAAAATGTTTTTTGCTGAGTTTTCCATTCATCAAAAAATGATAGTATAACTGTAATTAAAAAAACAGCGCTAATTAAAAATCCTACAAATTCGGCTATCAAATTTATCATGATTGTTTTGAATTAATACTTTTGAAACTATCCGCAAAATTTTCAATTTGCATTACGTTTCGCATTTTTCTTTTATCAAAGAAAATAAAAATATCCAGATAATTCAAGATGACTTTGTTTGTACTTTTACAACATGCAAAACATCGCTATTCGCCGAGCCACAACCAATGATGTTGAATTAATTTCAACATTGGGCAGCACCACATTTTATGATACTTTTAACGGCACTTGTACCATTGCCGATATGAATTTTGTATTGGAAAAATTCTTCAACAAAAATCAAGTAGCGCAGGAATTAAATGATGAAAACGATTTTTTTTATGTGGGTTTTGATGAGCATAAAAAAGCATTGGGTTATTACAGAATTAAATTGCAACAAGATCATCCATTTGATGCTTTAAACAATTTTAATTCAATTGAATTAAAAAGATTGTATTGCATCAACGAAGCAAAAGGCAAAGGCATAGCCAAACCTTTGATGCAACATGCATTTGAATTTGCAAAAGAAAGAGGCTACAATAAAATGTATTTAAGCGTATGGGAATACAACATAAGAGCGCAAGAATTTTATAAAAAAATGGGCTTTGAAAATACAGGTATTGAAAATGATTTTCCGCTTGGTACTACACCACAAACCGACTTTTGGTTTTGGAAAAATTTATAGAAACATAGTGTGCATTATAATTTAATTTATTGCATACTTGTTTGTATAGCTTTGTGAAAAATTAATATTATGGCACTCATTATTATCGGGTTAATTATCTTGATTGCTGCTGTTGTAGCAGCTCGTATCATCAACACTCCACAGACTATCCGAATCACAAATTTTGCAAGATTGGCTGGGCTTTTAATAATGGCTTTAGGCATTATTACGGCTTGCTTTGTTCAAGTAGATTCGGGTCATGTAGGTGTAAAAGCCTTATTTGGTAAGGTTGAACCCGATGTATTAACCAGCGGAATGAATTTTGTAAACCCGTTAATGGATGTAAAAATGATGGATATAAAAACCCAAAATTATACCATGAGCGCCATACATGATGAGGGCAATAAACAAGGCGATGATGCCATAAGAGTACTAACTGCTGATGGATTAGAGGTGGTGATTGATTTAACAATTTTATACCGTGTGGTGCCTACCGAAGCACCCAATTTATTAAGAGAAGTTGGGTTAGATTATACCGATAAAATTGTACGCCCAATTACCCGTACTCGTATTAGAGACAACGCTGTTTCGTATGATGCTGTGTCTTTATATTCAACAAAACGAGAAGAATTTCAAGTAAGAATTTCGAAAAGTATTGAAGATAATTTTAAAAATCGTGGATTGATTTTAGAACAATTGTTGATTAGAAATATTGCATTGCCTGCCAGTGTAAAAGGTACAATTGAAGAAAAAATACAAGCCGAACAGGAAGCACAAAAAATGCAATTTGTATTACAAAAAGAAAAACAAGAAGCCGAACGTAAACGTGTAGAAGCGCAGGGTATAGCCGATTATCAACACATTATTAGCGAAGGATTAACGGATAAACAATTGCAATACGAACAAATAAAAGCAATGAAAGAATTAGCTGGCTCAACCAATAGCAAAATAATTTTTATGGGTGGTAAAGGCAATCAGCCTGTGATAATTGATGCTAAATAAAATCAACAAAAAGCCATGCATTATATTGCTCAATCAAAATTGATTTAAAACACGGTTGATAAAAAAAATTTTATTTATAGCATACACTTACAAATTTTATCTTTGAATTTATTAAATAAAATTTTACAAATGGCATTACTTCTACCCGTAAAAGGCATACATCCACAGTTTGGCGAAAATTGTTTTCTGGCTCCCAACTCAACCATAGTTGGCGATGTGCAAATGGGCAATGATTGTAGCGTATGGTTTAATGCCGTTGTTCGTGGCGATGTGCATAGCATCCGTATTGGCAACAAAGTAAATATACAAGATGGTGCTGTGATTCATTGCACATACCAAAAAGCAGCCACTACAATTGGTAATAATGTTTCAATTGGTCATAATGCTTTGGTGCATGGCTGCACATTAGAAGATAATGTATTGATTGGTATGGGTGCCATTGTAATGGACCATGCCTTAGTAAAATCTAATTCAATAATTGCCGCAGGTGCTGTAGTGCTTGAAAATTCGGTGGTTGAAAGCGGTTGTATTTATGCTGGCTGCCCTGCTAAAAAAGTAAAAGAAGTAAACCCCGAACAATTTGAACGCTTAGTAAAAGGCATTGCCGATAATTATTTAATGTATAGCTCGTGGTTTAAAAACGAATAATCATTTTCAAAAAATCACCAATCCCTCTCCACTTTGGATAGGTATTAAGGGTGATGTTTAACTAACAAAAAGATTTTTTGAATATGAATAATTCAGCTTTAATTTATACCGATGGCAGTTGTCATACACAATTAGAAATAGGCGCTTGGGCTTCTATAATTTTTGTAGAGGACAAAAAAATTACACTTACCGAAATGGTTGAAAACACTACGCATCAACGCATGGAGCTATTGGCTGTTATTTCAGCCTTACATTATATTTTAAAAAATTATGCTGAAATAAAATTAGTAAAAATTATTTCGGATAGCCAATATGTAATAGGATTGATGCGGCGCAAAGAAAAACTAACGGCAACAGATTTTAAAACCAAAGCCAAAAATGAAGTACGCAATACAGATTTGGTAAAAGAATTATTAAGGCTTTCAGATATTTTTAATATCGAATTTGAAAAAATAAAAGCTCATCAAAAACAAACCGATATTACTAATTATAATATTGAAGTAGATAAACTTTGCAGAAACAAAGTAAGAGAAGCGGTGAAAAAAATTGAACCATAGTCGATACATTTTTTACATTTGAATCCTACAATTTTAAAACAATGAAAATAATATCTTACAATTTAAATGGTATACGTTCGGCATTGGGCAAGGGCTTTGCACAATGGATTGAGCAAAATGATTTTGATGTGATTTGTGTGCAAGAATTAAAAGCTAATAAAGAACAAGTAGATACAACTATTTTCGACCATTTAGGCTATCATCATTATTGGCATTCGGCAGAAAAAAAAGGATATAGCGGTGTAGGTATTTTTTCAAAACAAAAACCCGATTTGGTTGAAATAGGCTGTGGCGTTGATGAATACGACAAAGAAGGCAGAGTGATAAAAGCATTATTTGGCGATGTGATGATTGTAAATACTTATTTTCCAAGCGGCAGCAGTGGCGATGTAAGACAAGATGTGAAGATGAAATTTCTGAATCATTATCTTTCATTTATTACTGATGTAAAAAAGAAATATCCAAAATTATTAGTAGCTGGCGATTATAATATTTGTCATCAAGCTATTGATATTCATGACCCAAAAGGCAACAAAGATTCATCAGGATTTTTGCCTGAAGAACGAGCTTGGATGGATGATTTTTTTGCCAATGGATTTATAGATACTTTCCGTCATTTTAATCAAAGCCCTCATCAATACAGCTGGTGGAGTTTTAGAGCTAATGCCCGAAACAATAATAAAGGTTGGCGCATTGATTATATAAATGCTTCGGAAGGATTAAAATCGCAATTAAAAAGTGCTGCCATTATGCCCGATGTAAAGCACAGCGACCATTGCCCAGTGATGTTAGAAATTGATTTATAAACTTGAATATTCAGGAATAAATGAATGTTCGTGAAATTGTTTTTCTTCAAAATTAATGTTGAAAAAATGAATATCAATTCCATTGCACACTAATAAATATTTTACTTGCAGCGTTAAATTATAATTAGCTATTTGCGAAAAAACATCGCTTGTAAGTTTTATCTGCGGCGCTTTGCATTCGGCTAATATCATGGGTTTTGAGTCATTATTATATACTAAAATATCAAATCGCTTTTTTAATCCATTTACATCAATTTGTTTTTCAACTGCAATTTTTGCCGAAGGTATTTTTATTTCATCTACCAAAAAATAAATTAGTTGTTGCCTTACTAATTCTTCGGGTGTAATGCTCACATATTTTTTTCTGATGCAACAAAACAATTCGGCTTTGTTGTTTAGCATTCGGGTTTTTAAGGATGGATATGTAAACTTGAATTGCAATTTTAAATTTTGGTAAAGATTAAAAACAGATAGCAACAATCAAATTTTAAATTTTAAATTTACCATCTAAATATTTTGTTATGAAAACAAAAGAAGAAATTGTAAATAATTGGTTGCCACGATATACGGGCATGCCGTTAGAAGAATTTAGTCAGTACATTTTACTTACCAATTTTTCAAATTATATTGATTTATTTGCCGAAGTAACGGGTGCCGAAATTAGAGGAAAAGGCAGAGCCATGCAAGCAGCAACAGGCGAAGGCATTACGATGATTAATTTTGGAATGGGCAGTGCCAATGCTGCTACCATTATAGATTTGTTAAGTGCCATACATCCAAAGGCTGTAATGTTTTTGGGTAAATGCGGTGGCTTGCGCAAAGGCCCAGGCATTGGCGGTTGGATATTGCCCATTGCAGCTATCAGAGGCGAAGGAACAAGCAACGATTATTTTCCGCCAGAAGTACCAGCATTACCATCATTTGCTTTGCAAAAAGCTATTTCAACTACAGTTCGTGATAATGAATTAGATTATTGGACAGGTACGGTTTATACCACCAACAGACGAGTTTGGGAATGGGATGAAAAATTTAAACAATACTTAACTGATATACGTTGCAGAGCCATTGATATGGAAACGGCTACCGTTTTTACTGTTGCATTTGCAAACAAAATACCAAGTGGTGCATTGCTTTTAATAAGCGACCAACCCATGACACCCGAAGGTGTAAAAACCGAAGCCAGCGATACTGTGGTTACAACTAATTATGCTGATTTGCATGTAAAGATTGGTATAGGTTCGCTGAAACAATTAATTAATAATGGATATACAGTTAAGCATTTAAGATTTTAAGAAATAAATTTATGCTGTGTACGTTTGTTACACATCGGGTTTAAAAAGCATACATTTTTAGATACAATTAATGGGTAATTTTTATTTTTATTTTTCTTCCGAATCAATTCGTCAAAAAATTTCCTTTTGGTGCAGTGCTTTAATTTTGACATCTATTTTTTGTAGCCGATTTTGTATAACCCTTGGTATGATTGGCTTAATAACCAATGCAGTAGTACATCCCAATATTTCAAATCATTTCAAATCATTTTTTAAAGACAATATTACATGGCTGCTTACTGCCGTATTCTTTATCACATTGTTAAGTTATTTTCAATCAGATAACATGGGCTATTGGGCCGAAAGAGTAAGAGTAAAATTGCCATTTTTAATTCTTCCGTTTGCTATTAGCAATTTATTTCCTATTGATAAAAAACAATTCCATAAGCTCATTTTTATTTTTTGGATGAGTATTGTATTGTATAGCATTTATTCTGTTGGTCATTTAATTTTTCATTACCATTCAGTTGTGCAATCATACGCCGCCGCACAAACATTATGGACACCCAAAGACCATATCCGATTTAGTTTGGCTGTGGCTTGCTGTGTATGGTTAGGCATTTATTTGTATCGAATTGAGTTTTATTTAAAATATCCATTCGAAAAATATTTCTATTTTTTCATCAGTTTATTGCTTATCGTTTATTTGCATATCTTATCGGTACGAAGTGGATTATTGGGTTTTTATTTAAGTACTATTTATTTTATTTTCTATTTTTTGCTGATAAAAAAGCAATGGAAGCATGCATTGGTGGCTTTGGTAGTAGCTATTGCAATTTGTGGTATTGCTATTTTTAGTTCGCCAACTATTGCTACAAAAATTGGTTATATGCGATACGATATTGGCGAATATTTAAATGGAAAAAACGTACAAGGCAAAAGCGATGCAGGTAGATTAATGAGCCAAGAAATGGGTTGGAATGTTTTAAAAAATAATATGTTGATGGGTGTAGGAATGGGTGATGTAGAAGATGAAGTAAAAAAACAATATATTGCACTGCATCCAGAAATTGAAGACAGTCAAAGGTTTGAACCACATAATCAATTTTTATTTACCGCTGTTGGTATCGGAATTTTTGGAGCCGCATTTGTATTTATCACTATACTACTTATTTTTTATCAGCACAAAAATTATAAAAAATGGATAGTGGCTTGTGTTTTTATTATCATGCTTAGCTCTTTTATTTCCGAAACCACATTAGAAATACAGATTGGTACAACCTTGTTTTTGTTTCTTATTTTACTATTGCATTATCAATTTAAAACTATGAATGAAATATGAAAATAAGCGCCGTAGTAATTACATTTAATGAAGAACTAAATATTGAAAGATGCATTAATTCTTTGCTTGATATAGCTGATGAAATAATAATTATTGATTCATTTAGTACAGATAAAACAAAAGAAATTTGCTTGCAAAAAAATGTAAAATTTGTTTCTACAAAATGGCAGGGATATGCAGCTACAAAAAACTTTGGACATACTATTGCCCAAAATAATTATATCCTTTCGTTAGATGCCGATGAAGCTATTTCAGAGCAGTTAAAAAACTCTATTTTATCCATAAAGAATAATTTATCGGGGGCTTATGAAATGAATCGGTTAACTAATTATTGTGGTAGTTGGATTAAACATGGCGGCTGGTATCCCGATAAAAAAATACGATTGTTTAACAAGCAAACTACACAATGGAAAAACTTGGTGGTGCACGAACATATTGAATTTATAAAAACCGAACATATTACTTATTTACAAGGTGATATTTTGCATTATTCATTCAACACAATGCATGAACATAAATTAAAAATTGAAAAATATGCAAAACTCGAAGCTCAAAAAATTCAACACTATTCAACGATAAAAATTCAACTTAAAAAATTGTTTTCGCCCATTGCTACTTTTATAAAAATGTATTTTATCAAGCTCGGATTTTTGGATGGTGTGGCTGGTTTTCATGTAGCAAAACTATCGGCTTATGCTTCATTTAAAAGATATGCCGAAGCCCAACTATTAAAATAGAACGCAGATAAAACAATGATTTAAGCGGATTTGAAAGATTGATTATCATTTGTTTCATTTTTCTAATCAGTGTTCAGTTGTATTGCAAGCTACTCAAAATTAGTTCACTACTTCGCCATACAAATCAAAATCTTCTGCTTTCGTGATTTTTATTTTAGCAAAATCGCCCACTCGGCAATAATTATTTGTGGCATCAATCAACACTTCATTGTCCACTTCGGGGCTGTCAGCTTCGCTTCTGCCAATGAAATAATTTCCTTCTTTTCTGTCAATTAAAACTTTCTGAATCGTTCCAACTTTTTGTTTGTTCAATTCAGCAGAAATATTTTGTTGAATTTCCATTAAGGTTGCAGCCCGTTGTTCTTTCACATCTTGCGGCACATCATCTTCCAATTTATATGCGCCAGTATTTTCTTCATGCGAATAAGTAAACACACCCAAGCGGTTGAATTTTGTTTGTTCCACAAATTCACACAACTTTTTAAAATCTTCTTCAGTTTCACCTGGAAAGCCCACCAACATTGTTGTTCGGAGTGTGATGTCAGGAATCACATTTCTAATCGTGTTGATTAATTCAATTGTTTCAGCATTCGTAATTCCTCTTTTCATTCTTTTCAAAACATTATCAGCCGCATGTTGGAAAGGAATATCTAAGTAGTTGCAAACTTTTTTATTATTACGAATCACAGGCAAAATATCTGTCGGAAAGCCCGTTGGATAAGCATAATGCAAACGAATCCATTCAATGCCTTCCACTTCACTCAAGGCATTTAATAGCTCGGCTAATTTTCTTTCTTTGTAAATATCCAAGCCATAATAAGTGAGTTCTTGTGCAATCAACATCAATTCTTTCACACCAATTTTTGCTAAATGTTTTGCTTCTTTAACCAACTCTTCAATCGGTCGTGAAACGTGTTTTCCTCTCATTAAAGGAATGGCGCAAAACGAACAAGTGCGATTGCAACCTTCCGAAATTTTTAAATAAGCATAATGTTGTGATGTAGTCAAATAGCGTTCTCCAATCAATTCATGTTTGTAATCTGCGCCTAATTTTTTTAATAAATTGGGCAATTCCATGGTGCCGAAAAAAGCATCTACTTCTGGAAATTCGTTGATTAATTCATCTTTGTATCGTTCGCTCAAACAGCCTGTAACTATTAACTGGTCTATCTTTCCGTCAGTTTTCAAGTCGCTGTATTCAATAATCGTGTTGATAGATTCTTGCTTGGCATTATCAATAAAACCACAAGTGTTGATGATAACAATTTCGCTTTCTTTCAGCTTGTTGCTTTCATGTTTTACATCAAAATTGTTAGCTTGTAATTGTCCCATCAGCACTTCGCTGTCCACTAAATTTTTGGAGCAGCCGAGTGTAATGACGTTGACTTTATTTTTTTTGAGCGATTTGGTTTTCATTCCGAATATTTACTTTCTGCAAAAGTCGGAAAGTGTTTTTATATATAAGCTAAAAAGGAGAATAAAATAAAACATAATCTAATTAATAGTGTTTTATTTTTACTTCATTATGCAACACACCAACTCACTCATTCATAGCACCAGTCCTTATTTATTGCAACATGCACATAATCCTGTAAATTGGTTTGCATGGGGCGATGAAGCTTTGCAAAAAGCTAAACACGAAAACAAACCCATATTACTAAGTATCGGTTACAGCAGTTGCCATTGGTGCCATGTAATGGAACGTGAAAGTTTTGAAAACGAACAAACAGCGGCTGTAATGAATGAATATTTTATCAATATAAAAGTGGATAGAGAAGAACGCCCCGACCTTGACCATATTTATATGAGTGCCATTCAAACACTTACAGGTAGCGGTGGTTGGCCATTAAATGTTTTTTTAACGCCCGATTTAAAACCATTTTATGGTGGCACATATTTTCCGCCAAAGCCCATGCATAACAGAGCATCATGGGTAGATGTGTTAATGCACATGGTTGATGCATACAAAAGCCGAAGAGATGAAGTTGATAAACAAGCCGAACAATTGCTTGGTTTTGTATCAAAAAATGTAGCATTTAAAAAAAATGATTTTGATGCTAACAACGAAATTCTTTTTTCAGAATCTGATTTCGAAAAAATATTTACGCAAATGGAAATGCGTATGGATAAACAACACGGCGGCTTTGAACGAGCTCCAAAATTTTTAGGAACGATGAACATGGATTGGTTGCTACATCATCAATATTTCAAAAAATATAATAATCAACAAAATAATTTTCATCATTCAAAACCCTCTCCCATTGGAGAGGGCAAGGGTGAGGTTGCAAAAGAAAATGATGAAAATTTATTTTCCAATCATGTGCCTCACACTTTATTGAAAATGAGCCGTGGTGGTATATTTGATTGTGTAGCTGGTGGCATTGCTCGATACAGCACCGATGCAGAATGGTTTGCGCCACACTTCGAAAAAATGTTGTACGACAATGCTTTGTTCTTGCAGATATTGGCAAACGAATATTCTATTTCAAAAAACGAACAATTGAAAAACACAATTGAAAAAACATTTGATTATTTGATAGAAGAAATGCAAGATAAAAATGGCGGCTTCTATTCAGCTTTAGATGCCGATTCGGAAGGCATTGAAGGAAAATATTATGTTTGGAATGATGAAGAATTAATACAACTTTTAACAACAGATGAATATGTAGAAATAAAAAACTTATTCAATATTTTGCTCGAAGGAAATTGGGAACATGGCTTTAATATTTTGCATACTACATTAACACCAACTAATAAAATTGCTTATCAATCTGCCATTGAAAAATTAAAACAAGAAAGAAATAACAGAATTAAACCATTGCTTGATAATAAACAACTATTGGCTTGGAATGCTTTGTTGATAAGTGCTTTATGTAAATGTTTTTTTGTTTTAAAAGATGAAAAATATAAACTTGTAGCATTTAATGGATTGCAATTTGTTGAAGAAAAATTAATCAATAATTCATTCCCTAATTTATTTCATCAGCACACTTTAGAAGAATCAAAACACAATGCTTACTTAGATGATTATGCATTTTTGATGCAAGCTTATTTAGATGCTTATGCATTAAATTTCGATGAATCGTTTTTGCATAAAGCGTATCAAATAGCACAACACATACATCAAAATTTTAACAACATTGATTCGCCATTTTATTTTTTTACAGAAAAAAATCAAACTGATGTAGTAGCCCGAACTACGGAAGTGTATGATGGTGCATTGCCTTCGCCCAACTCGGTAATTTGTCGTTGTTTTTTAAAATTATCTTATGTTTTTGATGATAATAATTTGTTTGCCATTGCCGAAAAACAATTGCAAGAAATTAAATCTGCCATTGTTCAACATCCCACATCGTTTGCCAATTGGGCAGTTGCGGCTTATGAATATACCAACGGATTAACTGAAATTATTTGCACGGGCAAAGAAGCAAAAAATTTTGCAACCGAAATTCAAACACAATTTATTCCATGCAAAATGATTTTTATTTCCAACAAAAACACTTCAATAGAAAAATTGAAAGATTATTTTTCGGAAGAAAATAAGATTTATGTTTGCAAAAATAAATCGTGTTTAGCGCCTGTAAATTCGGTGGCTGAAGCATTAAAAAATATTTAATAATATCATTATGAATTACTGGTTAATAAAATCTGAACCATCAACATATAGTTGGGAAACTTTTGTAAAAGAGAAAAAAACCAATTGGACTGGCGTAAGAAATTATGCTGCCCGAAACAATATGAAAGCCATGAAAAAAGGCGATTTATGTTTTTATTATCATAGCAACGAAGGGCTTGAAATTGTGGGTATTGCTAAAGTGGTAAAAGAATTTTATCAAGACCCAACTACAGAAGAAACGGCTTGGGTTTGTGTAGATGTAGCGCCATTTAAAAAATTAAAAAAATCGGTAACGCTTGTACAAGTAAAGGCTGATGCACGATTGAAGGAAATGGAATTAATTAGATTGAGTAGATTAAGTGTTGGAGCTGTGAAAGAAAGTGAAGCAAAAATTATTGCCGAATTATCTGAAACAAAATGGTAAAACATTTTTCACAAATATTCGTTGTACTGAAAAAATATACATGAAACATTTTTTGCTTTTAGTGTTGGTGCTAATTTCAATACAAGTTAATGCATTGATGAAAATGCCAGTTAAATGGATGCAAATAGATAGGTTCAACAGGTTTCATGCAAAATCAAAAGCATTATCGTTAACGCCCAATTTTGGATTGCAATATGCCAACAAAGATTATTACAACACAAATATTCAATTGTTGCCAGGCTTCGAATATTTTTGGATGAATAATTTTTCAAGCGGAATAATATTGGGTCCCGATTTTCATATGCGCCAATCAGGCGCTGAACATCATTTTCATTTTGGCTCAACCGAAGAGTTGTATGCTCGAAAATATTTTCCAATTGGTAAAAAGCGATTTAATAAATCCATTTTTACATCCTTAGGTATTAATCATTCTATCCGTTGGAATCATTATCATCAATCATCTACCAATGGTCATACAAAAGATATTGAAGCACATTTAAAACCATTTATTGAAACAGGGTTGGCTTATGTAATAAATACTAAATTTGTTTTGAATGCAGCTATCAGAGCCAATTACAGATATGATGCAACCTACAATGGAAAAAGTTTTACTACAAAACCCGATTTTGAAATGGGCTACAATTTTACAATAAAATATTTTCTGAATTAGTGTGAATTAGGTTGCTTCAAAATACCTAATTTGCAGCCATGAATTTCCCTTCTAAATTAATCGAAAATGCAGTTGCTCAATTTTCTTCGTTGCCAGGCATAGGCAAAAAAACTGCATTGCGATTGGTTCTTCATCTATTAAAACAACCCGCCGAAGAAGTAAAATTTTTTAGCGATACTATTTTTAAAATGCGAAATGAAATAAAATTTTGCAAAGAATGCCACAACATTAGCGATGGCGAAATTTGTAGCATTTGCAATAATAGTCATCGCAAACACGAACAAATTTGTGTGGTTGAAAATTTACGTGATGTAATTGCGATTGAAAATACAGGTCAATATAGCGGCGTATATCATGTGCTGAATGGCGTTATATCGCCCATTGATGGTATTGGCCCTGATGAATTAAATATTGCATCGTTGCTGGAACGAGTTAATAAACAAGATGTGAAAGAAATAATAATGGCTTTAAACCCAACTATGGAAGGTGATACAACTATTTATTACATCTCGAAACAATTGCAACCCAGAGATATAAAAATTACCAGCATAGCTCGGGGAATAGCCTTTGGTGGCGAATTAGAATATGTAGATGAAATTACTTTAGGTAGGTCGTTGGCAACAAGATTGCCGTATGAAAAATATTTAGTAAATAAGAGCGAATAATTATTTTATACCCAACACTTCTTTAAATTCAAACACTCCTTTTTTATTGGCTATCCATTCGGCAGCAAGTACTGAACCTTCGGCAAAGCCGCTTCTGTTATAGGCTTTATGAGTTAATGAAATTTCATCTACCTCACTTTTACAATAAATATTATGTGTACCAATTACATTATCAAGCCTAAATGCTTCAACAGGAATTTGTTGATTGGGTAATTGATGTTGAATGATTTTTTGTAACGAAATGGCTGTTCCGCTGGGTGCATCTTTTTTTTCGGTATGATGTGTTTCATCAATCATCATTTTATATTGCGATTGATTTTTCATTAACGATGCTGCATAATTTGTAATAGCAAAAAACAAATTTACACCAATACTAAAATTACTGGCATACACTAATGCGCCATTATTTTGTGTAAAATTTTCTTTTACTTCATCTAATTCATTCCACCATCCTGTTGTGCCACAAACCACTGGTATAGATGCTTTCAAACAAAGCATTATATTTTTAATGACTGAATCGGGGTTGGTAAACTCAATAGCCACATCAGCTTTTTGTAAATTCTCAATCGTTAGTTCATCAATATTTTGATTCGATATTTTTAATACCACTTCATGTTTGCCTTGCGCAATTATTATTTGCTCAATAGCTTTTCCCATTTTTCCGTATCCAATTAATGCAATCTTCATTCTGAATAAAATTAGGTGGCGAAGATAAGACTTTGTGTATTAACAAATTCTTTGCATTTAGTTTTAAGGGTGGAGTAAACTAAAACACAGTTTTCTTCGTCTATTATAAAACAAACAAGCAAATGAAAAAAATTGCCGCCTTTCTTTCAGCAATATTATTGGTTTTAGTTTTATCGGTTCAGGCACAACAGCCGCCGCCAACAGGCAATGGCAAACCACCTAAACCACCCAAGCTTAAAGGCGTTGATACTAAAGGACGAAGAGAAGTAGATGATACTTTTAAAGAAAAAAAGGCAAAAAAATTTCGCCAACATCATCGCCGCCATAGAAGACACAAAGGCGAATAATGAATTTATAAAAATAGATAGACGATAGGTTTTTAGGTTTTATTTTACAAAAAAGCAAGCCCCGGTTTTTTAGGTTTATCGGGGTTTTGCTTTTTTTGTTTTTGTGATGTTTCAAAATATTTGCACCATTGTTTTATGCCGCATTCATCACATTTTGGGCTACGGGCTAGGCAAGTATATCTGCCATGCAATATCAACCAATGGTGTGCAATATGAATATCTGCCGAAGGAATATTTTTTACTAATTGTTGTTCGGTTTGCAACGGATTTTTTGCATTGGTGGTTAACCCTATTCGAGCCGAAACACGGAATACATGCGTATCTACAGCCATGGCTGGCTGATTAAAAATTACACTTACAATTACATTAGCGGTTTTTCTGCCTACACCTGGCAGCGTTTGCAATTGATTAATATCAGCAGGCACTTCGCCGCCAAAATCGGTTTCTAATTTTTGCGCCATGCCTATTAAATGCTTGGCTTTATTATTTGGATAACTAATACTTTTGATTAATGCAAACACATCATCAAATTCGGCGGCTGCTAATTTTTTTGAAGTAGAATATTTTTTGAATAAGGCAGGTGTGGTAAGGTTTACACGTTTATCGGTGCATTGTGCCGATAGGATTACGGCAACCAGTAGTTCATAAGGGTTTTCGTAATACAGTTCGGTTTCTGCATTAGGGTTATTGGTTTTAAAATAATCTAAAACGTGTAGATAGCGTTCGGCTTTTGTCATAACAAAAGCAAAGCTAAAATTATTTTGCCATCATTTGTTGTTGGCTATAATTCAAAATAAAATTTTGAACTGAAGCTTCTGCAACACACGATGCTTGAGGCATACGAGCAAACCCTTTCAACAATTCTAAATACTCATTTTTATAAGCATCATTATTGTTTAATTGATTTCTGATTTCTGAATTTTCTGTTTCAGAAGTTTCGCTATAGATGTAACGAACTAAATCATTTGAAGTGTAAGTTTTTAGCATACGCAATTGTAATTTGTTTTTTATAAAAACGCATGTTGCAAAAAATTATTGCACTATTTGTAAAAATATTTTTTATAAAAACAGAATACGAAAATGCTAAGCTTTTGATTACACTTCAACGCTTTGTTCTTCCATTATTTTTCTAAGATTTTTTAATGCATAGCGCATTCTGCCCAAAACGGTATTTAAGTTTTCGCCTGTTTCTTCGGCTATTTCATTAAATTTTAAACCATAATAATGGCGCATGATTACCACTTCTTTTTGTTCTTGTGGCAACAATTCAATCATGTTTTTTACTTGTTCGCAAGTTTGCGATTGAACCATTTCATCTTCACTTGTTGAAATTTCTGATGGCATAGCTCTGAAAATATCTTTTTCTTCGGTACTATGTAAAATTCTAACCCGTTTGTTGCTGCGGTAATCATCAATACACAGGTTTCGAGCAATACGCATTACCCATGGCAAAAATTTATCAGTTTCGTTGTAGCCTTTGTTTTGTAGGCGATCAACTACTTTAATAAATGTTTCTTGAAAAATGTCGTTAGCCTTATCGTGGCAACGCACAAATAAGAAAATGGATGAATAAACTTTGGGTTGATGACGATTAAACAATGTGGTAAAAGCTACCGAATTACCATTTACATAAGCCTTAATTAACTCCTGATCACTTAATGATTGCATGATTTTAAAATTTAATTTGAAAAATAAAATGCTTTTAAGTGTAGAGATTTTATGCTATAGGCTTATAATTTTTGTTTTGGTTTAATCTTTAGTTTTTTTGAATGTTCAAAAGTGAATAATTTTCATTAAATATCAAAATAAAAAAGCACTAAAAATATTTTGGAATTGACAATATTGCTTTTAACTTTGGATGTTACAAACTATTCAATTAATTAAAACTATAGACAAGCAACTTAACCTAATGGTTGCATTACCTTAAAACAAAATAATTTTTACAATGAAAAAAATCTTATTTATCTGTATTGCATTGATGATGGCAATAGCTGTAAAAGCACAGCCACCAGGGTATCCGTATTGTTCTCCTTCAAATAATCATACAACACCCGTTGCATGCATATCCAATGTTACTTTAAATACGTTGAATAATTCAACAGGATGTATGCCTAGTTCCCCGTGGTACTTATTTTATAATATGACCACCACTCTTTCTCCAGGAGTTACTTATCCTGTTACAGTTTTGACTACTAGTGGTTCGGCAATTGTTTCTGTTTGGATTGATTTTGACCAAAATGGAGTTTTTGATACTTATGAATGGGTTCAGCCATATACAAGTGGTAATTCAGGTTTAGCAAATATTGTTGTGCCAACTAATGCATTAACTGGTACTACTTACATGAGAGTTCGCTCAAGATCTGTAGGTAACATAAATGGAGCAGTTGATGCCTGTACAACTTTTGGATCGGGAGAAACGGAAGATTATGTCATTACAATAGCATCACCATATTCAAAGGATTTAGGCGTTCAAAGTTTAATAACCCCAACTAGCAGCTGTGGTTTAACAAATCAAGAAACAGTATCTGCAATTTTTTTTAATGGTGGCGTAGATACAATTTTTTCGTTTACTGCTAAATTCAATATAAACAATGGTTTTTCAACAGCTAGCGAATTAGTAAATGATACTATTTTGCCGCAATCACAATATAACTACACTTTTACAACAAAAGGAGATTTTAGCACTGCTGGTGTTAATTCAGTAGATATTATTGGTCTACTTGTTCCCTTTACACCTCCTATTGTTGATTCTAACAGTGTAAATGATACCATACATAGATTTATTAACCACTATTTATTAATCAATTCGTTTCCATTTATCGAAGATTTTAATTCGGGTGCATTATCAATTGCGGCAAGAACTTATAATGCTTCGCAGGCTCAAAGTTTTGTTTGTCCTTTTGCTGCACATAATAGCACTAATGGTTTTTTGATGACTGGTTCAAGTGGAAATTCGTTTATCACTCCCACATTAGGAACAGAATGGACAATGAATCAAAGCTCGAGTAGTACGTTAGATTATTGTGTGGATGCTACTGATACTGCCAATTTGCATTGTGGCATGTTGTTAAAATTTGATTTAAAGCAAACTGCAACATACGATGAAAAGTATAGTAGTTTTAGGGTGTTGGTAAATGGAGTGCAAGTAAGTCCAACTTATCATCCTACTATTGCTAATATAGGAACATCGTTAGATCCATTTATTCGTTATACCATAAATCTTCAAAGTTTTATAGGCACAGCATTTAATCTTACTTTTGAAAGTAGAAACAAGTATGATACGCTTACTTTAGCTCCATTGAAACCAGGCGATAATGCCTTTATTGATAATATCAGAATAGGACCCAATCCACCAATTGATTTAACTACTGTAAGAATATTAAATCCATCAAGTAATTGTGTTGTAGGTTCCGATTCGGTTGTAGCTGTATTTCAAAATACAGGTTGTAATACGCTTTTAGCAGGAACTCAAATACCATTAAATTTTAAATTAAACTCAATTCCATTATTTAATGAAATTTATACATTGCCAGCTAATTTAGCTTTTAATGATTCTTTTACATTTACTTTTCCGTTAAGTCATTTTAATACCACGGTAGGTTATTATGCACTGAAAGTATTTACTACAATGCCTAATGATGGAGACCCATTTAACGATGCAGATTCAATTAATTTTGTAAAACAACCAGTTATCAATATTTTTCCTCACCATCAATCTTTTGATACCATAACAGGTATATATTGGCTAAGTAGTCCTGTGGTGGGTATAGATAATTGGAACATAAATTTAGGTGCTATGACAGGCTCTCCATGGTTAACTGGACCGCATACAGGAAGTGGCTTTGCAAATTTTTCTTATAATCATGCTGCCAATAATGAAGCCGATTTGATAAGCCCTTGTTTAGATTTTAGTTCATTAAATCATCCTTCATTAAAATTTTGGTTAGATCAATATGCGTTTGCAAGTGCAGGTGCTTATATTAAGCCATATATTTCAATAAATGGTGGAATTACCTATACACAAATTGATTCTATCAATATTCTAAGCAATACCGCATCGACTGCTGGATGGTTTCAATTTCAGGTTTGTTTAGATGCTTATGCCCATCAACCTGATGTAAAATTGAAGTTCAGAGCGCATACTAATGCTATTCAAAATGTATCATTAGATGATGTGCTTATTGAAGATGTAGCAGATACAAACTTAGTAACTGTAGTATCTGATACAGTTTGCTCGGGTAGTCATATTACAGCTCTTGTGCATAGCACAGTAGCAGGAAGAAAATATTTTATTACCGACCAAAACAATGCAGTATTAACACCTAAAAAAAATGGTAATGGTGGTACATTAACGCTAACCACTACAGCGCCTGTAAGCAATTCATTTACTTTAAAAATTGGTTTTACCGATAGTTTACCAAGGTTGTATTGCGAATTTTATATGCACGATACAATACCTATTAAGGTTTATCAACAAACACAAGCAATGGCAGGACATGATACTGCACTTTGTTTTGGTGCTATTACCACTTTAAATGCCCAAGGCGGATTAACTTATCAATGGACGCCATCTGTTGGTTTAAGCAATCCTAATAAACCTAATCCAACAGTGAATATTACTAGTACTACTACTTATATATTGGTAGCAAATAATCCAGCTAATTGTCCTACTAACGATACTATCACAATATCAATTACACCCAATCCTACTGCCTTTGCAGGAGTAGATAAAATAACTTGTGGTATTTCGAGTCCTGCAATTATAGGTGGTTTGCCAGCAGCAATAAATGGCTCTATACCTTATACTTATAATTGGACACCTGCCATAGGATTTATAACCAGCAGTACATCACCTAATCCATCAGTAGCACCAAGTGTAACTACGGCTTATATTTTAACTGTTTCAGATAATAATGCATGTACTGCAACTGATACCGTTGTGGTAACTGCCGATACACCTATTTCTTATACATTATCATCTACAAATATTACTTGTAATGGCTTAGCAAATGGCTCGGCTTCCATATCTATTACAGGTGGTACGAACCCTTTAGTACTATGGGGAACATCGCCTACATCAAGTGTAAATCCAATTACAAATTTAGCACCTAATAAATATATGGTGTACATTACTGATGCATTAGGATGCAATAAATTGGATAGCGTTATTATTACTCAACCCAATTCATTGTCGTTATCTTTGTTATCAAGCAATACCACTTGTGGATTATGTAATGGAAATATTGCTACGGTAATAACAGGTGGCTCTTCGCCATTTAATTACAATTGGTCTAACGGTACTCATAATGATTCTATTATAAATGCTTGTAATGGAAAATATTCAGTAACAATAATTGATGCATCGGGCTGTTCAAAAACAGATTCAACAGCAGTTACAGGACCAGGTGGTTCGGCAGCATTTAAAATTGATGCTGGAAAAGATATTGATGTATGCCAAGGATATTCAGCATATATTGGTGGTGTTCCTACATTAAGCGGCGGCTCTATGCCATATTCATATCAATGGACGCCTAATAATTTTTTATCGTCCTCTACTAGTTCAAACCCATTTGTGATATTACCAACTACTACTACTACTTATTTTGTAACAGCCTCTGATGGTAATGGTTGTGTTAAAACCGATTCAGTAAAAATAACCGTTCACCCATTGCCTATTGCCAATGCTGGGTCAAATATTACTTATTGTAAACAAGCAAATGCAATAATTGGAGCACCTGCAACACCAGGACTAACGTATCTTTGGACGCCATCGGCAGGATTAACTAGCGCAACAATTGCAAACCCAACTGTAAATATTACAGCTTCCGAAACCTACACCGTAACAGCTACTGATGCGAAAGGCTGCTTTTCTACCGATCAAATTGTAGTAACTGTAAATCCTGAACCAATTATTAATGCAGGCTCGGATGTATTTTGTTTCAACAATGTTCCTGTATCGTTGTCAGCAGGCGGAGCTTCTAATTTTATTTGGTCGCCACCTTATGGCTTAAGTACAACTTTTGGTTCAAGTGTTCAGGCCAACCCTACATCTACTACTACTTATGTAGTTACAGGCATTGATGCAAATGGTTGTTCGAGCACTGATGATGTGGTAGTTTATGTTTTATCAACTGGTATTGATGAAATATCAAGTGCAATTGATTTAAAAATTTATCCCAATCCATTTCAACAAAATACAAGTATCGAATTTAATTTAACTGAAATGAAAGATGTAAAAATATTATTGCTCAATGTTCAAGGTCAATTATTAAATACATTAATGGATGAAAATAAAGTGATTGGTAGCCATAAATTAAGCCTGAATGCAGAAGGTTTGGCGGCAGGGCAATATATTTTATTTATAAAAACGAATGATGGAATGGTGGTTAAGAAAATTATTAAGCAAGAATAATTTTTTACTATAATATATAAAATAAAAAGGGCTGAACTTAAATTTAAGTTCAGCCCTTTTTATTTTCAAACAGAAAAATTATTTAACGATAGTAGCAGTAATTTCAAATGAAAGTTTAGCCGTCATAGGCACTTTATGTGCAATAGCAGCATTATTAGCACCACCTACCACAAAATTAAATTTTGAAGCTTTTACATAAGCCGCCACATCTGTATTATTCATATCTAATGTAAGTGATGTTAAGCCAGTATGAGCAATTGGGTTTTTGCTACCTACTTTTAAAGTTGATAACCCAGTACCCGAAAGTTGAGCATACATACTATCTAATACATTAAATGTAACTGGTAAACTTGTAGTATCATTAATAGTTAATGTACAAGTTTTTAAAACTACTTTTTTAATTTTGCTAATATCAAAACCCTTATCAGAAGCTAATTGAGAGATGTTTGTAACTACATCAGTTCCAGCAATTGAAAACGAACCAACATGTGAAGTAGAATCTAATGTAAAATTTACACCATCAAAATCTTTAGTAAATGATGCATCAATTTCCTTTTTACAAGAAGAGAAAAAAACTGTAGCCGATAAAATTGTTACCGCTAATACGTTGAAAAATTTTGTAGTCATAATAATTTAGTTTTTATTGTTGCGAATATTTTATTTAGCAAATCTATATAAAAAAAATGATTTCACTTTCAGCTCCGCAAAAATCTATTTGGTGCAACACCAATATGTTTTTGCATAAAAAAGAGGTAATAGCAAAAATATATATGGCAAATAGCCAAATAATAGA
Organism: Bacteroidota bacterium; assembly: GCA_046051225.1. Taxonomy (GTDB): domain Bacteria; phylum Bacteroidota; class Bacteroidia; order Chitinophagales; family CAIODY01; genus CAIODY01. The sequence goes on along the minus strand of JBJOOR010000001.1, from coordinate 277,694 downwards.
AGCCATAAAGCTAACGCCAAGCTGCCTTAATTCAACTTTACAATTTCAAAATCCAAAAATATCAAAAGGCGAAAATTATAATAATTTGCCTTGGGTAATGGTAGATTTTCCTTGCATTTTTAGCATCGAAAATATTTTTGCTTTCAGAATATTTTTTTTGTGGGGCAGTCAAATAAATTTTTTCTTTTTGCTAAAAGGCATTTTTTTAAACCAATATCTGCCCTATATATTGCAAAATATTTACAAAGAGGAATTTAAAGATGTATTGATTTTTATGAATGAAAATTTATGGCAACATCATGTTGATGACACATACACCAGCATTCAATCCTTAAATATTGAGCAAATAAAATTAAAAGTAAAGCAACAAGGATTCTTGAAATTGGCAATTCATAAAAGTGCTAATAATATTGAAACTGTTGAACAACAAGCACTTGAAGCATGGTTAATTTATTGTAAATTATCAGCAGTGTAAATTTTAGTAACTTCGGCTACAGGGCTAACACGATAGTTTAAACCACTTTTTATTTCTTTACACAAATAATTTTTTCGTAATTTTTTATCTAATCTAAAAATACGGCTTTCGGTATTTAATGAAAAATGAGTACCCAAACTTAATTCGTTTACCAATTTATTTTTTTGAAGATTATAATTGTTTAAAACCTGCATAAGCTTTACATCGCCGCAGCTGGCAGCTTTAGGGTTTTGCATATAAGCTAGCAAAGCCAATCGAATATCGTCTGGAAAAACGGGTTGATGAAACAAAAATGGTTGCATTAATAATTTAAATTCATTTTTCCATTCAATACCATGCGAAGCTACTTTGTATCCAAATTTTTCGTGCGTTGTAAGATGTGCTAATTCATGAACCAATGTAATTAAAAAATTATATTTATTTAAAGCATGATTAATTGTAATGCGGTGCTGTTCGCCTTTTCGGGGTGCTCTATAGTCGCCTAGCTTAGTTTGTCTATTCCATTTTATGGTAAGATGAACTTTATGAAATAAAATAAGCTGGGCAATTTCCATACATGCAATTTCGGGAATATGCTTTTTTAAAATATCGGCTAAATGCTGTTGCGTCATTTATATTTTTTCAAGTTGTTTAATCACAGCAGCAAAATCTTTAGGCAATGCCGCTTTTACTATTAATGGTTTTTCGTTTTTAATATGATTAAATTCAATTTGCACTGCATGTAGTGTAAGCCTTTCCATTAGTGGCTTTTCGGCTTCTTGCAATTTACTTAATTTATATTTTCGTTTTACAGTTGATAATAGAAAAGGCTCGGCACTGCCATATATTTCATCTACTAAAAGCGGATGACCAATGGCCAAAAAATGAACCCTAATTTGATGTGTTCTACCCGTTTCAGGATATGTCTCAACTAATGAAATACTGTTGCCAAAATGCTGTATGGTTTTAAATCTTGTAACGGCTGCCTTCCCATATTTTTCACTAGCTTCCATTCTGCCAGCTTTCGATGGGTCTTCTATTATTTTATAATCAATAATACCCGATTCTGGTGTTTCGCCATGAACCAATGCCCAATAAGTTTTTTGCAAAGTATGCTGTTCAAATTGTATGCTTAAATGCTTGTGTGCTGCTTCATTTTTGGCAAAGCATAACACACCACTAGTATATTTATCAATTCGATGCACAACAAAAATAGCGTCGTGTACTTTTTTTAACTCGGTTAATACATTTGCTATGTTGCTATCAAATCTATCAGGAATGGTAAGCATTCCAGCAGGTTTGTTTACTATCAAATAATCACTATCTTCAAAAATGATTTCAAGTTTTTTCATCGTATGCAAATATAATCATTTATACTTTGCATCATTTCTTCAATCCTAATCATTTACATATTTACGTATATGATTATTCGAAATAGAGTATTACTTTTCTGCCATCGAGCTATTATTTACCACTAAATAAAATCACTATGAAAATAAGCACTGATTTGCAAGCGTATTTTAATTCATCAGCTCATTGTATTTGTGTGTTTACAAATATTTCAAAAATTGAAAATAAATTTATTTTCGAACCACATTTTTTGAATAAAAAATTTATCGAAAAATTTGGCATTACCAGTATTGAAAAAGCTCCTAAAATACTGAATGATTTTTTTTCGAATGAAGTAGGAAAAGAAATTGTACAAAATGCCGAATCTGTTTTTAGCAGTGGAATAGCAGCCAAACTTAGCAGTAAATTTATACAACATTTTACTAGTACTTTTATTGCAGATATTGAAATTCAAAAAGTAAATGAATGGGTAGTATTAAAATTTAAAAACTGCAAATCGCAATCTAGCGAAGATAAAAATGATACAGCTGAATTATTACAAGAAGCATTTCAGTTATTTAAAATGGCAACATTTGAAGTAGATGTAAAAACCAAAATAATAACTTCATCATTTAATCTTGAAAAATTGATTGGCATTACCCCAAGCAATACACCGCTTACATTAGATTTTTTGCAGCAATTTATTGCACCAACCGAAAAAGAAGACTCAAAAAATAATGTAGAAAAACTATTGTCATCTAAAGAAATTTTAGTTGTAGAAAGGCAGTTTGTTTTACCCAATGGTAATACGATATGCCTAAAAGTATTTTGCAAACCCATATTTAAAGATAATGTTTGTATAAAATTGATAGGCACAGTAAAAGATATTACAGATAGCAAAGCCAAATGGGATGAGAGCTTGAAAAATTCGAAATTAATTGAATATGCACATACCAATTTAGGAATGGGTACTTATACTATTGATTTAAAAAATGGATTACTAGAAACAGATTTTAATATTTCAGGTTTATTAGAAATGCCAAGTATCCAATTCAAATTTACCCCCGAAGAATTGGCGCAATATTCTGATGATGAGGATTTTGAAGATTCGATGCAAAGATTTCAGCAAATTTTAGTTGATAAAAAACCGTACAATTATATAAGAAAATTTAAATCAACATCGGGTAAAACAATTTATTTAGAAGTAAATGTAATGGCGGTTGAAGAAGATGGAAAAGTTGAGAAACTATTTGGTGTGTTTAGAAATATTACGGCAAGAAAAACACAAGAAATAAAATTACAAGATGCAGACGAAAAACTGCGTAACAATAGTGAAATGCTTGCCAAAGCTCATCGTTTGTTAGAAATGGGTTCGTATGAAATGAATTTAAAAACAGGCATTATTACATCCGATTTAAATCAAATTGAACTATTTGAATTGCCCGATGACCAAACCGTTTTTACAATTGAAGAATATAAAAAAATGTTGGCAAGCGAAGATAAAATTCAGTTTGAACGAGACATTATTAATGCTGCTGAAACACATACTAAATATTCATCTGAAAGAAAATTGATAACACCAAAGGGCAACATTAAATACATTGAAATACTTGCCATGCCTGTATTTGACGAGAATAATAACTTGATAAAAATTGAAGGCACATTTAGAAACATTACTGAACGAAAAAGCAAAGAAGCAATTATTCAACAAACTAAACTTGAGCTTTCAGAAACTATAAAAATGCTTGAAGAAGCCCAAAAGCTTTTGCAGATGGGTACTTATACGGTTGATTTAAAAACAAAAAATATTACTTCAACACTTGATATAAATGAATTGTATGAATTGCCTGAAGACAATACTGAATTTACTTTGGCTGATTATTTTAAGTATATAAACAAACAAGAAGTTGATAAAGCAAAAGTAATTTTCAAAAAACTGATTGATTATGGAACACCATTTTCAAGAGAAAGAAAAATACTAACCGCAAAAGGAAATGATAAATACGTAGAGATTACTGGAAATCCATTTTATGAAGATAATTGTATTACAAAAATAACTGGCACTTTTAGAGATATTACTTTTAGAAAACGATTAGAGCAAAAATTATTAAATACAGAAATAAAATTATTAGAAGCTCAAAACCTGCTTCGGATGGGTACTTATGAAATGGATTTATTAAGCCATAAAGTTGAACATTCATTAGAGTTATCAGAAATTTTAGAAATTGACGATTCGAGAATGATTCAAAGCGTTGAAGAATTTATTAATTATGTGCACGATGACGATAAAAATGCTACATCTAAACATATCAAAGCATTGATAGAGGGCGATAATGTAGAGAACAAAGTAGAGCGAAAAATGATAACACAAAAAGGCAATATTAAATTTTTAGAACTATATACCCGAACGATTACCAAAAACAATGTAGCAGTAAAACTGTATGGCACATTTAGAGATATTACTGAAAAAAAACTGCAAGAAATTTGGATGCAAGAAAATCAAACCCGTTTATCAGAAGCAAGTTTGGCTTTAAAAAATGGCACATTTCATTTTAATTTGAACACTAAAATGATAACCTTATCGGATGAAGTGGTAATAATTTTAGAAAATAAAATGCCTAAATTCATTCATATTTTAGATTTTTTTAAATTTATACCTAATCAAACTCGAAGTTATTTTTTTCAAAATTTTGTAAACATAATTGAACAAGAAATACCGATTAAACAAATTATCAAACTAAAATTTGAAGATAATGCTTACCGATATATTGATGTATCAGGAAACATAACAACAGATAAAAAATTTTACAAAGGAACTTTTAGAGATATTACCGAGCAGCATGAAAAAGATATTGCATTAATTCGAAGCGAAGAACGTTTTAGGCTATTGTTTGAAAATACCCCATCACTATATTTTTTATTAAATACTGATGGCATTATTGTATCCGTTAATCAATATGGGGTTGATTATTTGGGCTATAAAAAAACAGATTTAATTAATCATCATCATAGTATTTTGTTTCATCCCGATGATAAGGCATTGGCTGCAAAAAATTTGGAATTGCTGAAGCAAACTAACGATAATTTTTTGCAATGGGAGATTCGAAAAAAGAAAAAATCGGGAGAAATAATTTGGGTAAAAGAAACAGCTCGGGTAAGTCGTAATCAAAATGATAAACCTATTTATTTGTTAGTATGTGAAGATATTACTAGCGAAGTGCAAAACAGAATATTGGTAAATAAGAAGCAAGAAGAGTTGATAAAAGCCAAAGAAAGAGCCGAAGTAGCTATGGTTGAAAAACAGCAATTCACTAGCATTATGAGCCATGAAATAAGAACACCACTAAATGCTGTAATTGGTATGACCAACTTATTGTTGATGGAAAATCCAAGAGAAGACCAAGTGGTAGAATTGAATACTTTAAAATTTGCAGCCGAAAATTTATTGGTATTAGTAAATGATATTTTAGATTTTAGTAAAATTGAAGCAGGAAAAGTTTTGCTTGAAAAAATTCCTATTGATTTATTTAAACTAGTTCAAAATTTAAAAGGTAGTTATCAATTTAAGGCCGATGAAAAGGGAATTTTTATTAATACAATTATGGATACCGAAATTCCTAAAAATTTATTGGGCGACCCAATGAGGTTATCACAAATATTAAATAATTTGCTTTCAAATGCTATTAAGTTTACCGACAAAGGTTTTGTTGAAATATCATTATTACGAATAATCCATCCAATTGAAAATGAAATAAAAGTAAGATTTGAAGTAAGCGATACGGGCATCGGAATTCCAACCGAAAAGCAGAAATCTATATTTCAGATGTTTTCGCAAGCCAATTCAGATACAACCCGTAAGTATGGCGGCACAGGCTTAGGGCTTACTATTACTCAAAAATTAATTCAACTATATCGAAGTGAAATAATTTTACAAAGTGAATTAGGAAAGGGTACCACATTTTCTTTTGATTTAATTTTTCAAATTTCAAATATTAAGGAAATAAGTACACATCAACAGCTTAAGTTATCTGAATCAAATTCAACTTTTAAAAATGTATTATTGGTAGAGGATAATGAAATTAACCGTAGGGTTACAGTTAAATTTTTATTGAAATGGAATTTGAATGTAGATACTGCCAACAATGGATTAGAAGCAATTGCAAAAGTAGAAACAGGGCAATACGATTTAATATTAATGGATATTCACATGCCCGAAATGAATGGTATTGACGCTTGTAAAATTATTAGGCAACATACAGATGAAAAAATAAAAAATATACCCATTATTGCATTAACAGCCGCCACAATGGATAATGAACGAGTAACATTGATAGAGCAAGGCATGAATGATTATATCAGCAAACCATTTAATCCTAGCGATTTGTTTAACAAAATTTATCAGCATATAAAAAATTAAAATTCAATTTTATTTAATGAAAATAATTTTTAACGATATTAAAATATTTGCTCATCATGGATGGTATAGTGAAGAACAGCAAATAGGTCATTGGTTTGCGGTTGATGTGCAAATAGAATTATTAGATAAACAAAACATTAACGATAACCTTGATAACACTTTTAATTATGAAGTGATATATCAAATTGTAAAAGAAGAAATGGAAACTACTCAAAAATTACTAGAAACTGTGGTGCAAAATATTTTACAAAAAATAATAAAGTATGAAGTTGTAAAAAATGCAACCGTAAGATTAAATAAATTGGAGCCTTATAAAATGCAAGGCGTTGGCAAAGTAGCTGTTGAGCTTAGTTATAGCCGATAATAAAAAAGCCGCAAAACATTTTGCGGCTTTTTTATTATTTGTTTTTATTTTTTTCTCTGAAAATTTCGTTAAATGATTTTTTTGGAAATTTTGGCATTTCATGATTTTTGCCCCAAGTGTCTTTAAAATATTTTTTCATAAAAAAATTGCGTAAGCCACTGCTTCCTGCATCCATCAACATTCTGTTTTTCATTGCCACTTTCCATGCCGTCCAACCAATTCTTTCATTATTTCCAACCAATCCTTCTTTTACAGCATCTCGTCTGTTCAACAATAATAATTCATGTAAATTAATTTTCATGGGGCATACTTCGGTACAATTACCACACAATGATGAAGCATAGCTTAAGTGTTTAAAATCTTCCATGCCTTTAAAATGCGGTGTAATTACCGAGCCTATTGGGCCGCTATAAGTGGTGCCGTAAGCATGACCACCAATGTTTTTATAAACAGGGCAAGCATTTAAACAACTGCCACAACGTATGCAGTACAAGGCTTCGCGTTGTTCGGGCTGTGCTAATAAATTTGTTCTGCCATTATCTAATAATATTACATACATTTTTGATGGACCATCAACTTCATCATTTTGTTTTGGTCCACTGATGATGGAATTATAAACGGTAACTTTTTGCCCAGTGCCATAAGTAGCTAATAGTGGTAAAAACAATGGCAAATCATTTATGCTTGGCAATACTTTTTCTATACCAACTATTACAATATGAATTTTTGGAAATGCGGTTGTTAATCTTGCATTGCCTTCGTTTTCTAAAACTAAAACCGAACCTGTATCGGCCAAAATAAAATTTGCACCTGTTACACCAATGTCAGCCGAAGTATATTTTGCTCGTAGCTTTTCACGGGCTACCATCGTCATTTGCGAAGGTGTATAATCTAAAGGCGTACCCAAATGTTCATTAAAAACTCTAGCCACATCTTCTTTGCTTTTATGCATGGCAGGTGTAACAATATGGTAAGGTGCTTCGCCATCTAATTGTTGAATGTATTCGCCCAAATCTGTTTCAACGCTTTCAACACCAATTTTATTTAAAGCATCGTTTAAATGAATTTCTTCAGTAACCATGCTTTTGCTTTTCACCACCATTCGGGCATCGTTTTCTTTGCAGATTTTGTAAATCTCTTTTACAGCATCATCAGCGGTTTCAGCCCACAAAACGGTGCCGCCATTTTTAGTAAAATTGCTTTCAAATTCTACCAAATATTTATCCAAATTATCAATGGCTTTCCACTTCACATTTTTGGCTCGTTGCTTTGCCAATTCTAAATTTTCATATTGCTGCTTGCCTTTTACAACCGACTCATTGTATTTGCCAATGTTAAACATCAACTTACGGCGATGCTCTTTATCAGCCGCTTTGGTGGCTGATTTGTCGAAAAATAATTCTACTGTATCGGTCATTATATATGTTCAGATTAATTGTATGAAACAAAAATACTTTTTGTAAAACGAAATTCAACTCATTTACCTAAAAAATCTTTTATCAATTGTTCGGCTTTGGTTAATGTTTGTTGTAAATCATCATTAATAAGCACTACATCAAATTGCGAAGCAAAACTTAATTCATGTTCGGCTTTCGAAATTCGCTCATGTAGGCTTTCTTCACTTTCAGTATTTCTATCGGTAAGCCTTTGTTTTAAAACTTCTAAACTTGGTGGATTGATAAAAACCGATAATGAATTGGTAGGATATTTATTTTTAATATGCAACCCACCTTCAACATCTACATCAAAAATTATGTGTTGGTTATTATTCCAAACACGTTGCAATTCGGATTTTAAAGTGCCATAATATTTGCCTACATATACCATTTCCCATTCTACAAATTCATCGTTGGCAATTCGGTTTTTAAATTCTTGTTCGGATAAAAAGTAATAGTCCTGTCCATCCGTTTCGCCTTGGCGCATGGCTCTGGTGGTGGCACTTACCGAAAATGATAATTGTGGAAATTGTTGTAAAATATGTTTTACAACGGTGGTTTTTCCTGCGCCGCTTGGTGCAGCTATGATGATTAATTTTCCAGTTTGCATGATGGTTCAAAGGTAGAGAAATAAATCATTTCCATTTACAGAGAAAGTAAACTTGATGATTTATCGAATCTTTCGCAAAATAAAATCCATCTTTTAACCAAACAGATTTACCCAACACTTTTTCTTTTGCAATAAACCAATCAGGTATTTCGGTTTTCATATCTGCTAATATGATTTGAAAAGCATTGGTATTAATACGTTTTGCAATTGTTTTTTCTGAAAAAATGTTATCAATATACTCATTATCAGAATAGCTGAATTTTCCGATGGATTCATTATTATTTATACTACTTCTGCTTTTTAAATCACTGCATGAATTGTTAATCCAAGTAGGAAACCAGCCTTTGTTTCTTTCGTTTGTCTTTTCAAACTCTTGGTAGGTAGAATACGATTGATCGTAATCACTTTTACATGAATTTAGAAATAATATTACTATAAATAAAAAAGCAGCAGGTTTCATAATTCCAAATATAAACAACTATGAAAATGTTTATCAAAAAATATTTTCATCTTGCTGTAACTTTTCATCTTGTTCAAACGATTTATTAGTAACGATGACGATAAATGATTACAATTTTTGTGTTTCACATCATGCCGACCATTTATTTCGATTCATTTTAAAACATACCCAGCACGAAGAAAATGCAAGGGATGTGGTTCAAAATGCTTTCGAGATATTATGGAAGAAATGTGATGAAGTAGATGCTGAAAAAGCAAAATCATTTTTGTTTAGTGTGGCTTATAAAAATATGATTGATCAATTTAGAAAGCAAAAAAAAGTAAGCTTGGTGGACGAATTTTCGGCTCAAACAAAAATTGTAAACGAACATAAATCGGGCTTGAAAGAAACATTAGAAAAGGCTTTGAGCAAATTGCCTGAAATTCAAAAATCGTGTGTTTTGCTTAGAGATTATGAGGGTTATGATTATAAAGAAATTGGCGAAATTTTAAGCCTGAATGAATCGCAAGTGAAGGTTTATATTTTTAGAGCAAGGCAAACTTTGAAAAATTATTTAGTAAGTATCGAAACAGTTTTATAATAATGAACATTAACAGAAATAATTACGAAGAATATTTTATCAACTACATGGAGAATGAGTTGACGGCTGCCGAACGTAAGGCTGTTGAAGTATTTGTAGCTGAAAATATTGATTTGAAAAATGAATTAGAATTAGTTGAATCAACAAAATTATTAGCCGATGAAAAAATAATTTTTGCTAATAAAAACGAATTATTAAAAAACACAGAAACAAAAATTATTACCTGGAAATGGAATTTTAATAGGTGGGCAATAGCTGCAATGCTTCTGTTGGCAATAGGTTTGGGTTGGTGGATGATGAATCAGTCGTCAGTAAGTAGTAAGCAGTATTCAGAAGAAAAAACAAATATAAAAAGTGATTCAGTGAAGAGTTCGGAATTGAGAATTCGGAATTCGGAATTGCTAAAAACAGAGAAACATTCTTTAGCGAAAAACAATTTTGTAAAAACAAAAAAAGTGGAGAATAAAAATTTCACTGCAAAAATAATTTTAACTGAAACTATTGACACTGCCGACTTACCAAACTCATGGAAAAACAAAAAATTGTGGAATGAAACACATGAAATAAATGTTGTGATGGATATTAAACCTGATGAAATTATTGCTCAACCTGAAAAAAAAGTAGAACAAATTGATACTATGAAAGCAGTTGCACAAAATTCAATTTCTATTCAACCAATAAAAAAACAAGAAGAAAAATTGATTGCTCAAATTCCTTTTAAAACTAATAAAAACCAACGGCAAATTTTGAAAATGTTGGTTTGGGCAAGTAGCAAAGTACTGGGCAAAGAAACCAATGGTGGCAACTTTGATATTGATTTAGGTTTTGCTGAAATCAATCATAAAGAAGCTTTAGCAAAAAATTAAAAAAATTTAAAAAATGAAATTGAAAATGAATGGTACCTCATTTAAAAATTTCAGCATATAAAATCGAATAAAATATAAAACATTTAAAAGTATAATATCATGAAAAATCTTTTCTCAATTATTTTAGTAATGGCAATAAGCTTTGCCGCAAAAGCCAATGTAGCCGACAGTGTGAAGCACACTAAAGGAATTCAATCAATTGAAATATTGATTGACAAAAAAACTAGAGACACCACATTTACAAGAAACGATACTACCACCATCCGCTTTGGGCATTTAAAAATCAAAGTAAATCCGAAAAATATTCAGGTATCAACCGACAGCACAAAACAAAAAATTAAAAAACCAAAAAATATTGAAAACAATTGGCTAGGGTTTGACTTAGGGCTTTGTAATATGAATTCACCAACTGTATTAATGTCTAATTTATATAAGGCAACTTCTCATATTGACTTACAACAATCAAAATGTATTAATGTGAAATTGTACTTAATTGAACAACGAATAAATTTGGTTCAGCACAAATTGAATTTTAGATGGGGTGCTGGTATAACATGGAATAACTATCGGTTTAATGGCGATAGTAAAAATATTAACTTATTAAGAGATAAATCGAATGGAACAATTTATACCCAAATCGATTCTGTAAAATTTACTAAAAACAAATGGGTAAATAAATATGTAACAGTGCCATTAATGTTGGAATTAAAATTAGGGAAAAATGATAGCTGGAAAGCCTTTAGATTGGCAGCTGGTGTAGAAATGAATTTAGCATTAGAGGCATGGCAAAAACAAGTAAGTGGTGAACGTGGCAAACAAAAAAGATTTGAAGGAAATTATAATTTAACTCAATTTCCAATCAATTATGTAGTTAGATTAGGTGTTGGAAAATTGAATTTTTATGGTACATACGCCATGTCTCCAATGTTTAATAATTCTCAAACTAATTATTATAATTTACCTAAATCATATCCTTGGGCAGTTGGTATTCAGCTAAATGGATTGTAAAAATTAATTTATAAAAAAGCCTCGATAAATTTTATCGAGGCTTTTTGCTTTTTATAATGTGCTCACAATTTCGGCAATTTGTACAGCGTTGGTGGCTGCACCTTTGCGAAGGTTATCGCTTACAATCCAAAGGTTTAATGTTTTAAGTTGCGAAAAATCTCTACGAATTCTACCCACAAAAACTTCGTCTTTTCCTTCGGCAAATAATGGCATAGGGTATTCAAATTTTATAGCATCATCTTGCACTATTATTCCCTTCGAATGTTTCAAAATATTTTTTAATTCATCCAAATCAAATTCGTTTTCAAATTCAATATTCACACTTTCGCTATGCCCACCAAATACAGGCACACGAACTACAGTAGCCGAAACATTGATGGAGTTATCACCCATTATTTTTCTTGTTTCGTTTACTAATTTTGTTTCTTCGGTGGTGTATCCATTGTTTTCAAAATCGCCACCATGCGGTATGCAGTTCAAATCAATAGGATGTTTGTAAGCCATTTCGCCATCAATATTTTGGCGTTCATTATTTAATTGTGCTACACCTTTTACACCAGTACCACTTACTGATTGATAAGTTGAAACTACTACTCGTTTAATTTTATACTTTAAATGAAGTGGATGTAATGCCACCACCATTTGTATAGTTGAACAATTGGGATTAGCAATTATTTTATCAGCCTTAGTTAATAAATGTCCGTTTACTTCGGGCACTACTAATTTTTTATCATCATCCATTCGCCATGCCGATGAGTTATCAATTACAGTTGTGCCTACTGCCGCAAATTGTTCGGCATATTTTTTTGAAGTGGCACCACCAGCCGAAAATATTGCTATATCAGGCTTTTGAGCAATTGCTGTTGGAATATCTATCACTACAAATTCTTTCTCCTGATAATTAATTTTTTTGCCAGCCGATTTTTCTGATGCAACTAAAAGTAATTCATCATATTTAAAATTTCTTTCTGCTAATACTTTTAGCATTACGCCGCCTACTAATCCTGTGGCTCCTACTACTGCTATTTTCATTTCAATAAAATTATTTTGAACTGCAAAGTTGAGAAAAAGAAAGCATTAAATTTTATTGAACATCGAAATTTTAAATCAAATTTAGCGTACTTTGATTTTCAATAATACTTACATTTTGAAACGTTTATCAATTCTCGTTCTACTATTACTAAGCTTTGCAATCAATAGCAAAGCTCAATTATTATTTTCTAAATTTATTATACCCAGCGATACGTTTAATAAAAAACGAGAACTAATAGTGCATGGCACATGTGCTACCACATTTTCATTGGCCATGATTGGCTTAAATTATGCTTGGTATGCAAATTATCCACGAAGCAAATTTCATTTATTTAATGATGATGGCGAATGGTTGCAAATGGATAAATGTGGTCATACGTTTACCGCTTATAACGAAGCTTATTGGAGTAGCAACATGTATCGATGGGCTGGTGTATCGCAGCGCCGAAGCATCATGTACGGCGCAGGCGTTGGTTTTGCATTGCAATTAACTATTGAAACATTAGATGGATTTTCGAAAGAGTGGGGTTTTTCGTTGGGCGATTTATCTGCTAACACAGTAGGTGCAGGATTATTAGTAAGCCAAGAATTAATTTGGAGAGAACAAAAGATTCATTTAAAATTTTCTACTCATAAAAATATTTATGCCGAAAAAATATTAAATGATAGAGCAGATGAATTGTATGGAAAAAGTTTGCCCGAAAGATTTTTGAAAGATTATAATGCACAAACATATTGGTTAAGTGGAAATATTTCATCGCTATGTGGTATGAAAAATAAATTTCCGAAATGGTTAAATATTGCTGTTGGCTATGGTGCCGATAATATGTATGGGGGCTATGCAAATCAATGGAATAAAGGGCTTACGGTTCGAAACGATTTAATTCGGTATCGTCAATATTATATTTCGCCTGATGTAGATTTTTCGAAAATAAAAACAAAATCGAAAATTTTAAAAACACTTTTTTTGGCACTGAATGTTATCAAATTTCCTGCGCCCACGGTTGAGTATAATTCATTACATCAAACAAAGTTTCATTGGTTAGTATTTTAATTTTTATTGTATAAATGATGATGATGAACAAAAATTGTTTTCAACAAAAATGTTTTTTGTAAAATAAAATTGTGGATTACAACAAATAAAAAAAACGAGAACGAATTTTTTTAAAAAAATAAAAGTTTTGAAGTGCTATATTTATCAATACTTTCAGGCCTATTAAATTTTTTTTACGAAAAAAATATTTTATCATTTTGTAAAAAAATAAATTGTGGAAAATATGATGCAATAAAAATTGTGTTGCAGAAAAATATGTTTCTATATTTGAACTGTGAAACGACAACCATCACTTCACACTTTAACCAAAACCAAATAAACAAACCCTTCCAATAATTTCGGAAGGGTTTTTTTTATTTCTACCATCAAAAATATTTTTCGTTTTAATGATTTTAATTTTCCTATTTTTAATACTGAATTTTTAATTTAAACAACCTAAAACAATTTTATTTATGGAAAGTATTTTAGATCAACCACAATCATCGGGCTCGAAAAGAAGCATTGATGAAATTTTGCAAAATGGCTACAGTCTTAGTATTGGCGATGCTTGGAATAGAGGCTCTGAAATTTGGAAAAAGAATATTGGTGGCTATGTACTATATTTTATAATAGGGTATGCTGTTATTATTGCCCTCGGATTAATTCCTTTTGTAAGTATAGTTACATCATTTATTTTAGCGCCAGCCCTTGCTGCAGGATTTTTTATTTCTGCCAATTCTATTTCTACTTCAGGAAGTGTTACAACAAATGATTACACTAAGGGATTTAAAAAAATGGGAGATAATGCTTTGTTTATTTTACTGTCGTGGATAATAATGGTAGTAATATTTATTCCAGTTTTCATTGCTTTGTTTTCGCAAATATTTATGTTGATTAAAATTGATTACAAGTCGCCAGATGGTATTAGAGAAATGATTAGTTTGTTAGCTCCAGTATTAGGAGTTTTTGCAATCTGCTTATTAGCAGCAATGTTGGTTTATCAATTGTTTGCTCTTGTATATCCATTGATTCATCTGTATGGATTGCCTGTAATTGAGGCCATGAAAGTAAGCGCTAAAGTAGTATTGAAACAATATTTAACATTTATACTATTATCAATTACTTTGTTTCTGCTAAATATGGGAGGTCTTTTATGTTTAGGTTTGGGTGTGCTGTTTACACTTCCGTTATCTTATTGTATTCTTTACGCAGCGTATGAAATTATTTTTGAAAATAAAAGTTCTATTGCCGAATAAAAAACTTGTTAAATAAAAAAGGTTGCTGAAAATTTTCAGCAACCTTTTTTTATTTCAATATATTGTAAAATCTTATTTCACACCCAATTGCGAAGCAGCCCAATTTAGCAACATTTCACTTCCTGCTCTATCAGATACTGATGTTACAAAATGAAAAGGCACTTTTTTTATTTTCAATTTTAACTCTTTTTGAAAAGCTGCAATGTTTGCCTGTGGCTTATTACCCAGTTTTTTATCGGCTTTTGTAAAAATATTAATAAACTGTATTTCTAAATTATGTAATGCTTCGGCAAATTCAACATCAATTTTTTGAGGTGGAATTCGGGCATCAATTAATTGGCAAACAACCGTTAGTTGCTCACGGTTTTTAAAATATTGTAGCATGCGTTGCGTCCATTCTTCTCTCATTTTTTGCGAAACTTTTGCATAGCCATAACCAGGTAAATCTACCAAATTCCAATTTTTATTAATCTTATAAAAATTAAAAGTTTGTGTTTTGCCAGGCTGCGATGATGTATGTGCCAATTTTTTTTGATTGCATAAATAATTTATCAGCGATGACTTGCCTACATTGCTTCTGCCAGCAAAAGCCAGCTCGGGTAATTTTTCTTCACTCATCTTTTCCCAATCAACATAACTTCCAGTATAAATGGCTTCTTTTATTTTCATTGTTACAAATGTAACTGCTTTTGCATTTTCATTATTAAAAAAATGTAGCAACTTTACAAACTAATATTTTATGCGCTACATGAAAAAACATTTTTTGCTTTTCGCCTCGTTTGTTTTATTGTCAATTCAATTATTTGCTAACCCTCGTTTTTCTGAATTAGATTCAGTAAAACAAATCAGATATGTATCAATGGATACGGTAAGAATAAGCGCTGCTAAACAATTTTTGTACAGAGCTTCATCACAAAAAATAAATGATTTAATAGATACTAAATTGAGTGTAGAGTTTGATTGGAAACAATGCAGATTAAATGGTAAAGCTACTTTAAAATTAAAACCACATTATTATTCAACCGATTCGCTAACACTTGATGCTAAAGGATTTAACTTAAATCGTGTGGCATTAATAAATTCAAAAAATGATACGATAGATGTATTTTATTTGTACGATTCATTACAAATAAAATTAAAATTGCCAAAGCTTGTTGTGGCAAATGAAGAATATAAAATCTATATAAATTATGTAGCCAAGCCAAACGAACGCCGACCAAAAAAAGGAAAAGCAATAACTGATGATAAAGGTTTATATTTTATAAATGCTGATGGAAAAGATAAAACCAAACCAAGGCAAGTATGGACACAAGGCGAAGTACAGGCTTCATCTTGTTGGTTTCCTACTATCGACCAACCTAATCAAAAAACAACTGCCGAAATAAGAATTAAACATTCGATGGATATGGTTTCGTTATCAAATGGCGAAAAAAAATTTACTGAAATAAATAATGATTCAACCGAAACAGATATTTGGATAATGAACAAACCGCATTCGCCATATTTATTTATGATGGCGGTTGGAAACTTTGCTATATCCGATGAACACTGGAGAGATAGCATTGATGTGAAATATTATGTTGACCCAAATTATCAAGAATATGCAGATGAAATATTTGGTAAAACACCACAGATGATGGAGTGTTTTAGCAAAGCATTGAAATATAATTTTCCTTGGAATAAGTATTCGCAAGTGGTGGTACACGATTATGTATCGGGTGCAATGGAAAATACATCCGCCACTTTGCATGGCGAATTTTTGCAACGCAACAGTCGTGAATTATTAGATAAAACAAATGAAGATGTGATTGCACACGAATTATTTCATCAATGGTTTGGCGATTTGGTTACTTGTGAATCGTGGAGCAACATCAGCCTTAATGAAGGCTTTGCTACCTACGGCGAATATATTTGGAAAGATTATGCATATGGTAAAAACGAGGCTGATGCCGAGTTAGATGACGATGTACAAGCTTATCTTACTGAAACCAGAAGAAAAACAGAACCTATTGTAAGATATACTTACAACGAAGCTGATGATTTATTTGACCGACATACTTATCAAAAAGGTGCTAGGGTTTTACACATGCTTCGCAAAATGGTTGGCGATTCTGCTTTCTTCGAATCGCTGCATCAATATTTAACCAAGTATCAATATTCGAATGCTGAATTTGCGCAATTAAGATTAGTGTTTGAAGATGTAACAGGAATGGATTTAAGTTGGTTTTTTAATCAGTGGTATTTTAGTGCTGGGCATCCAAAATTGAATATTAAATACAATTACAATAATCAATTGAAACAACAAATTGTAAGTATTGAACAAACGCAAGATGAGCCATCATTAGCTGTTTTCAGATTTCCTATTAAAATAGATTTGTATAGCAAAGGCGCTGTACGAACCTATAAATTTTGGGTAGATAAACGCCGTCAAGAGTTTAAAATGTATGGCGATGAAAAACCTGATTTGGTAAATGTAGAGGCAGATAAAATTTTGCTTTGCGAAAAAAATGATAACAAAACATTACCCGAATTTTTATTTCAATTTTATAATGCGCCATTGTATAAAGATAAAATGGAAGCTCTAGAATATGCAGCACCACTGCAACAAAACAATTTTTCGGTTCGTGATTTATTTATAAATGCGATGAAATCGCCGATAAAAAATATTAGAAAATATGCTGCTGAAAATATTTATGTAAATGATTCGATAGGCACTTTTAGAGCAGCGCCATCTTTAATAAATTTAATTACCGAAGATAATGAAGCTACAATTAGAGCAGCGGCTGTTAAAAAATTAGGCTCATCAAAAATGCCTGCATCATACACTTCAATATTTATGAATGCTACGATGGATAGCTCGTATACGGTTTGTGCCGAAGCGCTCAAAGCTTTAAGCTACACGGCTTCGGGCAGTATGTATGTAGCTTGCAAAAAATTTGAAGAAGAAACAAATTCAACTGTTCAAAATGCTATTGCAAAAGTATATGGCGATAAAGGAACGCCAGAACATCAAACATTTTTTACACAAATTTTAAAAACAAAAAGCGGTAATCAATTATATCCATTCATCAATCAGTATTCAAATTATTTATATCGTATGCCCGAACCTGTAATTGAAAAAGGAACTTTGCAACTAGAAGATGTGGCCATAAATGACAAAGAATATATGGTGCGATTGGCGGCTTATGAAGCCATTAAACATTTTAAAACAAAATATAATGATGATACACAAAAGGATAGAATAGCAGTGTTGAATAGCATTTTAGCCGAAATACGTAGCAAAGAAAAAAATCCTCAACTGATTGAAATGTATAAGAATAATAATTAGAAATTAATCATGAAGTCTCAACATTAAGTTCTTTTATACTTTTAGTTTTTAATTTTCAATACATGAAATCAATCATTGCATTTTTATTTCTACTTTTTTTTTCGGCAACTATTTTTGCTCAAACCAATTGTATGAATATTGGTATCAATCTTTCAACGCCTGCCTATTATGAATATTCTGAAAATCCATTTTTAGACCAAATAAAACTAAATGGCGATTTTTTTTCATGTGCCATAAGTGGCGGTGCATTTAATACTAATCATGCTAATCAATTTACTTACGATGCCGATGGATATTGCACTTGCGGCATACCGTTTACAACCACAGGCGGCAGCGAAAAACTACGATTTATGGTATCGGCAAGTGGCAGATTAAAACAAGAGCAATATGTTTTTTTGTATGATGGCACAGGCACATTTTCGTTCAGTGGTTTTGTGGTAGATACTTTACAACCCAACCGAATTGTGGTTACTTGCAATACATCTAATAATGTATGGATAGATATAAACACTTCAAACCCTTCGCCATCGCATGTTCGTAATTTTAGATTGATACCCAAAGCCTATGAGTTTAATTATCAGCAACATTTATTTCGTCAAAATTTTATAGATAAAGTTTCTAATTTTTATTCTATTCGGTTTATGCAATCGTGTGGTGTAATTGGTAGTAATCAAATACAATGGGCAGATAGAGTATTGCCTACAACCTTTTCGCAAGGCGCTACCCGAGGCATGGCTTATGAATATGCAATTGATTTATGCAATCAAGTAAGCAAACATCCGTGGGTATGTGTGCCGCATTTAGCCGATTCAAATTATGTAGTTCAAATGGCTACATTGTTTAAAAATAATTTGAATTCTAACTTAAATATTTATGTGGAATATAGCAACGAAGTGTGGAACTATGGCTACACACAAGCGCATTGGATAACGCAAGACACAGCAAATTATCCATCATCGTGGCCAAAAAATAATTTGTATGATGCATCAAAATCGCAGCCTTATAATGCAGGCAAATTAGCAGCAAGAGTTTTTAAAATTTGGCGAAATGTATTTGGTGCTGATAGCTTAAGAGTGAAACGGGTATTGACTTGCCAAGCTGCCAACAGTTGGGTGGGTAGTCAAAATAGTTTGGGTGCAAATCATCAATACGATTATTTAAGTCCATCATTTTATTTCGATGTTTCTACTGCACAAGCCAATGCTTTTACGGCTTCTACCACACCACAACAAATTATTGATACTTGCCGTTATAATTTTTTTGTAAAGAAAATGGCTAGCATAAAAAATCATTATGCTATTGCAAAAGCTGATGGAGCCGAAGTGATTCATTACGAAGGTGGGCAACATATCACCGCCAATGGCAATGCCTCCAATCCTGCACTGCAAGCCATGTATGCCGCCCAATTGCTACCCGAAATGTATCAATTATACGATGATGTGTTAGATAGTATTCGCAGTTGGGGTAGCACATTAGCAGTGGCTTATAGTTTAGGCAGTGGCGATAGTAAATATGGAAGTTGGGGACATATTCGTTCGGTTGATTCAGTTAGTAGTATGATTTATTCGCCCAAGTTTGAAGCCTTGTTAAATAATTTGCCATCAAAAATTGCAGGTTGCCAATTAGGAATTGATGAGCAAAATAAAGTGGAAGCAATGATGAATGTGTTTCCTAATCCAGCAAGCGAATGGTTAATTGTAAATGGTAAATTGTTAAATGGAAATACAATTGTGATTTATGATTTGATGGGTAGAGCTTGTATTTCAATCGTAAATCATACATCTGAAATCGTAAATATTGAACACTTGCCTTCGGGCATTTACTTCCTAAAAACTACTGATGGCAATGGTTTTAAGCATGTAGCTAAATTTGTAAAAGAGTAAAAAGCTGTTTTGTATTCATCTTAATACTTTTTTTAATTAATCATGTGCCACTCTTTCTTTCAACCAATGCTCAATTTTGTGATGCAATGGAATAATGATAGATGCAATGGCAATTAAGCAAAGCAGTGTAAGTATAAGATTGTGATTGGTTAATTTTTCAACTTTGGTATGCACCAACAAGTTTACTAATTCGAAAAAAGTAAGTACCGATAAGGTTGATAAAAACTCGATTAATGATGGGTTTACTTTACGTTTGCTAAGCAACAACACGGCAAAAATTAGTAGCATAATAAAAATACAAACAGCCCCCATCTCTACATATTCAAGTTGTTCTTTGGCTTCCAATTCTTTTTCTTGTTCTCTATTTTTTTCTTCAATCTCTGCTTTTTTTTGCAGATTAAAAATTTCATTTTCTTTGCCTAATGAAAAAATAGAATCTTTAATAATAGTGTATTGCTTATAGGTTTCTAATGCAGATTTATAATCGTGTTGTAATAATTTTACATCAGCCAAAGCTTGATATGTTTTTTGCAAATTATCTAAATTGCCTATTGCATTATCAATAACCACAGCACTATCTAAATAATTATTTGCTTGCGGAATGGCATTGGTATTGGTTTTTGCCATGTTTAAATATACATTGCCTATTAAATTATAAGCATTTGCCGAAGCATATTTATCACCTATTTCTTTTTTAATTTTCAAACCAAAAAATAATTCTTCTAATGCTTTGTCATATTTTTTTTGATAGTTGTACACTGCACCAATATTGATTTTATCAGTAGCTATATTGCTTTTGTTATTATTTTTTTCATCAATTGCTAAGGCTTGTAAATTATAATCCAATGCCTTTTGATACTCTTTTAATTGGGTGTACACATTGCCAATGGCGGTGTACGAATTAGTCATGATTTTATCATTGCCAATTAGCTTGCTATTGTGCAAAGCCTTTTCATAATACTCTAATGCTAAAGGATAATTTTTCTGACTAAAAAACACATTGCCAATATTGTGTTGATGATTAGCTACACCAATTTTATTGTCAATCTTTTCATTTATCTCAAGTGCTGCAAGCCAGTATTTATAAGCATTTGGATAGTTTGATAACGAAAAATAATTTGCCCCTAAGCAACTTTTGCCACGAGCTATTCCCATTTCCCAATGCAATTTTTCGGCTAATTTTACTGATTGCTCGGCATATTTTATTCCATCATAAGGGCTGATTTTGCAGTAAGTAAAAGCCAAATCATTCAGCAATTTTACTTTTATGGTATCGTCTTTTTGCACCGAAATATTTTGCAACAATTCTTTTATTTTATCATTGCCATTAATGGGTATATTTTTTCCGTTTGTAAAAAACAGAAACCCAATAATAAACACGGTTAAAAATAATTGCTTCCTAAAAAATTTCATCTAAAAGAAAATAAAAGTTGAAAATAAATTGAAGTGCATCAATTATTTGCCATACACATAATACAACGAAAGCCTTACTACAAGGTCGTTTCCACCTGCAAGTTGCATTGGCGAAGCATTGGTATATTTGTTATACCACACATTGGGCATAATATGAATTTTGCTGATAGGCGAATAATCTATACCCACAGTAAAAAATTCTTCTTTCGTGTTTGGGTCGTAATTAGAAGTTAAGGCAGTGTATTTTGAATACATAGAATTGTGATTATTCATGGTTGGATTATAGTTATCATAGCGCACAAAAAAGCCAACAATATCTTTGTAAATTCTACCATGTGCAAATATTGAAATACAAGCTGAATGATTGTGAATAGTATCTACACCAGTGGTTCTTATAGCTATATCATCGTATTGAATGCTGTTGTAAAATGCTTCAATACCCATCGTTATTTTTTTACCTTTATAGGCCGCTAATACTTTAAACATGTTTCTATCATGATGCCAACCCGATACCCAATTGATGCGATTATAATCAGCATACAAATCGAATATTAATTTTTTGTTCATCAATTTTGCATACACATCGCCATAAAAATATTTGAATGCATCGTTTTCGGGCTTAGCTCCTGTACCATTTGCTACCATTGCATTGTAGCCAAATTCTGTTTTTTCGCTGGTATACAATTTACCACTTAATTTAATTCCGAAATCATAAGTTGGTGTACGGCGCATATCTGAAATTGTTCGTTCAATACATCTGTAATCCCAAGCATTTTCGGCTAATGTAACCGAGGGGGTATACATTTGCCCAAAACTAAGATCGGTATTTTTAAAAATGTTTTTCCAAGTTACATTAGCAAATTTTATAAAAATTGATGCTTTATTGTTTGTTAATAAATCACCTGAAACAACCTGTGGTGTAGCGGCAGTAGATGTTTTATTATCATCACTTGCCAATAAAAATGTAGCAGAAAATTTTCTACTAATTTCATAGTCATATCCTAAATAAATTCTTCGAAATTGAAACATACTTTGATTTACTTTTACATCCGTATATTGATTTACCCCTCCTCTATTTAGCTCATCGGTGGCGGCTTTGAAAACAAAATCACCATAAGCTAAGCCCCATATTTTTCCGCTTGGTTTAAATGTAGAAGTATCGTTAGATTGTGCATCGCTTATGTTCGCAGATGCTACAAAAAACAAAATCACTAAAAATGATTTTAAAAATGCTAATGGCGATAAAAATGTTTTTTGAAAATTCATTGCGGATAAATTGAGTTAGGTTTAAAAAAACAAATTTATGAAAAAAGCATGAGCATTAAAAAGAATTTCTAAAGAGCTATAATTTAATTTTAAGCTAATTCTATTGTTTAATTTTTGTTAGCTTTTACCATGAAGAGCTAATTAAACTTTGCATGTGTTACAAAAGTGGTTTGTTGTTAAATTATCTTAACCAACCACTCACAATCAATTATCTGATACAGCTTACAAATGTGTGAATGATGCAACTTTTCCCTAAAGTTGTGTAATGCTTCAACCATGCACTAATCCCATCTTTGCTGAGTAATAATTCTATTACAATCAAAATCTAAACAACATGAAAAAAACAATTTTAGCAATAATATTTTGCTTTGGAATAACAAGCGCAGCGCTTATGTCAATAGGCTGCAATTCATCTTCACAAAAAGTAGAAGATGCACAAGACAACGTAATAGAAGCTAATAAAGATTTAGAAAAAGCAAATCAAGATTATTTAGCAGATATTGAAAATTACAAAAAAGAAACAGCCGAAAAAATTGATGCTAACAACAAAAGTATCAACGATTTTAATGCACGAATTGCTAATGAAAAAGCAAATGCAAAAGCAGATTACAAAAGAAAAATAAATGCTTTGCAACAAAAAAATACCGACATGAAAAAGAAGTTGGATGATTACAAAGCGGAAGGAAAAGACCAATGGAAAGAATTTAAATCTGATTTTAACCACGACATGGATAAATTAAATGATGACTTCAAAAGCCTTATTGGTACTAAATAACACGAACAAACATTTTTCTGATTTCAAAACAAAAAATAATAAAACATATACAAAATGAAAAAAATAATTTTAACAATCATCGTTGCCATTTTTGCAACCAATTTTATTCAAGCGCAAAGTAATACAGCACCAGCACCAACTGTTGTGCAAGAAAACAGAACAGATTTTAGAGACAGAATGTTGTTTGGTTTTAAAATAGGAACCAACTATTCAAATGTGTATGATGCACAAGGCGATGCATTTAATGCAAAACCAAAATTCGGATTAGCATTAGGTGCTTTTGTTGCGATTCCATTAGGAAAGCAAATTGGCATACAACCCGAAATTTTATTTTCTCAAAAAGGATTTAAAGCCACAGGCAACATTTTGAGCAGCCCATACAGCATAACTCGAACTTCAAATTACATTGATATTCCTGTGTTATTTTCTTTTAAACCAACTGATTTTATTACCATAAATGCTGGGCCACAATATTCTTATTTGTTAAAACAAACAGATGTATTTGCCAATGCAACAACATCAATTGCGCAAGAACAAGAATTTGGAAATGAAAATTTACGCAAAAATATTTTGTGTTTTACAGGCGGAATAGATTTTACAATGAAGCATTTATTGGTAAGCACTCGTGTAGGTTGGGATATTCAAAACAATAATGGCAATGGTACTTCTACCACACCACGATACAAAAATGTTTTGTTTCAGGCTACAGTAGGATATAGATTTTACAACGATTAATTCAATCAAATTTATCATGAAAAACTCAAACAGAAAACATGTTCCGATGAAAAAAACAAGTGCTGATAAAACAAGTTTGGATAATGATGCTGATAAAAGTGGCACTGATACCAATGCTGATTTTTCGCAATTGGATAATTCAAAAAATAAAAAATTTGATAAGCCAACACACGAAAAAAACCCTGATACAACGGGCATTGACGTGAAATCGGACAAAACAAAAATCGAAAATAAATCATCATCAAAAAACAAAAAATCATGAGCAATTTATTGTATGCCTTAGCCGTAGTGTTAGTAATAATTTGGGCAATTGGCTTTATCGGTTACAACGCCAGCGGCATTATTCATGTGCTTTTAGTCATAGCACTTATCTCTATTATACTTCGAATTATTCAAGGTAAAAAACCAATTTAAATTATTCAACAAAAACAAAACCAGATACAATGGAAAATTCAACAAATAATGCTGGGCAATTGCTTGGCGCATTAGTTTTAGGAGTGGCTGTGGGCGGCATATTAGGAATTTTATTTGCACCAGCTAAAGGTAGCGATACCAGAAAAAAAATAATCGCCCAACACGATGGATTGCATGATGCGATGAAAGAAAAATTCAACACGTTTTTAGAAGAAATGAAATCAGAAATGGAAGCTGCAACTAGCAAAGCAAATGAATTAGCTGCGGATGTAATGGCTAAAGCCGAACAATTAAAAGTAAATTAATTAGCGATGCAAGCAACAGAAAAAATAATACAACCGCTTTTAACAAAAGTAGAAGCGTATGGTAAAACAAGTTGTGAGCTGTTGAAATTACAAGCGGTAGATAAATTGGCAAACATGGCTTCTACAGCCATTTCACGAATATTATTTGCTGCTGTTTTTTTACTTTTCATAATCCTGTTTAATATTGCTATTGCACTTTTGTTGGGCGATGTATTGGGCAAAAATTATGTTGGATTTTTTATTGTTGCTGCTGGCAATGCACTTATTGCTTTGTGTCTATTTTTCTTTCATACAATTATAAAATCGAAAGCGAATAATTTTATAATTTCTAAAGCACTAAACTAAATACGATGCCAAACATTACTACTGTAGCTGATTTGAAGGCTGCTATTCAACAATTAGAATATCAACAAACTAAAGAATGGTATGAATTGAAAAGCGAAGCATTAGCAAGTTATGAAAATTTGCAACCGCTAAATGTGCTCAAAAATTCATTGCAAAAAGCTGTGGCATTACCCAATTTAAAAACAGATTTGATAAATGCTTCGATGGGATTGGCTGCTGGATATTTATCAAAAGCATTGTTGGTAGGCGACTCTAAGAGTCCAATTAAAAAAGCACTAGGTGCATTGTTGCAATTTGGAATTGCAAATGTGGTTTCAAAAAATTCGGAAACCATAAAGTCATTTGCTGAAAATGTATTCAACAAAATGAACAACACAAAAATTAACGAAGAAGAAAATCTTTAAAAAACTATGCCTACTAAAATTCCGTTTTATGCCCGAATGGCTTTGCTGTTCATCGCCTTGTGTGGCTTTGTAGCAGTGTTGTACGTTGGTCAGCAAATTATCATTCCCATTTTATTTGCCACCATTGTGGCTATTTTATTAAACCCATTTGTAAATTTTTTAACCAACAAAAAAGTAAATAAAATGGTTGCAATTTTTGTGGCAGTAATTGTTGCGCTTTCGATTTTGTTTTTCATTTTTTACATCATAGCTGCGCAGATGAGCATGTTTACCGAAACCTATCCTGCGTTGAAAATAAAAATGACACAAACCAGCAACGACTTGGTGCAATGGGCTTCCAACAAGTTCAACATCAATCCAACAAAAATAAATAGTTGGTTAAAAACAAATCAAACAGATGCTATTGATAACATTGCCATCGGCGAAAAAATAACTGCAATGGGTAGTTTATTGCTGATGACTTTATTGTTTCCTGTGTATGTTTTTTTGATTCTGTTTTACAAAACATTGTTATTGGAATTTATTCGCCGATTATTTAAAAGCGAATACCACAGCACCGTTGCCGATATTTTATTAAACACAAAAAACATTATTCAAAGTTATTTGGTGGGGTTGTTTTTCGAAATGCTCATCATGGCTGTTTTAAATTCGGTAGGGCTTTTAATGTTAGGAATTCCTTACGCCATCATTTTAGGAATACTTGGAGCGATATTAAATATTGTGCCTTACATCGGCGGAATAATTGCCATTGCATTGCCCATGCTGATTGCTTATGTAACCAAAGATTCTTATACATATCCATTGATGGTTTTAGCCATTTATATAGCCATACAATTTATAGATAATCACTACCTCATTCCACACATTGTAGCCAAACGAGTAAAAATAAATGCGTTAGTATCAGTTATTGTAGTATTGATTGGCGGCGAATTATGGGGTATATCAGGTATGTTTTTATCTATTCCAATTACGGCTATTTTAAAAGTAATTTTTGACCATATTGATGATTTAAAACCTTGGGGATATTTGCTCGGCAATATTGTACCAGTGGTTCGTAAGCCATTTTTTAGAAAAAATGTGTGAATGATGTAACTCTTCTTTAAAATGATGTAACGCTTTGTTCATCATTGTTTCCAACCTTTGCATAGTGAAAATTATTTCACAATAAAAAAACAAAAGCAATTATGAATACTACAACTGTAACAGAAAATTGGAACGAACAAAAAGGAAAATTAAAACAAAAATTTGCAGAATTAACCGATAACGATTTGCTTTTTAGCGAAGGTAAAATAGACGAAATGATGGGCAAATTGCAAATTAAATTAGGCAAAACAAAAGATGAATTAACCGCAATAATTGCAGCGCTTTAATGTTATAATGCGATTCAAAAAAAAAATCGCTATACAGTAATGTGTAGCGATTTTTTTTGCGACTAAATTTAAAATGTGTGAATCATGCAATTTCTTTAAAAAGTTGTATAACACCACAACCTGCATCATTACTCATCTTTGCAATTCAAAATCTAAAATCATTATCATGAAATTTATTATCGCTATCACTTTCTCGTTGCTCTCTTTCATCAGTTTTAATACTGTTGCGCAACAATCTTCAGTGAATAATCAAACACCTGCTGCCGAACATTATGGCAACACATTAAATCTTGCATTAGGCATTGGCGGCTATTATGGTTATACAAGTATCTATGGTCGTTCGTTGCCTGTGCTACATGCTGATTATGAATTTAATGTTGCTAAAAATTTTACATTAGCTCCGTTTATAAATTTTTATACCTACTCTAATAATTATTATTGGGGCAACCCCAACAACCCATATCGTAATTATGGTTATCGCGAAATAGTTATTCCTATTGGTGTTAAGGGTGCTTATTATTTTGACCAATTGTTGAAAGCGAATAGTAAATGGGATTTTTATTTAGCAGCTTCTTTGGGTTTTGCCATAGTTAATCAGCATTGGGATAATGGTTATAATGGTAATGTAAATTATTTCAATAATCGCAGTCCATTATTTTTAGATTTTCACGTTGGCACAGAGTATCATATCAATCGTCAAGTAGGCTTAATCCTTGATTTATCTACAGGTATTTCTACTTTTGGGGTGGCTATTCATCAATAGAAATTTCGTGTTTTATTTTCTTCTTCCATCAGCTTCAAATTTTGATGTGTGAATTATACAACTATTAAATCGTTGTTGATGCGCTTTCCCATTTTATAATGACCACCTTTGATGCAGGTCAATTATCATCGGTAATTTGGTGAAAACAAATACACCGCATATTTTATGCACTTGTATTTACTAATGTCCAATGACCAATGTCTAATGACCTTCAAAGAATGAAATTATTCATCAAATACATGGTAAGCAATCGCTGCAAAATGGCAGTGAAAGATGAGTTGAAAAAACTTGGCTTGCATTTTTTATTGGTGGAATTGGGCGAAGTAGAAATCATGGAAGATATCTCTATCGAACAACGCATCGAGCTGAAAATGTCGCTGCAACTGGTTGGGCTCGATTTGATGGAAAACAAAAAAGCGGTGTTGATTGAAAAAATTAAAACCGTAATTATTGAAATGGTGCATCATTCTACCGAAGTTATCAAAGTAAATTTCTCTCATTATTTAAGCGAAAAGCTGCAACACGATTACACTTATTTAGCCAATCTTTTTTCCGAAGTGCAAGGCACAACCATCGAGCAGTTCATCATTTCACACAAAATAGAACGAGTGAAAGAACTGATTATTTACGATGAATTAAATCTCACCGAAATTTCATACAAGCTCAATTACAGCAGTGTAGCGCATTTGTCGAATCAATTTAAAAAAGTAACTGGTCTTTCACCTTCACATTTTAAACAATTGAAAAACAAAAAACGAAATCCGATTGAAGAGATATGAGTAGTTGGTATTGACATAAAAGCATCTCAATACTCACATCTCAATACTTAATACTCAAACTATGACAACACAAGAATCACAATACGCCAGAAGCTTGATAGAAGCTAGTTTAGACCCATTGTTTACCATTTCGCCTACAGGAAAAATAACCGACATGAACAATGCTTCGCTAAATATTATTGGCAAAAATAAAGAGCAATTAATTGGCACTGATTTCTTCGATTATTTTACCGAACCACAAAAAGCAAGAGAAGGTTATAAAGAAGTTTTTGCAAAAGGTTTTGTTGCCGATTTTCCTTTAACGATGAGAGATAAAAATTTGACCGATGTTTTATTCAATGGTTCGGTGTATAAAGATGAAGATGGAAATGTGTTGGGTGTAGTGGTTGTAGCCCGTGATATTACTGAACAAAAAAGAATTTCGAAAGAATTAATTGAGGCAAGAATCTTTGCTGAATTGGCTACTTCCATTGCCGAAGAAGCCAAGCAAAAAGCGGAAGAAGCTACACGAATTGCAAAAGATGCAGTGAAAGCAAAGCAACAATTTTTGAGCAATATGAGTCATGAAATTCGAACACCAATGAATGCCATTATTGGTTTCACAAAAGTGGTTTTGAAAACAGATTTAACGGCAAAACAAAAAGAATATTTAACCGCCATAAAAATCAGTGGCGATGCTTTAATTGTTTTAATCAACGACATTTTAGATTTAGCAAAAGTGGATGCAGGCAAAATGACTTTCGAGCAAATTCCCTTTAAAATGGCGGCTTCCATAGCTGCTATGTTGCATTTGTTTGAAACAAAAATTCAAGAAAAAAATTTAGAACTTGTAAAAGAATACGACCAAAATATTCCTGAAATATTGATGGGCGATGCCGTGCGATTGCACCAAATTATTTTAAACTTGGTGAGCAATGCTGTAAAATTTACGAGCAAAGGAAAAATAATTGTGAGTGTAAAATTATTGCAGCAAGACGATGAAAAAGTAACGATTGAATTTGGTGTAGCTGATACAGGCATCGGCATTCCTGAAAATAAAATTGATAAAGTTTTTGAAAATTTTCAACAAGCATCAAGCGGAACATCAAGGTTGTATGGCGGCACAGGCTTGGGTTTGGCGATTGTAAAACAATTGGTTGAAGCACAAAACGGAAGCATTGATGTGAAGAGTAAATTAGACGAGGGCACTACTTTTAGTTTTGTTTTAAATTTTCAAAAAACAACATTGAAACCCGAATTGGAAATTGAAATGATGGACTTGAACAACGAAATAAAACACTTGAAAGTATTGGTGGTAGAGGATATTGCATTGAATCAATTGTTGATGAAAACGCTGTTAGATGATTTTGGATTTGAAAGAGATATTGCCAGCAATGGAAAAATTGCGATTGAAAAATTGAAAGAAAAACAGTACGATATTATTTTGATGGACCTGCAAATGCCCGAAATGAATGGGTTTGAAGCCACCGAGTATATTCGCAACACCTTGCATTCTACTATCCCAATCATTGCTTTAACAGCTGATGTAACCACCGTTGATTTAGCAAAATGTAAAGCCGTGGGTATGAATGACTACATCGCAAAACCTGTGGATGAAAAATTATTATTCGGCAAAATAATGAGTTTAGTAAAAAAAACTGCGTTAATAAAATTGAATCAAGAAACAAAAATTGAGAAAACAACTTGTATTGATTTAGCTTATTTAACGCATCGCACCAAGTCAAATCCTGCCTTGATGATGGAAATGATTGCGTTGTATTTAGAACAAACGCCACCGCTTGTAACAGCTATGAAACAAGGCTTTCAGGATAAAGATTGGAATACTTTGTATGCTGCTGTGCATAAAATGATTCCATCGTTTGCTATCGTAGGCATTCATAATGATTTTGAAAACAAGGCAAAAAAAATACAAGAATTTGCCAGCACACAACAGCAAAATGAGGTGATACAAGACTTAATCATCGAGCTTGAAAATGTTTGTACGCAAGCTTGTACAGAATTAACAGCCGAATTTAATCGCATAAAAAATATTCAATCATGAGCAACGAAAAAATAAAATTATTTTTAGTAGATGATGATGCATTGCTGCTAAAAAATTTAGAGATAGAATTTCAACAACATGCCGATTTTGAAATTAAGACTTTTGCAACAGGTGAATTGTGCATTGAAAATTTATTACAAAATCCGGATGTAATTATTTTAGATTATTATTTAGATGGCATGGTTAAAACTGCCATGAATGGCTTGCAAACACTGGATAAAATCAAATCTTACAACAAAGATATTCCTGTTATCATGCTATCCTCTCAAGATAAAATTGAGGTGGCAATTAATTGTATGCACCATCATGCGACAGATTATGTAGTAAAAAGTGAAACTGCTTTTATGCGTTTGCAAAAAATCATCACCAACATTTTTCAATTTAAAAAAATGGAAAAAACATTGAATTGGTATATGGAACGGATGTAGAGAAATGCTACTTATTAAAAAGCCTTGAAAAATAAACGTTTTCAAGGCTTTTTAATTTTAGGTAAGCGGAGACTAAGAGATTCGAACTCTTGATACAGTTACCCGTATATACGCTTTCCAAGCGCACTCCTTCGGCCACTCGGACAAATCTCCATTTGTTTTGAGCCTGCAAATATAGTAGCATAAAAAACTTTTTTGGCTAATTCTGCATTTATATGTAAGTTTGGTATTGTATTTGGAAACACATTCATCAAATAATTTTTATTAATCATGAAAAAAATAATTGTAGCATTAAGTTTATTAAGTTTTGTTTTTGTTGCCAAAGCGCAAGACATTCCAAGCGTAACACTAAAAAATGTGAAAGGCGAAAATGTAAATTTTACAGATGTAATTAAAAAAGGTAGAATTACTGTGGTTAGTTTTTGGGCTACATGGTGTGTACCTTGTAAAAAAGAAATCAATAATATTTCGGAAATAATGCCCGAATGGAAAAAGAGTTTAGATTTTGATTTTGTAGCCGTTTCAATTGATGATTCAAGAAATGTAGCTAAAGTAAAATCGTATGTAAATGGGCAGCGTTGGGACTTTACAACATTAATAGATCCTAATCAAGATTTAAAACGAGCATTAAATTTTCAAAGCGTACCCTACACAATTGTGTTTGACCAAAGTGGTAAAATAGCTTTCACACATTCAGGATATGTTGAAGGCGATGAATTTATTTTACGTGATAAATTGAAAGAACTTTTAACTAAATAATTAACTAAGCCCTGTTCTATACAACAGGGCTTTTTTATTTACTTTTGTGCATGATTCAACGCTTTGCTAAGTATTTTTTAGTGGTTTTATTTTTTTCGACAATTATCATTTCTTGTCGAAAAAAAATTTCATTAAATATTACACAAATAGTTGTTGATTCACTTTCACGACAAAATTTTCAAGATATTATTTTTGTAAATAAAGATACTGCATTTGTAGTAGGTGGTGTTCGATACTCAAATGGGCAAATGCTTTCATCGTTTGATGGTGGCAATACTTGGCATATAAAAGATTCTATTAGTAAATGGATTTTATCGGGCATTGTATCGCAAAATAAAAATATTTTTACCACTGGAGTTACTGGCAATATTTTTCAATCTGTTGATTTAGGCAACACTTTTACCAATCATCAAACAGCCGAGTGGAGCGATTTAGAAAGAATAGTTGCGCCAAGCGATTCCGTATTAATTGCCATTGGCAGCAGCGGTATTTTGCAACGCAATATTAATGGTATTTGGCATGCTGAAAACTTTAAACGACAACTGCATGCTATTACATTTACAAGTGCTAACATTGGCTACATAGCTGCTTTTGGTGCAATTTATAAAACTATAAATGCAGGCAGAAGTTGGGAAATATTAAATGCAAAAGGCGATAATTTTTGCGGCTTATATTTTTTTGATGATGTAAATGGATTTGCTATTGGCAGAGAAGGAACAATTTTAGAAACCGTGAATGGTGGCGATACTTGGCGTACACATCGCAACGGAAATAATATTTTAAATGCCACTTGGCAGTTTACCGATATTTTATTTACCGATGTTTCAACAGGATATATTTGTGGTGTAAATGGTTTATTATTAAAAACAACTGATGGCGGCAATAGCTGGAAAAAATCAGATTATTTTAGCGATTTAACAGTAAGGCGATTGTATACATTCGATAAAAAAATAGTTTGGATGGTGGGCGATGGCGGCTCGATATTTAAAATAGAGCAATAATTATTTTCATCTCTTTTCGTTTTGCTATCTTGCAAAACAATTTTTTAATTTTATTTTAATTAAATGAATAATCAAAATCTGAATCTGTTTGATGTATTTAAAGTGTTATGGAAATGGCGCAAAACCGTAACTATTATAATGGTAGTGGCATTGGTGGCTGCTATAATTGTTTCGTTATTGATGCCCAACTATTATAAATCAACAGCTATTTTTTATGCAGCTAATCCTGCTATGAATGATAGACAAAATTTATTTCGTGAACAAGCAGGCAATCTTCCATTAGAATATTTTGGAACCGAAAGCGATGTAGATAGAGTTCTTCAGATTTGTAAATCGGGTGCTATTAATGGTTATATCATCAACAAATATCATTTAGGGTCGCATTATAAAATAGACTCAACTACTAAATATTATGCTACTAAAGTTCGTGAAGAATTTAAAGAAAATAGCAGCATGGTGAGAAACGAATTAGGCGCTATTGAAGTTACTATTTGGGATACAGATGCTAAAACGGCTGCCGAAATATCTAATGATATTGTGGCTACTGCTGATAATATTAACAAGCAATTTTTTATTAGCAATAATGAAAAAAGTATTGCTTTGATGAAAGCCAATAAAGACATTAAACAAAACGAGGTAAATCAACTAACGGATACATTAACTTATTTAAGATTACACAATGCAAGCAGCGATGTGATAAATACTTTAGATTTAAAAAAACAAAATGCGATTAAAGATTTAGGCATTTTAAATAAATTATACGAACAGTTTGAATCGGCTGCCAACAACGATTTTACAACTGTAAACAGCATTGAAAAAGCTTACGCTTCTGAAAAGAAAGACAAGCCCATGCGTTCCTTAATTATTATTGCTACATTATTAATTACACTTTTAGTTAGCGCCATTTCATTAATGATAATTGAAAAATGGAAAAACATTAAGCCGCAGTTAGAAAATTAAAAATCATTTTAACCACATAGATTAATTGGTATAAATAATTTTGATAAAATATGCATACTCTACATTTTCAAAAATATTTGATTTGAAAAAAGAAGGCATAGAAAAATCAAAATAAATACTTCGTATTTTTATAAAGCCATACTATATAATTGAAACAAAAACTTCAATACAGTATTTCAAACTATCCGCAGCAATGGCTTTATGCATCAGCTTTTGCCAGCATGGCTTGTGTACTGTTAGGATTTTATACTGAACTATATGCCCTGTGTCTGTTGCCTGTAATGGCAGCAGGATTAGTGATTACAATTTTAAATTTCGGAACAGTTTATTTTATCATGTTGGCATCATTGCCATTATGTATTCCTATTTTTATTGGCAGTCTTTCAACCGATTTACCAACCGAACCTTTGATGGCAATTTTGATGCTTTGCTATTTTATTTTTTTGATTTCAAAAAAAGATGCAGCACATTTTCAGTTTTTAAAACATCCATTAATTCAAATTCTTTTTGTTCAATTTTTGTGGTATATAATTGTAGCTACATTTAGCACAGTGCCTTTAGTTTCGTTAAAATATGTATTGGCCAAAAGCTGGTATATCACAGCCTTTCTGCTGGTTACACCCTTAGTAATTAAAAATGAAAACCATTTCAAATTAGCTTTTTGGTTGTTGTTTTATCCTATATTATTTGTAATGATTTATACTTTGTATAATCATTGGCAACATGGATTTCAGTTTGATAATAGCAATATGATGTCGGTTCCGTTTTATAAAAATCATGTTGATTATG
Source organism: Bacteroidota bacterium (assembly GCA_046051225.1). GTDB lineage: Bacteria > Bacteroidota > Bacteroidia > Chitinophagales > CAIODY01 > CAIODY01. The sequence continues at coordinate 243,091 of JBJOOR010000001.1, read as the reverse complement.
CCTGTGGTTTAAGTATATTTTTTCCTTTCTTATTTGTTGCTTCTACTTGGTATAAGCAAGGCGATTTAAAAAAGATTTTAATCAACATCACTAAATTAATTTTTGTTTTCGCCATTTTTATTTCATACACAAGAACAGCATGGTTAGCCATTTTAATTTGCTTACCCGTATATTTTGTATTTAAATGGAAAATGATAAAACCTGCATTGATAGTAGCTTCGGTGGCAATAGCATTAGTAATTTCATTTCTTACTTTCGAAAACAGATACATGCAATATGCACCCGATTATAAGAAAACAATCATGCATCATAATCTGTCGGACCATTTAGAATCAACAGAAACATTAAACGATGTAAGCAGCGCCGAAAGGTTATACAGATGGGTAGCAGCATTTGAAATGGGAAAACAAAAACCCATTACAGGCTTTGGGCAAGGCGGCTTTGTGGCTAATTATAAAAACTATGCAGTAAGTTTATTTACTACTTATGTAAGCGGCAATGTTGAAAGAAGTACGGTGCATAATTATTTGCTTTTCACATTTGCCGAACAAGGCATTATTGGGTTGTTTTTATTTTTATTGGTTTGCGTTGTAGTATTAATAAAAGCCGAAAAAATTTATCATCAAACAAAAAGCAAAGAACAACAAATTATTGTGATGGGCTTAATCATTGCATTTGTAGTTGTATTATTTGATAATATGCTAAGTGATTTAATAGAAGCTGTAAAAGTGGGTCCGTTTTTTTATTGGATAATTGCCTTGCTTGTAATTCAGGATTTAAAAAATAAAAAATCATTAGCCTAACATGAATCCTACTATTTTTATTTCAGATACTATTGCTGCAATAGCCACAGCGCCTGGCGTTGGCGGTATTGCTGTTATTCGTGTTTCGGGCAATGATGCCATTACCAATGTTTCAAAAATATTTAAAGGAAAAAATCTGTTAGGGCAAAAAGGCTACACAGCTCATTTTGGAAAAATCTTTATTCCCTCTCCTTTGGAGAGGGTGCAGGGTGAGGCTGAAAAAATTATTGATGAAGTAGTTGCTACACTTTTCAAAAATCCGCATAGTTATACAGGCGAAGATGTGGTTGAAATTTCGTGCCATGGTTCTGTATTTATTCAACAACAAATTTTAGAAGCATTATTAAAAAGTGGTTGCCGATTAGCCAAACCTGGTGAGTTTACACAACGTGCTTTTTTAAATGGAAAAATGGATTTATCGCAAGCCGAAGCCGTGGCAGATTTAATTGCTTCGCAAAATGAATCGGCGCATAAAGTGGCTTTGCAACAGCTTCGTGGCGGATATAGTAGCGAATTAAAAAATCTTCGTGAACGATTAATTTGGTTTGCATCATTAATAGAATTGGAATTAGATTTTTCTCAAGAAGATGTAGAGTTTGCTGATAGAAAACAATTATTTGATTTGGTAGATGAATTGCAAAATAAACTATCGCCATTAATTCAATCGTTTCAATTAGGCAATGCCATGAAAAATGGAATTGCAACAGCAATAGTTGGAAACCCGAATGCAGGAAAATCTACTTTGTTAAACACATTATTAAAAGAAAATAGAGCCATAGTAAGCAGCATTGCAGGCACTACACGAGATACAATTGAAGAATCACTAAACATTAATGGAATTATTTTTAGATTGATTGATACCGCAGGATTGCGAAAATCAAATGATGAAATTGAAATAATTGGTGTTGAAAAATCGTATGAAAAAATTAAGGAAGCACAATTGATTTTGTATGTTTTTGATGTGAAGGAAATGAGCGAAGATGATTTGAAAACTGAAATTGAAAAACTGAAAATTGAAAACAAGAAATTGATTTTGGTAGCGAATAAATGCGACGAAGGAAATGAATTCAGAATTCAGAATTCAGAATTTATAATTCAAAACATCAGCGCAAAAAACCAAACGGGCATTAACGAACTACGGGAATTAATTTATAAAACTGCATTAAATGATATCCAAGAATATGAAGGTGTGATTGTGAGCAATGCAAGGCATGTTGAACAATTACAAAAAGCATTTGCTATTTTATATGAAGTACGCCAAGGTTTAGAAACCGATGAAATGACTGATATTATTGCGTTTCATCTTCGGCATGCATTGCATGCATTGGCCGAAATTACTGGCGAAATACAACACGACAGAGATATATTGGGAACCATCTTCGGAAAATTTTGTATCGGAAAGTAATGTTTGTCTATCCCAAAATCCTTTCAACTGTCCAATATAAGGCCACACAAGCTATTAAGCTAGATAGTGGATATACAATTTTTGAGTAGTAATAATCTTTTTTACTAAACCATTTTGCAATTAAAAAATAAACAGCAACTATCACAGTGATTTGTGCTAGTTCAACTCCTACATTAAATGAAAGCAAAGAAGCTAAAAAATGTTCGGGCGGCAAACCCACGTCCTTTAATGCATTGGCGAATCCCATGCCGTGAATTAATCCAAAAATGAAAATGATAATCAATCGCCACGAATTGATTTTGTGGTGAAATAAATTTTCAATAGAAGCTACTAAAATTGAAATAGCAATAATCGGTTCGATGATTTTTGGATTGGGTAAAATGTAGCCAGCAGCTGTTAAACCAAGCGTTATTGAATGAGCTAATGTGAAAACAGAACACTGAATGATGACAGATTTCAAATTGGAGTTGAGAAAAAAAATACTCAAAATGAAAAGAATATGGTCGAAGCCAAGCGGAATAACATGCGTAAATCCGATTTGTAAATATTGCTTTACAATTTCAATTATTTCCATTTCATTATTGTTTCACAAATTTAGCAATGCTTGAAAAGCCTTTGATGTCGGTAGTTCTAACAAAATAAATTCCAGAAGACAAGTTTTCGGTATTCAGTTTACAGTAATCAGTATTCAGAAAATAAATTGGTAAATCAATTTTTCTATCTTGCAAATCCATTACTTCAACTGCCTTTATACTGACACCTGATAACTGAATACTGATGACAGAATTTACTGGATTCGGATACAATTTCAATCCTGATTCATAGTCTACCAAACTATTGATTCCACTTGTCTTTGGCGTTGCAGTTCTAACACACATGATGTAACAACCTCTTGTTGTTTTTGAAATGTAAGAAGTCAAACCGAAATTTTGAAAATCAATAAACCAGGCATTCGTGCCATGATTAAACTGTGATGTGGATGACCAATATTTTTTTGAAACCACATTAGGAAACACAGAGGTATTGATAGATGGTGCATTTGCTTTTTCATCATTCAATGATTCAATTTCTTTGATGTTGGGTAATCGCCAATCAGAATAACCAGCTAACATCAGATTTTCTGCATGTTGCAAGGCGTTATCCCAAAACAAAGTATCGTTGTAAGGAAATTTCTCCCACATCAATCCTGTTAAATTATCAGTAATTGTGCTATCACCATTATCAGTGTAATGATTTGAAATCATGGCAGGGGTTGTAATATCTCTCACTGCTCGTGTATGAAAACTTTTGTTACCACCTGCACTGATGGTTTCATTTTTCGGATGAGCTCCTTGTCCACCGCCTGAATTCGTAACCCATATTTTTGATGGATTATTAAATGCGGTATCATTCGTCCACCAATATTCTGCATTGGTGTTCGGGAAATAAGTTGTGTTCAATGAAGGATTCAAAGCATCTAAAATTAAAATGCTGAAACTCTCATGTACATTTGGCAATCGCCAATCATTGTGCCCAGCTAAATTTAATTGCTGCACATATTTTTTTGCGCTGTCAATTGTCATTTCGCCACCGTCAAGCTTCTGCCACATCAATCCAGTAATAGTATCGGTAATGGTTCCATCGCCATTATCAATATAAAATGGTGAATGAATAGTGTAATCATTATCTTCTCCAAATGTTGTGGTATAGCTCATTGTCTGACCTGTGTCAGGAATTCGTTTCATGGTTTTCTTCACACTTTGTGCAAGCGATATTTTCACAAAACATAAAATGAAACCCACTATAATTATTTTTTTACTCATAAATAAATTGCTTTTATGGAATTCGTGAATCTTTGATTTTATACTGAAATTTTTCTTTAAAAATGCTTTTCAATATTCTTTATAAACTTTATAAAACTTGAAAAACTTTATGAACTGATTTTATTCTTTCACAAATTTTGAAACGCTTGAAACGCCTTTATTGTCAATGACTTTAACGAAGTAAACACCAGAGGGAAGGTTTTCAGTAATCAGTTTACAGTAATCAGAATTTAAAGATGTAACTGGCAATTCCATTTTTTCTCCTTGCAAATTCATCACCTCTATTATTTTTATACTGCCAACTGACAACCGAATACTGATAACTGAATTTGTAGGATTCGGATAAATCATCAATCCATTTTCAGTAATAAAATTTTCAATTCCATTAGGTGTTGCTGGAACAGTGCATTGCACAAAGCCTTTTTTAGTTTCAGAAGAATCGAGATTGCCGGCAGTGTAATATTTAAAAGTATAGTTACCTAATGCATCCCAACTGTAAACTACTGAATCAGTATTGCTTTGATAAGTATAAATCATTGTATAACCATTGCCCGTTGCATTCGGATTGCAAGCGGTAATCAAAGCGCCACCTAATGGATTCTGACCTGCACGAACAGGATGTGCAGCAGCTTGTGGAATCAACTGATGTGTATTGTCTTCTGTAACATTGCCAGCCATGTTACCAATCATGTAGGGATAAGTTGTAGTACCATGATAATGATAAGTGCCTCCATAACTATGTCCGTGATTAGCATCTAAAGTTTGCATGTTGGTGCCATCTTCTTCTTTACTACCAAAAACTGCATAGCCATCTAGCGCATACGCAATCGGCAATGTAGCTTGTGTGTAAGCATACAAATGCAAAGGTGCAATATGATAATGATAATCATCGCCTCTTCCGCAGTGTCCTCCGTAAGTATCTAATTGTCCAGCTGTGTAAGCATCAGCGCCTGTGTTAGTGTGTTCGTTAAAAATAGGAACACCATTCACAGCAATCGCAATTGCACCACGAGTGAAGTGAACGGCATCAACAGGAATTGGACTACTTGCCATGGTTGGTTTTAATGGAATGGGCCAGGCATTAGTACCCATATAACATTGCGGAATCGGTACCTGACGTTGCCAGCCAGTACTTGAAATACCAGCCATCATGGGGTGTGTGGTTGGAATTCCTTTTGATTCCACCCAGAAATAAGTACTATCATAAAAGGTATGCACATTCGGAACGAAAGGCGCAAACGCTGCATTAATTGTATTCGGATTGGTGCTTTGCAATGATTTTAAAGTGAAACTGAACAAAGCAAAACATAAGCCCAAAACAAATACTGGCATAGCATATTTGTATTGTGGCTTTTTAGAAATACTAAAAACAAAAATGCCAAACAATAAAAAGAAATCAGCTACGATGAAAAATTTGTAATCGAAAATGGAATGAGATTTCATCACCACATTTTGATGTTGCATTATCTCATGATTCAATGCTAGAATTTTATTTTCTTTTTCTACTGCAAACTGTAAATCCGATTTAGATAAGCTTTGCAAAGGATAGCTCACAATTTTGTTAGCTGCAGTTTCAATGAAAACTTTTCCATCTTTCAGCATGTAAAAACTGCCGTCAATGGTTTTGTTTTCCTTTTCAATCGTCCAATGATGCGGAATTACTTTTTCATAATTCAAATCGTGAGCTTGTGAAAAATTCACAGCACAGAAAAGAAGCAGTAGGCAGATTATTTTTTTCATGACTTTTCAATTTTTATTTTACCAAAGCTATTTTCCCTGATTTGTTTTCTCCATTTTTATTTTTCAAAACATACCAGTAAGTGCCATTGCTCATATCAACTTGGTTGAAATTTTTACCATCCCACATCACCTGAAACTTTCCGTTGTTCAAGGTTTCATTATCCATTAAGCGGCGCACTAATTTTCCATTGACATCTATAATATCTAAAGTAACAGCGTCGGGATTTTTTAAAGTGAATTCAATTATTGTTTGTTGCTGAAATGGATTGGGGTACACTACTTCATCAGCATAATTACTGTTCCAAATCATCGGCGAACCTGTGTTTAAAGAATCGTAACAATTCACAGCATTGATAAAATAAGTAGCCACCACATCGCCATTGTGTCGGGTTGCAGTTACCTGCGATGGACGATAAGCTTTTACATATTCCACCTTGGTGTAATTCGGTGTTACTGAAACTCTTAAATGACCAGTGTTTCCCAATATCAATCCTTGCAGATAACCATAAGGCGCAGCAGAATTCGGATAATTAAAATTAGGCAAACTTGGTTGTGGTGTTTCCTGATAAATCATGCAATCTTTTTTTTGTTGCCCATAGAAATGGTCATGACCATGAAAGAAAATATTCACTTTGTTTTCAGCAAATAAATCTTTCAATGGTTTATACCAACCTGGGCGATTCGTTGCCCAGCCTGGTGTTCCATCCAGATTGCTGCCGCCCCATTCATACTTGTCTGCATACTCTACTCCACCTCTTCCTTCACGGTCGCCACCTACAATTTGATGTGCAAAAATGTATTTGAATTTTGCATTGCTGTTTTCTAATGTTTGCTTCAACCAATCGTATTGCATTTTGCCCAAAGTCCAACGCCAGCCAGTTAAAGAATCGGGCTTGGGTTTGGTGTACCAATAAGGGTCAATCACCACAAACAAAGCATTGCCCCATTGCCATGCATAGAAAGATTCACGAGCACCTACGAATGTTGTGTTGCTGGTATCGCCTGTATAAAATGAATTGGGAAATGGATTTGGAAAATATTTTTTTCGTTGTTGTGCATCCCACACCGCAATGTTGTTGGCTGTGCCGTTATTATACCAGCCTTCTTCGCCTTCATGATTGCCTAATGCAATGAATAAGGGAACGGAATGACAACTGATTTCATATTTAGAACGCAATAAATTACAACGATAAGGAATGGTGTCGAAAGGCACTACATGTGAGCTGTTCAACAATTTATCTGTCATTAAAAAATCGCCCAAGTCAATCATGAAATCAGGTTTGTCTTTAAGTTGATTTTGCAAACAAACTCTGTACAAAGCGGTATCACTGGAAGCATCCATGTGTGGGTCAGCTTGTACGATAAACACGAATGAATCGGTTGTTGGTCGCTGCGTATGAAAGGTATGTTCAGGGCGATTAACTGCGCCTGTTCCATTTGGTTTACGATAATTTACTCGATAGAAATATTGTGTATTAGGGGTTAATCCAGTGAGATTTATTTCAGCAGTTACGCTATCAGCAAAAGTTTGCCAATTGGTTTGATTGCTATACACTCCGCTTGCAGTGCCATATTGCACACGAACCTGTGCTGAATCTGAAAAGATTAATTGCACTGTAATTCCATTATCCATTGGTCTGCCTAAGATTTCAGAACGCCAAAGATGTTGAGCATTTGAAGCATTTGAAAAAACAAAAATTAATGCAGCGAATAAAAATATTTTCTTCATGAAATGACTTTTGAATTAATGATTGACAACTAATTTCTTCACCACTTTATTTGTTGCGGTTTCAATGTTTACAAAGTAAATCCCATCAGGCATTTCACTAGTATTTACTTCTATTAAATTCTGCACCATTTCTTTTCTCAAAATCACTTGACCCATAACATTAGTCAGTTCAACAACATTCATTTTATCACTACCCGATTTTGAAATAGTAAAGCTTGAATTAGATGGATTAGGATAGATATTTATTTCATCATGCTGAGTTAAAGTATTGATTCCATTAGGCTGAACAGCACAAGTACCAAGGGTTACACTAAAACCTATTTCTCTGTTTTTATGAATGCCTAAAGTATCCTTAGGTAAATATGCTTTTACATAATCCATCTTTACACATGAAGAAGAAACCGTAAAACGCAGATGTCCTGTGCCATCTACGGTATCAGAAACATAGGCCGCAGCATTAGCTAACATACCAATTTCATAAGTGGAATCAGCAGCCATTGGTGTAGAAATATAAGTGATGCTATCCAACACTTCATGTGCAAACACATGGTCGTGCCCTTGTACAAACATGGTCACTTTGGTATCTTTAAACAATTGATGAATTGGCTTAGCCCAACCCGGACGATAAGTTGGAAAAGTATATTGTCCGCTTGTTGTATTTTGATAACCACCCCATTCATTTACAGTAGCTAAAGCTACTCCACCTCTGCCTTGCCCACGAAGATGATGTGCAAACACAAACTTGAATTTAGCCGTGCTGTTTTCTAAAGTTGATTTTAACCAATTGTATTGATTCAATCCTAAAGTCCAATTCCAGTTTTGTGGTTTAGGAACTAATGAATCATGGCATTCCGTTCGGTAAACATCCAACACTACAAATAATGCATCACCCCATGTCCAAGCATAATAATTTTCAGGCGTACCAATTCCGAAAGGTTCGTTGGTAGTGTTGCCAGTATAAAATCCATTTGGATAAGGGTTTGGATAATAATATTTACGCCATTGTGTTCCCCAATCACACAAATTATTAGGCGCATTAAAACTTTGGTAATAATCATTCTCTCCCTCATGATTTCCTAAGCAGATATAAAATGGAATGGAGTGACAGATGCTTCCTAAAAACGGTCGGTAATCACGATGCAAAGAATCCAAACCTCCTGATGTAATAGTGAAAGGATAATGGTCATCACCAAAAATATCACCTAACGAAAGCATGAAATCAGGTTTGTCAGCTGCTTCGTTTCCTAAAGTAACATTGTACATATTCTTTACACCTTTCTTGTCATACAAATGTTCATCGGCTTCTACAGTAAATGTGAAAGAACTGCCAGGTGTACGTTGGGTATGAAAGGAATATTCAGATGATGGTGTAAAGCCTCCACCGCTGGTTACAGCTCGATACTGAACTCGGTAATAATACTTTGTATTTGGCAAAAGATTTTTAAAATCAATTTCATCAGGCACATTAGCTGTGCTTGTAAATTGATTAGTTTGATGAGTATAAGTTGCTGATGCAATTCCATATTCAAAATAATAAACCATCGACTGATTAAACATAATGCTAGCAGTGATGGAAGTATCCGTTGGTCGGCCTAGAATTATATTCGGCGCTTGCGCAAAAGTTGTTTGACTAATGGCAGTACAAATTGCTATGAATAAAACTGATTTTAGATAAAGTGACTTGAAGTGTTTTTTCATTGTGGTTAATTGTTGCTATTGAAATTTTCTTTTTGTTTAGGATGATTATCAGGTCGGAAATAATCACGAATTTCTTTGACAAGGTTTTCAAATTTTTCCAATTGTTCAGGAGTGCAAATCGCTTTAAATTCCTTTGTCTGCTGAAATCGTAGCATTTCCATTTGATATTCATTTGCCGAAATTTTTTGTGCCAATGTTTTCACTAAATTTTCATCAGTTGAAATATTAAACATGGCTTGATTCATGGAATCTTTTTCGTTTCGAATTGTTCTTGCCAATACTTTTTCTTTTTCAAAAAAATCATTTCTCAAGTTCTGAATTTGTTCCGCTTGTTGTTGGGTTAAATTCAATTCTTTTTTTAGAATGCCCGAAACATCTTTGTAGGCTTCCATCTTAGGAAATAATGCTGGCTCTCGGTGTTGCTTTTCATAACCTTTCCAAATAAAATATCCGATGGAAACAATATTGATTATTGCCAACAATACAACCAACCGAACCAATATTTTTTTCTGTGCAAAAATGTCCATGATTAATTATTTGAAAGGTTTTCGTTAATCAATAATTCTTTTTGAATTGCTTTCAATTCATCAGCATGACTTAGTTGTTCATTTTGTTTTGATGAAAATGTTTTCAAAATCACCAATGCATTTATCGCCAATACAATGATTGAAAATGCAAAAACACTTGATTGAAATGAATTGCTTCGAACATTTTCTTTCGCTTCAATTTTTTTCATCAAGGAAGTTCGCCAATCTTGATTCAATTCACCACATTGCAGCGTTTCAAATTCAATCAACTGACGTTCAATTTCATTATTTAGTTCCTGTCCTTTCATTTTGCTATTATACTTTGACGATTAATATTTTCTATTCTGGCGTTGCTGCTTAATTATTTTTCAAAATAATTTCGAGCTCGGCACCAACGTTTTTCTTTGCTCTATAAATCAATGATTCAATTGCAACTGTTGAAGTGTTCATTAGTTCTGCAATTTCAGGATTAGAGTAACCTTCAATTTTACTCAAGGTAAAAGCCACCCGTTGGTTATCGGGTAATTGATTCAATGCCTGTTCAATTGCTTTCCACTTTTCTTTTTGTTGTAAATCTTTATCAGGCGAAGTTTCACCAACTAACCAATGTACAATTTCATCCAGATGTAAAATTTTGCCTAATGATGAAATGCGTTTTTTACGATTTCGTTTTTTGATTTCATCCAAACATTTAGTAACCGCAATTCTGTAAATCCAAGTAGATAATTTTGAATCACCCCGAAACTTTTTTAAGGATTGGTAAACTTCTATAAATATTTCTTGAGTTAAGTCTTCTGCTTCTTCTTTGTTTAATAAAAATTTGTAGCAAGTATTAAAAACTTGATTGGAGTATTGATTCACCAATTCAGTAAAAGCAGCTCTATCGGCTGCTTTCAGTCGAATTAATAAATCATCTTCCTGCATTGGGTAAAAAAGGTTTTTACTAAGAGTGCAAAATAGAGTGAAAGTTTAATAAGAAAATAAATTTATTTTCTATAAAAAATTGCACATCCAAAGGATTGTGTTTCGGGCATTGTTACCGGTTTATTATTTAATAAATCATCAACTGCATTAGCTATGTATGATTTGTTAAGACAATCATTTTGCGACAAAAATTATTGGCGAAATACAACACGACAGAGATATATTAGGAACTATATTTGGAAAATTTTGTATCGGGAAGTAATTGTATCAAAAAAATATCCTATCAAATTTTTAAATTATCCTATCATGTTGATAGGATAATTGTATATTTGTGATAGGATATTTTAATATGGAAACAACAAGAGCAAACGAAATATTTGGTATCATTTTTCAAAATGCACCAATATCAATTTCAGAAATTCAAAATCTGATTTCTGAAAAATTATCTATTCCTACACTTAATCGTGAACTGGCAAAACTTAAAGCCAATGGGAGTATTGAGCCATTAGGCAATGGCCCAAGTTTAAAATATACAGTAAACTTAAAAAACATTGTAACTGCTTCCATTAACCCAAATTCGTTTTTTAAAATTGATACAGATGAACGAAAAATTATTGAAAAATTTAATCGAGATGTATTTAACACTTTAAAAACGGTAAGCATTTTTACGAAAGATGAATTGGCATTCTTGAAAAATTTGAATTCAATTTTTCAGAAAAAAATTAAAAAAAATTCTACTGTTCAATTTACAAAAGAGTTTGAGCGATTAATGATTGAACTATCTTGGAAATCATCGCAAATAGAAGGAAACACTTATGATTTATTGGATACAGAACAACTTTTGAAATATAATGTAGCATCCGAATCGCATTCGAAACAAGAAGCGCAAATGTTGCTCAATCACAAAACAGCTATTGATTATACTTTTAAAAATAAAGATTTGTATGAGAAAATGAGTGTTTCGAAAATTATTGATATTCATACATTGCTTACTCAAAAAATGGGCATTTCTAAAAACCCAAGAAAAAGAATTGTGAGAATTACGGGTACAAAATATTTACCACCCGAAAATGAATTTGTGATAAATGAAGCGCTGGAAGACCTTTGTAAATTAGTAAATAGCAAATCTACCATTTTCGAAAAAGCACTTTTAACAATTTTATTAATTAGCTACATACAGCCTTTTGAAGATGGCAACAAACGCACTGCCCGATTGAGTGGCAATGCAATTTTGATGTTTGGCAATGCTTGCCCATTATCGTATAGAAGCGTTAACCCAGCCGATTATAAAAAAGCTGTTTTACTTTTTTACGAACTCAATAATATTTCAGCCTTCAAAGAAATATTTATTAATCAATACAAATTTGCAGTAGAAAATTATTTTTAATAATCTAATTTTTTGACCACCATGTTGTTTTTTCTTAAACAAAAAAGGCTTACCGTTTTATCAGCAAGCCTTTTTTAAAAGATTAAAGTTTAGAAAAATAATTAGCTAATCATCGGCATATATTTGTGTCTGTTTTCAAACATTATCCAACCTTGCATGGCTAATAGAACAATGGCAATTGGCAAGTTTGCACGATCAACCAATGTATGAAAAAGCATTACACCTACCATTATTGGAAAAATAATTACGGCACCAAATGCTCTTGTTTTAGGAACGATTATTAAAATACCACCTATAATTTCGGCAATGGCAATTAATGGCATAAGCCAACTAATTTCCATCATGGCACCAAAATCTTTCATGGTTTCTTCGGGCATGGTGGCAGGCATTGGGATGTAATGAAATAGCTTGTTTAAGCCCGAGTTGATGAACATTAAACCGAACAGAACGCTTACGCCGAATAGAATTTTGTTTTTCATGTAAATTGATAATTTAATTGTTTAATAATTTGGTTGTTTTATTTTGAATTAGTTCAACAAGAAACTGTAAAAATAGTTCATGTAATATTAAACATTTTTAGCGTTTAAACAATAATGAACTATCGCCAAAACTTAAAAATCTGTAATCATTTTGCAATGCATGCTCATAAATTTTTTGCCAATCATCGCCAACGAAAGCAGCCACTAATAATAATAAAGTGCTATTGGGTTGATGAAAATTTGTAATTAATGCATCAGCAAATTTAAAATTATAACCTGGTAATATCAACAAACTGGTTTTACCAATTAATGTTTTTAGTTGTTTTTTTTGCAACCAACTAATTATATTTTCTAATGCTTCGTGGCTGGTAATAGATGCATTATTTTCATAAGGTTGCCATTGTTTAATTTCAAATTCAGAAACATTTGCATCCTTGTTTTTGCTAAGTTGTTCGCCAATCCAATACATACTTTCTAACGTTCGTAAGGATGTGGTGCCCACTGCAATTCTGTTTCCTGTGGTATTTTTTATTTTAATTAATGTATCAATATCTACTTCAAATCTTTCGCTATGCATTTGATGCATTTGCATAGTTTCAGCTTTTACGGGCAAAAATGTACCAGCGCCTACATGCAATGTAACGGGGCAACAATCAATTCCCTTATTTTTTAATTCATCTAATAATTTTTTATCAAAATGCAAACCTGCTGTGGGTGCAGCCACCGAGCCTTCATCAGTGGCATACACGGTTTGATAATTATTTTTATCTGCCTCTTCATCGCCTCTATTTAAATAAGGAGGCAATGGCACATGACCACATGCATCCATTATTTGAGCAAAATTTATAGCCGTATTATTCCAACTAAATTCAATTATCCATGTATCGTTTTGCTGTGTTTTTTTTGTAGCTGATAAAGTGGCAAATGGTAAACTTAATGTTAGCGTTTCGGATGGTTTCCATTTGCTTGATTTACCAATCATGCATTTCCAACTTACGGATGTGTTAGTTTGAAGATTGGTATTTATTTCGGCTGGATAAAATGGCTCTAAACAAAATATTTCAATTTGTATATTGGCTTTAGTTTTAAAGAAAAACCTTGCTGCTATTACTTTTGATTGATTATTTATCAATACATCATTGGCTGATAATATATTGGCTACATCATAAAAATGATGGTCAGTTATTTTTTTATTTTTATACAATAACAATTTCGAATCTGTACGATTGGGCAATGGATAAGCGGCAATATGGCTTGCAGGCAAGCTATAAGTATAATTTTTTATCGAAGTATCTTTTACATTTTTCATTTATCATGCAAAAGTGAAATAGAATTTTTAATACAAATAAAAAATGCTTGATTTTTTTTGCCTTTGCTTTATTTTTGTTGTCTATTCTTGTAAGTTCGTTACCAATATTTAATCACTATTTGACGTATAAAGGCAATATAAGTGCTGAATATTTGTAATAAAATTATTTCGCCGAATCAATTTTCATAAAATAAAAAAATGAACACTACAAAAAATTCTGACGAACGAATTGCAAAAATGTTATTCGGTTCAGTATATCCACTTTATCTTTCAAAGGTTGAGAAAAAAGGTAGAACCAAAGCTGAATTGCATCAAGTAATAGAATGGTTAACTGGTTATGACGATAAGCAACTTCAAAAACTTATGGATGAAAAAATAACCTTTGAAGTTTTCTTTAATCGTTCAAAATTAAACCCAAATGCTCAACTCATAACTGGTGTAATTTGCGGTTATCGGATAGAAGAAATTGAAAACAAATTGACACAACAAGTAAGATATTTAGATAAGTTGGTGGATGAATTGGCAAAAGGAAAAACGATGGAAAAAATTTTAAGAAAGTAAAAATCTAAAAAGGCATAGTGAATATGATAGTAGAAGAACAAATAAAGGCGTACATCGCCAGCCAACTTGAAGCCAAACAAAATGACCTGCAAATGTTGCACCAGCAAATGCTTCGAGTGCTTCCAAAATCTAAATTATGGTTTTTGGATGGTAAAAATAGCGAAGGAAAAATTGTTTCAAACCCAAATATTGGTTATGGATTTTACAACATGAAATATGCTGATGGCACAACAAGAGAATTTTATCAAATTGGTTTGAGTGCCAATACCACGGGCATTTCTGTTTATATCATGGGTATTGAAGACAAAAAATATTTAGCCGATACGTTTGGAAAAAAATTAGGCAAAGCAAGTGTAACTGGTTATTGCATAAAATTCAAATCATTAAAAGATATTAATATTGATGTGCTTGAAGATGCTATAAAATATGGGGTTGCAGCTACTAATGAAAAAAAATAATCTTACAAAAATGAAAAAACATTTCATCTTTTTTGTCGCAATTTTTATTTGTGCAAATACAATTTTTGCTCAACAAAAAAATCATACTGAATTAAAAAACAAACTTCAATCAATTGCTTCAAAATATAAAGCCACGGTGGGTTTGAGTGTAATTGAATTGGAAACGAACGATACGCTTTCTATCAACAATCAAATTCATTTTCCGATGCAAAGTGTTTTTAAACTTCCGCTTTCATTAACTGTTTTGCATTTAGCAGAGAAGAGGAAAATTTCGATGCAACAAAAATTTTTCATCAGCAAAAAAATGTTGGATAATTTTTCTTTCAGTCCATTAAAAAATAGAAACAAGGGAGATAGTTTGTGGATGTCAGTTGATAGTTTGATGATGTACGCTATTTCATACAGCGACAATCTGGCTACTGATGTGTTATTTGAAACCATTGGTGGCACTAAGGTTGCGAATGATTATATTCATAAAATAGGGTTCAAAAATATTCAAATCAAAAAAACAGAACTTGAAATTGGAGGCAATATGGAATTGATGTATGAAAACAATTCACCGCCATATGATATTAGCCGATTAATGAAAAAATTTTACGAAGGAAAAATCGTAAATGAAAACAGTAAACAAAAATTACTGCATTACATGATAGTAAATTTTTCTTCTGATAAAAGATTGAAAGGATATCTGCAACCCAATGTGGTAGTGGCTCACAAGACAGGCACAAGCCCATTTAATGATACGCTAAAAAATATTTGCAATGATGCTGGCATCATTTATTTGCCAAATGGGAAGCATTTAGCTGTTTCAGTTTTTGTGATAAATTCAAGAGAAAATTATGAAGCAACGGAAAAAATGATTGCAACATTAACTAAAGAAATTTTCGATTTTTATAACAAATGAAATTTTACATCGAAACAGAAAGATTGATTTTACGTGAGTTGCAACCCACTGATGCTGCTGCATTTTTTGAAATGGATAGTAATGCCGAAGTGCATAAATATTTAGGTAACAATCCTGTAAAAACGATAGAGCACATACACGATGTGATTGCAAATATTCAACAACAATATTTAGATAACGGAATTGGGCGATGGGCTACGATTGAAAAATCATCGGGCAATTTTATTGGTTGGAGTGGTTTGAAATTTAGAAATGATGAAGAAAATAATCACATCAATTTTTATGATGTAGGCTATCGTTTGCATCCCAATTATTGGGGCAACGGTTATGCAACAGAATCGTGCAAAGCCGCTTTGGAATATGGTTTCACTACATTGAATGCGAATGAAATTATTGGTGCAGCTAACGAAGAAAACAAAGCATCAAGAAGAGTTTTGGAAAAATGCGGATTGAAATTCGTTAATCAATTTATATGGAAGGATATAAAATGTGATTGGTTGAAAATCACAAAAGCGGAATGGGAAAAATAATTTTTTCATTTTGAACCTTTGTTTGTTTCACGGGTATAATATTCAACTCAAAACAATTCTACGAATGAAACAAACAATTTTTGTCATCACCATTTTATTTTCAACTTTCATGGCATTGGCTCAAAAGCCAGAACCTATCTATGGTTTCGCCATTGTCCGAAAATCAACTGACTATTACAAACAGCAAGCTGCACTTTGGAAAAAGGAAATTGATAAAAACAAGAACGATGCTTTTGCATGGTATAATTATTATCGTGTGAACCGAAATCTTTTAGGAACTGATACTTCTGACCATCGCAGTTGGAAAGACAAACAAAAATCACAAGAAGATTTAGTGCAGAAAATGGGTAAAGCAATTCCCAACTCATTTGAGTATAATTTATGTAGATGGATGATTAGTGGCAATGATTTTTCTGATGTGAAATATCTAAAAGCCGCATCAGAAAAAGGAAAAGACAGAGTTGAAATTTTGGATAACATGATTACTTGGGCTGAAATTGAAAGAGATATTTCAAAACGAAATGAGTACGCCTTGAAATTAAGTCAGTCAGAAATTGCATCGCCAGGCATGATGAATTATAACTATAATGTTTTAATGAGTTTGAATCAAAATGCCGTTATTCTTACTTGTGGCGATAACGACACTTATCCATTGTGGGAGTTGCAAGCAAAAGGAATTAGAACAGATGTAATAGTCATCAACTTAAGTTTGATTTGTATTGATGATTATCGAAACAAAATTTTCAAGGAATTAAATATTCCGAAATGGGATACAAGTCAAATTAATAAAAATAGCGTAGAGAATAAGTCGGTTTATGACAATACTGAAAATGCACTATTTAATTCAATGATTAAACACATTGCCACATTAAGTCGAAAATGCCCTGTATACTTAGGTTTAACGGTTGATTTAAACTTTGCAAAATCGGTTCAAGATAGTTTGTACTTGGTTGGATTGGCTTATAAATATTCTACTGAAAATATTGATAACATGGCTGCAATGCGTCAAAATTTTGAGCAACATTATGCGTTAGATTATTTAACGCAACATTTTTACAATGACATTTCCAAAGATTTAGCTATGGAAATCAATGCAAATTATATAGTACCAATGGTAAAATTATTTGACCATTATAAGAAAAGTGGCGACGAAGAAAAAGCAAATTGGATTTGGGCAAAATTAAGAGCTGTTGGCGAAGGAAAAAATTTACAAAAAACATTAGAAGAACTTTTTAAAAAGAAATAAATTGTTCAATCTTTTTAAAAATATCAACGGAAACAATTCGGACGAAGAATTGATGAAAGCCTTGTCAGATGGAAATCGCAAGGCTTTCGAGATTATTTATGATAGATATTTTCATCGCCTAAAAAATTTCAACAAAAGCATTTTGAATGGCGATGAAATGAAAGCAGAAGATGTTGCACAAGATGTTTTCTTGAAAATTATTCATCATCCTGAACTGTTTGATTCCTCAAAAAAATTCTCGACTTGGATTTTTACTATCTCAAAAAATTTGTGTTTTAATCAGATTCGAAATGAACAAAACAGAAAAGAATTATTACAACGCAATTTTCAATCAGAAACAATTTTCAATCATTACTCAACTGTTGATGCAGAAATTTTGCAGAAGAAAATTGCACAAGTTTTTATAACATTAAATGAAAAAGAAAAAACAATTTTTGTGCTTCGATTTGAACAAGAATTAGCCATAAAAGAAATTGCCGAAATAGCTGAAATGCCCGAAGGAACTGTGAAATCAAGCATTTTTTATTTACTCAAAAAAATTAGTTCACAACTAAAAGATTATACACATGCCAACTAGCGAACAAAATATTCCAACTCAAATTTTTGATTGGATGAGTGAAAGCAATTTTGATTCATTGCAAAAAAATGAACAAAATGTAGTGCTACAATTTTTCACGAAAGAAGAATTTGATGAGTTGAATTTTGCTTCAACACAAATTAAATCATTTACAAAAAAACAGACTGGTTCAAAACAATTTTTGTTGAGTGAGTTTGATAAACAGCATGGGCAAAAAGAAAAACAATTTTTCTTTACCGATTCATCTATGTTATGGAAAGCTGCTGTATTGCTGCTTTTGATGGGAGTGGGGATATTGCAATTTTCAATCTTGAATAAAAATGGAACTACAGATGTTGTTGCTCAAACCATCCACGACACAATTTTTTCTGTTAAAAATATTGTGACTGAACCGATTAAAATTCATGATACTGTTTTGATTGCTTATCAAAAACCAGAGACAGAGAATTTTGAAAATAAAGGAAAAATTGAATCAGTAAAAATTATGGAAAATGAAAAGTTAAACAATTTGCCTAAACCAGATTTTAATGTTTTAACGATTTCAGACTTACAATCAAAGCCCAATCGGCAGCGCAGCGGTAGCGTTCGATACGATACATTGCTCAAACAATTTCAATTTGTTACTTTGTGATTTGTAAATAATCATTTCACAACACCATGAGCAAACAACATCACTACCAATTAAAAATTGAATGGACAGGCAACAATGGCACAGGAACGAGCAACTACAAGGCTTATGAACGAAGTCATACTGTTTCAATTAGCAACAAGCCCGATATTTTTGCCTCATCGGATGCGCCATTTTTAGGCGATGTAACTAAACATAATCCCGAAGATTTTTTATTGGCTTCGCTTTCATCGTGCCACATGTTGTGGTATTTGCATTTATGTGCCGATGCTGGAATTATTGTGGTTGATTATGTTGATAATCCAACAGGAGTAATGCTACAAACCGATACTGGTGGCGGATATTTTACCGAAGTAGTTTTAAACCCAATTGTAATTGTTACTGAAAAATCAATGATAGAAAAGGCAAATGAGTTGCATGAAAAAGCACATGAAAAATGTTTCATTGCTAATTCGGTAAACTTTGCAGTGAAGTGCAATGCGATTTGCGAAGCGAAATAAATAATAATGGTAGGTCTTAGCTATTGCTTAAAACATTATCTACAAAACAATAAAAGGGCTATAATTTTGCCTTCACCAAGGAAGTTTTAATTTTTGCAATCAGAGATTGCTTTCAGCTAAAGCGTAATCGGGAGATATACGCTTATCAAATATAAATAATGATGGTCAGATAAATAATGATATTATTGTATGCAACTCCGTTTTCACACACTTTTTTTTATTATATCAACATGACCCATACTATTCCTTCACAAATTTTACTTGAAGTATTTCTTGATTTTGGGTTGTAATTTTTAAAAAATAAATACCATTGTTAAGATTTTCAACATTAATAATATTTGAATTAGGATTTGAACGATTGACTAAAATTTTCCCAGATAAATCAGTTATTTCTAAATTGTTTATTGAAATTTTTGAATCAATAATTAATTGCTTGTTGGTTGGATTTGGATAAATCTCGAATTGATATTTTTTATTTATTGCATTAGTGCCTTCAGGAAATCTATTTACAGAAATCATACTCTTTCCATTTTTCATTCTATAAATATATGTTGATGAATCGCAATAGGTTGAATGGCAGCCATTACTAGCAATTGCAGTTAAACAAATATTGTAATTATTGGGCGAAGCATAAGTATGTTGAGCATTCATTCCACTAGTAGTTTGTGAGCCATCATCCCAATGCCACAAATAGCTTGAAGCATTAGTGCTTGAATTTGCAGTTAACCAATTATGGGCTAAAATAGGGTCGGATGCAATGGTATAATTTGATGTTGGTAAAACATTACAATCTACAATTTTGGCAATCATAATATCTAAATCTCCTTCAGAAGTTACACCACAATTTGTAGTAGAATCAATTGTAAACAACAAATTGAAATTTCCTGTTACAATAAAATAGTTTTTGTAAAATAAAATTTGTGAAATATTAGATGAATAAGTTGATGACGAATCGCCCCTATTTGTAAGTGGCATTATTTCGGTTTTTACAATTCCAATACTATCAATACTAAAAAGCATTAAAGTATCTTGTGGGGTTGAGCTTTGTACCCACTTTAAAACATAAGTAAAATTTGCATTTTCATCAATATCAAAACAACTAAGTTCTATTTCTTTAACCCATTTCAAGTTTCCACTCGAATCAATTTTTTCAATAAACTTACCATAAAAATTAGATAAAAAGTATGTTCCTAAAGGATTAGGGTCGGCATCAAATACGCCGCTATGGTCGCCAAATATATATACATTATTTTTTTTATCAATTCTTAAGTCATAAGGATGCTCAACCCCACTACTTCCAATTGATTTAGCCCAAACAAAATTTCCATTTGCGTCTAACTTTTGAATAAAAATATCCCAAAGTATTTGGTGACCAAAATCAACTAAATTAAAAACGCCAATTCCTGGGTCAAAATCACATGTATCATTAAACATGCCGGTTGTATAAATATTGTTGTTATCGTCTGTTACTACTTGAGAGCCCCACGAAGTAAAATCGCTTCCAAAAGTTTTTACCCAAACAAAATTTCCATTAGAATCCAATTTGTGAACAAAAGCATTTTCGGCATATGCAGTAGAGAATGCATGCATTGGTGGAGAAATAATATTTTGATGATTTGCTGGGTCAAAATATGTTGGTCCGTCAAACATACCTGTTGAAATAATATTGTTTTGTAAATCTGTAGTAACATAATTAATTTTAGCTCCAAAAGTTTTATTCCAAATTAAATTCCCTACTGAATTCCTTTTTTCTACAACACCAATTGAATTAACGACTATTAAATTATTGTTGAAGTCAACAGCAATTGTAGAAATGGAATTCTTTGATGTTTGTGCCCAAATAAAATTTCCATTGGAATCTACTTTTTGTATAAAGCTAACAGGGAAAGTATCGTTTGCAATTAAAGTGAATTTTCCTGCGGTTGGGTCTGCATCCATTGAATCGGTATACGTTCCGTAAGAATAAATATTTCCAGAATGGTCTTTTATGCTATGTATTAAAATATCAGTTTTTAGTCCGCCGCATGATTTTGCCCAAGCTATTTGTGGTGTTTGTGCAAAAATAGAGGGAATAAATAAAACAAAAATAATCACTGCCGATAGAATAGTTTTCATTAGAAAATTTTTAATGTTGAAGTATTCAAATATAAAAAAATAGAACCAAAGGAAAAAAATATTTTTGTATCAACGAATCCATCGGATTCAAATGTTTATAGCAATAAGCACAAAAAGAAAAATACGCCCCACACCGGGTTGAATACAAGAATAAAAAAGTTCGTAAAAATTATTTCAGCCTTTCTATCAACACCTCCTCATTACAAACTTTTTGTTCGCCGCTTACCATATTTTATTCCATCAACATTTCTTAGTTTTATTTCTTCCCAATCTTTGCCATTAAATAAATAGATAAGTGGATTAACTTTTTTATCGGTAATGATTACTTTATACTCCCAACTTTTGTTAGGAGAATAAATTACTTTAAAGAAAGAATTTTTATTAGAAGAATTTTCAAATACATGATTAATCCAGCCGCCATGCAATTCTAATGTTATCAATAAAGTGTCAGTTGAAATTTGTTTTACTTTAAATGGCTTATCTTTTTCAGAACATATATATCTTATAGCATCAAAACATTGGTTATTGATTTTGTTGTGATATAGAATATTTCCTTGCCACATAACACTTGATTCAGCAGAATATGTACGGAACATTTGAGCTCCTCTATAGCTATCAGGAGTGTTTAAAAGAATAATAGGTTGGGTTGTATTTCCTTTTAAGGTTGTGGCCAAATGATTGGTAATTTCGGCACTTTTGCCCCAAAGAGTATTTAGATAAAATGTTGTGCTGCCTAAAAGCAAAACATAAAAAATAACGAAAATCCAAAAATATTTTTTCAGCATCTTGAATCCAACGAAAACTAAAATGGAAAAGAAAAAAGCGGATGCGATATAAATGTGTCGGTCGTTTTCAAACCAAGTAATATAGTTTAACCATAATGAAACAGTGGGAAATAATGTTAAGGCGAATATTAATAGCCAACTTATTATAATTCGGCGCTCTGTTTTAAAAAGCCAAACAAGTATTGTTACAATTATTCCCGAAGCTAATCCTAGCCACCAATTTTTTTCAATAAATTGTAAGCATTTAAAATATATTTCTGGTTGCCAATATTGAAAGCCTATCATTTTTATAGGCATCTTCAACCAATTACCTATTGCCATTGGCGCAAAAATGGAACTATGAATATTGGCGCCATAATGTGCTATCCAAACGCCATAAACAATTTTAAACGATAAAAAATAAATTCCCAAAAGCAATATAAATGGAGAGGTACGATAAACGGAATTAAGTAAACTTTTTTGTTTAAGAGAAAAGTTGGAGTCAACCCAAAAAAGTAACCCAACAATAATTGGAGTTACAAAAAAATACTCCAAAGTGAATAAGGATAAAAAATATAGTAGTAGAGCAAAAGCATAATACTTTTTATTTTCTTTATCAGCATATTTTAAAATCAAAATAAAGATAGTTAGCTGAAATGATAAGGCAATAAAATAATGTTGAGCAACTCTCCAAACCATTGTTTCGGTTTGAATGGGAGCTACTAAAAAAATGAATGCAGCAATAAATGAAATGGCATCTAAATTTTGAGTTGAGTATTGTTTGAAACACAAAATAAATTGCATTAATAATAATGCACACAAAGAATGTAATACAGAACTTGTAACGTAATATCCAAGTGAATTTATTGGAAACCATTTAAACAAAGTCCATAAAAAGCAATGGGTTATAAACCAAAAATTATTATTACATCCAATAGCTGTGTTTGAAAAAACAAAATGTAAGAAGGTTGAGTTTTGAGCAGTGTTATAGTATTCAATAAAATCAGTTACAAACCCTGCATGACGGCTAGGAAAATAGAGTAGCAATGTTATCACAAAAAAGAAAAACCAAACAACCCATTTGTTTTTAAATAATTTTTCTGTCATTGTTTTATTTCTTCTTTGAATTTACCAACCCTATATTCAATCATTAATTTGTTTCTTTCACCACTTCCATTAACTCTGTTTCATTACAAACTTTTTGTTCACCGCTAAGCATATTTTTTACTGCAAACTTTCCTGTCTTCATTTCTTCATCGCCTATTAATACTACAAATTTTATTTGTTTTTTATTGGCGTATTCCATTTGCTTTTTAATCTTTTCAGCCGATGGATATAGCTCGGCAGAAATATTTTGTCGTCTTACTTTTTGTAATAAGGATAAAGAAAACAATTCGGCTTCAGCACCAAAATTGATGAACAAAACCTGTGTTGAATTTTGCAAATCGGCTGGGAATAATTTCAATTCTTCCATCACTTCATAAATTCTATCTAACCCAAATGAAATACCTACACCGCTTACATTTGGCAATCCAAAAATACCTGTTAAATCATCGTATCTGCCACCGCCGCCAATGCTACCCATTTGCACATTCTTGGCTTTTACTTCAATGATAATTCCTGTATAATAATTTAATCCACGAGCTAAAGTGGTATCTATTACGATGGATGATTGAAGATTTTTGATGGATGATTTTTGTAAAACTTCTTCTAATTCTGTAACACCTTTTTTGAAAACTTCAGAGTTGTTATATGATGTCGCATTCTTAAGAAAATTCAACTTACTTAAAGCAGGATTTTCTTTTAGCGCATTTCCCTGATACATTATTTTATCTGCACTTAAGAAAAGAAAATCAACTAACGAATTTATTTGTGTTTCAGAAAAGCCTCTTTCTAGTAATTCTTTTTTTACACCATCAATTCCTATTTTATCAATTTTATCAATTGCCATTGTCATATCCATCATCTTATCCGATACGCCAATTGATTCAGCCAATCCAGCTAATATTTTTCTGTTATTAATTCTTAATTCTACTTCAATCCCCAACTTCTTAAATACTTCAGCATAAATATTTAGTAGCTCTACTTCATTTAATAAACTATTGCTGCCTACCACATCGGCATCGCATTGATAAAATTCACGAAAGCGTCCTTTCTGTGGTCTGTCGGCTCTCCATACAGGTTGTATTTGATAGCGCTTAAATGGGAAAGCCAATGTGCCACGATTCATGGCTACATATCGTGCAAACGGAATAGTTAAATCATAACGCAATGCTTTTTCCGAAACTGCATTAATCAATTCTTTATTATTAGTAGCTGCTTGAGCTTTTTCAAAAATTTCGCCATTGTTCAATACCTTAAACATCAACTTATCGCCCTCATCACCATATTTACCAGTAAGGGTTTCAATGTTTTCCATCGCAGGTGTTTCTAAAGGCTGATAGCCACACAATTCAAACTGTTGGCGAATGGTATTGATAATATAATTTCTTTTTCTAACCGTTTCGGGTGAAAAATCACGAGTTCCTTTTGGAATGCTTACTTGATTCATAATTGCAAAAGTAGTGATACTAAAATATTGTTGGTTAAAAAAAGCAAGCTACTGCGTTATGGCAATTCCCAATTAGATGTTTAAATAATATTTTTAATGAATTTGTAGTGCTAATCAAAATCAGTTTATCTTTCAGTTTGAAAATATTTCAATTTCAAAATCTATTTCAATCATGAAAAGAATTTTCATACTTCTGCTTGTTATTTTTTCTTTTTCAAATATAGTATTGGCTCAAAGCTATTGGCAACAAGATGTTCATTATAAAATTGATGTAAAGTTGGATGATGTAAATCATTTTTTAAAAGGCAATATCGAAATACGATACACCAATCATTCGCCTAATGCATTGTCTTATATTTATTTTCATTTATGGCCAAATGCTTACCGAGATAATAATACTGAATTTGCGAAGCAACAAGTAGATTTGGGTACAACCGATTTTTATTTTGCTAAAGAAGAAGACCGTGGTTTTATTGATGGATTTAATTTTATGGTAGATGGTAAACCAGGCAGATTTGTGTTAATTGATGATACCATTGATATAGGAAAACTATTGTTAGATAAGCCTTTGCAGCCCAATCAATCTGTCATCATCACTACACCATTTCGAGTTAAAATACCAAAAACATTTTCACGATTGGGGCATGATGGGCAGCAATATCAAATATCGCAATGGTTTCCAAAACCAGCTGTATACGATAAAAATGGTTGGAATGAAATGCCTTATTTAGACCAAGGCGAATTTTATAGTGAATATGGCTCGTTTGATGTAAAAATTACTTTACCAAAAAATTATGTGGTAGGCGCTACTGGTGATTTACAAAACGAAGAAGAAAAAATATTTTTAGATACATTGGCTGCGCAAACGGCTACTATGGATGGTTTTGCATTCGATAAAAAATTTCCAAAATCGAATGATACTACAAAAACATTACATTATAAAGCTGATAAAGTACACGACTTTGCATGGTTTGCCGATAAGCGTTATGTAGCTTTAAAAGGCAGTGTAACATTAGCAAGTGGTAAAACTGTAAATACGTGGCTCCTATTTACACCCCGTGGCGGCAGATATTGGAAAAATGCATTGCCATACATTAACCATGCAGTTGAATATTATAGCAAATGGATAGGCGAATATCCTTACAATAATGTAACGGCTGTCGAAGGAAAATTAGAAGCTGGTGGAGGAATGGAATATCCAATGGTAACAGTTATTGGCAAAGTACAATCATCAGCAATGTTGGAAACTGTAATAGTGCACGAAGTGGGACACAATTGGTTTCAAGGCATTTTAGGAAGCAACGAACGCATGCACCCATGGATGGATGAAGGCATAAATTCGTATTATGAAAACAGGTACACAAGAGATGTAGCCTCAATAAACAAAGCAACAACGAAAAAATCTAAAGGCATTTCAATTTCATTTGGCGATGTAAAAGACAAAAATGGGAATACATTAAATTATTTGGGTTATGCATTTAGTGCTTGGAAAAATGAAGACCAACCCTGCGAATTGCCAGCCATAGAATATTCTAGCTTAAATTATTTTGGTGATGTATATGCCAAAACACCATTAGTATTTAATTATTTGGCTAATACAATTGGGCAACAAAATTTTGATAGCATTATGCATTTGTATTTTAATGAATTCAAATTTAAACATCCGCAGCCCAATGATATAAAAGCCATATTTAATTCAAATACAAAACAGAATATTGATTGGTTTTGGAACGATGCCATTAACAGCACAAAAAAATTTGATTTACGATTAAAAAACATTAACCGAAAAACTGAAAAAATTGGTAATGATGAATTTTATAAAGTAACAGTTAAAAATGAAAGTAATGTTCGTACGCCTTATTCTATAAGTGCTATACGAAACGATTCTATTATTTCAACCATAAACTATGGCGGTTTTTTGGGCGAAATGGATGTATTATTTCCAAAAGGAAATTATTCGAAATTAATGATTGATGCACAATATATTATTCCCGAATTAAATCGTAAAAATAATAGTAGTAGAATCAATGGAAGTTTACGAAAAGCCGAGCCATTAAAACTTGGAATGGCTGGGTTTTTAAAAGTTTCGAATAAAAATCAATTAAATATTATTCCGCTAATTGGCTATAATTATTACAATGGTTTTATGCCAGGTTTAATTTTTGGTAATGCATTTATGCCAGGCAATAAATGGACCTATCAACTATTGCCCATGATAGGGTTAAAACATACAGATTTAGCTTTTACGGGCAAAGTGGTTAGGCATTGGTGTGTAAATAAATCATTCATCAACCATGTTCAAGCTGGTGTGGGTGCCAATGCATTTGATATGGATTTTGGTGCCGAACAAAAATATGTTCGTATTCGTCCGTTTGTTGAAATGCATTTTAAAAACAAACATCCTTCTGATGGCGTTTCAGAAAAAATAATTTTAGAAAGTAGCATCATCAGAACAGGCTCTGTTGCTGATTTTACAGTAGATAATTTTTCGAAACAAGCAACCCAAAAATTTTATTTAGCTACCTATGAATATGTAAACAACGATAAAATTTCGCCACAAAAATTTACTGGGCAAATACAAAATAATAAAAACGATTTTAAAATTACAGCCACTTTCGAAACAGGATTGATGTATAAAAAAAATAAATATTTTCGAGTTCGTGGCTTTGGCGGTATAGTTAGCAATGCTAATCCATCATTCGGGTTTAAATTACAAATGAGCGGCTTTACAGGCTTCGACGACTATTTATACAATAATATGTATATGGGCAGAAACGAATCAAATGGCATTTGGGCAAAACAAATTTATATGCAAGAAGGCGGCTTTAGGCAGTTAACTTGGCATCAAAATTATATAGGTTATTCTAACTCGATGTTGGGCAGTTTAAATTTTACTTTCGATTTGCCAATCAACCTTCCGCTTAGTGTTTATGCCGATTTTGGAATGTATGGACTTAAGCAACCTTATAAATATGTGTACGACAAAATTCAGTACGATGGTGGAATAATATTACGAGTATCTGAAAATTTACAAATCAATTTTCCTTTACTTGCTTCGCAAGATTTTAGAGACAATATAAAATCTGTTTATGGCAGTCAATCTAAATTTAAACAGTGGGGCAACAGAATAACATTTGTGTTTAATATTAATGCGCTTAATCCTATTACGGCAGCACAAAATTTTAAAGTAAATTAAAATTTACTATTGCATTGTTTTTAAGGATAGGCACAACAGCCGTTTCATTTTCAGTTAAGCAATATCGTAAATCATCGGCAGCGCCAAGATTCATCAACCTGCCAAAATGATTGGCTTGGCGATGATATTCATAAATATTATTTTTAGCCATGACATACATTTGTTCCATCATTTTTGATGAATCGCAAGCCATCATAAAATCATTTTTTAGCCTATGTACAATACCGCCAGCCATAATACTATCTTCCATATTCACTTTATCTTTCCAAGCGCTACAGGCCAATATCACAGGCTTATTTTGTTGCAATAAATAATTGGCTAAAGCATCCATATTTACAAATGCACCAATCACAATTTGTTCGGCAGCCATACACATGTGCAACATTTTAGTACCATTGGTAGTAGTCAGCACTAAAGTTTTATCTTGTATGCTATCAGTCATATATTGCTTGGGCGAATTGCCATACACAAAGCCATCGGGCAATTTTGCATCCCTTTCAGCAGCTAATAAGTAATCGGTATTTTTATAGGTTAAACATTCTTCAACCGTTGCAACTGGTATAATTTTATTTGCCCCATAATGCAATACTGTGCAAATAGTGCTGGTAGCCCTAAGTACATCAATCACAACAGCAATTTTATTATCAAGCGAATAAGTGGGTAACAAGGCAGGCGATAAACAAACTTCAATAGTGGGCTTCATCAATTCAGTTAATGTTTTTTTGAAAACCAAAAGTAAAGTTTTTTAGAAAGAAGCAAGCCGATAATTTATAGAAATGTATAAAAACAAAAAACCCTTCCGCTATAGGGAAGGGTTGATTGCCTTTTTCTTCTCATTTTTAATAACTAAAATCCTTTGATATATAAACAATATATATTGATTAAACGTTGCATGAATTTTTAAAAAATAATCGTGTTGCAACATTTAAGTAAATTATTTTTTTGTTTTAATTCGCTGCAAACCTGCACGGGCCTTTTGTTCTAGCCCATTTTTAAAATCTGAATTTTTTGAACTAATGCATAATAAAAAATATTTTTCTGCTAAAGGCTTATTTCCTTTTTGCTCGTAAATCAATCCTAAGTTTAATGCTGCATTGCAAGAATAATGTTGCGGAATGTCTTTTCCTTGATTGTATGCTTCTAAATAATACGGAATTGCTTTGTCGGCAAACCCCCATTCGTGATAAATTCTCCCTACTCTATATACAAATTCGGCTTGTTCTCTTTTTAGTTTAAATTCAGCCATTTTATGCCCAGCTAATAATCCAATTCCGTTTTCATAATAACCGCCATCGCAAAGCAATCGGGCTTTTAGCAATAATACATTTGGGCTTTCTTGTGCTTCAATTTCTCTTACCGCTTGTTTGTCCGCATCTACTACAGTATTTCCTTTTTCTTTACAGTTTTCAACGGCTTTTTTATATTTAATTTTATCATTAGTTATTAAATAGCTCCAGGCTAATTTTTGATAGCCTTCTTTTACAAAATTTCTTCTATTATCATATCTCGAAAATTTTTCGAGCCACATGGTAGCAATAGGGTCAAGCTTTCTAAGATAGCAAAGCCCTAGCATATAATCCATATAATCAAAATGCAGATACTCGGGTGTTGAAGGTTTTTTTAATAAAATAGAAATGGCTTCATCGTTATGTGCTGTGGCTTGGGCTACATTTGCTGCTAAAAAGCAGTATAATAAATTGTCGGGGTAATCTTTAAAAAATTGTTGCGAATATTTGTACGCCGCCGCCTTATCATTTGCCATATATAGCAATCCGTATACATAAATAAAATTTAGTTCATGTTTGCAATAAAAATTATTTTTATCTACATAATTTTTTACTTCATTTAATTCATTCAAACCTTGGGTTAAATTGCCCGAAAAACCAAACAAATTGGCGCCCCATTTATATTTTTCAGGTATAGTACCAATCAAACAATGAATTAATCCTAGTCCTTTTTTATTGGGAATAAATGTTGTAAATTTTTTATCGTTCTCGGTCAATAATACATTTGCCCTTCTCGATTCTAAAGCCGTTGAAACATAATTGCCCATTTTACCATTGGCAATACACATTTCTATTTGCATTTGTGCCATTAAGTATTTTTTCCAAGGCGATTTATCATCAGCAGTTTCAATAATGCTATACCGCTTACTAAAATTATTATCTACTGTTTCAAAATCTGTTTCATTTTCTTCTACAAAAAAAATCATAAAATCGTGTGCATGTTCTAAATAAGCAATAACAGGATTTTGGGGATTATTTTTTTTCTCGAGTGCAATTAAAACTTCGGCATTTTTTATTTTTAAAGCTATTATTTGTTCGTATGCATTTTTGCAGTTTTCATTAAAATCGAATTTAGCTACTGATTTAGTTGCCATGCAAAAAATAGGCAATAGCAATAAAACAAAAATGCTACTTCCGCAAAGAAGTAGCATTTTTATATATTTTGTATAGCCCGTATTCATCATCGAATCCGAGTTTTATTAAATCATATCAATAGCTTCGTCAACCAATATTCTTCCACAATGTTCGCAAGCTGTAACTTTGCGGTGCATTCTTATTTCCATTTGTTTTTGTGGTGGAATTTTATTGAAACAACCGCCACATGCACCACGGCGAATAGGCACCACAGCTAAACCATTGCGATAGTTTTTACGAATTTTATCGTAGCTCATCATCAATCGCTCTTCAATATGTTCACGAGCATCTTTTGATGCTGCTAATAATTCATGTTCTTCATGTTCAGTTTCTTCAATCAAACTAGCCAATTCAGCCTTTTTTGCTTTCAAATATTTTTCTTTATCCTTAATATTTTTTTGAGCATCATCTAAATTTTGTTGTTTAAATTTAGCTTCTTCGGCAGCATCTTTAGCACGTTTTTCATTTAATTGAACTTCTAAAGATTGCATTTCAATTTCTTTACTTAATGCATCAAACTCACGATTGTTTTTTACGTTGTCTTGTTGTTTTTCATATTTTTTAATAGCTGCTTCAGCTTCTTTTTTGCCAGTTTTGAAATTGGCAATTACTTGTTCAGCACCAGCTACTTCTGCTTCAAGATGTGTAATACGAACTTTCATTCCTTCTAATTCGTCTTCCAAATCTCGTACTTGTATTGGCAATTCGCCACGTACAGTTTTTATTTCAGTTATTTTTGAATCAATTTTTTGTAATTGAAACAAAGCACGTAATTTGTCTTCTACCGTAATTTCTTTTGTTGCAGCCATTTATAAATAGTTTACCGAATTGGTGTTAATTTTTGTTTTGAGGAGTGCAAATGTATGATTTTTTTTCGACAAATAATCATATAATAAATCAATTGTAAATTGTTCGCTTTCGTAATGCCCTATATCGGCTATTAAAATTTTATTATCGGCATCAAAAAATTCATGATATTTAAAATCGCCAGTTATAAAAGCATCAGCCCCACATTGTATAGCTTTTTGCAATAAAAAACTACCACTGCCGCCACATACAGCCACTTTTTTTATTTTTTTATGAATAAAATGCGAATGCCGAATGCAATTGGTTTGCATTGTTTTTTTGGTATAATTTAAGAATGAAAGTTCATCCATTTCGGTTTCTAATTCGCCTATTAAACCAGCACCAATTTGGGGATGATTATTTTCTAATGCATAAATATCATACGCCACTTCTTCATAAGGATGGTGGCTGAATAAGGCTTTCAGTATTTTTTTTTCTTCAAATGAATTAAAAATCAATTCCATTCTTATTTCATCTACTTCTTCATGGTTGCCTTTTGTGCCAATGGTTGGGCTTGTGTTTTCGTTGCCTTTAAATGTTCCTTTGCCCGTTATATTAAAACTGCATTCATCATAATTGCTAATGCTGCCTGCACCTGCTTCAAACAAAGCATTTCTAACTTTTTGGGCAGATGCAGTGGGTACAAAAGTTACCAGTTTTTTTAATAGATTTTTTTTAGGGGATACGATTTTACAATTTATCAATCCCAATTTTTCGGCTATTTTTTGATTAACACCATGCGCCACATTATCTAAATTGGTATGAATAGCATAAATAGCAATATTGTGCTGAATGGCTTTAATAACAACCCTTTCAACATAATTTTTACCATTCAGTTTTTTTAATCCCGAAAAAATTATGGGGTGATGAGCAATGATAAGATTTGCATTTTCAGCAATGGCTTCATCTATTACAGATTCAATAGCATCTAAACAAATAATAGCTTTTGAAACTTCTGTATCGGGGTTGCCAACTATTAACCCTGCATTATCATACGATTCTTGTAATGATGAATGAGCAAAGGTTTCCAATTGTTGAATCAGTTCAGATAGTTTCATTTGAAAGCAAAAGTAAAAAAATCCCATGTATTGAAGCTGGATTTTTTTATTAAGAAAGCGGCTTTGTAGCCATTGATAGTTATGGATAAAAGAAAAATAATGTAACTGTATTAACGATTAAGGAAATATTATTAAGGCTATAATTTAAAATACGTATTTTTACGTATTGCATTAGGTAAAAAGAAGTATATATTTGTATATATGAAATAAAAATAAATTGCCTATGAAAAACAATCTCCGCTTTCTCTCCTCCCCAATCTCTTATTCAACTTTCTTAAATTCATTTACATGAAAAAAATAATCCTTTTTATTGTTGCTCTCTTTTTTGCTTCGCAAATAAAAGCACAGGTTAATCTTGTACCTAATCCAAGTTTTGAATTGTATGATACTTGCCCAGATAATTTAGGTGAAGTTTATCATGCAAAATATTGGAGCAGTTTTGGCGGTTCATCAGACTATTTTAATTCTTGTTCAATTGCAAACGGAAAAATAGCATATACGCCATCTAATCTGTTTGGTTATCAAATAGCTTCATCTGGAAATGCTTATTGTGGTTTCATTTCTTTTTTATACTCAAGTCCTTATATTGATTTAAAAGAATTTATAGGATGTCAATTAATAAATTCATTAGTAGTTGGGCAAAAATATTTTGTTTCCTTTAAAATTAGTTTATCTGATAGCAGTGTTTATGCAACAGGTAAAATTGGGGTTTCATTTACAAACTATAAATATTCCGCATTAACAAGTATTCCAATTGATAGCCAGTCTAAAATTACCTCAAAGTCAATTATTCTTGATAAGAATAACTGGACACAAATAACAGGTTCATTTATTGCAGATTCAGCATACACCTATTTGGCAATCGGAAATTTTTATACTGATAGCCATTCAAATATTGTTAGGTTGAATAATGATACATTTTCAATTTTCAGTGAAGCATACTACTATATAGATGACATTTGCGTTTCAACAGATTCTACATATGCCTATAACTACATTTATACAGATGTGCAAAATATTGTAGAGAACCCTAAAACAAAAATTTATCCTAACCCTATTGTAGATAATTTTAGTATTTATTTCTCATCCCCAACAAACTATATTCAACTCATTAATATTTTAGGACAACAGATATTTTGGGAAAAAGTAGAGCCTAATATTGCTTCTTATTCTAAAGATATTTCTACACTACCTAATGGAATTTATTTTTTAAAAGTAAACTCCATCAATAAAACCGAAACTATAAAACTTATCAAACAATAATTTTAAACACAAATCAAAATCATTATGAAACAAAATTTTTTTACTCGAATAATAGTAGTTTTATTACTACTTACAGCTTTTACAAAAATGATAAAAGCACAAACCACAGATGAAAATGGTAACATCAACATTCCAACAAAGTGGATACATGCTGATAGTTTAAGAGTTCGCTCAATACATGTAGGAGATTCATCCATTACAATAGGTGGTGGTGGAACAGGTTGGGGAGCAGGCTCGACAACAACTTCTGGTCCTGCAAACAACAACATCACCTGCTCCAATGGGGTTTTAAACTTTGGTATGACACCACCACTAAACTTTACCAATATGAGTATGAATATTGGTACACAAACCACTACTTACAAATTGCACTTGCATGATGCCACCAATGCCAGTAATTCTGTAAATCCTTTTATTCATTTTACAAATACACCAACGGGGCAGCTTACAACAGATGGTTTTAAAGTAGGCATAGCCAGCAATGGTTCGGCAGATTTAATACAAAGCGAAGCTTTACCCATGCGGTTTTATTTAAATCTAAGCGGTTTGCAACCCATTCTAAGAATGTATATGCAAGGCAACGGAACAACAAGCGATGGCTTTGTAGCCATAGGCAATAGTTTCAACAATCCTCAATTTCGCCTTGATGTAAATGACAATATTAATGTAAACTCTAACACAGCCACAAGCACTACCACCAACTTTATCAATTCGGGCTACCGCCTAGGCGGAAATTTAGTATTGGCATTGCCAAATGATAATGTTAACGCTCATAATACATTTGTAGGCAGGTCGGGCAATCAATTAGGTAATCCAGGAACAAATAATACTTATTTAGGTTTCCAAGCAGGTTTGGTTTCTTCAGGAATAACAGCAACCGCATGTGATTATAACACATTTATAGGTGTTAATTCTGGAGTAGCTAATATCACACACTGGAACACTTTTCTTGGTGGTAACTTAGGACAAAGTAATACTACGGGAAGCCAAATACATTCTTAGGCACATCGGCTGGCAGTTCAAACACAACAGCTTTTGATAATACATTTGTAGGTTTCAATGCAGGTTCAAGCAATACAACAGGGCTACAAAACACTTTTGTCGGTTCTTTGGCTGGGTTTCAAAATACAACAGGAATTAATAATACATTTGTTGGCAAAGATGCAGGTTCAAGTAATACCACAGGTCAAGATAATTCTTATTTTGGGAATCATACAGGCTCCTTTTCTGGCATTCCAATTAGTACAGGAAATAGAAATAATTTTTTTGGTCGTTCAGCAGCTGCACAAGAAATCTCTGGAAATGATAATCAGCATATTGGATTTCAAGCAGGACAAAATAACTCACGAGGAAACAGAAATGTTTTAATTGGTTCTAATGCAGGAAATGCAATAGTAGGTAATGTTGCAGCTACAATTGATAACGATAATATTTTTATCGGTCATCAATCAGGTTTCTTTTTCACAGGTGGTAATTCTAACACTTTTGTTGGTTCAAATAGTGGCAATACTGCTGCTTGCACAGGAGCAATTACAAACGCTACTTCTATTGGTGCAAATTCAATGGTTTTAAATAGTAACAAAATGATACTGGGTGATAACAATACAATGGTAGGTATTGGATTATCAAATGTGGCAGGTGGCCCTCAAAACAAATTAGAAATTAATGACAATATAAATAATGGCAGTGGTTTACGTTTTCGTCAATTAACCTCTACTGCTACACCAGTTGCAAACCCTGGTACAGGCGTATTAGGCGTTGATGTTAATGGTGATGTAATCTATGTAAATGGTGGTGGTGGCTTTGGTCAACCATGTGGCGCAGGTGGCAATTTAACATCAGATATGGAAGTGCCATTAGTTAACGGAGCTAATGAATATAGCATGTATTTTACAGGCCAAAGTGCTATGACATCTGGCAATACAGCAAGTGTGGGTATTGGTATTCCATGTTCAACTCCATTAGCAGCCAAATTGGATGTGTTAAATGATATTAGCCAAACGTACCCGAGTGGCATTTTTTATAACAATCAATATGCAGGTCGGTTTAATAATGTGGGCAGCTATCTTGACCCAAGTGGCACTACCGATTTTGTAGGTGTAAGAGGAAAATCATATGTACTTAATACGCTCGGGCAACGTAATGCCAATATAGGCGGCGATTTTGAAGGATTCGAAAATACATATATGAATATTGGAGCCCGAGGCGTCGCTTTAACTTCAGCTCAATACAACACAGGTATTCTAGGTCAATCATATGGTGGTGCTCAGGTTGCCCGAGGAGTTTTAGGACTTAGCACTAGTTTTTCAAGCAACACAAGTATAGGAGTTCAAGGTGTTTGCGAAGTTCATACAGGCTATATTAATTCTATTGGAGGATATTTTTGTGCAATAGATGCAAGCAATACAGTTTTTCATGCACCTGATTATCTTTTTAATGTACCAAGTGGAAGAATAGGTGTATATGGTGGAATAGATGCGACATCAAGCAATTCAGGATTCGAAGCTGGCGTATTTGGTGATGCTGGTGGAACAATGGGGGCAGGCGGAAATAAATGGGCAGGCTATTTCAATGGAATGGTTTTTTCTACAGGAGGTTACGCCCCATCTGATAATAAATTGAAAGAAAATATTAAATCACTCAATACAAAAAATAGCATAAAAATTTTATCCCAAATCAAACCATCGTCTTATAATTTCAAATCAGATGCTAGTAAATCAATCAATTTACCTGAAGGCAATCAATTAGGAGTTTTATCCGAAGATGTAGTAAAAGTATTACCAGAACTTACAAGAGAAATTACATTACCTGCCCGAAAAGATAATGCTGGCAATATTGTAGCAAAAGAAGAAAAATTTATGAGTGTTAATTATACAGGGTTTATTCCATTATTAATTTCAGCTGTTCAAAGCTTAGATTCAACAAACCAAACATTATTAAATCTTATTGAAAAACAACAAAAACAAATCGATGCATTGCAAAATTGTTGCAATTTTCATAGCACAGTTTCAAGCGAAACACCAAAAGGAAATGTAATTGATTTAAGCGATTTAACAATAATCTTAGACCAAAATAGCCCTAATCCTTTTGCAGAACAAACAACAATTACTTATACTATTCCTGAAAGTGTGAAAGATGCAAAAATTATGTTTTATACAGTTAATGGCGTTGTTTTAAAAACGGTTCAAATTACAGATAGAAATCATGGCTCATTAACTGTGTATGGTTCAAACTTAAGCGAAGGTATTTATACCTATACTTTAATTGCTGATGGAAAAATTATTGATTCTAAAAAAATGATTTGTACTAAAAAATAAAATACAAAAAAACCTCAAACAATAAAAAAGCGATTGAAATTTTCAACCGCTTTTTTTTATGCTAAAATTGTATATTCAATAACTAATTCAATCCTATATCATTAGGTTGTGGCAAAGCAATAGGCATATCTTCTATTTTGCTAATGCTGCCCCATCCACCACTTACATTTCGCAATTGATGAATGCCATGTTGTTTCATAATAGAAGCAGCTATCACACTGCGATAGCCGCCTGCACAATGCACATACAAGTTTTTGTTTTCGGGCAATTCTTCTATTTCTTTTTCTAAATCGGCCAACGAAAAATTTTCGGCCACATCAATATGTGCTACTTCAAATTCGGTAGGTTTGCGTACATCAATAATCGCCATTTTATCAGCATCATATTGCATATCAATTCGTAGTTCATCGGCATCTACACTAATTATTATATCACAAGTTTTACCTGCGCTTTTCCAAGCCTCAAAGCCACCTTTTAAATAGCCTTGTACTTTATCTAATCCTACTCTTGATAAACGAACCACACTCTCTTCTTCTTTTCCTATTTCGGTTACTAAAATAATATTTTTATTAAATGGTAAAAGTGTTCCTGCCCATTCGGCAAATCTACCTTCTAAGCCAATAAATAATGAACCTGGCACAAAACCTTCGGTAAATTCTTCGGCCTTACGGGTATCAACTATTATTGTTTTTTCTTTTATCAATTGCTCAAATTCATCTATTGATAAGGCTTTTACATTTTGCATTACATCTTTCAACAAATCATGCCCTTTTTTATTAATGCCAGCGTTGATAGGGAAATATGGTGGCGGCGCATTTAAACCCGATGTTACTTCATCAATAAATTCTAATCTATCAGTATGTTTTAAAGCATAGTTAGTGGCTTTTTGAATACCAATGGTGCTAAATGTTTCTTTACCCAAAGCCTTACCGCAAGCCGAGCCTGGCCCATGAGCAGGATATACAATTACATCATCATGCAATGGTTTTATTTTATTTTGCAACGAATCAAATAGCAAATCTGCCAAATCTTCTTTGGTCATATTGCCGCTAAATAAATCGGGGCGACCCACATCGCCCACAAACAATGTATCGCCTGTAAACACTGCATGGTCTTTACCATTTTCATCTTTCAGTAAATAACAAGTTGATTCTAATGTATGCCCAGGTGTATGCAATACAGTAAAAGAAATTTTGCCCAATTTTATTATTTCGCCATTTATGGCTTTATGAATAGGGAAAGTAGTTTCTGCATTAGGACCATAAACGATTGGTGCTTTAGTTTGCGCTGCCAACTCTAAATGACCACTTACAAAATCAGCATGAAAATGCGTTTCGAAAATATATTTTATGGTTGCATTACGTTGCTTAGCCATATCCATATATTTGGCTGTATCGCGTATTGGGTCTATGATTACAGCTTCGCCTTCCGATTCGATATAATAAGAAGCTTCGCTTAAGCAGGTGGTATAAATTTGTTCGATATACATGTTAAAAAAAGATTTGAACGGCAAAATTAATTTAAAATAATGGAATAGTTATATGATAAGAAAAATTTGGAGGCTTGTTATCCATAAAACAAACATAGCTTAGCGTTAATTGAGCACGGCTTTGCTTTTCTTGTAATGGCTTGATTCAAAAAAAAATGTTTACGTTTGTACATGAATTGTATTGTTTCGAAGTATCGAAACAAGTCGTTACCAAGCCCACACATTCGGGAAGGGCGACAACAACAATTTACGGCGCAGGCTATTATTTATAAATTTTATGAAAAATGTGTTGAGTTGTATATTGGTTTTTATTTTAACTTTTATAAACAGTGTTTATGCGAAGTGTAATTTAACAGGATTGAATATTGCTGGATTTAAAGGATGGAAAAAATATAGCATTATGGTTGATTTAAATAAAAAAATTGGTAAAAAAGCAGAATTAAAAATTGGTTTGGGTTATCATTTAGGCGAATTTGAAAGCCATGCTCGTTACGAAAATAGTTCTGTTGATTATATAGTGGGTGGGCAATTTCCAAAAGCAGAACCAAATTATGCTTATTCTTTAAACTCTTTTAAAAGTTTAACAAATGGAATAATAATAGATGTTGAACAACGATTCTATTTTTCCAAGAAGATAACAAATAGCAGCCCCAAATTAAAAAAACTATTTTATGGAAATTCTATTGCTTTTTTTAAGATTAAAGATAACTATTCATTAATTTTTAAGAGTGATGGTGGGAAGGCATACCCTTTATTTTATTATTTAAACGGAAATCAATTTTTTAATTCGCTAAGAATAAGTTCATTTTTTGGATATAGGTTATCTTGTTCGAGGAAATTTTTTTTAGAATCGTCAATCTGTTTCGCATGGTATATTCCATTAATGAAAAAATACCCTGCTCAATATCCCTTTAATTCAATTTCATCTGAAATTTCAATCGGTGCAGGCTATTATTTATAAATTTTATGAAAAATGTGTTGAGTTGTATATTGGTTTTTATTCTGATTTTTTCAAATAATTTATTTGCAGAAAACAGTTCAATAGGATTAAATATGAATGCCACTTGGCGTAAAACACCAATTGACATTTCTTATAATTTCAAAATTGGAAAAAAAGCTGAAATGCAGTTTTGTGTTGGGTATCATTACGGCGTAACGAATTTGTCAGCAATTGAAAATCATGGTTATCCTGTATCTTATTTTACAATGGGCAAGCAAAACCCAAATATCTTATATAATTATTTTAAAAATGATATAAGAGCCAATACTCAAGGAATATTTTTTAGACTATCGCAGCGGTTTTATTTTAGTAAAAAAATAGGTTTATACTCTCCTGATTTTAGAGGAGCATTTTATGGAAATTCAATTACTTTTTTTAATGTAATAGACAATTATAAAATTGGTTATGCGAATGCATGGGGAACGGATAAATTTAAAACTGTTTATACTGATGTTGGTAGGCAAACTTTTAATGTTCTTCGCATAACATCAGAAGGAGGTTATCGGTTTGCAATTCATCACAAAATGTATTTTGAAGCAATGATGAATTTTGCTTTTTATATTCCATTAACTAAAGGCTATCCGCCGTATGAACCATTTTCATTAATATTACCCGAGCTTACTTTTGGTGCAGGCTATTATTTATAAATTTTATGAAAAAAAACAGCATTCAAACAATCGTTTTATTAGTAGCAGTTAGTTGCTTTTTATCTACATCATTATTTGCTCAAAAGCATAGTATAATGGGTGGCTTTGGCAAAGAGGCAAAACAATCTGTTATCAATATTAAATACATTAAAAAAACAAACAAACAGGAGTGGGGCTTTGGTGTTGCCTATTTGTGGGGCAACGAAGGTGCAACATCTGATACAGCATCATGGGTGATTAATAATAATAGATATGTATCGGGTGGTGCTAATCTTTTTTTACATGGGCAAAATTTAATTTTTGCTAACTCGTTGATACAAGAATATACTAGAAAATTTAGCAGCGTAGCATTGCAGATAAATCATAATTTCTTTTTTAATAAAAACAAAGATGCTCATTTTGAAGAATCACTGAAAGGATTTTATATAGGCAATACTTTATCTATACTTCGAACGCATGATAGATATGATATGAATTTAATAGCGCAAGATGTAGCTAAGCCTATATCATCACAAGTATTTTACAAAAGAAATTTTATGGCTATAAGCCTTAGTGCTGATGTAGGATACAGGCAGTATTTTGGAAACAATATTTTTCTTCAAGCGCAAGTTTCGGCATTGTATTATGCAGGGCATATTTATAGATATTCAAAAGAATATCCTCTTCGTGGTTTTCAATTAGCCGCTCAACTATCAATAGGTTATACGTTTATCAATTATTAATCTAACATAAAAAAAGCTATTATTTGATAATCAAATAATAGCTTTTTTTAAAATAAAACTTTTTTTAAACGCTTAATAATTTAATTAATTCGCTTATCTCTGCCAAGCGTTGCTTGTTTACAGTGTAATGAATAAATTTTCCTTCACGTTCGGTTACTACAATATTTGCTTTGCGCAAAATAGCCAAATGCTGCGATGCTACAGATTGTTCAATTTTTAATTTAGCATACACCTCTGTTACATGAATTTTTTTATTGTCTTCTATCAAGCGCATAATGGCCTGACGCAATTTATGATTTAATGCACGTAATACTTCCGAAGCCTTTTTTAATTCAACTGCATCAATTTTAATTACCTCTTTAGAGTTGCCCCCTTTGGTAAATATTAAGTCGCTAACCTTTGCTGGCTTTTTTTCCATCTCAAAAAAATGTTTTAATTATTAAAAATATATAAGAAATAAGGCTGCTAAGGTAAGCCTAGTATTTTCTTTACAAAAAATATATAAAAATCTTATTGTGTTAACGATGTTTAAAACAGCGAATAACACAAATTACTTGTTATAATATTTCGCCAAATTGCTTTAAATAAAATGGTTCGGTATATGCCACATCAGCAAATGTAGCGGTTTGGTACAGTTCGTTTGCTTTGCCAATTAAGTGTTTGGCTTCGCAAATAAAATGGTCGATAATTTCAATTTCATTATCCTTAATAAATGGTTTTATTTTTATAGCACCATTGCCAGCAATAAAAATTTTTTCTTTTAAATTTCGTTCAGCAATAAATGATTCGGTTAATATTTTAGGAAATGGTTTTTCAACCCAATCGCCTTTTTCATTAAATACGGCAGTATATACTTCCATCCGTCGGGCATCAATCATGGGTATATAAAATGCTTTTTGATATTGTGCAATTTGTTGCATACCACAAGCCATCATTTGTAAAGTTGAAATAGCGATAAGCGGTATTTGATTAGCGTAGCACAATGCCTTTGCAAAACTTAACCCTACCCTAAGCCCTGTATAAGAGCCAGGGCCAATGCTGATGGCTATAGCATGTATATCTTTTAAAGCTAATTGAGCAGCCGATAAGCAAGCATTGGTAAAAGATGGTAGCAAAGATGCATGGTCGTTGCCATCCATTTTAATTTGCTGATGCAAAACAGTTTCGCCTTTGGCAATAGCTACACTGCAACAAGATGTAGAGGTATCGATTAATAAAAAATGAGGCATAATTATTTTAATAATGAAAATACAAAAATACTTGTAATGTAAATGAATAGATGTGATTGAAATTTATTTATTTTTACCAACTGCAAAGCATGAAATTTTTTAGCAAAATATTGTTTCTGGCAATTATTCTTTTTTTAAAAAAAGATGTGATGGCTCAATCTACCCAAATTGATTTTGGCAAAAACAGAGTGCAATATCATCCACATGGTTGGTTTTATTTAGAGTCGCCTAATTTTATAACTTACTTTGGTACAGGGGGTAATGAGCTCGGAAAATTTGGTGTATTAGCTGCTGAAAAGGCATTGGAAGATATTAAGCAAAAAATGGATTTTACTTATAGTCGCAAAATAGAGCTATTGGTTTTTGGCGATTTGAATGATTTTACGCAAAGCAATATTGGCTATACACCAGGCATTGATAATTATAATATTGGTGGTGGTGGTAAAATAATTGGCAATAAAATATTTGTATATTTTGATGGCGATCATCAACATCTAAATAATCAAATACGATTGGGCATTACCAAAATATTGATGGATAATATGATGTATGGCGATAATTTTTCTGAAATTATTCAAAATGCAGTATTGCTTAATTTACCATCTTGGTATAATGATGGGCTGATATCATACATTGCCCAACCTTGGAGCGTTGATAAAGATGATAAATTAAGAGATTTATTTAATAATGGATTGATAAAAAACTTTAATCATTTTACGGCTATTGATAACACATTTGCTGGCGAATCTTTTTGGAACTATGTAGATGAAAAATATGATAAAGGCACTATTAGCAATTTGCTATACATTACCCGAATTAATAGAAGCATGGAAACAGGTTTTGCATTTGTATTAAGCAAAACTGTAGATGAGGCTTACGATGATTGGTTTCAATATTATAAAGAACGCTACGAAGCCGAAGCTACAAGCCGAAAAAACCCGAATAGTAAATATGAAATAGAAGTAAAATTGCGCAAAAAAAGTGTGAGAAGTGTAGCTAAAATTTCATCAGATGGAACTCATATAGCATTTACCGAAAATAGCTTGGGCAGAATAAAATTAGTATTATGGAATGATGAAACATCAAGCCGAAAAACAATTTTACAATATGGCTTACGTAATAATGTATTGCCTATAGACGAGCAAAATCCTGTATATACATTTGACGCAACGGGAAAAAAATTAGT
This sequence comes from Bacteroidota bacterium, assembly GCA_046051225.1. Taxonomy (GTDB): domain Bacteria; phylum Bacteroidota; class Bacteroidia; order Chitinophagales; family CAIODY01; genus CAIODY01. The sequence goes on along the minus strand of JBJOOR010000001.1, from coordinate 200,081 downwards.
AGCTTTTTACGTGTTTAGAGATAAAACTTATTTTGTTGAACACGATATTGAATCGGGCAAAACTACTAAGCGATTGTTTTCGGGCTTACGAAAAATTTATGAAATGAATGCAGGTACAGATAAAAACACTTTATTACTATCTGCATCAAAAGGGCCTAACAGCGATATTTATTTATATAATTATGTAACGGGCAATACAACGCCAATTACCAACGATTTTTGGGATGATAAAAATCCTCATTTTGTTCAGCTTTCAAACAGAAAAGGAATTGTTTTTTCATCTAATAGATTACGAGATACTATTCGCAATCAAATTTTAGATACCACATTACCTTTAGGGAATTACGATGCATTTTTTTACAACTTAAAAAATAAAAAAATAACACGAATTGCCCGAACCAATTTTTATAACGAAACATTTCCACAACAATACAACAAATCATTTCTTGTATTTTCGAGCGATCAAAATGGTATTGTAAACCGCTATTATGCTAGGCTTGATAGCATTTATCAACGCACTGATACGGTGGTGTATTTTAAAGATTCAACACTTACTAATCCACGAAATATTAACGCCGCTTGGTTTAAAAACATTCCTAATAATTTTGTTGATAGTATTCTATATCAGGTTATTTATAAAGATACATTTAGAACGTATTCGGCTACTAATTATAACACTTCCATTACGGCCATCGACGAACCAAATAAATCAAAATTTGTACTCGAGAATTTTAGACAGGGTAATAAAATGGGTTATTTTAAAATACCTGTAAGAGATAGCTTAAAAGCCGAGCCTGTGCTTACCAATACAGCTTTCAGAATAAAATCATTGATGCTTGAAAATGCTGCTTCGGAAATAGCATTAAAACATCAAAAACGAGTAGAAACTAAAAGCGATGAATTAATTTTTGATACACTTGCTGTAGCCAAAAGCAATCCTTTTCATGCCATTTTTCAAAATGAATTTGTAATGCCATGGGATACTCAAACCTTTATTTACGCCGATACCGAAACTGTATTTGTGAAAGAACCTATTTGGAAAAATAGCAAAGTAATACCTTATAAATTGCATACTTATACTACTAATTTGCAAACTCAATTAGATAAAGGTTCGGTATTTAAAATTTATCAACCTTATATTGGCATACCACAATACACCGACCCACCATTAAGTGTTTGGTTAAAAATGGAAATAAAGGATTTGATGGAAGATTATCGTTTTCAGGGCGGTATGAGTGTGCCTAGTTCATTAGGTGCGCCTGCATTTTTCTTGCGGTATCAAAATTTTAAAAAACGATTAGATAAACAAATTACTTATTATAGGAATTCCGAAAAATTGATAACTAGCCAATACAGTCCCAATAATGGTGTGGGTAATTTGAATATTAAAGCAATTACAAATTTGGTTGAAACACAATTTAATTATCCGCTTGATCAATTTAGGGCAATTAGGTTTTTACAAAGTGTAAGGGAAGATAGCCGTATTTTTTTAAGCACCAATTATGATGCATTAACGTTGGCAAACCAACATGATTATTGGAGTATTAGCAAATTAGAATTTGTACACGATAACACAAGAAGCATAGCCACCAATATATATAACGGTTTGCGGTATAAATTTTTTATTGAGCATTATCAAATGATATATCCGAACCAAAGCAATATGAATGTAGCTGGGTTTGATGCCCGACATTATAAAAAAATATTTCACAACATCATTTGGGCTAATCGTTTTGCAGTATCATCATCATTTGGCAAACAAAAATTACTGTATTATTTAGGTGGCGTTGATAGCTGGGTTTTTGCAAAAAATAAATTTGATAATACAAATCCTGTAAATAGTAATCAACCTTATCAATATCAAACATTGGTTACAAACTTACGTGGCTTTTCGCAAAATGCTCGAAACGGAAATAGCTTTTTTGTGTGGAATACCGAATTGCGATTACCTGTATATTCATTGTTTAGTAGCAAGCCACATCGTAGCCAATTTATTAGTAATTTTCAGCTAATTGGTTTTTATGATATTGGTAGTGCATGGGTTGGTCCATCGCCATTAAGCACCAAAGCCAAAGTATCATTTACAGATGTAATTCAAAATCCAAATAGCCCTATTACTATTGAAACTGAATACTATCGCAATCCAATATTAATGGGTACAGGTTGGGGCATTCGGTCGTATATATTTGGTTATTTTGTTCGATTAGATTTTGCTCATGGTATTGATAATGGAACTTTTTTACCTCGAAAAACCTATCTATCTATCACTACCGATTTTTAAATTGTAGCAATCTGTTATCGTTTTCTTGTCAGCATTTCATATACTTTGTCATACCCATTAATTCATTTTCTGACAAAATGAATTAAAAAACACCCAATTTATCTAAAATACCTAATGGCATTATCGTTGCCAAAAACAAAACATCTAACAAAATATTCAATAACAGAAAATAAAACAATTTAAGAATCATGGGAAAAATTATCGGAATCGATTTAGGAACAACCAACAGCTGCGTATCCGTAATGGAAGGCAACGAACCTGTTGTAATTGCAAATGACGAAGGCAGACGTACAACACCTTCTATCATTGGATTTTTGGCTAATGGCGAACGCAAAGTGGGCGACCCTGCTAAACGTCAGGCTATTACAAATCCAACAAACACAGTAGCATCAGTAAAACGCTTTATGGGTGCACGTTTCAGCGAATCAAAAGCAGAAGCTGCTAAAATGCCATACAAAGTAGTAAGCGGCGATGGCGATGCTTGTCGTATCGAAATTGGCGACAGAAAATATTCGCCACAAGAAATTTCAGCTATCGTTTTGCAAAAAATGAAAAAAACTGCTGAAGATTATTTAGGAACAACTGTAACAGAAGCGGTTATTACCGTGCCTGCTTACTTTAATGATAGTCAACGTCAGGCTACGAAAGAAGCTGGCGAAATTGCTGGTTTGAAAGTGATGCGTATCATCAACGAGCCTACTGCGGCGGCTTTGGCTTATGGTTTAGATAAAGCACACAAAGATATGAAAGTGGCTGTGTTCGATTTGGGCGGTGGCACTTTCGATATTTCAGTATTGGATTTAGGTGATGGTGTGTTTGAAGTAAAATCAACTAATGGTGATACACACTTAGGTGGTGATGATTTCGACCATAAAATTATCAACTGGTTGGCTGATGAATTTCAAGCCGAAGAAAGAATGGATTTACGCAAAGACCCAATGGCTTTGCAACGCTTGAAAGAAGCTGCTGAAAAAGCAAAAGTTGAATTATCAACTTCAAACGAAACAGAAATCAATTTGCCTTATATCACTGCTGTTGATGGTGTGCCAAAGCATTTGGTGAAAAAATTAAGTCGTGCAAAATTTGAACAATTGTGCGATGATTTATTTAGCCGCATGATGGAACCTTGCAAAAAAGCTATTGCTGATGCAGGTTACAGCACTTCGCAAATTGATGAAATATTGTTGGTAGGTGGTTCAACTCGTATCCCAAAAGTGGTAGAAATAGTTGAAAAATTCTTCGGAAAAAAACCATCGAAAGGCGTTAATCCTGATGAAGTTGTAGCAATTGGTGCTGCTATTCAAGGTGGTGTATTAACTGGCGAAGTGAAAGATGTATTGTTGTTGGATGTTACACCTTTATCAGTGGGCATCGAAACAATGGGTGGTGTGATGACTCGATTGATTGAATCGAACACAACTATTCCTACAAAAAAATCGCAAACGTTTTCAACTGCAAGCGATGGTCAACCAAGTGTTGAAATTCATGTGTTGCAAGGCGAAAGAGCCATGGCAAAGGATAACAGAACATTAGGTCGTTTCCATTTAGATGGTATTCCACCTGCGCCACGTGGCGTTCCGCAAATTGAAGTGAGCTTTGATATTGATGCAAATGGTATCATGAGCATCAGCGCATTGGATAAAGGCACTAACAAAATGCAATCAATCCGCATCGAATCTTCAACAGGATTAAGCAAAGAAGAAGTGGAACAAATGAAAGCTGAAGCTAAAGCCAACGAAGAAGCGGATAAAAAAGAAAAAGAAAGAGTTGAAAAATTAAACGAAGCGGATAGCAATATTTTCCAAACTGAAAAACAGTTGAAAGAATATGGCGAAAAATTAAGTGCTGATAAAAAAGCAGCTATTGAAGCGGCTTTGGCTGAATTGAAAACAGCTCACACAGCACAAGACATTGCTGCTATCGAAACTAATTTGAAAACTTTGAATGATGCTTGGATGGCTGCTTCGGAAGAATTATACAAAGCTATGAACGAACAACAAGCTGCTGGTGCACAACCAAATGCGGAAGGTAATCCATCGGCTGAAAACAAAAGCGACAATGTAGAAGATGTAGCTTTTGAAGAAGTAAAAGATGAGAAGAAATAATTGATTGAGTTGTTGATTTATTGATTGCATGATTTTTCAAAATCATCAAATCGTAAATCATTCAATCAACAAATGAAGAGAGGTTTATAGAGTGTTTTTTAGGTACAAAAGGCGGTTCGGAATTTTTCGAGCCGCTTTTTGTTTTTGATAAATGAAAAAGTAAATCTAATTTTGAAAAAAAATTGAATCATGCAATTAACTATTGAAGTAAAAGATAACAAAGCTGAATTTGTAATGGAATTGTTGAAGAATTTTAAATTCGTAAAATTGAAATCAGCAAAAAAAACAGCGAAAGAAATTTTTTTAGAAGAACTGAAAGAAGCTGTGCATGAAGTAAATTTAGCCAAGCAAGGAAAAATAAAACTGAAATCAGCTCAACAACTTTTAGATGAGTTATAAAATAAGTACCTCGTCAAAGTTCGACAAAGAGTTGAAAGCGTTGGCAAAGAAATTTCCTTCACTCAAAACAGAGTATGCTGAATTGATTGAGCAACTTGAGCAAAATCCAATGATGGGAACTCCAATTGGAAAAGGTTGTTACAAAATACGTATGAGTATAACATCTAAGGGTAAAGGAAAATCGGGCGGCGCAAGAGTGATAACATATGTGCAAATTATAAAAGAAACGATTTACTTACTTTCCATTTACGACAAATCAGAAATTGAAAATTTAACGGATGACGAAATTTTAAGTTTGCTGAATTTGATTAAATAATATTTTACGAAAGGCGGTTCGGAATTTTTCGAGCCGCTTTTTGTTTTTAAACGCTCTATGATTTTCTTTGTCGAACCGAAAATGAAATTTCTAAAAACTCAATTACCACTTTTTATTTTGATTGTTGCAGGAATCATTCTGCTAAAATCATGCAGAAAAAAATGTCCTGATAATTTAATTTATTTTCCTGATAACAATTGCATCCAATTGTATTATTTTGATTCAAGTAATGCACACAAAATTTATTCGCCAACCATTACCGAAGTAGAATCTAATCAGCAACTTCGACCTTCAAAAACTGGTAGTATGATTTCGCCTTCAGCAAATTTCATTGGCGATTATTTACCCTTTGATTTTAATCATACAACCAATACTTTTATTTTTAGTGATACTTCAAAAGCAGATACCATCATCATTTCAGGGTTAAATGTGCAAGCCATTTACACACAAGGCGATTGTGGTTTTCAAATGAAAGTCAATCAACCAACCATTGAGAAAAATACTTTTGCAAATCATTGTAAATGTGTTTGGGGAAATTGGAATTCAGCAACTCAAACCATTACTTTGAAAATCACTTTTTGATGAAAAAAATTCTATTCTTTATTTTAATTTTTTGGAGTCAAAAAATTTTTGGTTCAACAAAAATTGATTCTACCGATTGTGATTGCAAGCAAGCCGCTACAATAGAAATGAATGTTTTTCAATTAGTAAATCTTGCACCCAATCTGGGTTTTGCCTACTATCCTCATCGCAATATCGGAATGATTTTTAAAGCAGAATACGATTTGAATTCACTTTCTAATTTAATCAATCGCCCATACAATGTAAGCAATCCATCAATTGAAGGATTCAGGTTTTATGCAGGGTTGGTAACGAAAAGCAAAATCAAAAAATATTGGTTCTGGAAAAATTATTTGTTGTTGGGCTTTGCAAAAATGAACAGGAAAGATGATGTGATTATTCCAAATTATTATAGCAATTATCAAACTACTTTAAAGTTCTCTAACACTTATCAAACCATTGAATTAAACACTTGCTTAGAAACAAAAATCAGCAATAAAATGAGTGTGCAATTTGGTATTGGTTATAATATCATTGCATCTGTTTTGCAAAATGACTATGACTACAATGCTTATTTAAGCAGAGGAACAATTGTTGCCGCATTGCCCAACTATCTGCCATTTGAAAGCATCGATGCTTTCAAAATTTCAGGACTTTCTTTCGTATTAAAATTGGATTACGATATCGAATTTAAGAAATAATTGTTTCAAGCCGTTTGTTTTGTTCCATTGTTCCGAACATTCGGAACAACTCGTTGGTAGCACTTTGAATTAGCCAATACCATACATTCCTTCGGAACGTTTCGTAATTGTTTTGAATTTTTCCTACCCACCTAATGTTCCTAACGGAACAAAAAAGTTTGTTCAGGTTTTCAAAGCCGCTTTTTGTTTTTAAACTATTTCAGCTTTTTCTTTTGAGGATGTTGCCGTGTATCAAAAAATGTAAGCAGTTCAACTATGTTTTTGGTGGTATTAATTTGATACAAAAGCAAGTTATGTTTGGTAATCAAAACCTCATGTATGTTAGCTTTCAATGATTTTCGGAAAGCATAAGGATTGATTTTTAGGATGGAAATAATGTGTTCTGTTCTTGTAATAAAATTTTCAATTTCTTTTTTTGTCCATCTATTTTCTAAATAGTCAATCACATGGTCAAATGTTTCGGTGGCTAATGGTGTCCAAACTATTTTGTAAGCCATTTTTTATATTTTTTCATCACCGTTTCATGAGCAATTACTTCACCTTTTGCAGCTTGTTGTTGTGCTTTTTTTACCATTGATTTTTGTTCGTCAGAAAGTTCGTCCCACAAATCAACCTCTTCTGCATGACTTACCCATTCATGCAATTGATGAATCAATGTTTTATTATTGCTTGATAAAATTCGTTGAGCTAAATCAATTTTTTGTGTTTGTAAATTCATGGCTACAAAATTAATATTTCAAAGGTAAAATAATTTTTAGGTATAAAAAATGGTTCGGAATTTTTCGAGCCGCTTTTTGTTTTTATTTGTAATTCTAACAGAGATAAATAATTCTCTTTTTTAAATCAATAATAATGGATGCATCAGCACATGCTCCAATAATTTTAGCAAATTTATCATTAAAAGTTTTTGCAATAATCCATTTGCCCGATTGATGACGAATTAATAATCCTGAATCAATTTTTTCAGTGGATGAATTTTCTTTAAAAACAATTATCGAATCTGATTTGATTTGGACTTTACAATGTCCCATAATCTTCCCATTCCACTCTTCGTAAGCAATTCGGAAGTCGTAAGTTCCATCTTTCATTTTTTGTGAAAATGAAAAAAGTGGAATAACTGCAAAAAATATTATTAGAAGAACCTTCATTGTTTTTTTAAAGAAACAAAATTATTTTAGAATTTTTCAATCCGCTTTTTGTTTTTAAACTATTTCAATTTTTTCTTTTTGGGATGTTGCCTTGTATCAAAAAATGTAAGCAGTTCAACTATGTATACTTTCGTTAATTATTAAACCATTCCATAAAGCCTTGCAAGGCTCTATACAAAAATAATATACCAGCAAGCATCATTCCGCCCCATCCTACTAATTCGCCTATCCATCGGGCATTGCCATGGCTTGTTTTTTTTGCAAACCTATGAATCTTAAAAAAAATATAACCCGATACTAAAGCAAACGGAATATTTAAAAACGGGCGAATAGAATCGAATATGCTTTGAGTTTCTTCCATTAATTAAAAGTAGAAAAATATTTTTATAAAAAACAAAACTTTTTGTGTTATGCTGCGTAAACCTATTTCTCTTTTCTATTTTCGTTTCCACATTTTTATAAAATTCTTTATCCATCAGCAGTGAATAATCAATCGGGTTCTTCATTTAAAATTTATCCTCCATTTTTATTGGTAGGCGTAGTTGCATTGCTTTGTATTATAGTTACAGAGTTGCCTATGCCGTCTTCAGTATTTGGCATTGAATTAAAAGAGGTAAATTTTTTTAGCGATTTTTTAAAATCGAAATCAAAAAAAAAGATAGCCCAAAAACAATCAGTAGATGCTAATTTAAAATCGGCCGCCGATTCATTACACTTTAAAGGCGTTGCTATCGAAAATTTTTATGTATCAAAAAATGATAAACTAATTTCATTTATTGATAAGCTAAAAAATATAAAAAAGAAAAAAAGAAAAGTTCGTATTGCATGGTTTGGCGATTCGATGGTGGAAGGCGATTTGTTTGTGCAAGATTTACGAGAAGCCTTGCAAAATCAATTTGGCGGCAATGGTGTTGGCTTTGTGCCTATTACAAGCGTTACAGGAAATTTTAGGCAAACCATTTGGACAGAAAATTCAAACAATTGGCAAACTATTTCCGTTTTAAAAAACGCTGAACATAAGCTTCCACTTGGTATTGGCGGCGAAGCCTTCATTCCAAAAAATGGTAGTTGGGTTACATTTGCAGCCGCAAAAAAGAAAAATCATTTAGATGTTTTTCATCATGCCGAATTGTTTATTTATAACCCTGATAGTGCAGCATCAGTAGATATTATGTTGGATAATGCAGCCTATCAACACATTTCTATCCCTTCATCTGCTCATGTACAAAGGCTTGAACTAAGCCACCAACAATTATTTCAAACTATTCGCTTAACTTTTAATGCGCCATCAACTACTTATGTATATGGTGTAAATTTCGATAGCGACAATGGAGTGTTTATTGATAATTTTGGTGTTCGTGGTGCAAGCGGTGTGGCAATGGGCGCTATGCAACCTTATTCGCTTTTAGCCGATTGGAATACTGAACATGCTTACGATTTAATGATTTTAGAATATGGGTTAAACATTGTATCGCCCAAAACCATGAAGTATCAATGGTTTGAAAAATCATTTCCAAAAACGATTCAGAAAATGGAAGAAACTTTTCCTGACGCTGCTACATTATTATTATCAATTGGCGATAGAGCAATTAATAAAAATGGTGTGTATCAAACCATGGAACAAGTGCCCGTTTTCATTGATATTCAAAAAAATATTGCAAAGCAAAACAACATTGCTTTTTGGAATATGAATGAAGCCATGGGCGGCGATAGCAGCATGATTAAATGGGTAAATGCCAAACCACGATTAGCTAATAAAGATTACACACACATTAATGCTAAAGGTGGCGAAGTATTGGGCAAAAAACTGTTTGAAACTATTTGGTTTGAAGTAAAACGAAGAGAGTTGAATTTGTAAGGAAATACATTGAACCACAGAGGCACAGAGAAAATATGCCACACAACAAAAAAACGATGTGGTAAAACGAATAAAAAAAATGCGATTGAAAAATAAATTATTGTTTTCTTTTTTTGCAATATGCATGTTGCAGTTGCCACAGGTTTGGGCTCAAACCAGTGTGGATACAATGATTATAGCCAATGCAGATTCAATTTCGATATCGGCTACTACATTTCCATTTGTAAAAAACGAGTTGAATTATTTAATCAATCCAAATGCATTAGAATCATTTTATCAAAAATTAGAAGAGCTAAAAAGTGGTAGGCGAAATAAGTTAGTGATAGTGCATATTGGCGATTCGCATATTCAAGCCGATAATTTTACGGGTACTATGCGCAAGCAATTACAACAGCAATTTGGTAATGGTGGTAGAGGTTTATATTTTCCTTATCGAACAGCAAAAACCAACGGCCCGTTTGATATTAAAGATATAAATACATCCATCTGTAATTGGAAAAGTAAACGATGTGTGTTTCCTGCTATCCCAATTCCAATAGGCATTTCGGGCATTACTATTCAAGCCAATCAAAGTGCAAAAATCGATTTTTCATTATCACAAAATTATGGCGAAAATAAATTTGATAAGCTTACCATCTTCTGCGATAAAAAATTTGCTTACACCATCGAGCCACAAATTCAAGACCCTGTAACCAATTTTTTTGTATCGCCATTTAGGTTAGAATATGCTGCCGACCCATATTCGCTTACTTATAGTATTGATAATCCAATTTCATCAGTAAGATTAAATATTGAAAAAAGCGATACCTCAAGTGAGCCATTTAATTTGTTTGGTGTTTATTTTCAAAATACCGAAGCCAAAGGAATTGAATACAACATGATTGGTGTAAACGGCGCACAGTATATGCATTATAACTTAGCCGATTATTTTTTCGAACAATTACAAACCTTACAACCCGATTTAATTATTGTATCGTTAGGAACCAACGAAGCTATTTCACGTGGCTACAATGCTGCTACTTTTGAAAGCGATGCCAACGAATTTTTTTCGAAATTGAATGATGTTTTGCCCAACTCATCGGTGTTGGTTACATCGCCACCCGATACTTATATGATGAGAAAATACAAGAACATTCACACCTCATCTATCAGCAATATTCAGCAACGCATTTGCTTAAAAAACAATTATGCTTTTTGGGATTTTTATAACATAATGGGTGGCTTGGGCAGTGTAATAAAATGGCGAAAATTAGGCATGGGCAATAGCGATATGTTGCACTTTTTGCAAAAAGGATATGAAGTGCAAGGCACACTTTTATATAGGGCTTTAATGAACAGTTATAACAACCACAACCGCAATAGATAATATGTTTGAGCTGCTGAAAAACTATTTAACCTACAACCCAAAAGAACCGCTGATATTTAATACAGCGTTGTTTTTATTTTATTTTTTGGTGTTGTTGTTTTTTTATCAATTTGTATATCAGCGTAAAAAAAGCAGGGTATTGTATCTTACCTTATTTTCAATATTCTTTTATTACAAATCGGGCGGCTTATTTTTTTTATTATTGATTCTTTCAACGGTTGTTGATTTTAATTTAGCAAAATGGATTTACGAAGCCAAAACACAAGCCCGAAAAACTGGGTTATTAATTTTTAGTTTAGTTATCAATCTTGGTCTGCTGGCTTACTTTAAGTACACCAATTTTTTTGTAAGCATCATGAACGATGCCTTTCATTCAAAAATAAATTACTTCGATATTGTATTGCCCGTAGGTATTTCGTTTTATACGTTTCAGGTTTTAAGTTATACTATTGATGTGTATCGCAACCAACTAAAGCCATCTGAAAATATTTTAGATTTTGGTTTTTACATTACCTTTTTTCCGCATTTGGTGGCTGGGCCTATTGTAAGGGCAAAAGATTTTTTACCACAAATTGGTATTGATATAAAACTATCAAAAGAAGATATTGCACAAGCTGTATTTTTAATTGCAACAGGCTTATTTAAAAAGGCGGTTATCAGCGATTTTATTTCGATAAATTTTGTTGATAGAATTTTTGATAATCCAACATTGTATAGCGGCACCGAAAATTTATTGGGCGTATATGGTTATGCCATGCAAATCTATTGCGACTTCAGTGGCTATAGCGATATGGCAATTGGTGTAGCTTTATTGTTGGGGTATCGACTAGGAATTAATTTTAATCTACCTTATCAAAGCAGCACCATTACAGAGTTTTGGAGGCGTTGGCATATTTCATTAAGTAGTTGGCTTCGTGATTATTTATACATTCCGTTGGGCGGCAATCAAAAAGGAAAAGTTCGTCAATATGTAAATTTATCTGTAACGATGTTGTTGGGTGGCTTGTGGCATGGAGCATCATGGAATTTTATTTTCTGGGGTGCTATGCATGGTTTAATGTTGGCGTTAGATAAATTAAAAACAGATTATTTGCATTTGCCTAAAAATAAATTGATGCACATATTAGGCATTATTTTCACTTTCAACTTTGTATGTTTTTGTTGGATATTTTTTCGTAGCCCCGATTTTAAAACATCGTGGCAAATAGTATCACAAATTTCAAAAGGTATTAGTTTTAATTTGATACATCAATGGGCATTGGCTTATCCAGCAGTTTGTGTATTATTAATTGTTGGTTACATCACACATTCGTTTCCTATTTGGGTTGAGCAAAAATCAATATTTGCTATTTCAAAAATGCATATTGCCCTGCAAGCATTTTTAATTTTTATGGTAATATGGTTGGTGATTCAAGTAAAAGGAAGCGATATACAACCGTTTATTTATTTTCAGTTTTAAACTTTTTTGTTGGATTTTTTGAATTATGAATGTAATCAAAACTTCTTTTTACTGCAAAAAGAAATGGGTTCAATTCAATAAGCATTATCTGATTACCTATTTCCTTCTCAAGTTTTTTACCTAAGCCTAATGATTATTTATCATACTAAATTATTGCATTTAGCAATTCGGTATTTGCCTTTGTTGGAAATTTAATTTTCTGATTTATGGCTTATGCAATTCTCTTATTTTTCGAACGTTTTTTTTTAATTACTTAGCTTTATAATGCATTAGCATCGAATACAAATTTAGTATTGTAGGTTTGTAAACTCAAATTTCTCTCCATCAAACAATCCCATATCGCTTAATTTTAATTTAGGAATTACCAATAATGCCATAAAAGACAAAGTCATGAATGGCGCATCTAATGTGCTTCCTAACGATTTTGCAAAGGCATCAATTTCACTATATTTATTAGCAACATCATATCCGTTTTCAGTACTCATTAATCCTGCAATGGGCAAAGGAAGAATTTTTTCTTCTGCATTATTTACGGCACATACACCACCATTATTTTTCATAATTAAATTAATGGCTTTTACAATAGCATCATCATCTGCACCAACAGCAATAATGTTATGGCTATCATGTGCTACCGAACTGGCTATAGCTCCTTGTTTTAATCCAAAATTTTTTATAAGCGCTACTGCTGGTTTTGCTTTTGAATATCTATTTACACAAACCAATTTTAAAATATCCTGTTCGGGATTGCTAATAATTTCATGATTTGAAATAAGAGCCGCAGCACTAATTTGTTCTGTAACTAATTGACCATTTTCAGCCTTTATTACTTTTATTCTAGATGCTTCACTGCGTTCAGTATTACCATCATTCTGAGCAAAGCGAAGAATCTTTATTTCTTCTTTCGAAATTTGATAACTAAAAAATTTATTGATGCTTTTTTCTTGTACACTTTCAATTTTCGATACACCATTTTCGGCAACGGTATTTCCTTTGATAAATGTTTTTTGAACTTCTAATTTTTTTAAATCGTTTACTAAAATAAAATCAGCAGCATCACCTGTTCTTAATAATCCTACTGGAATTTTATAATGCAAAGCTGGCAAAATACATGCTGAACGAAGTACATCAAACAAGTCAAAACCTTTTGCCAAAGCTCTTTTCACTAATAAATTTATATGACCTTCAACTAAATTATCAGGATGTTTGTCATCGCTGCAAAACATGATTTGGTTTGGAAAATCTTTAATCAAAGGAATTAATGCTTCAAAATTTTTAGCGGCGCTGCCTTCTCTTATTAAAATTTTTACACCCAATTCTGCTTTTTCTTTTCCTTCTTCATAAGTAAAACATTCGTGGTCGGTAGTAATGCCTGCTTCAAAATATTTTTTTGCATAATTGCCTCGTAAACCTGGTGCATGACCATCTACAGGTTTATTATATTTTTTAGCAGAAGCAATTTTTTTCATCACTTCTTCATCATTAAATAATACACCCGGGAAGTTCATCATTTCGGTTAAATAATAAATATCATCTGATTGTAAAAGTGTATCAATTTCATCAGCATAAATAGCAGCACCAGCAGTTTCGAAAACAGTAGCAGGCACACAACTTGGGGCACCAAAACAAAAATAAAACGGTACTTTTTTTCCGTTTTCAATCATGTATTTTACACCCTCAACGCCGCATACATTCGCAATTTCGTGTGGGTCGCTTACGGTTGCAACTGTGCCATGCACAACAGCTAGTTTTGCAAATTCGCTGGGCAACAACATCGAACTTTCAATATGTACATGGGCATCAATAAAACCAGGCAAAGCATAAGGCAACAATTTATTATCGGCAATGGATTGAATAGATTTTATTTTTCCGTTTTCAATTAATATTGTTTTTGACGAAATGGTTTTGTTGAACAAATCAACCAAATTTGCTTGTATAGAAAATGATGAATTCATATTTAAGTTTTTTACCACATAGGAAACATAAGTTGCATAGAATACAAAAGTTAGAAAACAGGTGTCAGCTTCAACTATGTGCCTTGCAAAGCAACTATGAATATTCTTACCTTTTAGCTTTCAGGTAAAGAAAACAATAAGTTGACATAGTAAAAAACTTCGTTTTAAAGACTTAAATAAATTTTAATAACTAGTTTGCCTATGTTCCAAATGTTCGGAACTATGTGGTTAATAATTATTATTTAAGAATGTATTTTAATTGCTTCTGTTTTTGAATGTGTGTTGAATTTACAAAAATGACTACCTTTATTTTCAATTCATTATATCTGCATGAAAAAATTATTTCTAACCATACTAAGTTTTATTTTTTGTTTCAACTTAATGGCTCAAAACCCTACGCCTACGCCTGCTAACAAAGGCAGTATATTAATTACTGGCGGCACTATTCATGTGGGCAATGGCAATGTAATTGAAAATGGATTTATCAGAATAGAAGGCAACAAAATTGTAAGTATTGGCGACATGACCAATGTAAGATTGATGAAAGCCGACAAAATGATTTCGGCTTCGGGCAAACATATTTATCCAGGATTGATAGCGCCCAATACAAACACAGGATTATCTGAAATTGAATTGGTTCGTTCAACTAATGATGTGATGGAAGTAGGCACATTAAATCCATCGGTACGAAGTATTATTGCCTACAATACCGATTCGAAAATTATCCCAACATTGAAAGCTAATGGAGTGCTTATGGCTCAAACTGTGCCACAAGGCGGTATGGTTAGCGGACAAAGCAGCATTGTGCAATTAGATGCTTGGAATTGGGAAGATGCAGTTTATAAAATGGATGAAGGAATGCACATTCGTTTTCCATCTATGACAATTTATAAAGGAGCAGAAAAAGCCGACGACCCAAATGCAGGATGGAAAGAACAATTGAATGAATTAAGAAAATTATTGAACGATGCAAAGGCTTATGCACAAGGCAATATAGACGAAACCAATTTGAAATTAGAAGCCATGAAACCTGTGTTGAACGGAAATAGAAAAGCGTATTTTCATGTGCATACGGCTAAAGAAATTTTAAGCGCTATTGCATTTATTAATGAATATAAATTGAATGCAGTATTGGTAGAAGCCGAAGAATGTTATATGGTTTTAGACCAAATTAAGCAAAGCAATATTCCTGTTATTTTATCATCAACACATGCCTTGCCTACAAGAAATGATGATGATGTACAGCAACCTTACAAAACGCCTTCGCAATTGCAAAAGGCTGGTATTTTATTTTGCCTAAGTCATAAAGATTGGAGTGGCAACCAACGCAATTTAGCCTTTCAGGCAGGCACTGCTGCGGCTTATGGATTAACAAAAGAACAGGCATTAAGTGCTGTAACATTAAGCACTGCAAAAATATTAGGCATTGATAAAACTTGTGGTAGCTTAGAAGAAGGCAAAGATGCTACCTTATTAATTTGCAACGGCGATGTATTGGATATGAAATCTAACAAAATAGAAAAAGCATTAATACAAGGTAGAGAAATTTCGATGGATAATATTCAAAAACAATTAAATGAAAAGTATAAAAAGAAATATGGCGTTGAATAGTTTTTAATGATGCCATATTTTTCTACAATAATTTTTTAATGATTTTTTTTAATGGCTTACTGATTGGAATGAGCATGGTCATATTTGTGGGCCCTGTATTTTTTCTATTGCTTACTTCATCGCTAAGTGGTGGATGGAAAGCAGGCTTGGCAGTGGCTTTAGGCATTATCATTAGCGATTTAATTTGTGTAAGTTTGGTTTCAATTGGTTTAGCTCCGCTTTTATCATCGCCACAAAATTTAAAATATTTAGGCATTGGTAGTGGCGTTGTGCTTATTGGTTTGGGTATAAAATATTTACTTAAAAAAAATGTACAACTTCCTATTTCGGCTGAAAAGAAAGGAAGATTTATCATGCATTATTTTAGCAAAGGATTTTTAATCAATTTTATAAATCCTTTTGTATGGCTGGTTTGGTTGGGTATAATTAAATATGCCGAATCAAAAACCAATCAACATTTAAGCATTTATGTAACTGGGGTTTTGCTGGGTATTTTTGCTACTGATGTGGCAAAAGTATTTGTAGCCAATTGGATTAATCGTTGGTTAGATATTGCCAAACTAAACAAAATGTATAAACTAATTGGAGCAATTTTAATTGGCTTTGGCATAAAAATGCTGTTTGATTTTTTAAAATAATCAACTACATTTACAACACTAACAATCTAAAAAAATAATTTTATGCAAATGAATTTTCTTGTACTTGCCTTAGCGGCATTGATTCCTATGGTGATGGGCTTTATTTATTATAACCCCAAAGTGCTGGGTACTATGTGGATGAACGAAGCTGGATTAACCGAAGAAAAAATGAAAGGTGCTAACATGCCTTTGGTTTTTGGGCTTAGTTATTTATTCAGTTTTATGTTTTCTACAGGTATTTATATGATGGTAATTCATCAGGTACACATGAATTCGATTTTAATTAATGAGCCTGGTTTTAAAGATAAAACAGGCGATGTATTTGCCATGTACACCGATTTTATGGCTAAATATGGTCATAACTTTCGTACGTTTAAACATGGTGCATTTCATGGTACATTAGGTGGGTTGTTTGTGGCATTGCCAATATTAGCAACCAATGCTATGTTTGAGCGCAAAGGCTTTAAATACATTGCTATTAATGTAGGCTATTGGACAATTACCATGGCGTTAATGGGTGGTGTAATTTGCCAATGGGGATAAGAAATATTAAACTACAAAAAAGCCTCGATAAATTTTATCGGGGCTTTTTTATTTTTATAGATACAAAATTTTATATTCGTACATCCAAAAAATAATTATCCATGAAAAAAATAGTTACACTTTTCATTATTAGCATAGTAGCAAATTATAACATCAGCAAATTGTTGGCTCAAGTACCCACCGCCCCAGGCAGCTACCAATGGGTAAAAGGATTTGGTAGTGCAAACCAAATAACTGGGCAAGATGAAATTGTGAGTGCTATGAAATTTGACCATGCCGGCAATATTATTGTTTGTGGTAGAGTTGCAGGATATTCGCATGTACAAGGCTTAGGCGGTAAAAAAGATTCTATACTTTTTAATCGTTGGCAAAATGCCAACAATTTACAAGGCTTCATTTCCAAGTATGATTGTAATGGAAATCTGCTGTGGTTTAAAGAATTGGAAGACTCCATTAATCCATCCGAAATTTATGATTTTGTAGTAGATAGTTCTGATAATATTTATTTTTTTGGTAATAGCAATTTGGGTGGCGAAAATATTTATTATGATGATTCATTAATTGCCCCCTATTCATTTAATCCTCCTATTGTTGGCACCACTATTTTAATGAAGATAAACCCAAGTGGTAAATTTAATTGGATATGGGCGCAACCTTACAATGTGGCTAACAGTATTTTTTTTCAACCCATTAATCAAAATTCGAATGGAACGGTTCGTCCCAATTCAATGGTTTTGTATCATGATACTATAAATATCATAAGCCCATCAGGTAGTTTTTCAAGCCCAATAACTATAAATGGTATATCTATTTATGATGGTTTAAATTTATTCAGATTCAGTACAGCAGGACATTTGATAGATGCAGTAAGATTAGATTCTATTAATGATAGACTTGGTGGATATGGCATAGATAAGGATGGTAATTATTTAGCTGTAATTAATTTTGTGTATCCAACCAATAAATTTTTAGATAGCACCTATAACCGCCCAACAGCAAGCGGATTTAACCAACTTAGCACCATTATCAAATTCAATCGACATCATGTGATTAGGCATATTGAGGCTAATGACTCAAGTAGTTTTTATGGTGCAGATTTCTCAAACTTAAATAATGGGTTTAATCTTGCGGCAAGCGGTGGCTATGGAAAATCTATTTATGGGAGCTATATCCTACACATGGTTTCAACATTTTGGGGTTCATTAATTGGTAACGGTACGATTGTACATTTTGATGATATTTCTTCTTATAAATGGACTGCATGTTCAGATTCATGCTATTCATTTGGTAGTTTTAGCTCAGTTACATCTGATGCTAATGGCGATGTTTATTCAAGAATTCCTTTTCAAGGCTTTGTTAAATATAAGTCATTAAGAGCAAGTACTTTATCAAATACTATTTCTGATGATTTTGTAATTAAATTATCTCGTCAAAATGGAAATCCAATTAATCGTGAATCTGATTTTACTACAACAATTAACAATAGCTCAACTAATTCTGTAAGATTACAAAACTTACTTGTAAATGAAAAAGGAAATATTTTTGCAAGTGGCAACCTAAGCAACAATAGCGTAGCTGTTGGCACAGATACCGCTAAATACTATGGTGGCAATAACGATATGTTTATCATAAAGTATGGCAATGTCTGCGGCAATAATATGCCTATGATAGCAGCAGGTACACCAGGCGGTTTAGTAGCTAAATGCAATGGCACAGCCATCAGCTTAAGCTGGCAAAAATTAAACAATGGCGAAGATAAATACTATATCTATCGCAGCTTTGCAGCCAATAGCGGCTTTGTAAAAATAGACAGCGTACAGCCTACAATAAATACTTATACTGATGCTAATGTATTATCAAAAACAAATTATTGGTATGCCATTTCATCGCATAATATAGTTGGCGAAGGCTATTTAAGTATGGTTGATTCAGCACGTTTATGTGATGATACATTAAGCGGATTTGTGGGTTCGGTTGCTACTCAATATCAATTAAGTGTTTATCCTAATCCATGCAATGAGAAGTTATTAGTTAGAAGTAATAAGTTATTAGTAAATACAATTGAAGTAACAAATGTTGTAGGTAGAATTGTATTTCAACAAATCAACAAATCATTAAATCAACAACTTCAAATAGATGTTTCAAAATTGTCAAGCGGCATTTATTTTATCAAAGCCACTGATATTAATGGTAATGTATGGAATGGGAAGTTTGTGAAAGAGTAATTTTAATCCTGACAGGTTTTCAAAACCTGTCAGGATTTTTGTTGAGCAAACAAAATCCTCCTAACTCATTTACTTCCCAGCGTTTGGGAGAGTGGTAAGGAGCATTAGAACTATATTTATCAGAAGGGATTAAATAAAATTAAACTCCCAAAACTCTTTCCACCAATTTTTTAAATGCGGATTTAAAATTTTTAAAATCTTTGCTGCCTGGCCCAACAATTAATTCTTTGTCTTTATAATACAAATGATAGTTGGCTACAAAACCTGTTGGGTCGTTGTTCATTTCTTTCTGCCCGAATCTTAAATCGTAATAAACTATAGTATCATTTTTCGCTTCAATATTATACCAATTTCGGGTTAGATAATTTAATCGTTTTACTTTTTCTTCATCATTCATCTTGCCTAATAAATTATATTTTTTAGGAAAAACATCAAAATGACAATTCATATTTTTATCCAACAACGAATAATAACCCATTAAATAACTGCTATCGGTTTCAACATAAGCACACCACAAAATGGCGTTAAGCGCAGTAGGCTTGGCTTCTAACCTTGTATAAGCAATATGCTGTTTTTCTAATTCGTTTTTAAAATGATTATGTGCCATATATTTAAAACAAAAAGTAAGTGCCATATATGTTGTGGCTACTATCAATGCTGTTTTTGTAAATAAAATTCTTTTTGCATTACTGCGCCGATAACACAATGCTACAATAAACAAAATGAGCATAGGCAATGTGTAAAAAGGGTCGGCTACAAAAATATTATTGAGTGTAAATTTATTGGGCATTGGCCACAACAACTGTGTACCATAAGCAGTTTGCAAATCAATTAATGGATGTGTGATTAATCCAATAAACATAAACAACCACCATTGTTGCCAACTTACATTATCTTTTTTAAATAGTTTTGAAAATAGCCAACCTAATAATGGCGCTAAAAAAGAAATAAATAAAAGGCTATGTGTAACGCCTCTATGCAGTTCGTTGGCTTGTAATGGGTCAACAAAAAAAGCTGTAACAACATCAAAATCGGGGATGGTGGCAGCCAATGCGCCTAATGCCATAGCTTTGTTTCCAATTTTTTTACCCATTAATGCTTCGCCAACGGCAGCACCAAATACGATATGAGTTAATGAATCCATGATTATTTACTTTCAAATGTTTTTTTAAATGGAAAACGATGAGGATATTCTGTTGGCTTTATCTGACAAAGAATTGGTTTCAATAAAGCATTTTTTAATACGTTGCCATGGTTTAAATATAAAGTCATATTTATTGGCATAGCACCAACTGTACTTTTTATTTCTTCGGCTGTTCTGCCCAATCGCAATTCGGTACAACCAGCCTTGATGGCTTCATCTACAAAATCATACAGCATTCGTGGGTAAATGGATAGGGCTTGATTTTTTGAATAATCGATGCCTACATAATTGGCATCCATAATTTTATTAAATAAAAATGCGGTGCTAAAACCTACTAATTCTTCTTCTAAAAAATAGCCTTTTACAATAAAAGCTTTGCCTAAATTCTTTTTTAAAAATGCAAATGATTGATGATTTAAAACACCAAAACTAAATTCAGATTTATCAACCACTTGTGTATAGAGTTCAATTATTTTTTGGGCATGTTTTGCAATATCAGCAAGCGTTAAATCTTTTACTATTAATGCTGTCGATTTTTTATAAGCACTTTTTGCCTTAGTTCTAAATTTAGTAATCATGCTGTTTAAATAATCGTCAAACTGTTTCCACTCGTGGCTAATAGGCATTACCATATTATTATCAATCATAAAATCTCTAAAACCAAAATCAGCAAGCTTGTTAGTATCTTGAACACTATTTGGCCAACATTCTTTTACTAAAAATAAATCTGGTTTTTGTTCGAATGGTGCTTGTAGGCTAATCTCATTAAATGTTTCAGCCAAAATATTAAATGCTTCAGCAGAATTAATTTTTTCAGAAAACATAAATCCATTTTGCCCACAAGCAAATGGCGAACCGCAGGTAGCAATAGAAGTGCCTTTCAAAATTTTAAGATGGCTTTTTACCAATTTAATTAAATGCTTATGAAGGGCTGACTCAACTTGTGGCTTGATATAAAACGGTACCAACACAATTACTGCTATGGCAACAGGAATATTATTTTTATAAATAATGCAGTATCTAAAATCTAATTCGTTTTGTAATGAAACTTCAATGGCTTGTAAATATTCGGGCGTTAAATAAATATTTAATCCAGCTTCAATACTTTTCCAATGTTGCAAATTTGTGGCTGCAATTGATGTAGTAATAACCCAGCTAAATGATGAGGTTTTATTTTTTTTAGTTTTCAAAATGTTGCTGTGGTTTCTTTAATTCGGTATCAATAGTTGATGATAAAATGGTTGATAAATTGGGCGTTTCGCCAATCAACTCTAAAACAATTTCGCCATTTTTATTTATTACCATAGTTTTCGGAATCTCTTGTATAAGGCTTGTGTGAAGCAAGTTTTTCAATTTTTTTGCATTTGTAATTTGTTGAAAATTGAAAGCATAACGTTGTAAAAATAATTTAACTTTTTCATTGGGTTCATCTGTAATGGCAATAAAAATTACACTGCTATCAGCCTTATATTTATCTACAACAGCATTTAAAGAATTTAGTTCATGCAAGCAATTGCCACACCACGAAGCCCAAATATCAATCACAATAATGTTACCTTTTAAACTATCCGAATTAATATTTTTCCCATCAATAGTTTGAGCAGAAAATTTTGGCAATATTTTTTTTGATGAAATATTACAACCCAAAAAAACAATCAACCCAGCCACAAAAAATAATTTAAACTGTTGAAACTTCATTGTCTAAAAGTAAAAAAGAAATGGTTATTAAATAGAGTGAATGATTAATTAAGTTGATGGAATGA
Source organism: Bacteroidota bacterium (assembly GCA_046051225.1). Lineage (GTDB taxonomy): Bacteria > Bacteroidota > Bacteroidia > Chitinophagales > CAIODY01 > CAIODY01. The sequence goes on along the minus strand of JBJOOR010000001.1, from coordinate 178,008 downwards.
TTAGATAAAACTAATCTTAACAGCAATTGTATTCGCTAATAACCAATAACAAGTAACCCAATAACTTATGGCAAAGTGTTCAATGTATCATACAATTTCGAAATTGAATTAACAAAAATGCTAGCCCGATAAAGCGGCAGTATGCTGAAAAAGTAATAAATTAGCCCCTTGAATAATTTATCATCATTCTTATTTGCAATGAAAAAACTAATTGATTTAAAAATATTTGCATTTGGCATTATTATAACTATGCTTTTTGCAGCTTGTAATCCACCACAGCAAATTGTTAAAGCGCCTATGCCTGGTGGCTTTCAGGTAATGATGCCATCACCACATTCGGATGGTATGACAACTTCTGCATCGGGCAGCAAAGCCGATGCAGATGATGATGCACCAAAAAGCAAAACATCTTCATCAAAAAATAATACTAAATCTTCATCGGTAAAAAAATCGGAAGAACAAGAAGAGGCTGAAATTTCGTCACCTAAAAAAGGTGCTGAAAAAGTAGCTGCTAAAAATGACGACGAAGATGCGCCTGCGCCTACACCTGTGGCAAAAAAAACAAGCCATAAACCTGTTGAAAGAGATTATGATGCTGAAGCTGGAAATATAGATGAACCAACCACAGCCAGCACCAATACAGATGGCGCAGTGGCTACAAAAAAAAATCGTTCGTTTGATGAAGAAGATGAAGATGGCGGCAGCGATGACGACGAAGATGCACCAAAGGCAAAATCGAAAACTAAATCGGTAAGCAATGATGAGGATGCACCTAAATCTTCTTCTAAAAAAGCAACAGAAGATGAAGATGGCGACAATACAAAATCAGTAAAAAAATCATCGCCTATAAAAGAAGATGAGGAAGATGCAAAGCCTGTGGTTAGTGGTCCGAAAAAAGGACCACATCAAGCTTCGGTTGATGAAGATGATGACGAAGAAGAAGTAGGAAAAGCAAAAGGTAAAAATGGAAAAGGTAAAGCACCCATAAAAAAAGCGATTGCTAAAAAGCCTGCTGCAAAAGCTGGTGCTAAAAAAGAAGTGGATTTAAAATTGGGTAGCACCACATCACGACCAAAAGCAGCACCAAAGAAAACTGATGATGAAGAAACTGAAAGCATTGGCGATAAAAATATGGATGCTGAAAAACCCTCTTCAACAAAATCTGTTGGTTCAGAAAAAACAGAGAAAGCAGCAGATGACGAAGATGATTTAGTGGTAAAAAAATCAAGCCCAATAAAAGAAGAAACAAAATCTACGGCAAAAAAAACAGAAAGAAATTTTGATGATGAAGAGGATGCACCTGCAACAAAAAAAGTAGCAAAGCCTGCTATTAAAGGCGATGACGACGATGAGGAAGAAACACCGAAGACTAAACCATCATCAACAAAAGCAAAACCTACTACAAAAACAACTGTAAAAACAGCTGTAAAAAATGATGATGATAGTGGCAGCCGTGAGGATAATGAAGATGAGCCGAAAGCAAAATCGAGTACAACAAAAAAGCCAGCACCTGCTAAAAAAGAAGTGGCTAAAAAAACAAGCAGTTCGGTAAAAAAAGTGGCTGCTAAACCAGTTGAAGACCAAGAGGAAGAAGAAGAAGCGCCAAAGCCTAAAAAATCGAATACAAAAAAAGTATCTGCTGAAGACGAAGATGAATAAAATTAAAAAAGCCGAATCTATTTGATTCGGCTTTTTTAATTTTTGTAGTTATTGGTACATTAGCCGCCTCCGATTTTAGTATTGCTAAATTATTTCATACAGGGTACCGTTTTGAATTAATTTACACTAATGAATGTATTTATTTCATGTCATAAATCAATCACGAAAACCTTAATTCTTTTTTGTAATGATTGGTAGCATATCTTGTAAAAGGTATAAAGAAGATTCAGGTATTACATTTAAAAGTTCTGAAAAAATGATTGAGGGAACTTGGGTGGTTTTTTTATTTTGAGGTAAATGGAGTGGATTCAACTGCTCTATATTTAAAAACTGCAAAATACAATAAGCATTACATTGTTAAAGGTAAAAAGGAATAATAAAAACAACATAAAATTCCATTTTCACATTTTCTTATTTATCAATATCAGGTCGTACATCAATAGTGTATCGTTTTACATTAAATAATACTTGGTGCAAATTTGTTGGGTCGAATGGTTTTGAAATAAATAAATCGAAGCCATTTTTTAGTACATGGTCACGGGTTTCTTTAGCTGCATTAGCTGTAAGAGCTATAATGGGTAGCTTTTTGTATTTATTATCAGGTCGGTTTCTAATATGTTGTACGGCTTCAAAACCATCCATAATAGGCATTTGCAAATCCATCAATATCAAATCAAATTTTTCTTTTTCTAAACATTCTAAAGCCAACTTTCCATTTTCGGCATACACGGCTTCTACTTTCCATTGTTTAAAAAATTGTTTCAATACAAAACAATTTATTTCATGGTCTTCGGCTACTAATATTTTTAATCCTTCTAATGTGCCACTTGCCGTTTTTAATCTATTTTCTTCCGATTTATCAATAGCCTTTGCCAACGGAAATTTAAGTGTGAAATAAAAATTAGAGCCTATACCTACTTGGGTTTTTACTTGCAATCTGCTACCCATCATTTCAACAAGTTTGGTACATAGTGTTAGCCCCAATCCAGTACCACCGTATCGTTGGTGTATTTCAGAGTTGGCTTGATTAAATCTTTCAAAAATTCTATCCAATTCTTCGGGTGCTATGCCTATGCCTGTATCAATAATTTCAAATTTTATTTCGGCAATATCATTTTCTATTTTCAGAATTTTATAAATAAAATCAACCTTTCCTTTTTCGGTAAATTTAATAGCATTTGCCATTAAATTAAACAATACTTGGTTTAAACGATGAGGATCGCCTATGATGTTTCTATTCAAATCTAAATCTTCATAATAAAATATACCAATATGTTTTTCTTGGGCTCTAAAAGTTAGCATCTGAATCATTTCGGTACATAATGCCATTAAATTAAATGGTTCTTCATCTAGCTCTAAAGTACCATTTTCTATTTTCGAAAAATCTAAAATATCTGATACCAATGAAGTTAATTGCCTAGCCGAAAAATTTAATACTTTAACTAAATTGGCTTGCTTGTCATCCAGTTTTTCTTGCGAAAGCATAGTGCTGATAGATACTACGGCATTCATCGGTGTACGCAATTCATGGCTAATGTTGTTGATGAATTCTGTTTTTACTTCATCCGACCTAATGGCACGGCTTTTTTCCATTTCGTGTTGTGCCACATCATCAATAGCTCGGCGTAAGTTCATTTCCGCTTTTTTGCGTTCATCCAATTCTTCAACCAATCTTTTCTTTTGCAAAAACGACATATTTATTAATCGAGCCAATTGCCCAAATTCATCTTGTCGTTCTTTTAATTTAGCAATGGGTGCAATATTATTTTGCTCCATTGTTTTAAATATTTTATTCAATGGCGAATTGATATATTTTGAAATAAAATATAAAAGCAGCGTTAAAATAACTAATGAAAAAGCAACAAAAAAGATGTTGTATTTTTTTAAATAAATTGAAAAATTAGCATAATCAGGTATATGCCCAGTTACTTTTAAATAGGCTACATCATTATTGTTTTCATCAACTAATTTTTTAAAAATAGTTAATTCGGCTTCGGTTGATGATAGATTATTTTTGTTGGTATCATTAGCAATTGCAATAGATGTATTGCTGATAAGAGAAGCTAAAGCGGTACAATTTTTTTCGGAAAATATTTTACCTGCAATTAAGTAGCCTTCAATTTTTTCTTTTGACATAATGGGCGCTGCAAAAATTTCAACCACTTCATTATTCAACTTTGTAAAATAATGTGGGTAGTTATCGGGCTTTTGCCAGCTAAAATTTTTCTCTAAAATATCGTGATGAAATTTGTAATCGGCTGCTATTCCATTTTTGTATAAATTTTTATCTTCATTATTATATACCATTAAAAAATCAACATTCAAACTTTTAGCATGTTGCATTATATTTTCATCAATCCAATGTGTATTAGGTGCATACACAAACTGAAGCATTTCAGTTCGTTTTGCATTATCAAGCACAAATGATTGAATAAAAGTATTGTGTAACGAAAGCAATTTATTTAGTTCAAACTGGGCTTCCATTTTTTTATTAGCCACAATTTTAGTGCTGCTAGTATTGATAGATTGTTGAAAAACGATGGTGCCAGCCACAAACACGAGCAACAACGACGAAATGATTAGGGCTAATTTGGTAGTTACTTTCATAATTTTATTTGAAAATAATTTTTTAAAAACTGAACTATTATTTTACACAAGTTAAAAGTAAGTTTTTGTTTTTGCAACTACCACCAATCGTTATTTGATTGGTAACAAGTATTTGTTAAAACGTATTATAAATTTACACCGTCATGTTTCGAAATTAAAATTTGGATTATTGCAAAAAACTTATATTTTTGAATGTTCAAAATCTTTTATTCTTCATTCACTTAATTTACCAAATGAAAAAACTTTTTGTTTTTATTTCTTTTTCGGTTTTTGTTTTTCAATTACAAGCCAAGCATGTAAGCGTTAAAGATGCATCGCAGGCAGGATTAAATTATTATAGATATATAGCTCATCAACCCGAGGCAGTTTTTTCATCCGACCATTTTTTTACCGAAGGTAATGATTGGGCTACCACAACTTATTATGTGTTTGATATTTTACCAAAAGGATATATTGTGGTTTCGGCAGATGATTGTGCCTTACCAATATTAGGCTATTCAACCGAAACCAATTGGGTAGAACCAACTAAAGGCAGCAACTTAGAATTTTGGATGAGTGGTTATATTGCTCAAATTAATTATTTGGTTAGTAAAAATATAGCAGCCGATGAAAGCATTACTTTAAAATGGCAAGAAGCATTAAATAATAATTTTAGTCAAAAAAAATCAGGTCATAGCATTAAGCCATTGCTAAAATCTACTTGGAATCAATCGCCATATTACAATGATTTATGTCCATTTGATGTTGCTGCAAACGATAGAACTGTAACAGGTTGTGTGGCTACAGCTATGGCTCAAATTTTGAAATATTGGAATTGGCCATTAAAAGGCAATAGCTCACATACTTATACAAGTCCTTATGGTTCATTAACTGCAAATTTTGGAACAACCAATTACGATTGGAGTAAAATGCCAAGCGGTATTAGCAGTGCAAATATACAAATTGCAACAGTAATGTATGATTGCGGTGTAGCGGTAAATATGAGTTATGGAACAGCTGCAAGTGGCGGTAGTAGTGCTTATACAGCTTGGGGTTCAAATTCGGCATTAAGTTCTTATAGTGCTTATTTTAAATATAAAAATGGAGCTCATGCCGAAGATCGTTCAAACTATACCGATCCACAATGGATTACTTTAATAGAAAATGAATTGAATTTAAGACGACCTATTCAATACTCGGGTAGAACACCTGCATCTACTGCACATCCAAGTGGCGAAGGTCATTCGTGGGTTTGCGATGGCTATGATGTAAACGATTATTTAAACATGAATTGGGGTTGGGGCGGTTCAAGTAATGGTTATTTTATATTAGGTGGATTAAATCCTGCGGCATTAGGAATCGGTGGTGGATCGGGCGGTGGTTTTGATTATAGCAATGAAGTATTGATAGGCATTGAGCCCAATGATGATGCTTACGAACCAAACAATTCGGCTGCTGCTGCTAGCAATTGCCCTATTAATTTTGTAAATGATGTAGCAAGCATGACTACAACAGATGCTAATTTTAATAAATTAAACGATACCGATTATTATAAATTTACCATGCCCGTAGGCTATGACTATTTAGTAAAATCATCGGCGTATGATAAATATTATAATCAATCAGTTGGCGGTTATACAGTAGATGCCGATGTGATGTATAATGTAAATAACAGTTGGTGGAATGGTTCGTTTGATAATTATGTAGATAGCTTTATCATTCATGGAGGCGAAACTTTAACTTATATGGTTTATCCATACACTCAATATTCAATGGGGCATTACCAATTAAATGTTCAGTTTTTAAGAACAGCTGCTACAGGTATTGAATCATCCATCAATAAAAATGCTACCCTAACTATTTCGCCTAATCCTGCTCAAAATTTGATACATATTATGGGCGTAGATTTTAAAAATGCTACTTTAATTATAACTAATGCCATTGGCGAAGAAATGCGTAATGAACTAATAGCAAGCGGCAATCAACAAACAATTGATATTAGTAAATTAGCAAATGGCGTTTATTTTTTAACTATTAAAAATGCTGAACAATACAACACTAGTAAGTTTGTAGTTAATCGCTAATCCTTATTATTGTAAACTTAAGCGGCTGTGAGTATTCATTCACAGCCGCTTTTATTTTCTTATTATCAATTCATCAATAATGAAAAAATACAACTACTTATTTCTTGTTTCAATTATTGTATTTTCGTTTTCGTGCCATTGCACAAAGCAAAACCAAAGTTTATTTCAACCCAATTTCAAAAATTCAGTAGCGCAAATTGTGGTGTATAAAACAACTAAAAATTACTCAACTTATGTGCCTGTTCAACTAAATAATGAAGGCACAAAAATTATTTCATATCCTGCGCCATCAGATATTTTTATGAATGGAAAATTAGCACTGCCCACTAAATTAAAAAATAATTATTGGTTAGATAATAGAGGAATTACTATGCATACAGCCTTTATCAATTATACTTATGATGAATATAGTAAGCTTGCCGATGCCCCATCGTTAGATATTTTATTTTCAAAAATTATTGATAAACATCCAATTTTAGAAATTTATAATTGTGGAGCAAAAACAACTTTGATAGATAAAATGTTGATAGATGCATTAAACGATGAAATAAAAAACAATGGCTTAAAAAAATGTAAATGCTTAACCGAAAAATGATAAAAGTTTCAGCCGTTTCGTATCACAATACTACACCCATGATTTATGGTTTGCAACAAAGTAAATTTATAAATCAAATGGATTTGCAACTGGATATTCCAGCCGTTACGGCTTTAAAATTTATGAATGATGAAGTAGATGTAGCCCTTATTCCTGTTGGTGTTTTGCCACAATTAAAAAATTACAATATCATTACAGATATTTGTATTGGTGCCATAAATCAGGTAAAAACGGTAGCTGTATTTGCCGAACAAAAAATAGAAACACTTGATGAAATTTATTTAGATTATCATAGCCGTACATCGGTTGAATTGCTAAAAATATTATTAAAAGAATATTGGCGTTTGCCCAATATTCAACTTATACCAGCATCTCAACAATTTGAAAAAAGTATTCATCAATCATCGGCTGCATTAATGATTGGCGACAAAACTTTTCCGCTACTTGATAAAATTTCGTTTCAATACGATTTAGCAACCGCTTGGCACAATATGACTAATTTGCCTTTTGTATTTGCAGTGTGGGTTGCAAAGCCACATGTAACAAAGGTTTGGGCTGATGAATTAAACGATGCATTAAAATTAGGCATCAATAATAGAAATGAATTGATAGAAAATTTGAAACAAAAAGATGCTACTATTGATTGGTATGATTACTATTTTAATTGTATCAATTATGAGTTGGATGATTTGAAAAAAAAGGGAATGAATTTATTTTTAGATAAAATTAAAAAGGCTTGAAACTATTATGTTTCAAGCCTTTTTTGAAAAAAAGTAGCTATTAAAATTTCAGAATTATAAAAAATGCAGTAGGTACATTCATATCAAAACCACTTTCGTTAGAACTATTTGAAGTTGAATTTGAGTTAGTGTTGCCCAATCCATCGTCAGAAGAAGTGGTACCCGAAAATTTTTCTTTCCCTGTAGTAAAAACTATGCTAGTTTCTGTACCAATAAATAATTTAGGTGTAATAGCATAACTTAACGCAGCCCTTAATCCACCACCAAATAAATTTTTTGTAGTAGTTGTAGTATTTGAATTAGTAGTTGTGCTTCCAAATGTTTGAATAGTTTTTACATCCGAAGTGTTTTTATTCATATTCATCACCCCATCAATACCTGCCAAAGCATTCCATTTTGAACTAAGTACAAATCGTTTTTCAATTCCCAATCGTACATTCATTGATTTGGTATTATTTTTATTATAGCTACCGGTGGCATCTGATGTGAAATTATTAGAAGTTGTTAATCCTAATCCTGTGGCTAAGCCCCAGCCTTTTTTATTATTGATGGAATATGTAAACAAATATGGATTATTTGTAGTGGCTGTATTGCCGCTTAAATTTAATACTTGGCGAATCAATAAATTAGATTGCACCCCTATATATTGTGTATACTTTGATGGGGGTGAATCAACGCCATCAATACTTATTTTTTTAGCAAATGCGCAAGCAGGAATAAAGCAGATAAGGAATAAAAATTTTTTAATCATAATTGGTTTTGGTTGGTTAAAATTATTTTTTTATAAATGGATTTGAATACATTGGATTAGTAATAAAATCATAATCGGTAAGTGTATTTAAAAAAGCAATAATTGCTTTTTTATCAGCATCTGAAATGTTTTTTTGAATTGAACCATTGTTTTCAAAATCTGATAACTCTATTGATAAATTAGGGTTCAATTGAATATTATGGCTATAATGTTCTAACACATCATTTAAGGTTTTAAATCTGCCATCATGCATATAAGGCGCAGTAAGCGCCACATTGCGCAGGTTTGGTATTTTAAATTTTCCATTATCTTCACTATTATTCGTGATTTCACCAACACCATTATCAGTATAGTTTATATCTAACCCAATATTTACAAAGTCTGTTGAGCCATCTGAATATCCATTATTTGAAATATGATGACATCTATTGCAATTATAAGTTGATGTAAATGCAGTAAATCCTTGTTGCTCTAAAGCATTTAATGGTACAGGCGATTGATTGTTTTGTGTATTCACAAAATTTGGTATTGATTTATCAAACTTGCTGTTATGGCTTTGCATGGTTTGAATGAATGCTTCTAATGCTAAAGCAATATTTTTGTTGGTGGCTGTTTTATCGCCAAATGCTTTATTAAATAATTCAGGATAATAATTGGTAGCATTTAATTTTATACAAAGCTGCGTTAAATCATCCATGTGCATTTCAACATGATTAATAACAGGCATCAATGTCATCTTAGCTAAATTATTTGCTCTGCCATCCCAAAATAAATTTACCGACGATTGATTATCGAAAGTAGGAATACCATTTAAAAAACTTGAAAATGAATTAATGTTTTCAATTGGTAAAGTATTTCTTCTGGTTAATCTGCCATCAAACCCTTTGCTGAATGCAGTATTATCTGAAAATGCTAAACTTTGCTTGTGGCAACTACCACAAGATGTTGAATTATTTACAGATAAGCGTTTGTCATAAAACAATACTCTGCCCAATGTTGCCACATCATTATTTACACCCGTTTTGATTTGATAATCGTAAGATGTTGATGGTAAAATTGGTTCAGATAAAACGATATCATTAGTTAAATTAAATTTCTTTTTGCAAGATGTAATAATGCTAAAACAAGCAATTGAAAAAATAGATAGAAATAGAATTAGTTTTAGTTTCATGATTGAAAATTTTATTTGTAAATTTAAGCATATTATTATTTGAAACGATAACAACTAATCAATTATTTTTACCCCATAAAAAAACAAAACAGATGATAGAACCCGATATTAATTGGAGAGATTACGAAGATATTGCCTTAAAATTATACGAGCGCTTTGGCGATGATTTTACCGAAAGCAAAATTTATAGAATTCGTTTTACAGAATTGTTAGAATGGGTAATGGAAGTACCACAATTTGTAGGCAAACGTGAAGATAGCAACGAAGGGCATTTAGAGATGATTCAATCATCGTGGGTGTATGAATGGAGAGATAATCAAAAGTAAAATGATTGGCCATAAAGAATTTGTATTGCAAGGCAGCAAAGGAAAACCAGTGTTGGTTGATATTACATTTTATAATAAAGATATTAATTTGGCAAAGCCTGTAATTGTTTTCTGCCATGGCTTTAAAGGTTTTAAAGATTGGGGTACATTTAATTTAATAGCCAATTGGTTTGCCCAAAATGGTTTTGTATTTGCAAAATTTAATTTTTCGCATAACGGTACAACTCTTTCTAATCCAACAGATTTTATTGCCACTGAAGATTTTGGAAACAACAATTTTTTATTTGAATTGAATGAAACAAAATCAGTAATTGATTTTATGTTGCAATATCAATTTACAGAATTTGAAATTGATAAAAATAATATCGCCATTATTGGGCATAGCCGTGGCGGTGGCACAGCCATACTTGCAGGAGCACAGCATCCAGCCATAAAAAAAATAATTGCATGGGCACCCGTTCATGAGTTTTTAAAATATTGGAGCGATGATGAATTGCAAAAAATAAAAACCGATGGCGTACTTTGGATTGAAAATGCAAGAACAAAACAACGCTTGCCCATGTATTATCAATATTGGAAAAATTATGAACAGAATTTAAACCAATTGCATATTCCTACATTTGTAAAACAACTCACAAAGCCTTTATTGGTAATGCATGGCAAAGCCGATGAGGCTTTAGATTTTAAACATTCTGTTGAAATGAAATCATGGAATCCGAATCAGGTTTCGTTAGAATTATTTGAACACATGAACCATACATTTGGCGGTAAACATCCTTGGCTGCAAAATTATTTGCCCGATGATACATTAAAAATTTTGGAAAGTAGTTTAGCTTTTTTGAAGTTGTAAATTCTCTATTTGTTAAACATTTATCAATCATTCCTAATGTATTATTAACTTTTTTTCTTGATAAAAAAAGTTACAAAAAAATCAAGGCTCTATTATTTTTTATGAAAAATCTAACGTAATGAATTTTTGCAAGCGCAATAAGGCTGATTAGATTTAACAGCTTTGATTGCAGTTAATAAGTCAGCTGTATTGCGCTTCACTCTTTGCTATACGCATTCATTACATTGATTTTTCCGTTAAAAATAATAATGCCGTAATTGCCATCAAAACAAAAGTTTAGAAAATCAAAGTATGATTTTGTGCGGTGGCATTGCGTTAGCGAAATCATAGCCAGCTAAATGAACAAACTAAAAACTACCATAAACTCTATTAGTACTATTGATTTCGCTGCAAAAAAATTATACTGTAGTATTTTCAAACTTACGTTTTGTAGGCTTGATTTTTTGTTTCTTTTGTATCAAGACAAAAGAAAATAAATAAGATTAGGAAGAATAATTATGGAGAATTATTTTGTATTCATAAATTGTTGATGCAACTGAACTACTTGCGGAATAACCAATTGCAGCTCATCGTTATAAATTATATAATCGGCTCGTTTCAATTTTTCATCTTCACTCATCTGGTTTTTTATTCGGGCTAAAACCTGTTCTTTAGTTATTGAATCACGTTTCATCACTCTTTCAATTCTTAATTTTTCGGGCGATGAAACTATAATTACAGCATCTAATTTTTGGTGCAAAATAGTTTCAAAAATTAATGCTGCTTCTTTTAAAACATAAGGTTCTTGTTGATGTTCATTGCACCAATTATCAAAATCTATGAATACGGCAGGATGTACAATTTCATTTAATTGTTGCAATAAAAATGGCTGCTCAAAAACTTGAGCAGCCAACTTTTTTCTATCCAATTCTTGATTTAAATAAATATCATTTCCAAAAATTTGCTTCACTTTTTTTATTACATCAGCATCATTATTTAATAAATATTTTGCTTGATTATCTGCATTATAAATAGGAACATTTAATAAAGCAAAAATTTTGCTTACAGTGCTTTTGCCACTGCCAATGCCGCCTGTGATGCCAATTTTTTTCAAGCGAATTAAGCTTTATCTTTTGGATAAACAGCTTTTGTAACTTCTAATGAGATAACAGATTTTTCGATAGTGATGGTTACATTATTTGCAATTTCAATATCAAAAGTTGAATCATTTACTTTTGTAATCTTACCATGAATACCACTCATGGTTACAATTTTATCGCCTTTGCCAATGGCTTCTTGAAACGATTTTTGGTCTTTTGCCTTTTTTTGTTGCGGACGAATCATGAAGAAATACATCACTACAAACATTCCACCAAATAAAATCATGGTGCTTGCTCCACTGCTTTTTCCATCGCCAGCACCCATCATTAAAACTAATCCTAAATTTTGATACATTGTTTTACTTTTTTTTGTCCCGATTATTCGGGATGCAAATGTAACATTTCAACTTTAATAAGTTAATGCCAAATAAGAATTGTTATGATAAAAGTTGAGTATATTTACGAATAGAAAAAACATTGCTTATGAAACGAAATTACATTTTGCTATTGCTGATATGCCTTACCGCCGCAGCTTGTTTGAAAAAAGAAGATTTTAGCTTCAAAAAAATTACAGTGGGCGATTGGAATCCTGATTGGGCTTTGCCTCTACTTAATTCAAAACTAACTTTGAAAAATTTAGTACAGCATGGTAATGTAGGTAATACCGTAACCGAAGATTCGGCAGGTTTATATTCTATTCATTACGATGGAAAAATATTTGAAGCATTGGCTTCCGACTATATAAAAATTGAAGATCAAAATTTTGCTACCGACTCAATCCCTTTATCATCGCCCATTTCGGTTGGTAATTTTAATGGTTCGGTAAGCGATACATTTTCAAGCTTTTATAATTATACCGATACAAGTGGCGCACAGCTTAAACATTTAAGATTAAAAAGTGGTAGTATAAAATTAAAAATCAACTCTTCATTTCAACAAAATCTTTCAATACAAATTGTTTTTCCTACTGTAAAAAATGGTGCTATTGCTTTATCTGTAAATGCACAAGTAAATTATCCATCTACATCAACCACTGTAAATATTAATTTAGGTGGTTATACTTTTGATTTTACAAACAACAATACCACTTCTAATTATTTGCCTTATAAAGTGTATTATACAGTTAGTGGCAATGGCACACAGCCTATTAATACTACCGATTTTGTAAAAGGAACAATTGGTTTAACAAGTATGAAATTTGCGTTTGTTGATGGCTATTTGGGGCAACGCAATATTCCTATTCCGCTAGATACTATTCCTATCGAAATTTTTAATAATTCATTATCGGCTCAATTATTTTTAGAAAATCCTAAAGTGCATTTAACAGTTAAAAATTATTTTGGTGTTTCGGCTTCGGGTTCGTTAACCAATACCAAAGGAATTACTAGAGGTGGCAACATAAACAATGTATTAGGGCAATTTTTTTCTACGCCATTAGTTATTACACAACCTTCTGTGGTTGGGCAATACACTAATAATATTTATACGATGGATAAAAACAATAGTAATATTCAAAATGTATTTAACCCAGCACCAAACAAAATAGTTTACCAAGGTAATATTCAAATTAATTCATCAGGGGTGGCTTATAATTTTATAACAGATACCAGCAAATTAATTGTATTGGCAAATGCCGAAATACCTGCTTGGTTTAAGATTATCGACTTTACATTGCAAGATACATTTAACCTTACATTGCCGCAAGACACTGATTTAGTAGAATCAGTTAAATTTAAAATGGGAGTTGAAAATGCTTTTCCATTATATACCAATGTGCAATTATATTTTGCAGATACTTTAAATAAAATTTTAGATTCATTAATTATTCCAACTCAAAATTTAATTCCTCAAGCGCCTGTAAATGCAAGTGGTATAATAACTTCGAGCACCACCAAAGAAACTATTTTTGAAATGGATAACAACCATTATAAACGATTTAATAGAAAAGTAAAACATGCTATTATTCGGGGAAATTTGAAAACAAGTGGTAGCAACTCGGTACAAATTCATTCTAATAATTATATCGGAATAAAATTGGCTGCCGAAATTAAACTTCATGTAAGCGTATTAAAACACTAATCAAATTACAATATGAAAAAACTTATTTTATTAATGTTGTGTTTCGTTAGTTTGGCTGCCATGGCGCAAGACGAATACACATTCAAATTTTTGTCGCAAATAAATCAATCTTCATTTTATAACGCAAGTAATAAAACGGATGCAAAAATTTCGGTAGGGTTGCCCATGCTTTCATCCAACTCTTTTTATTTATACAACAATGGATTTACCTACCACGATTTAATTAAAAAAGTAGATGATACTACAGCCCAATTGCAATTGGGCAATGTGATTGATAAATTAAAAAACAAAAATTATATTGGCTTTGGTTCAAGCCTTTCTTTGTTTTCGTTTAATTATGCTAAACAAAAATTTTCGGTAGGCTTTTCGGTAAACGAACGCATGATGTTTCAATTCAATTATCCTGGCGATTTATTAAAATTAATTTGGAATGGTAATGGAAATTATTTGGGGCAAAATTTAGAAATAGGAAATTTTGAAGTAAACCTTTCGTACTATCGTGAGTATGCTACACACTTTACTTACAAGTATAAAAAATGGCAATTTGGGGCTTCGCCAAAAATTTTATTTGGCAAAGCCAATATCAATACGGCTCAATCATCTATTACTTTATTAACCGATCCTACTACTTTTAAACTAAGCACCCAAGCTAATTTTAATGTGCAAACAAGCGGCTTTCCAGATAGTACCGAACGAAAAAATGCTGGTGTACCTACAGTAAAAAATTATATTTTTAATACAGCCAACAAGGGCTTTGCTATTGATTTAGGCGCTACTTACCAATATAATGAAAAATTAAAAATTACGGTTGGTATAAATGATTTGGGCTCAATAAAATGGAAAAGCCGAACACATAATTATACCATGACGAATGCTCGTGTAGATTTTGAAGGTGTAAATGTGGCCGATATGGTAGATAGTAATTCTACTATTTCGCAAACCAAATTAGTAGATTCATTAAAAAATATTTTTAAATATAAAACAAATGAAGAAAGCTATAAAACCCGATTGCCATTAAGTATGTACGCTATGGCAACTTATGAATTAAGCAAGCATCACAGCTTTGGCGCACAACTTACCACTAATACATTTCATGCTAATTATATTTCGGCGCTTACTTTATTTTATCAATTAAAATTATCAAAACATTTTTCGGCATCCATGTCGTACACCAATAAAAGCAATTCGCCATTTAATTTAGGTGGTGGAATTGTGGTGCAATTATTAGGAATGCAAACCTATTTTGTAACTGATAATTGGTGGGCTGCCGTAAAACCTTTGGACAGTAAAAATGCAAATTTTAGATTTGGGATGAACATAGTAATTGGTAATGCTAAAACTAAAAAAGATAATACACCTACACCAATAATGACCGAAGAAAAAAAAGAACCAACACTTACCCAACCTACACCAGCAACCGAACCAAAAAAATAATTTATGTGGATGAAAAAAAATATTACAAAAGGTTTTTATAGCGTTGTTATGGTATGCTTGTCGAACCATTTTAAATTTCACATCACTCTTCAACCAGTGAATCAAAAAGCACTAATAAATACAAATAAAGTTTTGAAGCAAACTTTCATTTTATTAATTTGTATGCTTATGATTACAGCATCATGCAATAGAAAATATCGTGGCATGAGCCGTGAAGACCGTGAGAAAATGAAGATTGTAGAACGATTTCATAAAGGGCAAGCCCGTGGCGGCTGCCCTGCTGATAGAGCTCGAATTGCTAAAGAAAAAGAGGAAGAAAAATTAGCTAAAAGAAGCCGACAAAAAGCAGCTAAAAAATAAATGACCTATTTCACTCATACACCTTTTTGGCTGCCGCTTATCTATCCCCAATTTATTTGGAGAGGCGATACTGCTGCAAAAAAAATCTATCTCACATTTGATGATGGGCCACACCCCGAAATTACATTGGCTGTGTTAGATTGTTTGCGCCAACATCAAATCAAAGCGCAGTTTTTTTGTGTAGGTAATAATGTAAGCAAATATCCAGCAGTGTTTCAGCAAATTATAGCCGAGGGGCATGCAGTAGGCAATCATACTTTTCATCATAAAAATGGATGGGCAACAGATAATGAAATGTATTTTGATGAAGTAAAAAAAACGGATGATTTAATGCATACCAAATTTTTCCGACCACCTTACGGAAAAATTAAATATTCGCAAGCCAACCAGATTTTAAAAACGCATCAAGTGGTGATGTGGAGCCGATTAACAGCCGATTTTGATAAATCTATTAGTAAAGAAAAATGCTTTGAATATGCCACCAATAAACCTTTAAAAAATGGCGAAATAATTTTATTTCATGATAGCGAAAAAGCATTTGAACGCATGCATTATACACTACCCAAATTTATTGAATGGGCTTTAGTACAAAATTTTGAGTTTGGGTTGTTGTAATTTTTTAAACCATTTATGTATGAAAAAGCACCTACTTACTATATCTTTTTTGTTGGTTGTACAATTAGTTTGTTTAGCCCAAACTAATTTATATTGGAAATTAGGCTACCATACAGGTGTTAGTTTTAAAAACGGTACCTGTGTGGTAAATGCAAATGATAGTTGTACTATGCAGATGAACGATTCAAATACTGGAGTTTGCGATAATCATGGAGGTATAATTTTTTACAGTAATGGCTTATTGGTAAAAAATAGATTAGACCAAACCATGCCTAATGGTAGCAATATTAATCATGGTACAATATCTGACACTTATATTTCACAAGGTTGGTTACCACCCTATAATGTTGCTACTGTTGTTCCCTTTCCGAACGATACCAATAAGTTTTACATGTTTTATGAAAATTTAGAATATAATATTAATGGTGCTTTCTTTCCACAAAAATTAAGATATCTAATTGTTGATAGGAATCTGAATGGTGGACTTGGAGATGTAACCCAAAAAGAAATAGATGTTATTACTGATACCTTATACGATGGGCAGATTCATGCTATTAAGCATGGCAATGGAAAAGATTATTGGCTTGTCGTTAGGAAGTATAAAAGTAACATTTTTTACAAGGTGCTAATTAATAACTCAGGCATTAGTGTTTTTGATACTCAAGCAATTGGAATTAAGTATCCTGTTAATGATTCAATTAGTATATACGTTGGTCAAAGTAATGTTTCCATACAGGGGGATAAAATTGTTTATTTATACGGAGGGATTCCACCAAGTGGAAAATACCCAGATGGTCAAATGGATATTGAATACGTTGATAGATGTACTGGAAAAATCACTAAAGCACAAAATATAACTTTGCCTTATAGTGCACCAGATTCATTAGATGTAATATTTGTTTGTTTTTCACCAAGTGGTAGGTTTGTTTATGTAACTGATATTGAAAAAATTTGGCAGTTTGACTTGAACGCTTCAAATATAGTTGCTAGCAAAATTTTGATAGCAAAAAGACTACCAACTTCTTGGTCGTTTGGTCAAATGCAAATAGCCCCTGATAATAAAATATATTGTGCAGGTTATGGAGCTGCTCAAAACATGCATGTAATAAATGAACCCGATAGTTTAGGTGTAGCCTGCAATTTTGTACAAAATCAAATTTACTTTGGTGGCTCACCACATTATAGTAATGGAGGTTTACCTAATGTTCCAAACTTTTCTTTAGGAAAAATAGATTGTGAGTGGGTGTACAAGAAGTAGCAAATACAAAAGAGGAATTAACTATTTATCCTAATCCATGTTCGGAAGAGTTATTAGTTAGAAGTGATAAGTTATTAGTGAATACAATAGAAATAATGGATGTGTTAGGCAGAATAATGATGGTTCGACAAGCTCACCATGACGGTGATGTATTGGCTGTTGATTCCCCCTTGCTCCCGAACCTTCGGGAGGGGTTAGGGGGATTTGAATTAAACATTTCAAACCTGCCTTCTGGAATATATTTTATCAAAGCCACCGATGAAAAAGGAAATGTGATGAATGCAAAGTTTGTGAAGGAATAATTATCTGTAAACATCCTTTCGGTGTGCCACACGACGAACATCAATGATTCTTATTGTTTCATCAATGCAATAAATAATTCTGTAATCACCGCTTCTAATTCGCCATAAATCCTCCGAAGAGCCTTGCAATTTTTTGCATCCTTCTGGTCTCGGATTATCAGCCAATTGGTTAATTTTATCAACTACTTTTGGTAAATCAGTTTTTGGAAGGTCTTTAATTTCTTTTTGAGCCAATTTGCTTACAATAATTTTGTAACTCATAATCTCCCTTCCACTTTCAATTCATCTACAAAATTATTCCAATCCATTTTTTCATCATTTTTGCGCATTTCAGCAATAATAATGTCTAAAAAATCATCCCAATGTTCTTCTAATTTTTCTACACTTTCAATTTCAATTTGAGCAAATTGTTTATTGTGTGTAATGTCTCTTATTATACTAATTGATTCCATTGCTTTTTTTTCAAAATTACATTTATTTTTTGTTGCTAAAAAATGTTTTTAAAGCCATTATTAAACTTTAATATTTGTTGAAGAATAAAGAAGCTAAAATGCTTTATCAAATTCTTACTATACTGATTATCTTCGCATCCCAAATTTTACAAAATTGAAATACGCAGAAGAAATAAGCAAACGCCGAACATTCGCTATCATAAGTCACCCCGATGCAGGTAAAACCACACTTACCGAAAAGTTTCTATTATTTGGTGGCGCCATTCAGGTGGCTGGTGCTGTAAAATCTAACAAGATTAAAAAACATGCTACCAGCGATTTTATGGAGATTGAAAAGCAACGTGGAATTTCGGTGGCAACATCCGTAATGTGTTTTGAATACAATGGCATCAATGTAAATTTATTAGATACACCTGGGCATAAAGATTTCGCCGAAGATACTTACAGAACCTTAACAGCTGTTGACTCTGTTATTCTGGTGGTGGATTGTGTGAAAGGCGTAGAAGAGCAAACAGAAAGATTGATGGAAGTGTGCCGAATGCGAAATACACCCGTGATTATTTTCATCAATAAAATGGATAGAGATGGAAAACAGGCTTTCGATTTGTTGGATGAATTAGAAGCAAAATTGAAAATAAAAGTTCGACCATTAAGCTGGCCAATCAATATGGGCAGCACTTTCAAAGGCGTTTATAATTTGTATGACAAAACATTGCAATTGTTTCAAGCCAAACAAAAAGACGATGAAAAAATTACGATTGAAAATCTATCAGATAAAAATTTAGAAACAGAAGTTGGAGAAGCGGACGCTAACCAATTGCGCAGCGATGTTGAATTGATTGAAGGTGTGTATCATGATTTTGATGTGAATGAATATTTAGGTGGACATATTGCTCCTGTGTTTTTTGGAAGTGCCATGAATAATTTTGGTGTACGTGAATTGCTAGAAACCTTTATTCAGATAGCTCCTAAGCCTTTAGCTCGACCGACTGATAAACGTGAAGTTGCTCCAACTGAAGATAAATTCACTGGCTTTATTTTTAAAATTCATGCTAATCTTGACCCACGACATCGTGATAGAATTGCATTCTTAAGAGTATGTAGCGGAAAATTTGAGCGCAATAAATTTTTCCATCATGTGCGATTAGATAAAGATGTTCGCTTTAGTAGTCCGTTTAGTTTTATGGCAAGAAGTAAAAATGTGTTGGATGATGCTTTCCCAGGCGATGTAGTTGGCTTGTTCGATACAGGTAATTTTAAAATTGGCGATACATTAACGGAGGGTGAAAACGTAATTTTTACAGGTATTCCAAGCTTCTCACCAGAGATATTTAAAGAAGTAGTAAATAAAGACCCATTAAAAACTAAGCAATTAGAAAAAGGATTACAACAATTAACAGATGAAGGGGTGGCGCAATTATTTACCCAAAATATGGGGCATAAAAAAATCATCGGCACTGTGGGCGAATTGCAATTTGAGGTAATTCAATATCGCTTATTGCACGAATATGGTGCTACGGTGAGCTTTGTTACTTTGCCTTATTATAAAGCATGCTGGATAACTTCTGACGACCAAAATAAATTGATGGATTTCTGCAAATTCAAAAATCAGTTTTTAGCCAACGATAAAGATGGCAGATTGGTTTATTTGGCACAAAGCAGTTGGTACTTAGATACCGAACGAAAAAATAATCCTGATATTCATTTTCATTTTACTAGTGAGTTTATGAATGATGAAGGGTAATTAAAAATTCATTTCAGCCACTGCACATACTTGCCATTTTTTATGTGTATGAATTGCCAACCCAATTTTTGTATAGGTAGGTTCTAAACAATTAAGCCTATGCCCAACGCCTTGTACATCATGGTCTATCAGCCATTGCATAGCAATGTCTTTTCCTGTTTCCATGCCGTATGAACAACATTCGGCATAATTGCTTGCTTTACATTTTCTTCGTTCATGACCAATTTCGCCTCTATCGCCCATTTCGGCAGCAAAGCATTTTGCATCTTCATACAATACATTTTCAAACGTTAATGCAGCCATTGATTTTTGTTTATTCAATTCTATAATCAATGATTTTTTGTAAGATGATTTTTTTAAGTAAGTTCCGAATTTGATAGGGGCTTGATAATTTTCTAATTCCATTTTTACAAAATCTTTTGGAAATAATCTTGCCAAATTAATATACATAATGGCGTCTTTTTCTGCTTGTGATAAATATTCAATATCCTTTGCTGTATTGGCTTTTGATAGTTGTTCGGCTGACCAAGATTGAGCAAAAATGGAATGAAACAGAAAGCTAAATAGTATTAGCAAGAAACTTTTTTTCATATATTATTGTTGTGAAGATGAGATAAGGCTATACGTCAATTATTTACTTTCGTTACAAATTAATTTTATGCAAATGGAACCCATCGCAACAAACATTGTTACAGCTTCAGTTATTTTAATGCAAGAAGATAAAATATTGATGGTACAAGAAGGGAAAAAACAAAGCGAAAATCTTTGGAATTTTCCTGGTGGAAGATTTGAAAAACATGAATCGGTATTTGATTGTGCTATTCGTGAATGCAAAGAGGAAACTGGTATTACAGCTGAACTAACTTCCATTTTAGGAATGTATAAATATATCAGCTATGGAAAATGGGATATGATTCGATACGTTTTTTTGGCAAAAGAAATATCAAGGCAAGATGATTTTTGGCACCATGAAATCAAAGCACACCGATGGGTTTCATTAGCAGAAATAGATGCTTTTAAAGAGGAAGAGTTGTTGGCCCCTAACAGTGTTAGAGCAATTGTAAATGATATTAGGTCAGGAAAAACATTTCCATTGGAAGTGGTTAAATGGTGCTAAGCTATTATCTTTGCAGCCAATGAAAACAATTGCCTTTCATACTTTAGGATGTAAATTAAATTATTCTGAAACTTCTACATTATCAAGAATGATGGAGAAGGAAGGAATGCAAAAAGTTGATTTTACAGACTTTGCAGATGTTTATGTCATCAACACTTGTAGCGTTACAGAAAATGCGGATAAAGAATGTAGAATGTTGGTTCGTCAAATTCAACGCAAAGCACCCGATGCTGCTGTTGTAATTACAGGTTGTTATGCACAACTGAAACCAACCGAAATAGCTGAGATTGAAGGCGTTGATATGGTTTTGGGTGCAGCTGAAAAATTTAATATTGTTGAGCATCTTAAAAATTTTGAGAAAAAGGAAAAAGCATCCGTATATAGTTGTGATATTGATGATGTAAATATTTTCAATTCTTCTTATTCTTTCGGCGACAGAACACGTTCGTTTTTAAAAGTGCAGGATGGTTGCGATTACAGTTGTAGCTTTTGTACAATACCAATGGCAAGAGGTGCAAGCAGAAGTGATACTATTGAAAATGCTGTAAAAAAGTCTAATGAAATAGCAGCGCTTGGTGTAAAAGAAATTGTTTTAACTGGTGTAAATCTTGGGGACTTTAAAAATAAAAGCGAAGTACCTTTACCCCTCTCTATTGGAGAGGGGCAAGGAGTGAGGTCTAATGGAGAAGATTTTTTTCAACTCATACAGCAATTAGATAAAGTAGAAGGAATTGAACGTTATAGAATTAGCAGTATCGAACCTAATTTACTTACGGATGAGATAATTGATTTTGTTGCTCAAAGCAAAAGATTCATGCCTCATTTTCATGTGCCATTACAAAGCGGAAGTAACAAATTACTAAAGTTAATGCGTCGCAGATATCAAAGAGAACTTTATGTAAAACGTGTTGAAAAAATAAAGGCTGTAATGCCTCATGCTTGTATTGGTGTTGATGTGATTGTTGGTTTTCCTGATGAAACAGACAATGATTTTTTGGACACTTATAATTTTTTGAACGATTTAGATGTATCGTATTTACATGTATTTACCTATAGCGAACGACCAAATACTTTGGCAGCTGAAATGCCAAATGCAGTGCCAATGCATATTCGTAAGCAACGCAATCAAGCGCTTAGAAATTTAAGTTTGAAAAAAATGAATTTCTTTCAAGAGCAATTTATGGGTTCAACAAGAAAAGTTTTATTTGAACATGAAAATAAAAATGGACTTATAGAAGGCTACGCAGATAACTATTTAAGAATTTCTGCACCATTTAATGAAACTCTAATCAATACTATTGTTGAACAAAGAATTGAAGGGAATATTGTTTTATAGGATAAAACCTTTTTGTTCGCTTCTGTCAATTTTTATCATCATTAGTGTTTTCATTAGCTCTATTTTTTGTTTGGCTTTTATTACATTTTCACCTATAAAAAGTTCATCTAAGGTTTGATTGAACAATAATTGCCAACGCTCAAAATGCTCGGCTGTTAAGGGTTCTTGCTTATGCAATGCAACATGTTTATCAATTAAATTTCCTCGATAGCTGGCTGTTTCTAACAAGCTAAACTCCCAAAAATTATACATGATGGGTAAATGATGCTCCCAATTTACATTAGCTACATTGTTAAATATATAGCTAATCAAATCATCATTCTTTACTTTGTCATAAAATGTATTGATTAGCAATTCAATATCAGTTCTAGTTTGAATGTCTTGTTTCATTTTATAAAAATACGATACTTCAATGTAAGTAAATTTAATTTTTAAATGTAAAGTTATGGATGTACATTTGCAGCGCTTTCAATTGGATTTGTTTATTGTTTAGGTTGAAAGCGCTAATTTTTTTCACTAACATAAAAACTAATAAACATGACACAACCTGCTACTACAGCGGCTTTGCATGCTGCAATTTCAAAAAACATTTTAATCATTGATGGTGCTATGGGCACTATGATTCAGCGTTATAAACTCACTGAAGCCGATTATCGTGGTGAATTTTTCAAAGATTCAAAACATGATTTGAAAGGCAACAATGATTTGCTTTCTATCACCCGACCTGATATTATTTCAGCTATTCATAAAGAATATTTAGAAGCTGGTGCTGACATTATTGAAACCAATACTTTCAGCGGAACAACCATTGCGCAAGGTGATTATCATTTGCAAAGTGAGGTGTACAAAATCAATTTTGAATCGGCGAAATTAGCCAAGGCTGCGGCTTTGGAGTACACGGCAAAAAATCCTGACAAGCCACGTTTTGCTGCTGGTGCAATTGGACCAACCAACCGAACGCTTTCACTTTCGCCTGACGTAAACAATCCTGGTTATCGAGCTGTAACTTTTGATGAAGTGATGCAAGCCTATTACGAACAAGTGGAAGCACTTGTTGATGGCGGCGTTGACATTATTTTAATCGAAACAATTTTTGATACACTCAATGCAAAAGCTGCAATTTTCGCCACTAAAAAATATTTTAAAGACAAACAAATGGAGTTGCCGATAATGATTTCGGGCACTATTACTGATGCCAGCGGCAGAACATTAAGCGGACAAACTTTGGAAGCGTTTTATACTTCCATTGCTCATGCAAAACCTTTTTCGGTTGGGCTGAATTGCGCTCTGGGAGCGGCTGACATGCGACAACACATTGAAGAGTTGAACAACATTGCATCATGTTATGTGAGTTGTTATCCGAATGCTGGTTTGCCAAATGCGTTTGGCGGTTATGATGAAACACCCGAAATGATGTGTGCTGTGATTGATGAATGGGCTGCGAATGGTTGGGTAAATATTGTTGGCGGTTGCTGCGGCACTTCGCCCGACCATATCAAACACATGGCGGAACACATGAAGAAGTATAAACCAAGAACAGTTGTTGATTTGGTGAGTTATTGATTTGTTGATTGAATTACCAAATTATAGTCTGCATTAATCAACAACACAAAAAATCATCCAATCAAAAAATTATCATGACTACATCAGAGTTAAATACACGATTAAAAAAGTTTGCGTTAAGATTTTTTCCCTTAGTTGAATCGTTGCCAAAATCAGTTGCTGGAAAATCAATTGGCAATCAAATATTTCGTTCGGGAACAAGTGCTGCGGCTAACTACAGAGCGGCTTGCAGAGCAAAATCGCAGGCGGACTTTATAAATAAATTAAGAATTGTAGAAGAAGAATTAGATGAAACTTTATTTTGGTTAGAGCTATTAGAAGAATCGAAAACTTTGCCAAATTCTAAACTGACTTTATTAAAAACTGAAACAGAAGAATTACTAAAAATCATTGCTGCATCAGGAAAAACAGCAAGACAGAACAAGAAATAGTTTTTGATTTATTGAGTTGTTGATTTTGTGATTTAATCAATAATTCAATAAATCATCAAATCAATAACTAATGAATAAATATACCAGACTATCAGGATTAGAGCCTCTAATCATTCGTCCAGAATCAAACTTTGTCAACATCGGCGAACGAACCAACGTTACTGGTTCAAAAATGTTTGCTCGATTAATCAAAGAAGATAAATATGATGAAGCCTTGGCTGTGGCTTTGCAGCAGGTTGAAAATGGCGCACAAGTGATTGATGTGAACATGGATGAAGGCATGTTGGATGGCGAAGCGGCGATGACCAAGTTTTTAAATTTAATTGCCAGTGAACCCAACATCAGCAAAGTGCCGATAATGATTGACAGCAGCAAGTGGAGTGTTATTGAAGCTGGTTTGAAATGTGTGCAAGGCAAAGCAATTGTGAATTCCATTTCGATGAAAGAAGGCGAAGCGAAATTTATTCACGAAGCCGAATTGTGTTTGATGTACGGCGCAGCCGTTGTGGTGATGGCATTCGACGAAGTGGGTCAGGCGGATACCATTGAAAGAAAAGTTTCAATTTGCGAAAGAGCTTATAAAATTTTAACCGAGCAAGTTGGTTTTGCACCGCAAGATATCATCTTCGACCCCAACATTTTTGCAGTAGCCACGGGCATTGAAGAGCATAATAATTATGCCGTGAATTTTATTGAAGCCACAAGAATTATCAAACAAAAAATGCCGTTGGCAAAAATTAGCGGCGGTGTGAGCAACGTTTCATTTTCGTTTCGTGGAAATGATGTGGTTCGTGAAGCAATTCACTCGGTATTTTTATTTTATGCCATCAAAGCTGGCATGGACATGGGTATTGTAAATGCAGGCATGATACAGGTTTACGATGAAATTGAACCCACATTATTAGCATTGGTGGAAGATGTAATTTTAAATCGCAGAGATGATGCAACGGAAAGATTAGTGGCTCATGCGGATACAATCAAGAGCAAAGGAAAAGTTTTAGTAAAAGATGAAACATGGCGCAAAGGCACGGTAGAAGAGCGTTTGACGCATTCGTTGGTGAACGGTATCATCGAATATATTGATGTGGATACGGAAGAAGCCAGACAAAAATATGGTCGTCCGTTGTTTGTTATCGAAGGTCCATTGATGGCTGGAATGAGTGTGGTTGGTGATTTATTTGGAAGCGGAAAAATGTTTTTGCCGCAAGTGGTAAAGAGTGCAAGAGTGATGAAAAAATCGGTGGCGTATCTCACACCATTTATCGAACAAGAAAAACTAGACAATCCCAATTTTGACCAAGGCGGCGCAAAAAAAATATTATTAGCAACGGTGAAAGGCGATGTGCACGACATCGGCAAAAACATAGTGGGTGTGGTTTTGGGCTGCAATGGTTATGAAATTATTGATTTAGGTGTGATGGTTCATGCCGAAAAAATATTGCAAACTGCGAAAGAAAAAAATGTCGACATCATTGGTTTGAGTGGATTGATTACACCATCATTGGATGAAATGGTGCATGTGGCAAGCGAAATGCAGCGGCAAGGTTTTACCATTCCGCTGATGATTGGCGGTGCCACAACTTCACGAATGCATACGGCTGTAAAAGTAGCACCAGCCTACAATCATGCGGTGATTCATGTGTTGGATGCATCGAAAAGTGTGAATGTTTCTACCACTTTATTGAGTGAAGAAAAAGAAAAATTTATTTCGGAAGTAAAAGCAGAATATCAAAAATTGGCAGAAGATTTTGCGAATAAAAAATCTGATAAAAAATTATTGTCGATTGAAAAAGCAAGAGAAAATAAATTTAAAATTGATTGGCAAAAAGAAAAAATTGCGAAGCCAAATTTCATCGGTGTAAAACATTTATCGAATTACGACTTGGCTGAAATAGCTGAATACATTGATTGGACGCCGTTTTTCATCACTTGGGAAATGCACGGAAAATATCCTGCCATTTTAAAAGATGCCATTGTTGGCGAACAAGCCACTCATCTTTTTAACGATGCAAAAAAAATGTTGCAACAAATTATTGCAGAAAAATGGTTGACAGCAAAAGCATCCTTCGGAATTTTTGAAGCCAATTCAAATGATGTGGATGATGTAGAAATTGATTTAAAATCTTCAAAAATAAATTTGCAATTTCTTCGACAACAAACTGTGAAAGCTGCTGGGCAAGCGGATTTGTGCTTAGCTGATTTCATTGCTCCAAAAAATTCTAATCAACAAGATTACATCGGTGCATTCGCAGTTACAGCCGGAATTGGAATTGAAAAACATGTAAAAAAGTTTGAAGAAAACCACGATGATTATTCTTCTATCATGTTGAAAGCCTTGGCTGATAGGCTTGCCGAAGCATTTGCAGAATTGTTGCACAAAAAAATTAGAACAGAATATTGGGGTTATGAAACTGCTGAAACTTTGACCAACGAACAATTAATTGCCGAAGAATATAATGGTATTCGCCCTGCGCCAGGCTATCCTGCTTGCCCTGACCATACCGAAAAAATAAAATTGTTTGAGTTGATTGATGCCACAAAAAATGCTGAAATTACTTTAACAGAATCGTTAGCGATGTATCCTGCGGCAAGTGTGAGTGGTTGGTATTTTGCTTCGCCACATGCAAAATATTTTGGCGTTGGAAAAATTGATAAATCACAATTAACCGATTATGCAAATCGCAAAGGCATGAGTTATGAAGAGGCGGAGAAATGGTTGAGACCTGCATTGGGGTAAAATTTTTTAAAAAATGAAAAACATTTTTTCTCTTTTTATTTTGATGTTGTGTTTTTGCTTATTCGGTTTTAGCAAGAACAACATAGGTAATTCAGACAGTTTACCAATAGTTAGCAAGAAAATAGCTGTTGATACAAACGGTTTTTCTTTTCAATTAAAATGTTTTGAATTATCATCTTTCCCAGTTCCATTGAGCGATTCAATTAATTTTGTTTTAAAAAATTGTCTTCGTGATGATTTGATTTTTCTTGAAACATTGACTGATATAAAGTCAGTTATAGAAGCTTTTATTTCGCAAAAGAATAATTCACCAACGACAAAATATGAAGGCAATTTTTCAGTTATTACCCAATCAAAAAATTTAATTAGTTTAAATTATTTTTCAAGTCATTTTAATTCATTAGAACCTCATGGGGGATTGAATAGTGAAGCATTTTTTCAGCTTAATAAAAAAACAGGTGCTTCAATTAAAATTGAAGATTTGATTGATGACGAAAAAATTACAAAATTTGAGGCATTGGACAAGAACTATTTTATAAAAAGCTTTAATGAAAGTTTTGGAAATTTCAGCGATACAATAGCTACGTTAGAATTAAAAAGCAACTTGAATACTTATTTTTATTTTGACAAAATTGGCATTCACAGAAAGCTCTATGGTTGGGTTAGCGGCTCTGGTTATTTGTTTGATTATCTAATTCCCATGAAAGAACTAAAACCATTACTGCGAAAGGATTTTGAGTGGTAGATGGATGATGAAATGTTTTAGCTTTTTGTTGTAATAAAATGCATTAATTTAAAATTGTCATTTTTATTGTCTTTACCATTTTGCCAACTTCCCCAACAACCTTAAAGCATTTTCAATTTTTTAAAGAAATTATCACTAAACATTTTGAGTAACAAAAATATAACTAAAAAAATAGTTGTACAACTAAAAATTTAGTTTTACATTTGCACAACTAAAAAATTAGTCATGATAAATAAAACACTTACAAAAGCTGAAGAGCAAATAATGCAAACGCTTTGGAAATTAGAAAAAGCTTATTTAAAAGATATTTTGGAAGCTTTGCCAGAGCCAAAACCACACAACAATACAGTAGCTACGCTTTTAAAAATTTTGATTGAAAAAGAATTTGTAGCCAACGAGGTTCATGGCAGAAACCATTTTTATTATCCAATAGTTTCTAAAGAAGACTATTCAAAATCGACCATGACGAGTATGGTTGAAAATTATTTTGAAGGCTCTTTTACCAATGCAGTTTCATTTATGATTGATAAAAAGAAACTAAAATTAAAAGACATCGAACTTTTATTAACCCAATTAAAAATCAAAAAATGATTATGCTACCACTAATTTATTTTTTCAAGGTAATGCTTTGCAGTGCTGCCTTCTTTGGCTATTACTTAATAGCACTCCGTAATAAAAAACTGCATCAATACAATAGATTTTATCTGCTTTTTTCTGTTGCTGCATCATGGTTAATTCCTTTAATGAAATTTCAAATCGCAAGTGTACAAAAAGCACAGCAACCCATTTATCAAGCATTCAATTATATTGCTGAAAGCAATGCTGCATTTGAGTTTGAGCCAACGCAGAAAATTGCTACATCGTTTAATTGGCTTCAATTATTGCCAATTTCTTATTGCGTAGTTGCCAGTTTTGTTTTTATTGGATTGTTGGTTTCGCTGTTTAAAATTTATCGCCTTTATAAAAAATATCCAAAGCAAAAAATAGAAAATATTGTGTTGCTTAATACAACAGAAAGCGGAACTCCTTTTTCATTTTTTAAATTCATTTTTTGGAATGAAGAAATAGACTCTAACTCAATTACTGGCAAACAAATTTTGCAACATGAACTAATACACGTAAAAGAAAAACACAGTTGGGATAAAATTTTTGTGCAAATAAATTTGGTGTTTGGTTGGTTTAATCCATGCTTTTGGTTGATAAAAAACGAGTTGGAAATGATACACGAATTTATTGCCGACAATAAATCAATCACAAATTCTAATGCTGATGATTTTGCCTCAATGTTAATGTTGGCAGCATTTCCAGCACATCAATACCAACTTACCAATCCTTTTTTCTTTTCACCAATAAAACGAAGATTAACTATGCTAACTCAAAACAAAAAACCAAGTTTCACTTATTTAAGAAGACTAATTGTATTGCCGTTGCTTGCCGTTATTGTATCACTTTTTGCTTTTAGAAAAAATGAAACAACCACACATTTTGAATTGACAAAAAGTTACAAAATTGTTGTAGATGCAGGGCATGGCGGAAATGATTTGGGCTGCAAATCAACTGACGGAACTGTTAATGAAAAAGATGTTGACTTAGCAATTGCAAAGGCTATTAAGCAATTAAATGCTGATAAAAATATTGAAATTGTTCTAACAAGAAATGATGACCATTTTGATGATTTGAAAACAAAGGCTGAGTTTATAAATAATCAAAAAGCTGACTTGTGTATAAGTATTCATTGCAATACTGCTGATAAAAATGAAGAACAAAAAGGTACAGAAATTTATGTGGTTAGCACCGAAAAAAATAATGGATTTATGAATGAAAGCATTTTGTTGGCACAAAGTGAAATGGGAATTCTGCAAAATGATTTTACAAATAGGAGTGTAAGAATGCACAAACAAGGAATATGGATTTTGCAAGCAGTTTATTGCCCTGCAATATTGATAGAAACTGGTTTTTTGTCTAATGAATGGGATGCCGCAATGTTGACTAATTCAAACCAACAAGAGTTAATTGCTAAAAGTATTTTGAAAGGAATCGAAAATTATTTGGCTTTGAAAGAAGCAGGAAAAATGACTCACTAAATAGTTGTTCCAACTAGTTGTATCCATTTTGAACCTGTATGAAATTTTATTTTTTTGTGTTTTTTTCTTTTTTCGAACATTCATCTTTACATAACCAAAATATTTTTTAATAAAGCAAATGACTTTCAAAAATTTAATCCTCATCAGCATTTTAATTTTTCCAAAAATTATTTTTTCGCAAAATAATTTTTCAATCAGTGGTAAAGTGAATGACAAAAACAACAAACCAATTGAGAATGTAAAAATCAGTTTGTTGAAAAGTGATAGCACGATAATTGTAATTGCATTTTCTGATAAAGTTGGCTTCTATAAAGCAGTTGGAAGCGATGGAGTAAAATTTATAAAGGCCGAAATGCAAGGTTACAATGCTGAAATAAAAAACTATTCGGGTGCTGCAACAGTTGATTTTATTTTGTTTGAAGCCATGAATCAAAGTCTATCAACGGTAACTGTTTTAGCAAAAAAACCATTGGTTGAATACAAAGCCGATAAAACTATTTTCAATGTAGAGAATAGTATCACAGCAACCGGTGGCGATGCGATGGATGCCATTAAACGAGCACCGGGTGTAACTGTTGCAAGAAATGAAATCAACATTGCAGGCAAAAATTCGGTGGCTGTAATGATTGATGGCAGATTGCAACAATTGAGTGGCGATGATTTAGCCCAAATGCTCCACAGCATTCCTGCTGACAATATTTCAAAGATTGAAGTCATTACTTCTCCATCTGCAAAGTATGATGCAGAAGGAAATGCTGGTATCATCAATTTAGTTTTGAAAAAAAATAAACAAAAAGGCTTTAAAGGAAGTGTTACTGCTGGGCATGAATACAATGTTTATGGGCCAATGAATTTTCCAACAGCAAGTACTTCGTTAAATTATCGGAAGGACAAACTCAATTTATTTTGCAATGCAAATGGTGGTTCACAGGGTTGGAATTATGTCGCATATACCAATACTTATTATCCGAATCAATTTCAGCATCAGGATGTGAGATACCCGTATGTTAATCCCTATGCACGTTTGCAGGTGGGTGGCGATTATACTATCAACAAAAAATCTACGATTGGATTTATGGCAAGTGAAGGATTTAGTTGGTTAAATAATAACGAGTCAATCATTGGTTCAAGTTATGATTTGAATAATCATTTAGATTCAACGGTGAACACGATTGGAAAAACAACCGACAAATATTTGGGCAAACTCACTACCAATTTAAACTATGAATATCGTTTTGATTCAACTGGAAAAAAGATGAATGTTGATTTGGATTATTATCGTCAGAAAGGCGATAAGCATCGCGATTTTTCGGTGGAAAGTAGCCCGATGATTAGCTCTTATCTTCGCCAAAACACTTATCGGGCAACGGGTTCGCCATTGACGGAAATTATGTCAGCAAAAATTGATTTTGAAATACCAACAAAAATTGTAAAGTGGAATTTTGGCATGAAAGCATCTGATTCACAAAACGATTTGAATAATTTGTACGAAACAAAAACTGGTAATGATTATGTGAATGACACCACAAAAACAAACCAATTTTCTTATCACGAAGAAATTGAAGCTGCTTATATCAGTGCCAATAAATCGCTGAAGAAATTTGAATTCATGGCAGGCTTACGGGCAGAGCATACTCGTGGAATTGGCTTTGGTTCAGCACTGCAAACATTTACGGTGGATTACACCAAACTTTTTCCATCGGCAGTGGTGCAATACAAATTGAACGAAAAGCATAATTTCAATTTAACTTTTGCAAGAAGAATTAGCCGACCGAATTATGCTTTCCTAAATCCGTTTAAATTTTATTATACGCCAAACACATATGTAGTGGGCAATCCAACGCTTCAACCTTCATTTAACTATCTCACAAAATTGGGCTATGCTTACAAATCAAACTTGAATGTGTCGTTGCTCTATAATAATATCACCAACTATTTTGATAGAGTTTACACGGTTGATACATTGCACAAAACGAATGCAGTTTCAAGACAAAACTTGGGCAACAAGCAAGTGTTGGCGTTGGAAATTGATTACTCCATTCAACCTGCAAAATGGTGGGAAATTACTGGAAATATCAATGGTGGTCATGTTTTATTTAGTCCAATAAATACTGTAGGAAAAACAGAATTCAACGCATTTAATTGGTGGGCAGAAATCACTAATAATTTTTACCTCAACAAGAGAAAAACTTTGAGTGCTGAATTGAGTGGATTTTATTATTCGCCTCGTCAACGTGATGTGGTGTATTGGGCTGCGATGAAAAATGTGAACTTTGGAATTCGGTATCAAATGCTCAATAAAAATCTAACCATTGCGTTTGAAGGGGAAGATATTTTTGCCACTTCATATTGGCTGCAAACCAATAAAATTAACAACACAGTAGAATATTCTTATGATGGGCATTCTTACAGAATTTCAATTTCATACAAATTCGGAAACAAAAATATCAGAGCAAAACAAGTGAGAAGCACAGAGGAAATTCAACGTGCAGGAACAAGTAATTAAAACAACATTACAAAATGAAAGAAATACAAATTATTGAAAGCAAAAATTTTAATCTAATTGCAGAGTTAATTGAAGACGTTCAAAACCTTCATTCATCATTGTTTCCAGCTATTTACAAACCTTTCAAAGTGAAAGAAATTTCAGAGGTAATGGAGCAAATGTTGGCTGATGATAATTGTCGTTTGCTTATTGCTCAATTAAATGGAGAAAGTATTGCTTACTTAATGTTAATCATCAAAGAAGTGCCAGAGAATGCTTTTCATTATTCATTTAGGCTTATACATATTGACCAAATTGCAGTATCTAAAAAGAATCAAAAAATTGGAGTTGGGTCTATGCTAATGGAAAAAGCAGAAATGATTGCGAAGGAATTAAATATTGATAGATTAGAACTTGACCATTTAGATAATAATTTGGTAGCTGCCGATTTTTTTCAAAGCAAAGGATATATTCCATTTCGCTCCAAACTTTTTAAAAAACTAAAATGGAATTCAACAAAATAATTCGTGGAGCAAAACGTGAAGCCAATGATGAGCAAACTGTTTTTGAAATTTTGGATGCAGGATTTTTATGTCATGTAGCATTTCAACATCAAGGGCAAACTATGATGATTCCTACTGCTTACGGCAGAAGTGGCGATGAAATTTATTTACATGGCTCAACGAAAAATTTCATGCTCAATCAAATTTTAGATGGACAAACTATTTGCATTTCGGTTACTCACTTGGATGGAATTGTATTAGCAAGAACGCTTTTCGATACTGGCGTAAATTATCGTTCGACCATTTTATTTGGAAAGGCAATTTTAGTCGAAGATGAAAATGAAAGAATAGAAGGCATGAAAATTATTACTGAAAATGTGATTAAAGGAAGATGGAACGAAGTGAATTTGGGAACAGAAGCTCAACTAAAAGCTACGATAGTGATTAAATTTAAAATCGAAAAAGCATCTGCAAAAATGCGAAGCGGCGGACCATTGGGAGATGAAGAAATAAAAGATGAAGTGTGGAGTGGCGAAATTCCGTTAGCCATTAAAGCCTTACAACCTAAGCAGGATAGTAAGTTTGGGATTGAATTACAAATGAGTGAAAGTGTAAAAAATTATTTTGAGAAAAATAAATGAACAGCGAATACGAAATAAAATCATTGGCAAAAATTTCGTTTGACGAAATATTTGAAACGTATTTAAAAGCGTTTAAAGATTATCCATTTCAATGGAGCAAAGAAGCATTGTTGCAAACTATTCATCGCAGAGGTTATGATGCGTCAATTTCTTTTGGTGCTTTTTATAAAAACGAGTTGGTGAGTTTTACTTTGAATGGAATTGGAAATTTTAACGGCCCTAAAACCGTTTATGATACAGGCACAGGAACCATTGAAGAACACAGAGGCAAAGGACTTGCTTCAAAAATCTTTGAGCATTCAATTCCATTTTTGAAAGCAGAAGGAGTTCAACAATACATTTTGGAAGTGTTGGAAGAAAATGAAAAAGCGATTTCGGTTTATTCTAAACAAGGGTTCACTGTTTCAAGAAAGTTTGATTGCTTTAGAGTAAATACCGCAGATTGGAAATTGGAAGCAACAAACAATAACGAAGTAGAATTGAAAGAAATTGATTTCTCATTTCAATCACAAATGAAAGCTATGATTGATTTCAATTTGTCATGGCAAAATGATTTTCAGGCTTTGCTGAAGAAACGGAATGATTTTAAAATTATTGGAGCATTTTATAACAATGATTTTGTAGGTTATGGAATAGTAGAACCCGAAACAGGCGACATTCCTCAATTAGCAGTGAATAAAAATTATAGAAGACACGGAATTGGTACAATGATTTTAAATGAATTGAAAAAGATGAATCGTGCTGCAATTGCAAAAGTGGTGAACATTGAATCTAATCAGGAAGCAATAATTTCTTTCCTTACAAAAAACGGAATTCCAAAAATTGTATCACAATTTGAAATGATAAAATCATTGTAAGATGGAAGAAATTAAACTCAATTTAAAATTCAGAGTTGGAAATACAGCAGACCTTGAACAGATAAAAAATCTCACTTGGTTGGCATACAGTCAATTCCAAAATATTCTTTCAGAAGAAAATATTTTGGCTTGGAAAAATAGTTTGACCTATGAAAAAACTTATCAGGAATTATTTGAAACAGGTGCTTGTTTTTTATGTGAAAAGGAAAATAAAATTGTTGGTTCTGCATTTTTAATTCCGCATGGAAATCCTTTCAAATGGTTTGATGCAGATTGTTGTTACATACGTTTAGTGGCTGTGCATCCTGATTTTGAAGGAAACGGAATTGGAAAAAGATTAACCGAGGTGTGTCTGAATCATGCACAAGAAACAGGTGAAAAAATCATTGCATTGCACACTTCTGAATTTCAAAATGCTGCAAGGCATATTTATGAGAAAATGGGTTTTCAAAAGCAAATTGAGTTTGAGCAATTTGGAAAAACTTATTGGCTATACAAATTACAATTAGATAAAAATGATAAAGATTAGAACTTATCAAGTAGATGCTTTTACCGATAAATTATTTTCGGGAAACCCAGCAGCAGTATGTATTTTAGATACTTGGCTCAATGATGATTTGATGCAGTCTATTGCGTTTGAAAATAATTTAGCAGAAACTGCATTTGTTGTTCCAAGTGGAAAGGGTTTTGAAATCAGGTGGTTTACGCCAACAGTAGAAGTTGATTTATGTGGTCATGCCACATTGACTTCAGCTTTTGTACTATTTAATTTGCTTGATTATCCTGATTCAAAAATTCAATTTCATTCACATAGAAGTGGTTTGTTAACAGTTGAAAAGAAAGATGATTTGCTGCTTTTAGATTTTCCAACTGATACTTTGAAATTAATCAACGAAGAACAAAACACAATTGAAAATTGTATCGGAATTCAACCAATTGAATGTTACAAAGGCAAAACAGATTACATTGCCGTGATTGATAGTGAAAGTGCTTTAAAAAATCTTCAACCCAATTTTGAAGAAATTATTAAACTAAATGCAAGAGGATTAGTTGTTACTGCAAAAGGCGATAATGTTGATTTCGTTTCCCGTTTTTTTGCTCCTCAATCCGGTATATATGAAGACCCTGTAACTGGCTCTGCACATACATCTTTGTTGCCGTTATGGTCAAAAAAATTAAACAAAAATAATTTAGTTGCACATCAAATATCACAACGTGGTGGACAGCTTTTTTGTGAATTTAAAAATGACAGATGCATTATTGGTGGCAAAGCAAAATTGTTTTTAACTGGAGAAATAAATTTGGATTGAGATGAAAGTAATTGGCAATAGAATTTTTTTGCAAAAATAAGTTCAATCAAAAATGAATTAAAGTGTAGAAAACCAAAAAAAATAAATGAGCAAAATCAAAATGACACCAATTGAATATTTCAAAGAGTGGTTTGAAGAAGAACTAAAATTGTCGAAGGTCAGAATTCCAACGGCTTGTTGTCTTTCAACTATTGGTACAGATGGATTTCCAAATGCAAGATTTGTTTCATTAAAAGAAATTTCAGAAAATGGTTTTATTGTAACTGGCTCTTTAATATCAAGAAAAGGAATTGAAATAAACGCCACAAACAAAGTTGCATTAACCTTTTGGTGGACAGAAACCGAAAGACAAGTTAGAGTACAAGGTAATGCTGTTGAAATCTCAATACAACTTGCAGAAAAATACTTTAATGAGCGAAACAGAGACAGTCAAATTGTTTCTATTGTAAGTGAGCAAGGGCAGGAAATAGATAGCATTGAAACCCTTACTAAAAAATATGAAAACATAGAAAAAGAATTCTTAAACATACCGCTTACAAAGCCCGAAAATTGGGGAGGATTTTTAATTGAGCCAATTAGAATAGAGTTTTTAGAATTCAAACCAACACGTTTTCACGATAGAAAGTTATATGAACTGATAAGTGGAAAATGGGTAAATAAGCAATTACAACCTTGACATTAAATCTGAAATCGTTGCGTATTGGCGTAACGAGCAAATAAAAATACATTAGTAAAATGAAAATAACTTATCACAAAGCAACAATCGAACACCTTGAAATGCTTGTTGAATCAAGGGTTGAATTCCTTACAGAATTTTGGGGCGAACAAACCGAAGAAGTAAAACAGAAATTACGAACAGAATTGAAGTCTTTTTTTGAAAGAGAAATTCCTTTGCATACCTATGTTTCGTGGATTGCAATCTGCGATGAGAAATTAGTAGGTGTTGGTGGAATGAAAATTTATCAAATGCCCGGAAGTTTTCGTGTACCGAATGGAATGATTGGGTACATCTTAAATATGCATACTGTTAAAAACTTCCGCAGGCAAGGCATTGCAAGCGAAATTGTAAATCGATTGGTGGAAACTGGAAAAGAATTAGGTGTAAAACTTTTTGATTTACATGCATCAAAAGAAGGTGAACCAGTTTATGTAAAAGCTGGATTCAACAAACATGATGAACCGAGTTATAGAAAATTAATTTTAGAATGAAATGAAAAAACAATTTTACTTTTTAATAGCACTGTTGGTTTTCAGTAGCTCACTTTTTGCACAACAGAAAATTGATTATGGTAACAACCCACAAGCAGGAAATTACATTACTATAAACGGAGTAAAATTATATTATGAAGTTTATGGCGAAGGTAAGCCTCTGTTGCTGATTCATGGCAACTCTACAGCTACTAAAGGGTGGGCTCTTCAAATTGAATATTTCAAGAGAAAATACAAAGTCTATTCTATTGATTGTAGAGGTAGAGGAAAATCAGAATTGGGAAAGGATACATTAACATACATTCAACAAGCAAAAGACATGGCAGAGTTCATGGAAAAATTGCAATTAGATTCTGTGAATGTTGTTGGTAAAAGTGATGGCGGAATTATTGGAATTTTGTTGGGAATAAATTTTCCAAAACGCATCAAAAAAATTGTTGCGTTTGGTGCAAATATGCAGCCTGATACAACTGCGTTGTTTGCTGAATCGGTAAAAGAAATTCATGACGAAAGAATAAATGCTGATAAAATGTTAGCTGCAAAAGACACTATAAAAAATTGGTTAGTTGAACAACAACGATTTAGAATGATGGAGTTTCAACCACACATTTCTGCCGTTGATTTACACAAAATAAAAGTGCCTGTTTTGGTGATGAGTTGTGATAGAGATTTAATCAAAGAGGAACACACTTTTTTCATTTACAAAAATATACGCTATACTAACCTTTGCATTTTACCCAACGAAAAGCATGGTATTGCAAGGCTAAACCCTGATTTGTTTAATGCAACAGTTGACAAATATTTATCAGAACCATTTCATAACAACGATTACAGATTTGAAAAATAATTCAGAATTATTGATGACTATAGATAATTTCAAAATAAATCAATTCGGTAAAATTTCAACAGCTTTCAAGGAAAGAAATGTTGAAAGTTTTTATGAAGCAATTTCTTTCATGAAAAATTTGCCTTATGGCAGAAACGAAAACAAAGAAGATTTGATTACTGTGTTTGCAGATGGTTGCGGAACATGTAGCACGAAACATGCTTTACTTAAGACATTGGCGACTGAAAATAATTTTGATGGCGTGAAATTATATATTGGTCTTTTCAAAATGAATTCTAAAAACACACCCGAAATTTCAGATACTTTAAAGCAAAACAATATTGAGTATATTCCAGAAGCACATTGCTATTTGAAAATTAATAATGAAATAATTGATGCAACTAAACTTGATTCAAAACCAGAAGATTTTATAAATGATTTGATTGAAGAAATCGAAATTATGCCCAATCAAATTCTGAATTTCAAAGTTGATTATCATAAAAAGTATTTGGAAAATTGGCTGAAAGAAAACGAACAAATTAAATTTACTCTGAAAAAAATATGGGCAATTAGAGAACAATGTATTAAAGATTTAGCAACGGATTAAGCAACTACAAGAGCCAAACAAAAAATCAAAAACTATGGGTACAGCAATGTTGAAATAATAGAAACTTCAGCGGCGGAAATTCCTTTTGATGAAAATTCAATTGACTTGATTGTTTCCAATTTAGGCATTAACAATTTTGAAAACCCAGCAACTGTTTTTAAGGAATGTAATCGAGTGTTGAAGCCGAAAGGGAATTTGGCTTTAACCACAAATCTGAATGGGCATTGGGCGGAATTTTATAAAATTTTTTATGAAACGCTGAATCAAATTGGAAAAGAGAATTTGATTTCTATTTTAAAAAATGATGAAGAACATCGAGGCACTATTGAAACTGTTTCAAAATTATTTACTGGAAATGGTTTTAAAATAACTCGACATTTTGAAGAAACATTTGAAATGAAATTTGTTGATGGCAGTGCTTTTCTGAATCATTATTTTGTAAAGTTAGGTTGGCT
Organism: Bacteroidota bacterium; assembly: GCA_046051225.1. Lineage (GTDB taxonomy): Bacteria > Bacteroidota > Bacteroidia > Chitinophagales > CAIODY01 > CAIODY01. Next base: position 139,017 of record JBJOOR010000001.1, on the reverse strand, counting down.
CACCACTTGGTTCGGTATTTTTCCGAAAGAAGAATTGCAAGAAATATTTTCTGCTTTAGAAGAAAACTTGAATAATTATTCTGTAAAAAATAATGGCTTGGCTTTAAGTGTACCCATGGCATTTATTGAAGGAGAAAAAATATGAATCTTCAACAACAATACTGGAACAAAGTAGCGAAGGAAAAAACATTTACTCATCCGCTAAATATTTCATTGCTTGAAAAATTTGTGAGCAAAAATTCTTGTATTGTTGATTATGGTTGTGGTTATGGAAGAATCGTGAAAGAGTTGAATGATAATGGTTTTAACGTTGTAAAAGGGTTTGATTTTTCAGTTGAATTAATTAATCGTGGGCATAAAAATGGCGTAGAAAATATTTTTCAAATTGATTCAGCAATTGATTTGCCGATTAAGAATAATTCGGTTGATTGCTTTTTGTTGTTTGCAGTATTGACTTGCATTCCTGATAATCAATCGCAAATTGAACTGATTGAAATTTTATTTAAAAAATTAAAAACTGGTGGAATTATTTACATCAGCGATTATTATTTGCAAACAAATTCAGTTGAGGTAAATCGTTATGAATATTTGAACAACGATAAAGAAAATTTTGGTGTATTCACTTTGCCCGATGGAGCTACATTTCGCCATCATACAAAAGATTGGATTAAATTTTTACTAAAAGATTTTCAAATTATCAATGAAAATTTGATGGAGGTAAAAACGATGAATAGCAATATTGCCGAGGCTTTTCAAATCATTGTAAAAAAATGAAAACAACTTTTAAATATTCTCTTGAAGGACAAGAATCAGAAAGATTAATTTTTAGAAAATTAGTTGAATCAGATTTTGAAACGTGGTTAGCATTTTGCAAATTTCCTGATTCATTAAAATATATTTTTTCGCAGCAACAATTAGCAACCGAAGACCCAAATGAAAGATGCAGGGTTTGGTTTAACAAAGTTTTTCATCGCTACGAAAATAATTTAGGTGGTATGAATGCCTTAATAGATAAGCACTCCAACGAATTTATCGGGCAATGTGGTTTGTTGATTCAAACAGTGGATGGAGTGGAAGAATTAGAAATTGGTTACTCCATTATGCCCAATCATCGCAAAAAAGGTTACGCTTTAGAGGCAGCAAAAAAATGCAGAGATTTTGCTTTTGAAAATAATTTTCGTGATTCACTCATTTCAATAATTCATGTTGATAATGTTGCTTCAGCGAACGTGGCTTTAGCAAATAGAATGCATTTGGAAAAAACAACCATCAACAATGGCGACTTGGTAAATATTTTTAGAATTAATAAACAACAACGATGACACGAAATTTATATCTGGCTAATCGGCTACGGGAAGTTTTTTTAAGCGGACATTGGATTGCCAATACCAATTACAAAGAACAACTTCAAAGCATTGATTGGCGACAAGCCACTCAAAAAACAGAGGGCTTAAATACCATTGCAGCTCTTACTTTTCACATCAATTATTATTTGGTTGGGTTGATAAAAGTGTTGAATGCTGGAACACTTGACATCAGCGATAAATACAGTTTTGATGCTCCGGAAATTTTATCTGCAACGGATTGGAAAAACAGTGTTGATGAATTTTTGCAAAATGCTGAAACCTTTGCCAGCAAGGTAGAACAGCTGCCTGATGAACAATTTGATAAACCTTTTGTGAAAGAAAAATATGGTACTTATTTGCGAAATGTTGAAGCCGTAATTGAACACAGTTATTATCATTTGGGGCAAATTGCGTTGATAAAAAAATTGATTTTTGCAAAGTAATTGAGTAACGAAAATCTTCAAAAAATAGTTTTACTGCGTCACATTTTAACCACCAAGAATAGATGCTTATGTTATAAAGTATTCTATCATGTAGGGGAATATCCGTAACAAATTTACTTTACCGAATCTGTTTCCATCAAAAATAAATCTTCGTTATCTTTTTTCATTAAATAACGTTCACGGGCAAAGGTTTCCAGATTATCTTGATTGCTGAATAAAGCCGTTCGGGTTTGATTAATGCTTTCAATTTCGGATACATAAAAATTTCGTTGTTGGCGCAATTTGTTCAACTCTGTTTGAGTTTGTTTTTGCGAAAAAAAATTATTCTTATCAAAAAAAAGCATCCATACACTAAAAAAAACAATGGAGAGCAAAAACTTATTTTGCAGCGGTGCTGGTATTTTTTCTAATATTATTTTTAAACGATTCATATAACAGCACAAATTTAGAATCTTGTTTCACTATTTTAGCATTTTAATTTTAAGTGCTTATCAATTTTCAACATAAAAAGGTTTTAGTAGCTCCGTTAGATTGGGGTTTAGGTCATGCAACACGTTGTATGCCTATCATTAATGAATTACTACATAATGACAATGAAGTGTTGATTGCTGCCGATGGTGCTATTAAAAATATATTGCAAAATGAATTTCCGCAATTACAATTTGTAAATTTATTTAATTACAATATTCAATATTCGAAAAATGGAAAGTTACTTTGGCTTAGTATGCTAAAGCAAACAAAACACATTTTAAATTGTATTCAAAAGGAAAATAATTGGCTGAATAAATTTATTGAAAATGAAAATATTGATGTAATAATTTCTGATAATAGATATGGATTGTACAACAAAAAAGTTCATTCCGTTTTTATTACACATCAATTAAAATTGAGCATTCCCAAGCCTTTCAGCATTTTTGAAAATTATACAAAACTTTTTTTCGAAAAATATATTAAACAATTTAATGAATGTTGGATACCAGATTATGCCGATGAAAAAAATAATTTAAGTGGCAAGCTTTCGCATCATCAAAAACTATTAGGCAATACAAAATTTATTGAACCATTAAGCCGATTTAAAAATTATACATCAACCGAAAAGCCTATCGAATCTGATATTTTGATACTAATATCAGGACCTGAACCACAACGAACTTTATTTGAACAAAAAATATTTAATCAAGTTTTAGCGTTAGCATCAACTTACAAACATGTTTCCAAATTGCATTTTAGCAGCCTCACCCCATCCTCTCCAATAGAGAGGAATGGTGAATTTGAAAACATGTTTGATAAAAAAATAATTATTGTAGGTGGTAATTTTATTTCAACAAATGAAAAAAACAATTTACCATCTTTTGTTGAATATCATGCGGCTGTAGCGCCACTTAAATTATATGATTATTTGATGGGGGCAAAAAAAATAATTTGTAGAAGCGGATATAGTAGCGTAATGGATTTGGAAGCAATAAATAAAAAGGCTGTGTATGTGCCTACGCCTGGGCAAACCGAACAAGAATATTTGGCAAGATGGTTGCAAGAATGTGGTGCTGGAATTTTTGTAACACAAAAAAACTTTGAGTTGAAAAATTATTTCTGAAAAAAATTATGCAATTCTACACAAAAATTAATCTATACCTAAAATAAAAAAATCATGACAAAAAAAATCTTCATTCTCATTTCGCTAATTTCATTATCAGCAAAATTTTCGTTTGCCGATAAAGAAATAACCACCAAAGCAAGTATTAAATCGGTTGTAATTTATTTACAAGGTGCCGAAGTTACCAATGTTTTTAAAGCACAAATTCCATCGGGACAATCCACCATAATTGTACAAGGCTTGCCTGCAAACCTTAACCAAAGCACATTACAAGTGGGTGCCGAAAAAGGTGTAATCATTCAATCTACTGAATACAGAATGAATTATTTAAACCAAAATCAAAAATCGGATAGATTAAAAGCACTAACCGATACCTTGGAAATGTTGAATATTATTCATCAAAAATTAGAGAATCAAAAAAATGTGTTAGATGACCAAATAGCTACACTGGCTGCTAATAAAGTGGTTGGCGGTGCTAATACAGGTATGTCGGTAGCCGAATTACAAAAATTGATGGATTACACTTTTGCAAAAACCATTCAATTAAAAACCGATATAATGGATGTGGATACAAAGGAAGCAAAGAACCAAGAAAAGATTAATCGCATATCAAACCAAATGAATGAAGAGAATGCAAAAATTAATCAACCGAGTGGCGAAGTAGTATTACAATTGGTTTCGAACAATAGCACCAATGCCGATTTTAATTTAACCTACATGACACCAAATGCAGGATGGACGCCTATTTATGATTTGCGTTGCGAAAACATTCAATCGAAAATAAAATTATTTTATAAAGCACAAGTGTATCAAAACACAGGTATGGCTTGGAACGATGTGAAAATAACTATTAGCACAGGCAACCCAAATGAAAGCGGTACAAGCCCTGTAATGCAACCTTGGTATTTACAATTTGGGCAAGTGTATACACAGCAAAGAGCTAAATACAAATCGGCTGCGCCAGCTCAAGCACCAGTAGCATACAGTTTGAATAATACACTAAGTACATCAAGTGGGGCTGCCACTTATCAATGGGATGCTGGTGCAGACGTAGCTCAAGGTTCATTGGCGCAATACACCACTGTAACCGAATCGCAACTAAATGCCACATTTGATATTGATTTAAAATATGATATTCCTGCTGATGGAAAAGTGCATTTAGTAAGTATGGTGGATTATGAATTGCCAGCCACTTATCAATATTATGCAGCACCTAAATTAGATAAAGATGCATTCTTGTTGGCTCGAATTACCGATTGGGAAAAATTGAATTTATTGCCAGCCAATACTAATATTTTCTTTGAAGGAACTTATGTAGGGCAAAGTTATGTAGATACCCGAAACACCCGTGATACCTTAAGTTTCAGTTTGGGCAGAGATAAAAAAGTAATTATCAAACGTCAGAAAATAAAAGATTATTCATCAACTAAATTAATTGGTACAAATCGTAAAGAGGAATTTACTTACGATATTACCTTGCGAAATACAAAGAAAGATGCCATTCAATTAATCATATTAGATCAATATCCATTAACCACTGATAAGGATATTGAAATTGAATTATTAGAACAATCGAATGCAAGTGTGGATGCTGAAAAAGCGCAATTAACATGGCGCTTTGAAATGAAACCGCAAGAAAATAAAACACTTCGTTTGCATTATTCGGTTAAGTATCCAAAAGATAAAGTGATTAACAATTTGAATTAATTTTTTTAATTCTGTTTTCAATTATAATTCACGAAAGCTGCAATTGAAAAATTGCAGCTTTTTTAATTTGAAAAAGTTGATTATGATTCTGTTTTAATTACGATATTCGTTTTACAATATGAAACCATTTATTTATTTATTTATACTTACATTATTTATTTCATCATGCACCGATGATGATTATACACCAAAGCCCAAAGGCTATCCACGTATGCATTTTCCAAAGCAAACTGGGTTTAAAAAATTAGAAGGTAATTATCCTTATACATTTGAATATCCAGCCTATGCTATTATTTGTAAAGACAGCACTTTTTTGGGCAGGCAAGCCGAAAATCCATATTGGCTAACAGTTTATTTTCCCGATTTTAATGCTCGAATTCATTTAAGTTATAAAGCCATTAATAAAGAAACTACATTTTATAAATTGCTGGAAGATACCTATCAGCTTACTTTTAAGCATTCGGTTCGTGCCGAATCTATTGATAGAAATAGTTTTCATCCAGCCAATGGTGTAGCAGGGCAAATGTTTGTGGTACGAGGCAATGCAGCAAGTGCAAATCAATTTTATATTTCAGATAGTACCAAGCATTTTGTACGTGGCTCACTATACTTTTATTGTGAACCGAATGAAGATTCGTTGATGCCCGTTACACGATTTGTGTTTAAGGATATCGAACATATTATTCAAACCTTTCAATGGAAAAAATAGATGGGCTTGTTTCGTTTTTTATTAGCATTATCAGTGGCTTTAAGCCATTTGCATCATAACGAAAAAGTAATTACCGAAGGCTTTGTAGCTGTGCAATGTTTTTTTATGCTATCGGGTTTTTATATTTTTAAAACACTTTCCGAAAAATATATTGCGTTAAAAACCCCCATTCGCAAATTTTATTTTAGTCGTTTTCTTCGCATCATTCCTATGTATTGGTTATCGTTTTTTACGTTGGCTATTTGGTCGATAGTTGAACATAAATTATACCCTAATATCCCAAATGAATTGGCATCGTACGTATTTTTTATGCCCAAATTTAATTGGCTTCAAAATCTGCATTTTGCATTTTCAAATATTTTTATTGTAGGTTTAGATTGGTTTTATTTCATTGGTTTTACATCTAATTATCATTATTATTTTAGCAAAGTAATAATCGGTGCACAAGAATTAATAACGCTGAAACCTGCATGGTCGTTATCATTAGAGCTTATGTTTTATTTAGCCGCTCCACTTTTAGTAAAATGTAAAAACAATATTTTGTTGCCACTCATTTTTTTACTGCTGTGTATGCGATTTTATTTTTATAGCATTGGGTTAAATGGTTTAAACTGGGTGTATATGTTTTTTCCGTTTGAGCTGGCTATATTTTTATTAGGCGGCTTGGCTTATAGAATTTCGAAAAAAGAAATACTAAAAACAGAATGGATAAAAAGCATTTTGTTTTTTTTATTGCCTATTTTATTAATCCCAATTAGTTTCATTAATTTAAATGAATACAGTTGTTGGGTTTTTTATGTAATTGTATTTTTTGCTTTAGCATTTGGCAATTTATCACCAAAAATATTTTTGGGTATTGATGCTTTTTTAGGTAAATTAAGTTACCCCATTTATATCATCCATTTTGTAGCAGTATTAATGATTCAAGCTTTTGTTAAATCCGAAAATTATTGGCTGTATGGCCTGTTGTTATTGGTTTTTACAATGCCAATGCTTTTTATTCAAAACAAAATAAATAAACTACGAAATAAAATAATATAGGTTTTATATTAAATCATAATTTTTAAATCTACCAAGTGGTTTACCAACAATAGTTTCGAGCCATGCAATAAGCCTGTATTTAAGTTTTAATTTCTTTACTTTTGTAGTAGGGTCGTAAGTAAATTTCCAATTCATTTTATCAATTCGGGGTTGCATGATGGCTGGATGTGTGCCTATGAATGGTGCTAATGAATCTACAGATTGATAATCAAATTCGGCATCGGTACTACTATAATTATTTTTTATCCAATCGTCATCATGCCATAATTTATCAAATACTTCTCGTTTCAATTTTTGAGTAGCAGGATGTTTTACCCAGCCATAATGATAAATAGTAGCATCAATATATTTACATTTTAATTTGCGTTCGCCATCAATTCTAAAACTCATAGCATCTTTCCAGCTGCGAATATTTTTATTATTTCGTACTACTCTAACTTCGTTTTTTACCCAGCTTCGGCTATCTGCCATATAATCGTACGATGCAAAAAAATTGATATGATTAAATACTAATCCTTCTACATTTTTATCGGTCAAATATTTTTCCATACCCTGTTTTATTTTGGGTAAATCATCTTGATGAAATACTTCATCGCCTTGAATATAAAAACACCAATCGGCATCAACGCTAATGGCATCAAATGCTTTGTTGGTTTCAACAGCTAACACTTTTCCGCCTTCACGTAAACTATCATCCCATACAGTATCAATTATTTTTATTTTTGGCGATTGAATATTCATGATAGCTTCTCTTGTTCCATCGCTACAATTGCCTACGGCTATTACCATTTCATCGCAAATAGGCAAAATAGATTGAATAGATTCTAAAAACGGATAATCGTATTGTATGCCATTTCTGATAAATGTAAATCCTGATACTTTCATAATAAATGATTTTAGAAAAAATTATTGAATGTGCTTTGAAAACAAAGTGAAGATACTTCTTCGAGTAAAATAATAACCACTTACTTTATTTTTAAAACTGCCTAATGCTTCGTTGGGGCGTATTTCAAGTCTTCGTATTTGATGTTTATCCATTGCCCAATTAACTGCGCCAGTATTGGTAGCTACAGCAAAGGGTATATTGCTTTGATGCATTATTTTTTTAACCGTTTGGTTTATACCACCAAATGGATAACAGAAACTTAGCATTTTTTTGCCTGTTATTTTTTCTACATCGGCTTGGCAAAATTCTATTTCGTTTTTTGCAGTTTGTTCGTTGGTTTCATTTAATGCAATATGATGTTGGGTATGTCCGCCAAATTCAATTCCATAATCTTGCATTTCTTTTATTTGATTAAGCGTAAGTAAATTGCAAGCAGGTTCGCCTTCTTTTATTCCCCATTCATTGCGCTGCAATTGTGTAACTAAATAAATAACAGCTGTAAAATTATATTGTTTCAATAACGGAAAAAGTAATCTATAATTATCTTCATAACCATCATCAAATGTAAGTATCACTTTTTTTTGTAAATCAGCATTAGCAGACAGTTGGCTTAATTTTTCAAAAGTAATAGTTTCAAAATTGTTTTGTTTTAAATACTCCAATTCAGCTTTTAACTGATTTTCAAAAACATAAATTTTATGTTTGCCTACTTCTTTTTTGCTTTGCACTACTCTGTGATAAAGTAGAATGGGTAAGTTGTGTTTGGGCGATTTTTTCATATTGCAAAATTAAAAAAATGCGGTATAATCGGCTTAATGAGGCATTTTTTATTCAGCAGTTTTTTTTATATCTCTAATACGCCATTCAATAGTTTTATTGCCTTGCCATTCGTTTTCTTCTAACGAATAAACAATATCAATTTTTTCTGATTTTGTGGTTTCATAATGATGTTTCATGTCAAACCCAATGCCCGTAGCCTTGTGGTTTTCGGCATTTTTTATTGAAAATTTTACATGCTTATCATTTAACAATCGTGAACCATAATCGGTTAAATTTCTACTTACAAAAAGTGGTGTCATATTACCTGGTCCAAATGGCTCAAATTGTTTTAGTATGTTGTAAAATGAATACGAAATATCCTTTAAATCCATTTCTGCATCTATTGTTATAGATGGAATTAATTGTTCATCGGTAATTGTTTCGGCAACGGCTTTTTCAAATCGTTCGCAAAATATTTCGTAGTTGCTGCTTTTCATTTGTAAGCCTGCAGCATATTTATGACCACCAAATTTTTCTAACAAATCAGCACATTTTTTTAAAGCTTCATACACATCAAAATCTTTTACACTTCGTGCCGAACCCACCATGGTGCCATTGCTTTTAGCCATCACAATAGTAGGGCGATAATAGGTATCCATTAATCGTGAAGCCACAATACCTATAACACCTTTGTGCCATCCTTCACTGGCTAAAACTGTCGACTTTTTTGATGCTGCATGTTCATCATTGTGCAACATGGCTAAGGCTTGTTCGGTTATGCTTTTATCAAATCCTTTGCGTTCGGTATTCACCACATTAAGTGCATGAGCTTGCTCAAATGCATCACTAATTTTTTCGGCTACTAATAATTTTACAGCATTCGAACCATGTTCAATTCTGCCTGCTGCATTTATTCTGGGTCCAATAGTAAACACTAAACTATTAATGGTTAGTTCGCTTTTTAAGTTCGAAATTTCTATTAATGTTTTAATGCCTGGCCGTGGATTTTTATTTAATAATTTTAAGCCAAAATAAGCCAACACACGGTTTTCGCCAGTTACAGGTACAATATCGCTGGCAATACTTACCGCCACTAAATCTAATTGTTTTTCTACTTCGCTAAAATCAATATCGTAGGTTTGAGCAAAAGCTTGAATTAATTTAAACCCAACACCACAGCCACTTAGCTCGTTAAAAGGGTAAGTATTATCAACTCGTTTAGCATCTAACACAGCTACTGCATCGGGCAATATATCGCCAGGATTATGATGGTCGCAGATAATAAAATCTATACCTTTTGCTTTGGCATAATTTATTTGTTCGATGGCTGTAATACCACAATCTAAAGCAATAATCAGTTTTGTGTTTTCGGTTTCTGCCCAATCAATTCCTGTTAATGAAATGCCATATCCTTCGCTATATCTATCAGGAATATAATATTTTATATTAGGATAAATATTAATAAAAAAACCATACACTAATGCTACGGCCGTGGTTCCATCCACATCATAATCGCCATAAATTACAATGTTTTCATTATTTGCTATGGCTTGTTGAATTCGATTAATAGCTTTGTCCATGTCGTTCATCAAAAATGGATCATGAAGCTGATTTAAATTGGGGCGAAAAAATTGATGAGCTTCATCGTATGTTTCAATGCCACGTTGAACCAATAGTTTGCACAACAAAGGATGAATCTTCAACTCTTGTTGAAGGCTGTTAACCTTTTGTTCATCGGCGTTCAATATGTTCCAGCGAATAGGTGGCATTATTTTTTAGATAAAGTAAATGTAGAGTTTTTATTTTGTAGTCGTAATTTTTTATTTGTTTCAGATATTTTTACCATGAAGTTTTTAAAATTTATTTTTTTATTGATGCTATTTTTTTGCTGTTATACATTAATAGCCAAGCAAGAAAAAATGAAATCAACTATGGATTTTAGAAATGAAAAAATGGAAGCCATTATTGATTCGGCAAAATTTAAAAAGAAAATAATATTGATACAATGCACTGCTGAATGGTGTTTGCCGTGTAAACAAATGGAAAAATATACATTTACCGATTCTGTATTAATTAAATATGCTATCAAAAATTTAATTTGCAAACGATTAGATGCTTCGGGATTTGACGATATAGATTGGCTTACGAAATACAAGGTTGAAAAATTTCCTACCACTTTATTTTTAGCGTATGATGGCAAAGAAATAAACAGGCTTACTGGTTTTCAATCATCAAAAAATATAATTGAAATGGCAGAAAAAATTTACCATCCCAAAAAAATATTCATTGCCAAAAAATTTATTCTTGCGCCAAAAAAATAATTGTAGAATAATGATGTTACATCACTATATCATCTTTTGAAAAAAATTGCACACATATTTTTTGCACTGATTTTTGTTTTCGTTTTTACAAAAACAAAAGCTCAATCACTAAATAATTTTGAAATACAAATAGCAGGAAAAGATTCGGCAAAAGTGATAAAACAATTTCCTTTTCCAGCCTATAATTTCAATGAACAATTATTGAAAAAACAAGTAGATGATTGGGTTTTAAGAGTTCGTTCAATAGGTTATTTATCAGCCAATAAAGATTCGTTTATAAGAACCGCTAACGGATTAAAAATTGTAATTTATTTAGGCGCTCAATTTCATTGGTTGAATTTAACATGGGGCGGCAAAGATGCAGATTGGGCAAAGCAAACAGGCGTTTTAATTACTGATTTTAAAGGCAAAGATGTGCAATTTAAAAAGTGGTTTTCGACAACCGAACAATTACTTATTTATGCCGAAAATAATGGCTATCCGTTTGCTGCATTAAAATTAGATAGCATTAACATAAAAAGCGATTCGATACAGGCAATTGTTAGCGTTCAAAAAAATTTAAAAGTAGTAATTGATAGTATTCATTGTTCGAATAGAAACATTGTGAATCAAAAATATTTGTACAAATATTTAGATATAAAGCCCGATATGGTTTATAGTGAATCAGCCATTAAAAAAATAAATGTGTTGCTTCGTGGCTTATCTTTTTTAAGGGAAGTTCAGCCCTATTCTATCACATTTATAGGCGAACATGCTACCATAAATTTGAATCTACAAAATCAAAAATCGAGTAGGTTTAATTTTTTAGTGGGGCTACAACCCACCAATACCAATGCTTCGCCAACTAACCCGGCCACTACTTCAAAATTTTTATTAAGTGGCGAAGGCGATTTGCATCTCGAAAATATTCAACGCACAGCTAACGCTTTAGATATGTCGTTCAGACTTTATCCGCAGCAAACACAAAATTTAATGGTAAAATATAATCATCCATTTTTGTTCGGTTTGCCTTTTGGAACAGATAGCAGATTTGAAATTTACAAACACGATTCAACTTATTTAGATACCGATTTTTCGTTGGGTATTCAGAAAATTTTATCGGGTCGAAATTATTTTAAATTGTTTTATAACACACATCAATCTACGCTTACTTATGTTGATACCACAACTATAAAATTAACCCATCAATTGCCAACTATTTTAGACTATAAATCGAACATGGTGGGCGTTGAATTATATCAAGAACAACTAAATTATAGATTTAATCCATCCGAAGGCTATTCGATTAAACTGAATGTGGCAGCAGGTTACAAACAATTTTTAGCCAACAATCAAATCGCAAATTTGCATGATGCGGCTGATGCAAATTTTAATTTTTCATCGTTGTATGATTCAATAAAAAATCCAATTTTTCATTCCACTTTCGAGTTTATAGCAGCCCGATATTTTCATTTATACAAAGCGCATGTTTTTAAAATTCAGTTGGTTGGAGCTGGAACACCAGATAAAAAAATATTTAAAAACGAATTGCAACGAATTGGTGGAAACCGCATTCTTCGTGGCTTTGATGAGCAATCTATTCTTACCTCATTATACACCATTGCCACTTTTGAATACAGATATTTGTTAGATAAAAATTCGTATGCTTATGCATTTTATGATGCCGCTTATACCGAAGTGAAAACAGTTTCGCTTCGGCAATTTGATAAGCCTTATGGCTTCGGTGCAGGTTTGGCATTTGAAACTAAAGCAGGAATTTTTCAATTAAGCTATGCATTGGGTAGCCGATTAAATAACCCAATTGTAATTAGAAATGGTAAAATTCATTTCGGATATTTGGTTAGTTTTTAAATTATGAATTCAGTATTAATATACATATCCGAACTTTCGCCACGAGCAAATTATACTTTTGAAGTATTGCTGAAAAGCTTATTGGGTATAAGTTTTGAAACCACAACAAATATTTCTGATTTTAATAATTATAGCGGTGCTAAGTTTTCGTATGGTATAAAATCAGTTGCTAACGAACTTCATTTTGAAGCTACATCTTTATTGTTTGAAAAAAATATTGATAACAAATTTTATCAAAACAAAAATATTGATGAGGCATTTGCCATAAAAAATAAAGCACATTTTGGTATTGATATTTTTGCCGCTTCATTTTTTTTATTAAGTAGATACGAAGAATATAATCAACCCAATTTTAATTACACCCAAAGCATTTTGCATCGTTCAAAATTATTGCAACACCCTGTTGTAAATGAGTGGACGATGGAGTTAAAAAAAATATTGCAGCTTCATTTTTCTGATTTACAATTCATCGCAAATAAATATAAAATAATCCCTACAATTGATGTTGATAGAGCTTTTGCATTTAAAGCCCGAAATATTTTTACAACTATTGGTGGATTAATTAAGGATGGATTAAAATTTAATTTTGCAGAAATTATTGTACGATTAAAAGTATTGGCAAATTATGAAACTGACCCATTTGATGTGTTTGAAAAAATTGAAAAAATAAATAAATCGGCAAGCTTACGAGCTATTTATTTTGTGCATTGTGGCAGCTATAATGGCGTTGATAAAAACATAAATTTGAATCATCCGCTTTTTAAAACTGCGATTCAAAAAATAGGAAAACGAAATTTGGTTGGTATTCATCCATCTATAAAATCAATTACCGAAACTAGTTTGTTGCCAAAAGAAATAGCGCTTTTGCAATCTGTTTTATACGAACAAAAAATTACAAAAAGCCGTCAACATTTTATTGAATTAAAATTTCCTAACAGCTATAAAATTTTATTAACGAATGAAATAACAGAAGATTACACAATGGGTTATGCCGATGAAATAGGCTTTAGAGCAGGCATTTGCAATTCGTATTATTGGTATGATGTAGAAAACGAAAAACAAACTGCATTGGTCATTCATCCATTTTGTTTGATGGAAGCCACGTATCAATATTTTAAAAATAATGATACTAAAGCATTTTTGGCAGATGCTGAAATAATTTCAAACAACGTAAAAAATGTAAATGGCGAATTATTTTTTGTATGGCATAATCAATCATTCAGCGAAATATATGAATACAAGGGCTGGAGCAAAATTTATCCTTATTTTTTAGCTACTATTATTTAATGTTATTTCCAAAAAAATAAAGATATTTGCTTTATTAGTTCAACCTCAATTTTTACTTTGATTAAAAAATATTATATTTCGTTATTCATTTGTATTGCCTTGCTATCAATGGTTTGGCAAAATGTTATGGCTATAAACAGATGGAGTTATAAAGTAAAAGAAGATCCATATTTCGATTTTGGATATCATGCTGGGTTAGCTAATTATGTAGGCGATTTAGTTCCTTCGTTTTATTATACTAACCAATCGAAGCCATGGAACGGTATTACAGCCCGATGGAATTATAATTTGCATTGGAGTGTAAAAGCAAATTTAGATTATGGAGTAGTTTCGGGCGATGATAAAAAATCGGGAATACCAAGCCGATATATTCGTAATTTAAGTTTTAAATCGGCAATACAGGAATTGAGTATAATGGGAGAAATAAACATTTTGCCATTTCATGCGTATAAAACAAAAAAGAATTTCACTATTTATGCCACAGGCGGTATAGCCGTTTTTCATTTTAATCCTAAAGCATTATACAATGGAAAATGGATTGCGTTGCAGCCCTTAGGTACCGAGGGAGAAGGCATTCCAGGGTATCCAAAAAAATATAACAGAATTGGTATTAGCATTCCATTTGGTGGTGGTTGGAAGTATAGAATAAAAACGGGTAGAGATAATTATATAACTATTGGTGGCGAAATATGTTTAAGAAAAACATTTACAGATAATTTGGATGATGTAAGTGCTGATAAATATTTACCACTAAAATTTATTAGAAAATATAATGGCGATTTAGCAGCCGATTTATCAATACGAGCTGATGAATATTATGGCAAGCCAGTAGATTATAATTTTGATTCGAAACGTGGCGATAAAAACACTAAAGATTGGTATTTTTCAAGCTGTGTTACCGTAAGTTATGTATTTAGAGCAGATAAAACACATTTAGTTCGACGTTAAAAAATATGAAAAAAATTCTTCTTCTTATTTGTATCATTTGTATTTGTTTTAAAGCAAATGCCCAATTTTCTGAAGTTGGCTTATTGGCTGGCGAATCACATTATATAGGCGATATGAGTCCAGGCAAAATGAAAAATTTAAAGGAAGCACATTTTGCTGGTGGTTTGTTTTATAGATACACATTTGCTCAAGGCATTATAGGTTTTAGGGCTGGATTAACTTTTGCTAAAATTTCGGGCGATGATAGAAACTTTGCTGAAGGCTCTGTTCAAGCCATTAGAAATTTAAATTTTGAATCGGGTGTGCAAAGTGCAAGTGCAATGTTAGAATTAAATATTCCGGGTATTACACCTTGTAAATACAAATTTTTTACGCCTTATTTGGTAGGTGGTATTACTGCTTTTCATTTTAATCCCATTGCCAATTATTATGGTGCTACACAAAATTTACATTCTTTAAATACCGAAGGCGAAGGTATTGAAGGGAGTAGTGTTCCAACTTATTCACTAACACAAATTGCCATTCCATTTGGTGGTGGTTTTAAAATTTTATGTCGTGATATTTTTATTGTTCAATTAGAAGTATTGTATCATAAAACTTTTACAGATTATTTAGATGATGTAAGCGGCTATTATTTTGATCCTGCCATTTTAAAACAAACAAACGGTAATGCATCAGCCTATCTATCAAACCCAACTACAGTGAAACATAGCTTTGATGCAACTGGCGTTAGCAATGCTTTACGAGGCGATGCAACTACAAAAGATGCCTATGTTATTACTTCTATTTCGGTAAGTTATTTGCTGGGTACTAATTGCGGTAGAAGCTATAGAGGTATCGATTTTGGTTCGAAGCATGCACGAAAATGCAATGAATTTTAATTGATTCATTTACCCATGCAAATACGCCAATTATTTTTACAACATGTAGCTCAAACCAGCGAAATGCCTTTGCAGCTTCAAATACAAAGTGCTACGGGAATTTATATTACCGATACATTAGGTAAAGTTTATATCGATTTAATATCGGGCATAGGTGTTAGTTCGTTGGGGCATTGCCACCCCGAAGTAGTAAAAGCCATACAATATCAAGCCCAACAATATATGCACACTATGGTGTATGGTGAACATATTCAAGAACCACAAGTGGCATTGGCAGCTTTGCTTGCCGATATTTTACCCAATAATTTAAACACTGTTTATTTTACAAATTCGGGTACCGAAGCTACCGAAGGAGCTATGAAATTAGCCAAACGATTTACTGGCAGAAGCGAATTTGTTTCTTTTAAAAACAGCTATCATGGCTCAACACAGGGTGCATTAAGCTTGATGGATAATGAATATTTTACACAGCCTTTTAAACCATTATTGCCCGATGTGAAATATATGTGTTTTAATTGTTTGGATGATATTGATTTAATAACCACAAAAACAGCAGCCGTTTTTATAGAGTTAGTAAAAGCCGAATGTGGTGTGCAAATAATGACGAAAGAATTTGCAAAAGCAATCAGAAAAAAATGTGATGAAACTAGAACATTATTAGTGATTGACGAAATACAAACAGGCTTTGGCAGAACAGGAAAATTATTTGCATTCGAGCATTTTGAAATAGTACCCGATATTTTATTAATAGGCAAAGCATTTGGTGCAGGTTTGCCTTTAGGTGCTTTTATTGCTGATAAAAAAATAATGGATACGTTAAGCTATAATCCTGTATTAGGTCATATCACTACATTTGGGGGCAACCCTGTGTGTTGCGCAGCGGCATTTGCAGGGTTAAAATTTTTGTTGCAAAATGAAGATTTGATGAATGTTTGTCAACGTGAACATTTGTACAGAACAAGATTGCAGCATCCGCTAATTAAAGATTTTAGGAGCCTTGGATTGTTGGCGGCTATTGAATTTGAAAACTTTGAAACCATGAAAAAAGTAATGGATAATTGCTTGGCTCATGGTGTTATTACTGATTGGTTTTTATTTGCTGATAATTGTATTCGAATTGCACCACCGCTAATTATTACCGAACAAGAAGTTAATCAATCTATAGATATTTTGTTGCAAGCAATAGACGCTGCTATTTAATTTTTGTTGAAAATGAATCGTCATATCGTACAAAAAAACTTAAATAAAAAACTCTCGAAAATCTTACCAACCATGGCATACATAATAGCAATACTAATGCATTGGCAAATAAAAAACCCCATACGCTATAAATAGTTTCCCATCCAAAAATGGGCGAAAACCATAACACATTTATAAAAGAAATAATTACTGCTAAGCCATAGCTGATATAGCCTGTGCCCCACCAAAATCCAGTTTCTAATTCTGTTCTTTGTCCACAAGTGACACAATTATCTTTCATGTCTAAAATCTTTTTGCTTAAATCATAAGGATTAGAATGATGAAATAAATTTTCTTGACGACAATGTGGGCAACGACAAAGAAAAGTAGAAGTAAAATAATTCATGGGGCAAAAATACAAATCTTTAGCAAGTATTTTTGGTAACTGATGTTACAAAGTTAAAAAAGTGATGAAATCTATACAATGTTAAATTAAATTTGATTCGGCTTTTTAAATCAATAAATTTTCCATTTAATTATTTTCTTTTTATGTAGCCAATGCCGTGTGGCTACATACATACAGCCAATTCCATAAATAGTGCTTCTACGAAAATTGATGGATGATGCTTCAGGAAAATATTTTGTAGGGCAAGTAATTTCAGCAATCTGAAAATTTTTCATAGCTATTTGCGATAGCATTTGATTATCGAAAACAAAATCATCCGAATTTTTATTATAATCTATAGTTCTTAAAACATCTGCCGAAAAGGCTCTATAGCCCGTATGATACTCGGATAATTTCATGCCTTGCAAAATATTTTGAACCAATGTCATTCCTCTATTAAATACATATTTATATACAGGCATTCCGCCTTTTAATGCACCACCACCCAAAATTCTACTTCCTAATACAACAGGATAAAGACCTGATGCAATAAGGTGCGACATGGTAGGAATGAGCATGGGGGTGTATTGATAATCGGGATGAAGCATGATAACGATATCGGCATTTAATTCTAATGCTTTATTGTAACAGGTTTTTTGATTGCCGCCATATCCTTTATTGCTTTCATGACGAATACAATGTTGTATGCCAATTTTTTTGCCTAATTCGGTTGTATTGTCTTTGCTGGCATCATCTACTAAAATAATTTCATCTACAATGTTTCTATCTATTTCGGCTACCGTTTTTTCAAGCGTTGAAGCCGCATTATAGGCAGGCAATACCACCACTATTTTTTTATTATTTATCAAAATACTTTTTTTGCAAATGTACAAATCTGATGAAAGCATTAAAACATTTATTTCTTTTTATACAGCGGTACAGTGCTACAAGGCTCACCATACATAATGCTTTTTACATAAGGCAACAGCAAATTGGTAATATGCAAATAAACGCCTTCGGGTACAGGCTTATCGCCACAACCTTTTACCACAATTCGTTGGTCGGTGAATTTCGAAAAATCAATTTTATTTAAGGCTGCATTCATTTCGGTTTGAATAAAAATTTCGGCACTACCAAAAAATACTTTTTTTGCCACAGGTTGCAAATAAGTTGAAGCCAACATATAAGCCCACACTGGTATAATAGCATCTGCCGAACAAAGCACACAAACGGCTTTGTTGCTATACAAACTCCAATCTTGTTCGGTTAATTGTTTGCGATAATCTTTTTCACGAAGTATTAATTCTTGAAATAAAAATGGCTTTAAATCAAACACTATTATTTCTTCCTTCGGGAAATAATCTTCCAGATTAAAAGTGATTAAGCCACTTTCATCTACTCTATTAACTATCGGTTCGTTTTTAATTTCCATTTTATAAATACAATTTTTAACCACTCCTGAAATTTCGGAAGGCACTAAGACTTTTTATAACAATACTAACTTAACAATGTTTCAACTTTTTACTGAATAATGCCGACTAAAAACTGATTACTACTTCAACTTTTCCGTCATCAATTTTATTTCCATCATTGGCGAATTTCTTTCATATAAAATTCGGTAAACGGCTGTGGTAATGGGCAAATCAATTTTATATTTTTGATTGGCTTCATAAATACATTTTACCGAATAATAACCTTCGGCTATCATATTCATTTCCAATTGTGCTGCTTTTACCGAATAGCCTTTGCCAATCATCAGCCCAAAAGCCCTATTGCGACTAAATTGAGAATATGCAGTTACTAATAAATCGCCTAAATAAGCGCTGCCTTTTATATCTCTTTCGATAGGATGCACCGCATCTACAAATCGTTTTATTTCTTGTATGGCATTAGAAACCAACACCGCCTGAAAATTATCGCCATAGCCCAATCCATGACAAATACCACTTGCTAAGGCAATAATATTTTTCATTACGGCAGCTAATTCAGTTCCGTAAATATCTTCGGTAAAATTTGTTTTGATAAATCTACAAGCAAATAAATCGGCTATTAATGAGGCTTTGGTGGTATCGGGGCAACTAAAAGTTAAGTACGATAATTTTTCTAATGCCACTTCTTCGGCATGACATGGCCCACTGATAACAATAAAATTAGTAAAATCAATAGCAAAAAATTTGTTGAAATATTCGGCAATAATGCGGTTTTCATCAGCATCGGGTATCATTCCTTTGATGGCTGATATTATTTTTTTGTTCGTAAAATCAGCAGGTAATAAACCGTCTAAACTGCTTTTTAAAAATGCAGAAGGAGTAGCTACGATTACCCAATCGGCTTGTTGGATAGCTTCTTTGGCTGTATTGTAAAATGAAATTTGCTCTACAGGTAATTGAGCGCTGCTGATATAATCAGGATTGTGGCGATATTTTTTAATATGCTCCACCACTTCATGGCGGCGGATATACCAATGCAGATTTACTTTTTTTTCGCCCAATATTTTTACAATAGCCGTAGCCCACGAACCACTTCCTATTACTGCTATATTTTTTATTTCATTCATTGGATGCGAAGTTATATAAATATTTAAATACACCTAAAACCCAAATCTCGGCAAAAGCGTTATGTGGTAAGGCTATTATTGATATAATTAATTTTAGTTTCATGTTGTATTAAATTTATAAATCAATCACTTGATATTTAAAAGACGAACCATCTATCATTTTGTGTTTATTAAACAACAATCTTTTTTTGTTACTATCTGTTATTAATTTAATTCCCATCCCTGTTGGTATGGCTACTGCAAGAAATAAAACTATGTCTCTGATTATTAAATAGGCTGTCAAATGTAACTCTCTGTTTTCTATTGTTAGTATTAATTCATCAAATACGCCTCCTGCTTTATTTCTAGCTTTTACATCTTTAATAATTGGCATTGATATTAATACAGCAGAAAATAAAGAAACACAGCCACCAACTCTACTTCCTATTTTTTTTATCAAATTCATCCTATCAAATTGCAATTGGCTAATTTGGTAAAATAGAACGGTATCATTATTAATTACTAAAAAAGAATCGCCAATAGCATTTATCTCTCCCTTTCTTAATGAGTCTTTTTGTATAGTAGTATATGCCACTTTTGTTCCTGCTTTTAATACGTATGTTTTTCCAATACTTGGCTGCGTTATTTGTAGTGCTTTTTCTTGGGCAAAAGCTATAAAGCAGTTAAACAACAAAACTGAAAGAATTATTTTTTTCATAGCTATTATTTCTTCCAATAAAAATACAAGATATCCTTTCAAAAACAAATTTCTCATTTACTTTGCCTTTCAAATTTTATGATGAAATCTATTGTTGTGTTGTTGGTCAGTATATTGTTGTTGCTTCAAAATGTTGATGCACAACAAGATTCGGCAATGCAAAAATTTTCCATTTCATTTAGCGAATATTTATTGAAAGAGCATTTGTATAATGATGCTGGGCTTTAATTAGTAATACACAAGGTCGAACCAACCATCAGAAACAACAGTAATGCGATTTGTCTTTTTATTTAGCGCTTTAAATGAAAATGTTCCGCAAATAATTCTTTTTTGAATATTAACATCCAATTTTGTTATTCTAACATTACCATTATATAAAGAATCTGTTTCAAATACTTCTGATGTATTATTTGATATTGAAGCTGAATTAAACCTTGAACTATAGTAGTTAAATCTAGGCATCAAATCATAAGTGGTAATATTTTTTACTCCACTAACTTTAATTGATATTTGCCTACTAACTCCACTTTTAATTTCACCTTTATCAAATCCGTTTATTTGAAATCTTTGTGTTGAAGTATCATAGCTTACTTCAATAGGATACGTCCCCATTATCCTGCTTCCATTTGAAGATGTTTCAAAATACTCACCATCAATTCTACATACAATTTTATCTGCACCGATATAAGTAGGGGATGGATAATTTGTTGGGTGCAATGGGTCTTCTACTGGTTTTTTGTGGCAACTAATTGCCAGCAAATAAAAAAACAGAATCAAAATACTTATTCTAAGTTGAACCCTTTTAAAGGGCGATAATATTTTTTTCATAACTAAATTTTATATTGAATAATAAAATGAACATTCCATATTTAAAGGAGTAGTACCAAACAATACCGGAATGCCAGGAATTGCAACTCCTACTTTAATTATTGTACCAAACTTGCCTTTCATTATTGTAGTTTTATAACATATATTACACGAATAACTAGAGTAAAAACCCTTATCATCTTGATATAATTTTTTTATTTTTTTATCATAATCATATACATGATAATAGTGTCTCAAATAGCTGCAATTAACAAAAGTTTTCATCTCCGCTTTATCTAAAAAAAAATTCAATCCAATTAAAAATTTATTTCTTGTTTGCCATGCATAAATATCATTATTAGAACTTATTTCATGGAAATAGGCGTAAGCAATTTCACCATAAAATCTATTTGAAATTTTTACCCATGAACCCACTTTTACAAATCTTCCCGTTAAAAAACTATACCCCACGTTAGGCATAAACATAGGCTGCTTGGGTTTATTAGGTAAAGTATCAGGCTTAGTTTGTGCATTAACTAAAACGCAGCAGCAAAGTAATAAGCAAAATACAATTATTTTTTTCATTAGGTAAAAATGATGGATAAGTTTCTTCCAATAAAAATACAAGATATCCTTTCAAAAACAAATTTCTCATTTACTTTGCCTTTCAAATTTTATGATGAAAAATATTGTTGTGTTGTTGATTGGTATATTGTTGCTGCTTCAAAATGTTGATGCACAGCAAGATTCGGCAATGCAAAAGTTTTCAGTTTCATTTACCGAGTATTTATTGAAAGAGCATTTGTATAATGATGCTGGGCTTTACTTACAATTGCATCCTTCATCTAGCACAGCTTATTATTATGCAGTTGAAAAATTAAAATTTCAATCACAAAAGTTTAGTGATGAAAAACTAAATTATGAAAAAGGTTTATCAGAAGCGCCTTATCAAAATCAATATTTATTGTATGCTAAATTGAATCAGTTGCATCTAGCATTTGAATACATGCCCGAAAATATTTCAGTATTTTTTAATGAAAACAAGAAACAAGAAAGCCTCTGGAACATAGCATCTATAAACCATTCAGCCGATTCATTAAAATGGAAAAAAGTATTTGCCATACAACAGCTTACTAAAAACTTAATGGTACACGACACTATTGCTTTCAAAAAAGGATATGAAAATTTTAAAACAAACTATCCGCATCAGTTTAATTATTCGTTAGAAACGATGATGAATAATTACAACGATTTACAAAGCATAAAAAACAAAAATGTATTAAAAGCAGGCTTGTTGAGTGCTGTAATACCAGGAGCAGGAAAAATGTATTATGGCAATTGGGGGCAAGGTTTTGCTGCCTTGTTTACCACCGCATTAATTGCAGCAGAAGCATACAGCGGTTTTAAAAAGAAAGGCGTAAAAAGCATACACGGCTGGGCTTATACAGGTTTGTTCAGTGTATTTTATGTTGGCAATATTTGGGGAACTGTAATTGGTTTAAAAGTAAAACAACGCAAAGCGTATGAAAATATTAATCACAATTTATTGGATAACGCTGATAAGCTTACTGAACAATTTTAGTTCATGGGCTCAAAGTGTTGATTATCCAAATGCGGCTTTGCAATTGGAGTATAAAGTTTTTTCAGAGAAAAAAGAAGTTGAAAAAATAAATGCTTTAATTCAAAAAGCTGAATTATTGAAGTCGAATAAACTATTCGCAGAAGCAGCTCAAACCCTTAACAGGATTGATATTGAAAATTTATCTGATTCATTACAGCAAAAAATATTGTATGAAATAATGCTGAATTCTTATTTATCAGAAAATTATTTGGAGGCAAAAAATTATATGATTCAGTATGATAATGATTTAAAAGATAGCACCGACAAATACCATGTCAACTGGCTTAAATGCTTAATTTTTTTAAATAATGATGATTTTGAAAATGCACATTTAAAATTTATAGCCGCTGTAAAAACAGATTATAAAAAAACTGCCGATAGTATTTTTGTCAATTCATTTCCGAAATTAAAAAATGAAAAAAAAGCAAGTATGTTAAGTGCATTTTTGCCAGGCAGTGGGCAGATGTATGCTGGCAAAATAGGATTCGGAATAGTGAATTTATTATCAGTAGCAGGTGCCGGATATTTTACTGCTTGGCATATTGTACATCAATATTATTTGATTGCCGCCGTTACAGGTGTTGGGCTTACCAGCCGCTTTTATTTAGGTGGATTAAAAACTTCAAAAAACTGGGCAGAGAAATACAACAATAAAAAACGGAATGCGTTTAAAAAACACATTGGCATTTTACTTCTACATAATATTGCAACACTGCATTAAAATTAGTGTTGTATTTTCGCCACTCATTATACATTAAATATGAATTCAGAACATTTGTTGTTAAAGGCTTTACGAGGCGAACAAATTAGTCGCCCACCAGTTTGGATGATGCGTCAGGCAGGAAGATATTTGCCCGATTACATCAAATTGAGAAATCAATATGATTTTTTTACACGAGTGCAAACGCCCGAATTGGCTTGTGCTATTACGTTGCAGCCTGTTGACCAAGTTGGTGTTGATGCTGCAATTTTGTTTTCAGATATTTTAGTAGTGCCGCAAGCGATGGGATTGGAAGTGCAATTGGTAGAAAATAAAGGACCATTTTTACCAAAGACTATTGCCAATCAAAAAGACTTGGAATCCTTGCAGGTAAAGGATGCACAACACAATTTGAATTATGTGTATGATGCCATAAAATTGGTAAAAAAAGAATTAAACAATCGTGTGCCATTGATTGGATTTGCTGGTGCACCATTCACTTTGTTGTGCTATATGGTGGAAGGAAAAGGCAGTAAAAGCTTCGACAAAGCAAAACAATTTTGTTTTTCTGAACCACAATTAACCCATCAATTATTGCAAAAAATAACCGATGTAACCATCGAATATTTAAAACTACAAGTAGCCGCAGGTGCTGATGTGGTGCAGGTTTTCGATAGTTGGAGCGGCATGTTATCGCCACAGGATTTTAAGAAATTTTCAGAACCTTATTTATTGCAAATTGCAGATGCATTGCACACACATGCGCCTGTGATTTTATTTCCAAAAGGCAGTTGGTATGCATTAAAGGATTTAGCCAATTCAAAAGCAAGTGGTTTGGGATTAGATTGGTGCATCAGCCCAAAAATGGCTCGTGAAGCCACTTCCAGTAAAATTTGTTTGCAAGGAAATTTTGACCCATGTAAATTATTGCAACCCATTCCGCAAATAAAAGCAGATGTAAAAGCGATGATTGATGAATTTGGAACACAAAAATATATCGCCAATTTAGGTCATGGTATTTTACCCAACATTCCTGTTGATCATGCCAAAGCCTTTGTGGATGCTGTGAAGGAATATTCGCTATAATTTTATTATCTTATTTTTAAAAAAATGATACAAAAAATAAAAAGCTACTACACCGATAATCCATTACAAACAATTTTGTTTGTAGGTTTTTTTTTCAGATTAATAGCTACCATTTTTTCAAGAGGATTTGGTATGCATGATGACCATTTTTTGGTTATAGAAGCTGCTCAATCATGGATAGATAATGCTGATTACAATGCATGGCTGCCTAAAGAAGGGCAAACCATTCCAACGCCTACAGGGCATAGTTTTTTTTATGTAGGGCTTCACTATTTCTTTTTTAAGGCTTTACAATTTGTGGGTATTTCTCATCCCGAAATAAAAATGTTGTTGGTACGATTGGTTCATGCATGGTATTCTTTAATTACTATTTATTGTGGCTTTAAAATAACCGAAAAAATTGCCAATATAGAAGTGGCGAAAAAAGTTGGATTGCTACTTTCTTTATTTTGGGTATTTCCGTTTTTAAGTGTTCGTAATTTAGTTGAAATGGCATGTGTTCCGCCATTGATAATGGCTACATGGTTGGTTGTTAAAAATGAAAAAATAAAAATTACAACAGCTTTGTTGATTGGATTATTATTGGGCATTGGTTTCAATATCAGATTTCAAACCATTTTATTTTCATTTGGTTTTGGCTTGGCATTATTTATCGAACGCAAATTTATTGTAGGCATTTTTGTAGGTATTGGGTTTTTAATTTGCGCAGCCCTTGTTCAAGGCGGTGTTGATATGATTATTTGGCATCATCCTTTTGTTGAATTTACTGAATATGTACGATACAATATGGTAAACTCAACTACCTATTATAACCAACCATGGTACAATTATTTTTTATTGCTGATGGGTATTTTTATTCCACCAATAAGTCTTATGCTGTTGTTTGGTTATTTTAAAAATTATAAAAAATGGATTTTATTTTTGCCAAGTTTTGTTTTTTTGGCAGCGCATTCTTATTTCCCAAATAAGCAAGAAAGATTCATTTTGCCCATCTTTCCATTTATCTTAATTTTAGGCATAAGTGGCTGGAGTGAGTTTGTGCTGCAATCAAAATTTTGGAATAAAAACAAAAAAATTGAATCGGCAATTTGGAAATTTTTCTGGCTATTAAATATATTTTTATTGCTAGTGATTACACCCACTTATAGCAAACGAAACCGAGTAGAAGCCATGCTGTATCTGCGTAGTAAAGGCGATGTGAAAAATATTATTGTAGAAGATAGTAATCGGGATGGAGCATTAATGTCGCCCATGTTTTATTTAGGAAAACTGGTAAAAGATTATGATGTAAATAATACCGTACCACTTGATTCAACGTACAAAAAAATACTTCAAATGCCCGATAGTACAATGCCCAATTACATTATATTTTATCAATCTGAAAATTTAGAGAAACGATTGGAAGCCACAAAACGAAATTTTAATGTGCAGTTTGAAACTAAAGTAGAACCTAGTTTTATTGATAATTTTATGTATCGCATCAACCCCAACAATATTAATTGCGAAACGTTTATTTATAAAATAGAACGAAAAAAAAACTAAACAATCAATGAATTATAGAAGCCGAATTCTTCGCCAATCATCAGCCATACGAGCTTTAGTTAGCGAAACAATTATTACACCCAATGATTTAATTGTACCACTTTTTATTAATGAAGGCACAAATTATAAAGAAGAAATATTATCAATGCCAGGCTATTATAGAATGAGTTTGGATAACACAATAGAAGAAGTAAAACAGCTTTGGGCTATGGGTTTAAAGTGTGTTTTGTTATTTATAAAATGCGATGATAATGTAAAAGATAATAAAGGTACAGAAGCTTTAAACCCTGATGGATTAATGCAACGCAGCATTCGTGAAATAAAAAATGCTTGCCCCGATATGTTGGTGATGACTGATATTGCATTAGACCCATTTTCGATTTATGGGCATGATGGAATTGTAGAAAATAATGAAATTGTAAACGATGCAACGGTTGATGTGTTGGCACAAATGAGTGTATCGCATGCCGCTGCTGGGGCAGATTTTGTGGCACCAAGCGATATGATGGATGGTAGAATTGCGGCCATTAGAAAAGCATTAGAACAAAATAATTTTACCAAAACAGGTATCATGGCGTATAGTGCAAAATATGCTTCGTGTTTTTATGGTCCATTCCGTGATGCATTAGATTCGGCACCAGGTTTTGGCGATAAAAAATCGTATCAAATGAATCCTGCCAACAGAATTGAAGCTCTAAAAGAAGTATTGCAAGATGAAGCCGAAGGCGCTGATATTGTAATGGTGAAACCTGCTTTAAGCTATTTAGATATTATTAGAGAAGCAAAAAATGCGGTTAAAATTCCTGTAAGTGCTTACCATGTAAGCGGCGAATACTCGATGATAAAAGCAGCAGCAGCAAAGGGTTGGCTGAATGAAGACCAAGCCATTTTAGAAACAACGCTTTCTATTAAAAGAGCTGGTGCCGATTTAATTGCAAGTTATTTTGCAAGAGATATTGTTAGAATTTTATCATAGATTTATTTTTTATTTAGCCCGATTTTTAAAATTTGATTTTTTCAAAACTCACATTTTTTCATAGAAACTTATTTAGTTCAATAGCATTATTCATTTGCTGTTGTGCTTTATTACTTACCAATATTTTTTGCCCTACATGGAATAAAACAGGCGTTGGTTCAACCATTAGTTGGGATGTGGCTGGCTACTATGCTTATCTACCATCCATTTTTATTTATCATGATATAAAAACTTTAGAGCAAACCAGCAAAGCAGCAACCGAAGCCAATGTGCAACCCGATGGTTTTTCAAGTGCTTTTAAAGTTGCGAATGGAAATAGCGTAATGACTTATACTATTGGCAACGCTATAATGATGTTTCCGTTTTTTACTATTGCGCATACATGGGCAAAAATAGGAAACTATAAAGCCAATGGTTTTTCGTTTCCAGATCAGTTTTGTATTTCGATGGGCTGCTTATTGTATGCTTTTTTAGCCTTGTATTTTTTACGAAAAATACTGTTGCTTTTTTTTGATGATAAGGTTGTAGCCATCACTTTATCATTGGTGGTGTTGGCTACAAATTATATTGAATATTCAGCCATTACAGGTGCATTAACACACAATCAATTATTTTTTGTGTATTGTATGTTGCTATGGTTTATTATAAAATTTTATGCATCGCCAAATCTAAAAAACTCAATAGCAGTGGGCTCTTTAATAGGTTTAGCTATGTTAATTCGCCCAACAGATGCCATACTAATTGCACTGTTTGTGTTATGGAATATTTCGCTTTCAGCAACTTCTGTAAAAGAAAAATTGAGTTTCATATTTACTCATTTCAAATATTTTTTTGTGTCGGCAATTTGTTTGTTGATAGTATTTTCAATTCAATTATTGTATTGGAAATATGTAAGCAATCAATGGTTGGTTTATACTTATGGCAATCAACATTTCGATTGGTTTCATCCGCATATTATCAATGGATTAATCAGTTATAAAAAGGGTTGGTTTGTTTATACACCCATCATGTTTTTTGCTTCGCTTGGTTTTTATTTTTTATTTCATCAACACAAAAAAATAGCCATCGCCACATTAATATTCATGTTGTTAAATATTTATGTAGTATTTAGTTGGGCAATATGGTGGTATGCTACAAGCCTTGGGCAACGAGCCATGGTGCAGAGTTATGCCGTAATGAGTTTTCCGTTAGCAGCCATTATTAGTTGGGTATTGAAGCAAAATAAATTTATAAAATCAATTGCTATATTGCTTTTTTCGAGCTGCATGTATTTGAATATAAATTTAATATGGCAAGCACATTATGCCATATATTTTGAAGGCGATAACATGACCAAAAGTTATCTGTTAAGAACTTTTGGAAGATGGAATATTCAATTTAATGATTTAAAATTATTAGATACTGATGAAGAATACAGTGGCAATTTTTTAAATAAAAAAGATGTTGAATTACAAAACATTAAATTGGCTGATACAATTGTAATTAACGCCCAGCAACAGTTTAGCAAGTTGATGCCAATTAATTTACTGCATAATAAAAACAAATGGTTAAGAGTTTCGGCTAATTTTTATGCTGCACCAAAAGAATGGAATGTGTGGCTGATGCCTCGATTAATTGTTCGATTTAAAAACAACAATAAAGAAGTTAAAACCAGATTGATAAGAATAAGTAGATTGATGAATGATGATAAAAAATGGCATCCATTATTTATTGATGTAATGATACCAAATGAAAAATTTAACGAAGCAGAAGTTCAGCTTTGGAATGCGAATAGCAACAATCAACTTTTTGTTACAAGCATTAATGCAAGTACATTTGATTAAAAAAAGTATAGATATTTTTGAAGTAATATAAAGTTAAATCAACTCAACTAATTAATTTCGCCACCCACTACTAAATTTCAATATTGACTATTCAACATAAAATAATCGTAATTGGCGCAGGCCCGGCAGGGCTTACAGCTGCTCATCAATTAGCAAAGGCTGGTTGCGATGTTACTTTATTTGAAGCAGGCAATGATGTGGGTGGCTTGGCTCGAAGCTTTGATTTATGGGGACAACGAGTAGATTGTGGGCCACATCGTTTTTTTAGTAGCGATAAAATAGTGAACGATTTTTTTGCAGAAATTGTTCAATCCGATTACACATTAGTAAATCGATTAACTCGAATTTATTATCGAAATAAATTTTTTTATTATCCGCTTCAACCTTTTAATGCATTAAGTAATTTGCCCATCACAACTGTATTTGGTATTTTATTTAGTTATGCAAAACAAAGATTAACGCCCATTGCCAACCCACAAACATTTGAAGAATGGGTAATTAATCGGTTTGGCAAAAAACTGTTTGGCATTTTTTTTAAAAATTATTCTGAAAAATTATGGGGCATACCTTGTAGTAAAATTGATGCCGATTGGGCAGCACAACGCATTAAAAAACTATCGTTGTGGGAAGCCGTAAAAGGTGCATTGATAGGCAACAAAGGCAACAAGCATAAAACATTAGTTGACCAATTTGCTTATCCTAAAAATGGTACGGGCATGTTGTACGAAAGCATGGCAGAGCAATACAAAAACTATGGCGGCAAATTGTATTTGAATGCAGCAGTAAAAAAAATTATTCAAGATGAAAATGGTGAAGTAAGAGGCGTTGAACTACAAAATGGCGAAACACATTTGGCCGATAAAGTGATTAGCACCATGCCATTAACCAATATGGTAAAAGGCTTACAATATGCGTCAGCGTTGGTAAAACAAGCTTCTGAAAAATTATATTTTCGCAATACAATATTGGTGTATGTTGAAATAGATAATGCAAATTTATTTCCTGATAATTGGATTTATGTACACAGCCCCGAAGTGTTGCATGGCAGAATTACTAATTTCAGAAATTGGTGTCCATCGCTTTATCGTGATAAAAAAACATCTATTCTTTGCTTAGAATATTGGTGTTTTGAACATGATGAAATCTGGAAATCATCAGAAGTTGAAATGGGAAAATTAGCTGAAGTAGAATTAAGAAAATTGAATTTAATTTCAGCAAAAGATAAAGTGTTGAATACACATTTATTGCATATTCCAAAATGTTATCCTGTGTACGAAACAGGCTATGCAAAGCATGTTGATGTAGTAAAAAATTATTTAGAAACCATTCCTAATTTATTAGTAATTGGTAGATATGGTGCATTTAAATACAATAATCAAGACCATTCTATATTGATGGGTTTATTGGCAGCCAAACAAATTGTATTGGGCAACAACCAACACCTTTGGAATATTAATACTGATGACGAATACCAAGAACAGGGCAATGTGGAATATGATATTGCCATTAATAAATCTATATAATCGGCAAGTTGTAAAATGCTTCAGGATAGCGAATTTACAGATATAAACACAAAAGGCTTTCAGAAATTTCTGAAAGCCTTTTTAATTTGATTTTTTGTTTACCTTTATAAAGCAATTTCGTATAAATATCTACCCACAAATCTTGACTAGATTTCCACATACCTTAAAGTTGTTCCTATTACTTGTAGGTATATATATTTTTTCATTTCAAAAAGTATATTCACAGGGCAGTGGCACTTGGACTTTTGAACAGGGAAATCAATATTGGCTTCAGAACTCAAGTATATTCGATTCAACAGGGTGCTTTAGTTATAAATATTATGCTATAAATAACACAGGAAATACTTTTGGTTGCAATTATTGGAAAATCAATCAAGGTAATTTTTGGGTATTTGCTGGAAAAACATTTAATGGCGGTTTCCCCCATTATTATAATTATTTAGCAGAATATTCAGGTATTTTAAATGCATGGGCAGGCAAAAAAACACCAACATATCGTAATCCCCCTTATTCATTTACGGCGTACCAATACCCTACCAGCAAATACAATGTAAAAGGGGTAGCCAGTGTATGCGGCACACCTAGCGGCAGAGAAGGCGCACTAACCTGGACAGATGCACAAGGCGATATGTGGCTATATGGTGGCAAAGACACCACAGGCTTGCATAGCGATATGTGGAAATATAATATAGCCCTAAATATGTGGATGTGGGTGGGCGGCGATAGCACACCTAATCATACAGCCACGTATGGCATAATGGGTACAGCAGCCCTAGGCAATAGCCCAGGCGGCAGAGAAGGCGCAATAACACATTGGGTAGATAAGCAAGGCAATTTTTGGTTGTTTGGTGGTGTTATTAATAGGCATGGCGATGTGGCAAACGACCTTTGGAAATATAACCCCACTACCGATTTATGGACATGGATGCATGGCTCAACCACTCCTAATGACTTGGGTAATTATGGTACATTGGGCGTAGCTGCTTTTAGTAATTTGCCACCTGCCCGTAATGGCTATGCAGCATCGCAAGATACAGCCATGAATTTATTATTGTTTGGCGGTATGAATCATAATGATGTATGGAAATATAATATATCTGCTAATAAGTGGACATGGATAGCTGGCAGCAATCAACTCAATGATGCAGGTAGTTATGTGGCCTATTGTCAAGTAGGATTACCAGCCGCAAGGCATCATTGGAGAGCAGCACAATTAGTTGGCAATTTTAAACATCTTACTTATTTATTTGGCGGCACAGATACAGCTGGCAATACTTGCAATAATGATTTGTGGCTGTTTGATAGCAATACCAATCAGTTTAAATGGCTAAATGGTACTTATAATAATGCAGCCAATCAAAACGGAAATTATGGTACGGCAGGCGTAGCCAGCCCAAGCAACCGAATACCCGGCAGATATTTGCATTGTATGGTGGTAGATTATGCTAACCGCTTGTATGTATATACAGGCGCCGATTGTGGCGCTCATCCACGTAATGATGTATGGCGATATATACCCGATACATCGTGCATTCCATTGCCACCATGTTCAAATACTTCGTATTCGCAAAATATAAGTATTTGTAAAAACGATACTTTTAAATTGCCCAATGGCTATCCGCAAACTGTGGCAGGCACTTATGTAGATACTATTATGAATATGACAGGCTGCGATTCAGTTATTACAACTCATCTATCGGTTTTAAATTATCAATATCAAACTAAATCAATTACTATTTGTAGTAATCAAAACTATACTTTGCATAATGGTAAAAAACTAAATGCGGCAGGCGTTTATTATGATACTATTCCATCTGCTACAAGCTGCGATAGTATTTACACTATTCAATTATCGGTAAATAATATCAGCAATACAAGTATCAATAAAACCATTTGCAGCAATCAATCTTTTTTATTCAATAATCAAATGCTTACCACAAGCGGCATTTACTATGATACCTTGATAAATCAAAATGGGTGTGATTCTATAATCAGTCTTCAGTTGGTAGTTAACAGTGTCAATAATATTAATTTGAATCCAGTAATTTGTAGTAATCAATTTTACACATTGCCAAATGGTTTGCCCATCAATAAATCGGGTATTTATAAAGATACTTTACTAAATATGTTGGGTTGCGATTCGTTTATTACTATCAATTTATCCGTGATAGATTTACCGCAAATTAATTTGGGCAACGATACTAATTTATGTGCAGGCAATTCTATTATTTTATCAGCACCACAATATTCATTGGCTAATTATGTATGGAATAATTATTCTACAAATAATGCTATAACTGTTGATACATCGGGTTTGTATCATGTAATGATAACTATGCCACCTTGTGCATCGGTTGCCGATTCTATTACAATTAATTTTATGGATTGCGATTGCAAAGTGTTGTTTCCTAATTCATTTACACCCAATAATGATGGTGTAGATGAAACTTTTAAACCCATCATAGCTTGCGATTTAGAGCCACAGCAATACGATTTTAAAATCTATAATCGGCTTGGTCAAAAAGTATTTTCAACCACATTATTCGGCAATGCTTGGGATGGTACATTCAACGGTGCTTTGCAAGAACTGGGCGCTTATGTATTTTTTGTTTCGTTTATTAATCCTACTACCCATCAAAAAGAAATGTATAAAGGCGATGTGATATTGTTGAGGTAGAATAGAGGGATTCGTAAAATTATTTATTTGTGCCTTTCAACATGGGCACAAATTTGAATTCGTGAAATTGTTCTTCTACAAATTCGGTTTCAGATATTTTTTTTAATCGCATCATGGTGCTGGTTTCGGTACCAAGCGGAATGATTAAATAGCCACCCACTTTTAATTGATTTTTTAAATCTTCGGGTATTTCGGGTGCTGCGGCGGTGATGATTATTTTATCGTAAGGTGCATACGATGGTACACCTTTAAAACCATCGCCATAAAAACATTTTATTTTATCATAACCCAATGTAGCTAATAGCGGTTTGGTTTTATCGTACAATACTTTTTGGCGTTCGATAGTAAAAACTCTGGCACCACATTCAGCCAATATAATAGCTTGATAGCCACTGCCAGTGCCAATTTCTAAAACTTTATCTAATGTTTTAAGTTCTAATAATTGAGTTTGAAAAGCTACTGTATAAGGTTGCGAAATAGTTTGCCCAGCATCAATAGAAAAAGGTTTATCTTCATAAGCATGCATTTGAAAATCGATATTAAAAAATATATGACGCTTTACGCTGCCTATTGCTTTCAATACTTTTTCATCTGTAATGTGTTTTGTTTTTAATAAATCAACTAGCGCTTTGCGCCTGCCTTGTGTTAAAAATCCTTCTTCTTCGTGTATCATTTTTTGTAAGTAAATTATTCAACAAAGATTTAAAAAAACATTGCCAAAAAAACAAAATGCTGTAATATATTATTCTGCTTTGTTTTCAAATATTCCAGCCTACTATACATTTTTGTTAACTGCTGTGGAATATTCTAAGTTTTTAATACCAAGATTTGATATATAAAGTTAAATTTGCTGAAATTTTTTCAAATAGTACCTTTTCAAATAAATGAAATCATCTCACATAATCGTGTTGTTGTTTGTGGTGGCGGCGATAGTAAGCGGATGTGCAAACAATGGCAAAATTGGCACAACTGCTTATGACCAGATGCAATACGACAAATCCAACTTTTATTTGAAAAAAGTATTGGATGCAAAAAAAGAAGACGCAAAAACTTTGCGCCAGCTTGCCGAAGGCTATAGATTAACCAATCAAACTAAAAAAGCCGAACTTACTTACGCTAAATTAATTCATGGCAAATTTAAAGGCGGTGTAAAACCCGAAGACTATTTGAATTATGGCAAATTGCTGATGATGAACGAAAAATATGATGATGCCCATAATGCTTTTAGAGCTTATGATAGCTTATCAGATTTTAAAAGCGATTTAGCAAAAATAATGATGAAAAGTTGCGATTCAACTTCCATGTTTCATCAAGATACTACATTGTATGAAGTGAATGAAACGATTATTAGAGGCATTGGCGAACGCTTTGGCGCTGCACCGTTAGATAATGGTATTGTAATTTGCAGCGAAACAGAATCCATTGATAATACAGATAAAAAGAAAAACCCTTGGGGTAAAACCGTAGGCAATTTAGATTTATTTTTTACCGTAAAAGATACTGCATCGGATGGCGAATATTCAAAACCAACTAGATTAAAAGGTAAAATAAATACACCAGTACATGAAGGTCCTTGTACGTTTTCGGCTGATGGTAAAATATGTTATTTTACTCGTACAGCTTTAGTACAATCAAGCAATAAGAATGAAGTGAAAGTTGAAAATGTACTAAAAATTTATTCGGCCGAAAGAGACGAAGATGGCAATTGGGTAAACACGATGCCATTAAATTTTAACAGCGATGATTATTCGGTAATGCATCCTACCTTAAATGCTGATGGCGATAAAATGATTTTTGCTTCGGATAGAAATGGCGGCTTTGGCGGCTCCGATTTATATATTACCTATAAAGGAGATAATGGCGATTGGACAGAACCTAAAAACTTAGGCGCAGAAGTAAACTCGACAGGCAACGAAGTATTTCCGTTTTTAACAAAAGATAATACACTTTATTATTCAAGTGATGGTTTTTACTCGTTAGGTGGGTTAGATATTTTTGTATCTAATTGGGATGGAAGTACAAGATTTTCGAACGCCGAAAATTTGAATATTCCTATCAATACATCGCATGATGATTATTGTTTTACAGTAAATCCAAATGATGAAGCTACAGGTTGGATATCATCTAACAAAAGCGGTAAAGAAAGAATTTATGAATGGAAAAGCCATAATCCTAAATTATTTTTTGAAGGTATATTAACTGATAAAGCTACTCATAAACCTATTGAAGGCGCTAGAGTGCAGGTAACGAATAAAACAGATGGAACAGTGTATGATGCTGTAACAGACGAATATGGTTATTATAGAATTGATGGTATAAAAGGCGGAAATGATTATTTGATTCGTACGGGCAAAAAATCATACAAAGGTTTAAAAGAAAGCTATACTACTAAGATAGAAAAGAAAAGAACAGGTGTAACTAAAAACTATGCGCTGGTATCTATGGAAAGTAATAATCCATTGCGTATTCGAAATATTTATTTTGCATTTGGTAGCTTCTTAATTAAAAAAGAATCGGCGCAGGTGCTTGATACTTTAATTAAAAAATTAAAAGACCAACAAAATATTGATATTGAATTAAGTGCTCATACAGATTGTAAAGGCTCGGCTAAATTTAATAAATGGCTAAGCGAACGCCGTGCACAAGCAGCGGTAAACTATTTAATAAAACATGGTATTCAAAAAAGCCGATTGGTAGGAAAAGGCTATGGCGAAAGTAAGCCTGTAAACAGATGCCATGATGGTGTAAAATGCAGCGATGAAGAAATGGAAAAAAATCGCCGAATAGAATTTAAAATAATTAAACTAAGAACCGACCAACAAAAGGCTGCCGATGCTGCCAAATCGGATGCGGCTAAAAACAATGCTGGCAAGGTAATTATAACAAATCCGAAACATTAAGTAGTAAATAAAAAAATCCCCGATAGATTCTATCGGGGATTTTTTTATTATATAAAATCAGAATAACTATTTTATCTTAAAAGCTGCTTTTACTTTAGCTACATAATCTAATTTTTCCCAAGTAAACAATTCCACTTTCATTGTTTTTGTTTTGCCATCGGGTGCTTTAAATGTTTTAGTTACAGTTTCATTTTTACGTCCCATGTGTCCGTAAGCCGCAGTTTCGCTATACATTGGCGTACGCAATTTAAAACGTTGCTCAATAAAGTAAGGGCGCATATCAAATACACTTGAAACTATTTTTGCAATTTCGCCATCGGTCATTTTCACTTTTGCAGTGCCATAAGTATCAATAAAAATACCCATTGGTTGTGCTACGCCAATTGCGTAAGACACTTGTACCAATACTTCGTTGCAAACACCAGCAGCTACTAAGTTTTTAGCAATATGACGAGTTGCATAAGCAGCCGAACGGTCAACTTTTGAAGGGTCTTTACCGCTGAATGCACCACCACCGTGAGCACCTTTTCCACCATAAGTATCAACAATAATTTTTCTGCCAGTTAAACCTGTATCGCCATGTGGGCCACCGATTACAAACTTGCCAGTTGGGTTAATATGGTATGCAATTTTGTTGTTGAACAAATGAGCATATTTTGGATAATTTTTCTTCACTCTTGGAATCAAAATTTCAACAATATCCTTTTTAATTTTAGCCAACATTTTTGGCTCTGTATCAAAATCATCGTGCTGTGTTGATACTACAATTGCATCAATACGAACAGGCACATTGTCATCGCTATATTCTAATGTTACTTGCGATTTAGCATCGGGGCGTAAATATTTTATAGCTTTGTTTTCACGGCGCAATACTGCTAATTCCAACAAAATACCATGTGCTAAATCCAACGCCAAAGGCATGTAGTTAGCGGTTTCGTTGGTAGCATAACCAAACATCATTCCTTGGTCGCCAGCACCTTGTTCTTCTTTTTTCTTTTTATCAACGCCTTGATTAATATCTGAAGATTGTTCGTGAATAGCTGAAAGAATACCGCATGAATTAGCTTCAAACATGTATTCAGCTTTTGTATATCCAATTTTACGAATTACTTCACGAGCAATTTCTTGCACATCTAAATAAGCTTTCGATTTTACTTCGCCAGCCAACACTACCTGCCCAGTTGTAACCAATGTTTCGCAGGCTACTTTACTGTTTGGGTCAAATGCCAAAAAGTTATCAATTAAAGCATCGCTAATTTGGTCGGCTACTTTATCTGGATGCCCTTCCGAAACTGATTCGGATGTAAATAAATATCCCATTTTTATTTTTGTTTATATTTTTTATTTTTTTTGAAGAACGCAAAAGTAAATAAATCCAAAGTAAAGTTTAAAACTATTTACACTGAATTTTTAGTGGCAAATTTTGGTGCCATCATCCAATAAATAATTCCACCTAGTATTAATGCAACAGCAATGATTTCGGCTTGTGTAGGATTTATTCCTAAAAAATGATACGTACTATTTACCCTAATTTGCTCTACACAAAATCTTTCTACTCCGTTTAAAATCATGTATAAAGCCAATAATCTGCCTGGATATTTTAATTTATTTCGTACAGCCCACAATACTAAAAACAAGAAAAAGCA
Organism: Bacteroidota bacterium; assembly: GCA_046051225.1. Classification (GTDB taxonomy): domain Bacteria; phylum Bacteroidota; class Bacteroidia; order Chitinophagales; family CAIODY01; genus CAIODY01. The sequence continues at coordinate 101,125 of JBJOOR010000001.1, read as the reverse complement.
AGCTATCAATTCATACAATGGTGTTGGAAAAACAGGTAATGGCAAAACCCCACAATACTTACCAGTGCAATCTTTTATGGCGATACCTTCGTTGCCTACATTATGCGGATAGTTGTATGCAAATAACCAATTGGGTAAAAACGCAGGCCCTTTAAAATATGCAACTGGCACTTTTGATGTATCTTCAAAATGAGTATCAAAATACATCGTATGCTGTTGAAACGTTTGATGGTAATCATTTGGCGAAGCCGCAGCTACAACTTGTTGGTTATCATTAACGGCATAGGCTGTATTAAAAATTCCCCAATCGCCATCGCCAGCCATTTGGCAGCCAATACGCCCCACGGCATAAGCAATCATTAAGCAAGGCGCTGTAACATCTACTATTTGATGAAATGAAATTTTGTTTTTAATAATCCAATAAATAACAGCACCCGAACCTACAATTAAACCACCATAAAATGTTAAACCTGCGCCGCTAAATAGCATACCTAATGGGTCGGATGTAAAATCGCTCCAATATTCAAACAAGTGAAAAATCTTTGCGCCCACAATGCCGCCAATGGCTGCACGGATAAATATTTCGCCTACCCAATCTTTGGGATGCAGTGTTATTTTTTCTTCTTTAGGTTCGGCTAATTGTTGTTTCTTTTTTTCGGCATAAAGCCAATAAGCAAAAATGGCTGCCAATAAAATTCCAGTAAAAATATTTCCTTTTGATGAAAAAACGGCTGCTTGTATATCGTTTGTAAAATTCGAAAAATCGGTAATCAATAATCCTAATTTATAGCCCAACAAAAATCCCATTAATCCATTAAATACTAATTCGGTTGGTTGTATAGGTTTGCCAATTATTTGTGTACGAAATAGTGGTTTCAATTTGCCTTCATTGGCTTTTTGTATTAATCCTTTTTTTAAAACAATTACGGCAGCTACAAATGATAGCGCCAACATAATTCCAAAAATATTAAACACTTGCAAAAAACTGCTTAACCAAGGCGGTAAATTATTATTAAAAATATCATTAAATAAGTAGGAAAGATTTGGGTACATGGATTTGAAAAAATTGAATAGGCGATAAAGGTAACTACATTTTTTTAGCAGTAATTAAATAAGTTATGCTATCAATTTTAATGATTTAATACAAATACCAACGTCAAAACTTTTTAACTTAAAATTGATTGCCATTAATCTGATTAGGATTAGAAGACTATATGCATAACTAGATAATGGGGAAGTATTTTTAATAAAAAAAGCTACCTTGATTGGGTAGCTTTTTTTACTTCATTTTATTTTCAAAAATTAATAATCGCCTAATGTTTCTTCTAATTGCGATAAGGCAGTAGCCAATTGTTCATCATTAGGCGCTACGCCATGCCAATGATGATCGCCCATCATAAAATCAACACCAAAACCCATTTTGGTAGTCATCAAAATCATTTGCGGTTTGCCGCTGCCTGTGTTGGCTTTGCATTTTTCTAAAGTAGTTACCACATCAGCCATATCATTACCATTCATGGTGCATACCTGCCAACCAAATGCTTCAAATTTTGCTTTTAAATCGCCATTAGCCATTACCTGTTCGGTGGGGCCATCTATTTGCAATTTATTCCAATCTACTATCGATATTAAATTATCTAATTTATGATGAGCCGCAAATTGTGCCGCTTCCCAAATTTGTCCTTCTTGCAATTCGCCATCGCCATGTAGGCTAAATACCACTGCATTATCCTTATTCATTTTTTTGCTGAATGCTGCACCAGCTGCTACACTCATGCCTTGCCCCAACGAACCACTGGCAATACGAATGCCTGGCAAATTATCATGCGTAGTAGGATGCCCTTGCAAACGAGTATTTAATTTGCGAAATGTACTTAATTCGCTTACGGCAAAATAGCCTGCACGGGCTAATATGCTATACATTACAGGCGATATATGCCCATTGCTTAAAAAGAATAAATCTTCGTTAGCGCCATTCATGGCAAAGGCTGTGTTATGATTCATTACCTTAAAATATAAGGCTGTTAATACATCTGTACAGCCCAACGAACCGCCAGGATGACCACTTTTAGCGCCATGTACTTGGCGCAATATATCACGGCGAACTTGCGAAGCTATTTTTTCTAATTCAGCAATTGAATTATTCATGTGTTTAAAAAATTTATGTTGCAAACTACGTTACAATTTATCAATATCAATAACCAAACTTTTCAACTAGTGTGGAAGAGGAATAATTTTTGCTCATTTTTTTATTTGTATGGATATAATTTTAGTTGCTATTTTAGTCATCTAAATAGTACTCAAATTTATGCTTATCAATACATCCATCATCCCCGATATTAAAACAATTATTGCTACTGCAAAAGATAATGCAATTAGGGCAGTTGATACCGAAAGAACTATTATGTATTGGCAAATAGGCAAGCGCATATTTGAAGAAGAGCAAGCAGGAAAAGAAAGAGCCGAATATGGAAAGTATTTAATTAAATTTTTATCAGAACAATTACAACCTGAATATGGTAGTGGTTATTCAGTTCGTCAGATCAATTTGTATCGTCAGCTCTATCGCACCTTTCCAATTGTGCATACACTGTATGCACAATTAAGTTGGACACAATACAAATTATACTTACCTACCGAACAACAATTATTAGAACAAGTAAACAAAAAATTACAAAAACGAAACGATAAGTTTGAAGAATAATCTTTACTAAGAAAATTTTTCAATTGGTGTGAAAGAGTATCATATTATTCTTTCTTTAGAATCGATTACGAAATGAGAATTAAAAAATCAATCATCAATCTATTGCAACACAATTTGCATTTACATACTTTTGGCTTTCAACAAAAACAAAAAATGACATAACCGATTAACAAACACATATCACAACATTAGCGTTGCTAAATGTTTCGTCAGCGATAAAGCTTCGACAATTTTATCAAAATGTAGACAGAAACAGTTTAGGGATGCGTCCGAAAGGGCGTATCCTTTGCTGCTTTCAAGTCTACATGGGAATGTCGAAGCTCCTTTCGCAGATTGAAAATTACGCAGAGGAATACGCCTAATTTTTTTGAATAAAAACCTGCCGAAAATTCCTTAGGCTCAACAACAGCAAAAGGAAAAATGCCCACATTAAATTGGATAGGAAAAGAAAAAGTAATCAATCATCATTTAGATGTGCCATTTCATACACTAAATGAAGAATACAGCTTTGGCGAACAATCTGAAAACAAAATCATTCATGCCGATAATTTATTAGCCCTAAAAAGTTTGCTGCCTGAATACGAAGGTCGCATCAAATGTATTTACATTGACCCACCATACAACACAGGCAACGAAGGCTGGGTGTACAACGATAATGTAAACGACCCAAAAATAAAAAAGTGGTTGGGGCAAGTGGTGGGCAAAGAAGCCGAAGACTTAACAAGGCACGATAAATGGCTGTGCATGATGTATCCCCGATTAAAATTGTTGCACAAATTATTAAGCGATGATGGTGCAATTTTCATTTCAATTGATGATAATGAACAAGCCAATTTGAAATTGCTTTGTGATGAAATTTTTGGAAGTGCAAATTTTGTAGCAACATTTTATTGGAAACGAACATCAACTCCACCAAGCCTTTCAAACACTGTTAGAAAAAAATTTGAGCCTCTATTTTGTTATCAGAAATCGAGTACTCAAAAATTTTTTAATGGTGGAAATTCTGGAGGAGGTGATATGCCTTTACTAAATGCAGGTAATGCTCTTGTGAGTTTAAAATTCAAAAAAGAGAGCGTTGTTTTTAAAATCCCAAATGGATTTTATGAAGCAAAAAGATATAACAAAGTAAATCTTCTAACCGATGTAAATATACAGGATGGTAGAGCAATAGAAGATTTTATTCTTGAAGGAAATTTTAAATGGACTCAACAAACTTTAGACAAAGAAGTCGAAGAAGAAACCATTTTTTTTATCAAAAGTTCGAACTTCAGTATTCGGTACATGAGAGACGGAATTAGGATAAAAACCCCATCAAATATCATCAGCAAAGAAGAATGTAATGTTGAAACAAATGAAGATGCTGCAAAATTAATTGAAAGCATTTTTAACGAAAAAACATTCTCCTTTCCCAAACCTGTTTCACTCGTAGAATATTTAATCAATTTCCTTGCAGATAAAAATTCCATCATTCTCGATTCCTTTGCTGGTAGCGGTACTACGGCTCATGCCATTTTAAATTTAAACAAACAAGATGGTGGCAACCGAAAATTTATTTTGGTTGAAATGGAAAACTATGCTGAAACTATTACTGCCGAAAGAGTGAAAAGAGTGATGAATGGTTATGCTGAAACCGAAGGCACAGGCGGCGGTTTCACTTACTACACTTTAGGCGAAACGGTATTGGATGAAGAACATAATTTGAATGCAAAATTGGCTTTGCACAAAATCCATCAATACATTTGGTATGCCGAAACACATGCGCCTTACACCGCCAAAGCCACATCCGAAGGCTATTTAGGCAAGTTTAATGAAACGGGAATTTATTTTCATTACACCCCCGATGAAGTTACAACGCTGGATGATGCTTATTTAATGCACGTAAAACAAAAGGCAGAACAATACATCATCTACGCCGATATGTGTTTGCTATCCGATAAATTTTTGTTGAAACACAATATCATTTTCAAAAAAATCCCACGAGATATTTCAAAACTATAACCATGAAAACAAACAGAATCGAACCCGTAGGGTTCAAATGTTTATAGCAATAGCAACCAATATAGAACATGCGACCCCATCGGGGTCGAACAACAGACGAACAAATTATTTTGCTATAAACATATTATCCCTTAGGGATAAAAAACGAAACAAAAAAAACAATGGAACTAAAATATATCGTTCCTACGGAACTTAAAACAAGCTACGGACAATGCTTTCTACCGATATTTTGTGCCTATGGCACAGCAAGAGAAAACAAACAAAGCAGCAATAAAAAAAAATCCCGTTAGGGATTAAATATCGGTAAAAAGAAATGGTGTGAAATAAAATAAGTCCCATAGGGACGAAATAAAAAGACAAAACAAATCAATGGAACTAAAAAAATATCAACGCTTAATCATCAACGATTTGGATAGTTTTCTTCAACAATTAAAAGAAGAAAACAACATCAAATTGGCTTACGAAAAACATTGGGCTGCTAAAGGATTTCCTATTTCTTCTGCCGATTTTAATGGCATGCCGCCTTATAAATCAAGCATTCCACAAGTGCCTCATGTGTGCATCAAAGTGCCTACTGGTGGCGGCAAAACCTTTTTAGCTTGCAATGCTTTAGGCTCAATATTTAATTATGTGCAAGCGCAAAGTAAGTTGGTAGTTTGGTTAGTGCCATCAAATGCCATTTTAGAACAAACACTAAAAAATTTAAAAGATGCAGCACATCCTTATCGTCAAAAACTGAATGACTTATTTAGTCATCGAGTTGAAATTTACGACAGCAAAGAATTGCTCAATGCACAATCATTTAATGCTACTTCGGTAAAAGAAAATCTGAGCATCATGGTGTTAAGTTTTGCTTCTTTAAGAATAAAAAATAAAGAAGACCGCAAAATTTATCAGGATAATGGTGCATTGCTTTCGTTTGTAAATAATGCTACAGATAGAGGTTTGTTTTTGCAAAAAGATGGTGTAGATGAAAACAGCTTAATCAATGTTATCAGGCAGTTGAGCCCTGTTTGCATTGTGGATGAAAGCCATAATGCTGAAAGCAATTTGAGTGTGGATATGCTGAAAGATTTAAACCCCAGTTTCATTTTAGATTTAACAGCCACTCCAAAAGAAAACAGCAATGTAATTTCTATTGCTGATAGCATGGCGTTGAAAAAAGAAAACATGGTTAAGTTGCCAGTGGTGGTTTATAATCACAACAGCACCGAAGATGTGATTGAAAGTGCTATCAATTTGCAAAAGAATTTGGAAACATTAGCTGTTGAAAATTTTAAAAATGGTGGCGCATATATTCGCCCCATTGTATTGTTTCAAGCACAAAGTAAAGGCAATGATGATGCGATAACATTTCAAAAACTAAAAGAAAAATTAATCAAAGTTTATGGCTTGAATGAAAAACATATTGCCATCAAAAACGCTACTATCAATGAATTGAAAGGAATTGATTTATCAAAACAAGATTGTGATATTCGTTTTATCATCACCATCAATGCGTTGAAAGAAGGTTGGGATTGTCCGTTTGCATACATTTTGGCAACCATTGCTAATCGCAGTGCGCCAGTAGAAGTGGAACAAATTTTAGGAAGAATTTTACGATTGCCTAATGCCACCAAGCAAGCTGATAAAATGCTGAACATGAGTTATGTATTTACTTGCAATATTGATTTTCAACGAACTTTAGAAAGCATTGTAGAAGCCTTAAACAAACAAGGTTTCAGCAAAAATAATACACGAGATAAAGTGGTGATTAGCATAGAAGTCGAAGAAGAAATTTTACCTATTGTGCAAGAACAAAAAATGATTTTTGAAAATAAAGAAACTGAAAAAACTGTTGATGAATTGATAAGCGACAACTATCAACCTAACCAAAAAACAACACAAATTATTTTAGAAGAAATAAAAAATCGCTCTGCTTTGGCTTATGATAATTTAGAAAATTTGGTAAACGAAATAGGCGATAATGATTTAGCCACCACACCATTAAATGAAGAAATGATGACCCCTATAAAAGTTAGAGATAAATATGCAGAACTGGTTGAAACTATTGCCATTCCTCAATTTATGCGTATCAACGAACAAAAAAGTATGTTGAATAATGCTGATTATTGTTTGGTAGATAGAGAATGGTTATTGAGCAATTTTAAGCTATCGCAAGAAGGCACAAAAATAAATTTTGATAGCATTTCGGTCAACATTCGTGAAATAGATTTAGTGGCAGAAGGCAACAAAGAATATTTACCACAAGCCGTAAAACTAAATGCAAAAACCAGAGAAGAAATCATCAAACACATCAATGCTTTAAGCAACGAAAATCAATTAATTTCTTTAGCCAATATTGTGATTGATAACATGGGCAAGATGCCGCCCATTACACAACCCGAACTAAAAAAATATACCAAACGAGTAATCGAGGATTTGGATGAAAATAAATTAGCCGAGTTAAAACAAAGCCCCGAATTGTATGCAGCAAAATTGAAAAAGAAGATTCAAGATTTTATGATTGCTCATGCTGAAACAGAATTTGAAAAACGATTAAATACTTCTATCGTTTTAAAAGATTCTTATCATTTTCCTGCTACAATAACTTTAACAAAATCAGCACCATCGGGCAATTATGGTTTGTACACCAAAGAAGAAGCGGTAAATAGTTTGGAAAGCAAGATGAAAGGCATTTTAGAAGAATTGGAGAACATAGAATTTTGGCATCGCAATCAAAGCCGAAAAGGCTTTGAAATCAATGGTTTCATCAATCACTATCCCGATTTTATGGTGTACACCAAAAGCAAAAAAATAATTCTGATTGAAACCAAAGGCGAACCATTTCATGCTGAAAAGAAAATAAAATTGGGTGGTTTTTACACCAAATATAGTAGCCAAAAAGTTTTTTATTTTATGGTGTTTGAAAACAATGCACCAAGCGGCGCATTCGATTTTGACAACATGATAAATACTTTGAGGGATATGTAAAAGCAAAGTTTTTTTGCACAAAATCAATATCTTCGCCTTACTAAAAACAAAACAATATGCTAAACATTGGCTTAATGAACGAATTGAAGCACGAAGCTTCAACCACTATTAAATTATTAGAACGTATACCTATTGAAAAGTTAGAATGGCGTCCGCATGAAAAATCATCAACGCTTGGTGGCTTAAGTTTGCATGTAGCTCGTATTCCAGCCATTGCAAATATTATTTTAACTACACCCGAATATGATATTACGAATCCCATGTTTTCAAAGTATCAGCCTTTTACAAAAGAAGAATTGCTTGAAACATTTAACAATGGTGTAAATGCTACTTTAAAAGCATTAGAAAATACTTCAATGGCTAAATTAGATGAAGTTTGGAAATTTAGAATGGGCGAAAAAGTGTTGATGGAATTGCCACGTAAAGCAGCTATCCGCAATTTATCATACAATCATTTTGTACATCATCGTGGGCAATTATCGGTTTATTTGCGCTTGTTAGATGTGCCATTGCCTGGCATCTATGGCCCAAGCGCCGATGATAGAATGATGTAATTTTTTTATCAATAATTTTTTTAAACCGCTTCATATTAATTTATTGAAGCGGTTTTTGTTTTTAATCTTCACTATCATTTACATCATGTATTAGTGTGCTTTTATTACTTACCATAGCATAAATTTCGGATAGCGAAGCCGATGAATCGAAATGATATTTAATGCCTAATCGTTGGGCTAAAATATTAGCATCTAAAGGAGGCAAGGGCTTAAATTCTTTTCGAGCAAGCAACCTTCCTGGGCGAAGCAAAGCTTTGTCTAACTTTTTTAAATGCACATTAAAGGTGCAAATTATTTGCAAGTTGAGCATATCGTTTAGCAACCCATCGGTCATGTTTAATAAGTTAGTTACGCCTTGTATTCTTGTTTCCGATTGCCTTGCAGCCAATAGGGGTTCGGCATCTTCAATCAATAATACACAGAAGTTTCCATTGGCTGAATAATCAGCAACTTGGTTAGAAATAAAAGTCATAAAGGCAGGTTCAACCAAATGGTCAACCATATTGGGCGGCATATAAATTACCACTTTATTATTGGTTGCCATTTTGCGCAATAAGTGACGGATGTAAAATGTTTTGCCTGTGCCAGGTTCGCCATGAAACAATACTAACCCTTTGCTTTCGCGTTGAAATCGACCCATTAATTCGTCATGAAATTTTTGAAAACCTCTGCCGTAATTCAAATCTAAATCTTTAATTTCAAAATCGTCATTCACAGGGTATTCAACCATTGTAAAACCAGCATTGTTTACCTGAATCATGTTGATGGTGGGCTTTTCAGGAATTTTATCAAAAGTACATTCGTTAATATACTCTTCTAATTCATCTTCAAAATCAAAATCTCGTTTGCCCGAGGCATTGCTAGGGTGTAACAAAATAAGACCGCCAGAAAAAACAGATTCACCATACTGATTGTATTTTTCAGGATAGCTAAAATTAGGAGTATCATATTCATCAGCATTTAGTTGCGATATGGCAGGCGCTTGCAATAAATAGCCATTGTTGGGAAAAGCCAACGTGTACTTAACCAATCGCTCATCGCTATTTTGATAGTAAGAACTGTAGCTATGAATTATTTCAGCTTCCATATTTAGTTGAAGCAATTGTAACAACGCAATAGGATCCATTAAATGTTTATTGATAGAAATGGTAGAAGGAAACTCGTTGTTTTTAGCCACAAAATAACGCTGCGCCGAAAAATTATCTACCGTTGGGCTGCCTTCAGCAATCCATTGTGCTTGCTCGGTTGTAAGCAAATTTACTTCGTCTTTATCAAATATAATTGGTGGTCGTTCGTTTACTTCTTTTTGTTCTTTTTCGTTTTTATTATTTTCTTCCATATTAATTGTTTTAGGGCTAATAGGCTGTAATATTTTTATTTCGGCATCATCAAAATAGCTAAACTCTCTAACGTATAAATTGGTTACTCTGTTTTTAAACAAATAAATTTTTTGTATCCAATTTCCTTTTTCATCATACTCATATTCGTAAGTGTGCAATTTTGATTCGGCTTCATTTTGGGCTGTGTTGTTTGGAATTGGATTGTCGTTAGCGTCGTACAAATACCTAAAGTCTATTGTTTGTTTTACACTGCCATCGGCGTTTAAGTCAACCATTTCAATTACATGATTTTTATGGTTGTATTTTTGTGTGCGCCAAAAAGTTATTGCTCCGTCAGCATCCATACATTTTGAATCAATCATGTTTCCATTTTCATCATGAGTATAAACATTGCTATTCGATATTTTTTCTTCGCCCGTATGATAATTATAGGTGTTCGATTCGAGCATGTGGTTTTTATCATCAAATAGTTGAACAGTGCGCCACATAGGCTTTCCATCAGCATCAAAAGCTTCCGATAAAATTTGATTGCCGTTATTATCGTATTGCATTACAACTCGGTAAGCATGCACACCACCTGCGTAATGACTTAATTGCCCAACTATTTGCCCTTTTTCATTAAAGCTACTTTTATTCATTGCACCACTCGAACCAAAGTTAATGTCTTCCGTCATTCTTCCAGTTTCATCATAGGTGGTAAGCCTATTTTGAGTTTGATATTTATTTACATCCTGCCTTGCTAAAATTACTCCAGCTTTATTTTTTCGGGCATTGTAAATGGTTTCTTTCACTTGTCTCACACTGCCTTTTAAACCAGCAGTTTCGGCATCAGTAAGTTTTTTGTCGGTAGTAGTTGCCATATTTAGTTTAACAACGATTTATTAAGTAATAAAATTGTGTTTTTATAAAAAAAACAGACTGATTTATTTATTTTCTATTTTCCCAACACCATCATTAGTAGCTTTTTTCACAATAGCTTTTCCATTATGTTTTACATTGCCTACGCCGCTGTTGTTAATGCTTATTTCTTGTTCGGCATCCACTTCGGCATTGCCCACACCGCTATTAGTAATGTTTAGTTTTTGGGTAATAAATTTGGCAGCGTATAAACTGCCTACGCCACTGTTTTCAATAGTTGCACTATCGGCTTCGCCAATAAGTTTTAAATTGCCAACGCCCGATAAATTTGCATGTATTGTTTTGCAATGTATGTTTAAATCGGTGCTACCCACACCATCAATATTTAGTTGTAAATGGTTTACATTTAATGCATTGCTGCTTACACCATTTACGCCTACAATATTCATTTGTTGTAAATCTTTTATAGTTACATAAATATTCAGTTTGGTAGATTTACCAATGCTGCTATCTTTCTTAATATTTAGTTCTAGTTCATTATTTGCCACATTGCTTTCAATTAATCCAATCAAATTATCATCTGCCTCAACCACCACATTTTCGGTATCGCCTTGATTAATAAATACTTTAAATACACCATCAATTTTTAATTTGTTAAATGTGCCAATGCTTCGGCTTTGCTTTACCACATTGCCATTGCCATTTTTACCAGTGGTAATGATATTACAATTATACAGAGCTACGATGAATAAAAATAAAGTACTAATTGCTATATATTTTTTCATAAATATTGTTTTTTGAAATGTAAATATATTCCCATTTTATTACTTTTGAAAATGAAATATATTTTGCTGTTGCTTATTGTTGTGGGTGTATTAGCTACTTGGTTTTATTTTCAAAACCATCAGCCTACACTTGAAAAACAAACCACTCAAACATCATTATCTGTTTTAAGCGATGAAGATGAAGAATCAGAATGTCCGCTTGAAGGCAGCGCTAAATCTGAAGAAGTAAAATCATTAAATATTTTAAAAAACCGAACAGCTTTTCCTACTTCAACTGATTTTGATACTAGCATTTCTTTATCAAGTATACTTGCCGAAGGCAATGATAAAGATAGATGGCAATCTGCAAGCGCAGCCCGAATACAAGGTTATGTAGCCAATGTAAAACCAGGTGGCATTGAAACCTGCAATTGCAAAAGCAAAAACATAGATGATAGAGATACGCATATTGAAATATTGCTAAACCCAAATAGCGATGATAAGATTAAAAGATTGATAGTAGAAGTAACGCCTCGTATGCGAAAGTTGATGAAAGCAAAAGGTATAAACTGGAGCACACGAGCATTACGAGATGATTATTTAGGAAGATTTGTTGAAATAGAAGGCTGGCTTTTATTTGATAAAGAACATGAAACCCAAGCCGAAAATACTAACCCCAATAATACTCGAAACTGGAGAGCAACCGCTTGGGAACTGCATCCTATTACAAAAATTACTAAGCTCGAAAAAAATCCAAATTTGTTTAGATAGTGTTTTAGCTATTGCAATTGTTTTCAAATTGGCTTTTATTTTTTCAATACCTTAGCCTTTATTATTTCTACTTTGAAATTTGTTTTGCAACAGGCATTTATAAAATATTTTTTAATTACTTTGTTTGTGTGCAGTAGCATAAAAGCCACTGCCCAGCATAGCTTTGCAAGACATCATTATTTTAATAAAGTGCATAAATCGAGAGTTGTAGTTAACAAAAAGTATAACAATATTGATGATTCGGCTTTTGTAAGTTATGAGTTTTTAGTTGGGAATACCAACAGTTGGAATGGCGATATTTATAATTTTTATCCGGCGGCGCAATTTATGTGTTCGTATGATAATAATAAAAATTTTGAAATTGGAGGCTTTGTTTGTTTAGCATCATCAAGCATTCCATCGTTGGATGCTAATGGTTTAGATGGTTTTTTATCGTATCGCTTTTCAGATAAACTTTCTGTTACATTAGATGCATATACTTATTTTGGTAACAAAACTTTTTTAGCTAATGACTTGGGTTACGATGCTAATTTATATCAACTGTATTCGTGCCGATTTCAATATATTTATAATGCAAAAAAAAGCGCCATATTGGGCTATTCGGTATTAAATGATAAACAAGAATTGCAGCAATCAGTATTTGCCGAATATGATTATAATCTTAAATCGTATTTAACTTTTGTATTTGGCTATGCCACCGAAACTAATATTTTAAAATTTAATGCAGCCAATTTAAATTTTGGAATTGGCATCAACAATACTTGGTTTAAAAAGTTAAAATATCCACTCAAATCATCTGTAACTATTTTTCCATTATCGCCTATTCAAAATGCAGGCGTTTCGCCAATTACTTTATTGCTTTCTGTAGATTTTTAATTTTAATTATCGGATTAGGGTTAAAAATAATACATGACAAAAATCATATATGTCCTGAATCATTTACTATACAAGGGTTTTGGAGGGTGGGCAAAACAATTTTTAATTTTATTAACATAGAGTTATAAAATTTGAATTTCAGATACTATTTTTGCGAACATCTAAAAAAACGGCTCACTAATTTTTCTATCGAATAATATATGCAAAAACTGAAAACCTCTGTATTTAAGCCTATTCTGGCGGTTTTGTTTTTAACTTTTTTTGTTTCCAAATTTTCATTTGCTGCGGTTGATGGCGAAGCGATTTTCAAAAACAATTGCTCAAGTTGCCATGCGGTTGATAAAGTTGTAACTGGTCCGGCATTGAAAGATGTAGAAAAAAGAAGAGACAGAGCTTGGATTCATAAATGGGTTCATAACTCATCGGCTGTTATTGCTAGCGGCGATGACTATGCGGTTAAATTATTCAACCAGTATAGCAAAACGCAAATGACCCAATTTCCGAATTTAAAAGATGAAGAAATTGATGGCATTTTAGATTATATCAAAACTTATAAAGCACCCGTAAAAGTTGATAATGCCAATGCAGGCGGCGGTGCAGCTAAAGAAGAAAACAGCGATGCTATTTATTTTATTGCATTATTATTTGTAATATTTTTAGTGGTTTATTTATTGATAGGAAAAATCAATCGCAACTTAATTGTATTAGTAAATGAATCAAATCCTGGTGTATTACCTACTCCAATACCGCTGTATAAAAACCGCAGAATGATTGGTTTTGTATTAATACTTGTAGTTATTTTTATTGGTTATCGTGCTGCCGATTCAGCGGTTGATATGGGTCGTTCGCAGGGATATATGCCTACCCAACCTATTAAATATTCACACAAATTGCATGCAGGTGCTGTTGAAAATGGCGGAATGGCTATTGATTGTAAATATTGCCACGTAGGCGTTGAAAAAGGAAAACAAGCAGGTATTCCTACCGTTAATATTTGTATGAATTGCCATAAAGCAGTAGGCGAAACTGTGAATGGTACAGGTAAAGAAGAAATTCAAAAAATTCGTGATGCATATACTACGGGTAAACCTGTTGAGTGGATTCGTATTCATAACTTACCTGATCATGTATTTTTCAGCCATGCACAACACGTAAAAGCTGGCGGTTTAGAGTGCCAAACTTGTCATGGTCAAATTCAAGAAATGGAAGTGGTAGCTCAAAATCAACCACTGTCAATGAGTTGGTGTATCAATTGTCATCGTGAAACTAAAGTATTGTTTAATGAAAACAAGTACTATGGTATGTATGAAAAATTACATAAACAAATGGATAAAGGCGAAATAAAAGGCGTTACAGAGGCCATGATGGGTGGTTTAGAATGTCAAAAATGTCATTATTAATTTGAGAATTTAAAGATTAGAAAATTTTAAAATTAAAATAGAATAGCACACGAATTAGAAAAGGATTAAAAAGGTTTTTACGGATTTTCAAAATCCGTTTCAATCATAAAAAATCAGTGTTTATACGTGTTCTATCAAAAATAAAAATCTTAGCACCTAATTACATTCAAAAAGATGGAAAAAAAATATTGGAAAGGTTTGGGAGAAATGCAACAAACACCAGAGCATACTTCACAAGTTCAAAATGAATTTAAAGAAGAATTGCCTTTGGTTGAAATGTTCAGCGACAGCCTTACATCACAAAGTACAGGTCGTAGAGATTTCTTGAAAGTAATGGGCTTTAGTGTAGCTGCTGCTACATTAGCGGCTAGCTGCGAAATACCTGTTCGCAAAGCTATACCTTATGTAATTAAGCCCGAAGAAGTTGTTCCAGGCGTAGCCAATTGGTATGCTTCTACTTATGCTGATGGTGGCGAATATTGCAGTATTTTGGTAAAAAGCCGTGAAGGTCGCCCGATAAAAATTGAAGGAAATCATCAAAGCGAAATTACAAAAGGTGGTACAAGTGCTCGTGTACAAGCAAGTGTATTAAGTTTGTATGATACAGGTCGTTCAAAAGCACCATCAATGGCTGGCAGCGAAGCTTCATGGGATAAAATTGATGCAGCAATAAAAAGCGAATTAGCAAAAGGTTCAGTAGCAATTGTTACTTCAACCATTCTTTCGCCATCTACCAAATCTGTAATTGAAGATTTTGTAAAAAAATATTCGGGTAGCAAACATGTAACTTATGATGCACAATCATATAGTGGTATGTTAATGGCCAACGAAGCTAATTTTAATAGCAGGCACTTAGCTTCTTATAATTTTGATAAAGCAAATGTAATTGTAAGTTTTGGGGCTGATTTTTTGGGAACTTGGATTTCGCCAACTGAATTTACAAAACAATATGTTCAAGGCAGAAAATTGAACAATGGTAAAAAGGAAATGAGCAAACATTTCCAAATAGAATCTAATTTAAGTTTAACTGGTGCCAATGCAGATGAAAGAACTGTAATTCATCCTACCGAAGAAGGATTGGCAGTAGTAGGTTTATACAATGTTTTAAATGGTGGTACTAGCAATATTAAAGGATTAGATAAAGCTGCCAAAGCATTGGCTGCAGCTGAAAAAGGAACTACATTAGTAGTTTCGGGAAGTAATGATGCTAATATTCAGATGGTGGTAAACCACATTAATACCATGTTGGGCAATTATGGTTCTACTTTAGATATTAATCATCATGCAAATTATGCTGAAAGCAATGATGCCGAAGTAGCTGCGTTAATTGAAGATATGGGTGCAGGAAAATACGCATCAGTAATAATTGCTGGTTGCAACCCTGCTTACGATTATCCTACTCAAAAATTTGCCGAAGCAATTAAAAAAGTAAATTGTAGGATTTCATTCAATGACAGAATGGATGAAACAACCAAACTTTGTAATTATCATACACCCGATCATCATTATTTAGAAAGTTGGAATGATGCTGAACCGAAGGCAGGGCACTATAGTATTTGTCAGCCTGTAATTGCACCATTATTTAAAACACGTCAGTTTCAAGATAGTTTATTAAAATGGATTGATTGCCCAAGCGATTATTATTCATATTTGCAAGAAAACTGGATAAAATCTATTTTAAAAGGTGATGTAAATGATTGGGATAATGCTGTTAAAAACGGTGTGTTTGTAACAGGTTCAATGGTTTCATCTAATAACAAAAAAGAGGATAAACCCACTGCAAAAACGGATGATAAAAAAGTTGTAGTTTCAACAGCTACTCCTAAAGGTGATATTAATTCGGCAATTGCTGCTATTAGTGCCGCATATTCGGGTAAAAATAAATCGATGGCAGTTGTAGTATACGAAAAAATTGCAATTGGTAATGGAAAAAATTCAAATAATCCATGGTTAATGGAAATGCCTGATCCAATTACTAAAACAACTTGGGATAATTATGCTTGTGTATCGTACAACACAGCTTTAGAGCTAGGATTATTAGAAAATAATGGAAGTTTATTTAGCGACCACAAACCAGTTTGGGATGCTAAAGAAACTAAAATGGTTACTATAAAAGTAGGTAATACTACCATTAAATTACCATCATTAGTTCAACCAGGCTTAGCTGATCATACCATTGCAGTTGCAGTAGGATATGGTAGAGCAAATGCAGGAAAGGTAGGCAATGGAGTTGGGCAAAATGTTTACCCATTTAAAACATGGAATGGTTCAACATGGATTTCATCAGCTTTTGATGCCCAAGTAACAGGAACAAAAGAAACATTTACTTTAGCTCAAACGCAGTTACACCATAGCTATGAAGGTAGAAGAATAATTAAGGAAACTACTTTAGATTCGCACACAGCTAATCCGAAAGCAGTTAATGAAGATAGAGAAGAAATTAAGGCAATGATGACAACGCTTTATGGTCCTGATAAAAGATACGGCGACCATAAATATGAAGGTCATAAATGGCACATGGCTATTGATTTGAATAGCTGTACAGGTTGTGGCAATTGCACAATTGCTTGCCAATCAGAAAATAATGTATCGGTGGTAGGTAAAAACCATGTAGTTCGTGGTCATGAAATGCATTGGATACGTATTGATAGATACTATTCGGTAAGCGACGGTAAGGATGGCTACAATACTATGGAAAAAAATATTAATGCCAATCCTGATTTTCAAAATGTGCAAGTGGTATTTCAACCTATGATGTGTCAACATTGTACAAATGCACCATGCGAAAACGTTTGCCCAGTAAATGCAACCAATCATAGCAGCGAAGGATTAAATCAAATGGCTTACAATCGTTGTATCGGTACAAGATATTGCGCTAACAACTGTCCTTATAAAGTTCGTCGTTTCAACTGGATGGATTGGAATGGTGCAGATAGTTTTGAAGACAATATGATGGCAGAAATTGAAGTATTGGGTATGGCTGATAGTTTAACACGTATGGTGTTAAATCCAGATGTAACAGTACGTGCAAGAGGTGTTATCGAAAAATGTTCTTTCTGCGTTCAACGTATTCAAGAAGGTAAATTAGAAGCTAAGAAAAATAATATGATGTTGGCTGATGGTATGATTAAATCTGCCTGTCAATCATCTTGTCCAGCTGATGCAATTGTATTTGGTGATATCAATAATAAAGAAAGCGCAGTTAGAAAAATGTATGATGCTGAAGATGAAAGTCGCTTATATTTTGTGTTAGAAGAAATTCATGTTCAACCATCTGTAGGATATTTAGCAAAAATTAGAAACACAACAGGAACAGCTTCTTGGATGGAAAGCAAAGGGCATCATGAAGATAAAAAAGAGCATGCTTAATTGGTGAAATATGTATTGTTTAGATATCTAAATCAATACAGGAATGTGAAAAATAAAAATAAAAACAAATTAGCACATTAGCATTTAGCTAATTAGCAAATTATAAAAATTATGTCATTTAAAGAATCATCATTACGGGAACCTTTAGTAGAAGGAAACAAGTCGTACGGAGACGTTACCCACGACATCACAAACAGTATTTTTGGTAAACCTACCAAAGAATGGTATATTGTTTTTGGCTTGTCGGTAGCATTATTATTGTATGGTATGTTTTGCGTTACCTATTTTGTGTACTATGGTATTGGCACATGGGGTAGCAATAAAACAGTAGGTTGGGCTTGGGATATTACCAATTTCGTGTGGTGGATTGGTATAGGCCATGCTGGTACTTTAATTTCAGCAATCTTATTATTATTCCGTCAAAAATGGCGTACTGGTGTAAATCGTGCTGCCGAAGCTATGACAATTTTTGCGGTAATGTGCGCAGGCGTATTTCCTGTATTGCACATGGGTCGTGTATGGATGGGCTTTTTCATTTTACCGTATCCAAATACTCGTGGTCCATTATGGCCAAACTTTGTATCACCATTATTGTGGGACGTATTTGCGATTTCAACATATTTTTCAGTTTCATTAATGTTTTGGTACACAGGTTTAATTCCTGATATTGCTACCATTCGTGATAAAGCAAAAAAAATATGGCAACAAAAATTTTACGGTGTTTTGTCATTTGGCTGGACAGGCTCTGCAAAGCATTGGCAACGTCATGAATCATTATCATTAGTGTTAGCAGGTTTATCTACACCACTTGTATTATCGGTTCATACAATTGTATCGTTCGATTTCGCCACATCAGTAATTCCAGGTTGGCATACCACCATCTTTCCACCATATTTTGTTGCTGGTGCGGTTTTTTCGGGTTTTGCAATGGTGCAAACCTTAATGTTGATGACCAGAAAATTATTAAGATTAGAAGAATATATCACATTGAGCCATATTGATTCTATGAACAGAATCATCACTTTAACAGGTTCAATTGTAGGCTGTGCTTATTTAACTGAACTGTTTACGGCTTGGTATTCTGGTAGTTTATACGAACAATATGCATTTATGAATCGTGCATTAGGACCATATTGGTGGAGCTATTGGGGAATGATGTTGTGCAATGTAGTATCACCACAATTATTTTGGAGCAAAAAATTACGCAAAAGTATTTTTTGGACATTCTTCTTATCAATCGTTGTAAATATTGGTATGTGGTTCGAACGTTTTGTAATCATTGTTACATCATTACATCGTGATTATTTACCATCAAGTTGGAATATGTTCTCACCAACTTGGGTTGATATCGGATTTTATTTAGGAACGTTTGGATTGTTCTTTACATTGTATTTATTATTTGCTAAATATTTCCCTGTTATAGCTGTTGCCGAAATTAAACATGTATTAAAAGCAACAGGCAATACACCAAGTAGAGAGGCAGATTTACAACAAATATTAAATAAAGAAGCATCAGTTGATGCAGCATAGAAGAAGCTATTAGTTTTTAGTAAATACAAATGGTCGTTGTTTAGAAAGACCAAATAAAAATTTTGATTTAGAAATTTGTGAGCAATCATAAATCATAAATCGTAAATCATAAAATAATAAAAATGGGAAGCAAAAAATTCTTACTGGGTATATTTGGCGATGAAGATATATTGCTGAATGGCGTACCGCAAATCAGAGAAAAAGGAATAAAAATTCATGATGTATTTACACCATTTCCTATTCATGGATTAGATACAGTAATGGGTTTACGTGAAAGTAAATTACATATTGCAGGCTTTATGTATGGTATCACAGGCACAAGCATAGCCCTCGGGTTTATTACTTGGGCAAATACATTTGATTGGAGAGTGAATTTTGGTGGTAAACCATTTTGGGCTTTACCAGCTTATATTCCGATCACATTTGAGTTAACTGTATTATGTGCATCAGCAGGTATGGTGGCTACATTTATGTATCTATGCAGATTGGCTCCTGGGGTTCAAAAACATATTATGGATTTGCGTCAAACTGATGATAAAATGGTTGTAGCTATTGAAATAGATGAACATTCAGACGAAGTAAATATTACAAATATTTTAAAGCAAAGTGGTGCCGAAGAAGTAAACACAAAAGTAATTGAGGATTGGTATAAATATAAGTTAGGATAAACAAGTCAATAGTTACTTGTTATTGGTTATTAAAATTATTTCCGATTAACGATTAACAAAAGCAAAATCAAATAAATGAAAAGAAATAGCTTACTAATTATTGGTGCAGCATTTAGTGCATTAACCATCACATCTTGTTTTCGTGATGCAAAAAAACCAGGCTTAGAATACATGCCCGATATGGCGCATGCAGTATCGGTAGAAACTTATGACGAAAGTAAGAATCCTGATATTAATGCCAATCGCACAAGTAATAAATTTAGTGCGTTGCAACCAGTTAAAGGAACAGTGCCTACAGCACAAGGCATGTTGCCATTTAAAAATGAAGATTACGATAATACCACATCTTACAAGCCATATCATCATGAAAAAGATGAAGCAGGCGAAAAAGCAAGTGATGCTGATTTGAATCCATTAGAAAAAACACAAGTTAATTTAGCTGAAGGTAAACGCTTATTCACTATTTATTGTTCGCCATGTCATGGTGCTGAAGGTAATGCCGATGGAACAGTTACTTTGGCTAATAACCATGCATTTCCAATGGGGCCATTGTTTAGTTACTATACTGATGCAAATTTAGCCATTACGGAAGGACACATGTTTTATATTACACAATACGGCAGAAATTCAATGGGAAGCTATGCATCACAATTGAATCCTAATGAACGTTGGAAAGTAATTATGTATATAAAACAAATGCAAGCTGATTATATAGCAAAAAATTCAACAACGAAAAAAGAAGAAAAGAAAAGTTAATTATAAAATATTACAATTTTTCTTAGCATTTAATTCTTAATTCAATATAAAAACACTTTGCGTCTTCTAAAATTTTGGAAGTCCATTTGTGAGAACAAATAAACAGAAGCAAAAAAATATAATATTAAATGGGACATCACAACACAGAAGTAGATTTAAACGAACAATTTGTATTTCCTGAAAAGCTAAAAAAAATAACCTTTGGTCTTATGGGCTTGGGTTTACTTGCTTTTATTGTTGGTTCATTTATCGACCATAATAGTACTAGAACATTGGCTGTAATGCTACAAAATGGCATATTCTTTTTACTAATAACTTTAATTAGTGTATTTTTTATAGCCATTAATTATATGGCAAATGCTGGATGGAGTGTTTTGATTAAAAGAATTCCTGAAGCGATTAGCCAAAATGTGCCTATTCTAGCTACGTTCCTATTTCTATTGATTGCTTACATTGTATTAGGTAAACGAAATGATATTTTTATTTGGTTAGATATTCCAGCTATTAAAAATGCTGAAACCAGAGAAATATTAAGCGATAAAACTGGCTATTTAAATGTACCATTTTATATGCTTCGAATTGTAATTTATTTAACAGTTTGGAGTTTGTGTGCTATTCAATTTCGAAAATACTCACTACAAGAAGATGCATCACCAGCAGGGTCGTTAAAAAATTACCGCAAAAGCCGTTGGTTTGCTGGCGTATTTTTAGTATTTTTTGCAGTTACTGTTTCTACATCATCTTGGGATTGGCTAATGAGTATAGATGCTAAATGGTATTCAACTATGTACGGTTGGTATTGTTTTGTAAGTGCTTTAGTGAGTGGGCTTTCATTAATGATGTTGATTATTCAATACCTTAGAAATAATGGTTATTTAAAAAGTGTAACTGATGAGCATATTCATGATTTAGGTAAATTTATGTTTGCTTTTTCAATATTTTGGACATACCTATGGTACTCTCAATATATGTTGATTTGGTATTCAAATAATCCTGAAGAAACAGTTTATTTCCGTCAACGTATGGATCATTACAAAGTGTTATTTTTCTTAAACTTATTAATGAACTTTGTAACACCAATTTTAGTACTGATGAAAAATACTAACAAGAGAAATAAAAATATATTAATTTTTATGGCAGCAGTTATTATTATAGGTCATTGGGTAGATTATTATCAAATGATTATGCCTGGAACTATTGGTAATAATTGGACAATTGGAATGCAAGAAATCGGGCTGCCAATTTTCTTTGTAGGATTAATTCTTTGGAGAACTTTTACACAACTTGAAAAAGCACCATTAGTTCCTAAAAATCATCCATATTTAACAGAAAGTTTAAACCATCATGTATAGTTCTAATTAGATTAATATTTTAGCAACAAATATATGATTTATGCCTTTGTGGCAAATAAACAACGATTAACAATAACATATAACTATTAACGAAAAATAATGACAACGTTTTTAATCCTAGGTATTGTAGTATTCTTGATAAGCATAGTATTTCAAGTAGCAAAAACCAGTGAAATGGTAAGCGTACTGAAAGGTTTTGCTCAATCTAGAAAAGATACCACTAAAATTTTAGCATTGATGATGCTGTTCTTTCTACCTGCTTTTTTCTTAGGTATAATTTGGTCAGTCATGCATTTTAAAAGCCATTTCCTTCCCGAATCGGCTTCTATTCATGGCGTTTGGATTGATAATCTATTCAACATTTCATTAACTATTACAGGGATAGTTTTTGTACTTACTCATGTTGCTTTATTTGTGTTTGTATATATCTATCGTGAAAAAGAAGGTTCAAAAGCCTTGTATTATCCTGAAAATCATAAGTTAGAAATGTGGTGGACAATTATTCCTGCCATTTTTATGACAGTACTAGTTGTGTCTGGTTTATTTTATTGGTATAAAATAACAAGCCCTGCCCCTAAAGATGCCATGGTGATTGAAGTTACAGGAAAGCAATTTAATTGGATTGCCCGTTATCCAGGTTTAGATGGTAAGTTGGGCTATAAGAATTTTACACTTATAAATGATAATAATATTATTGGAATGGATACAACAGACCCTGCATCTTATGATGATGTTATTCCAACTGATTTGCATTTTGTAGTTGGTAAACCAGTAAAAATTATTATCAATTCACGGGATGTAATGCACAACTTTGATTTACCGCATTTTCGTGTAAAATTAGATGCAGTACCAGGCATTCCAACTACATTTTGGTTCACACCAAAATACACTACCGAAGAAATGAGAAAGGTAGTTGGTAATCCAAAATTTAATTTTGAATTAGCTTGTGCTCAAATTTGTGGTCAAAGTCATTACGCAATGAAAATGGCAGTAGTTGTACAAACACAAGCCGAATTTGATGCTTGGATAAAAGACCAAAAGCCCTATTATGAAACAATGCGTCCTGCTGCTGCACCTGCAATAGCCGAAGCCATTATTTCTACAAAAGAGGAAAAAAAGGAAAATAAAAAATAAGTATATTTTACTTTGAATGTTTGGAAAATCGTGGTACAAGGTCAATTAATAGGCTTTCATGCTGATTCAAACAAAGGAACTAAACAGAATTAATAAAACGAATAATAGATAACAAAAATGTCATCAACAAATCACGTATCAGAAGAGTCTATTTATCATGCAGCCGAATGGCATGAACACCATCATGAAGACCATAATGGTCATGACCACAAAGATACTTTTTTCTCTACCTACATTTTTTCGCAAGATCATAAAATGATTGCCAAACAGTTTTTGGTAACGGGTATTTTTTGGGCAATTGTAGGTGGATTAATGAGTGCATTATTCCGTATTCAATTGGGTTATCCAGATGAACATTTTGGATTCCTGCATTCATTATTAGGTAATTTTGCACCTGATGGTAAAATCGACCCTCAATACTATTTGGCTCTGGTTACTATGCATGGTACCATTATGGTATTTTTTGTACTAACGGGTGGACTAAGTGGTACGTTTTCTAATTTTTTAATTCCATTGCAAATAGGAGCAAGAGATATGGCTGCACCATCGCTTAATATGCTAAGCTATTGGATGTTTGTAATATCAAGTATCGTAATGTTCTCATCATACTTTGTTCAGTCTGGTCCTGCATCTGCAGGTTGGACAGTTTATCCACCACTAAGCGCCTTACCCGAAGCAGTAAAAGGTTCAGGTACTGGTCAATCTTTGTGGTTAATTAGCATTGCTTTATTTATTGTATCTGCTTTGTTGGGCGGCTTAAATTATGTAGCAACTATTTTGAATTTAAGAACAAAGGGAATGAGTATGACTCGTTTGCCATTAACTATTTGGTCATTTTTATTAACAGCTATTTTAGGGATATTATCATTTCCAGTTTTGTTGAGTGCGGCATTATTATTAATTTTTGATAGAAGCCTTGGCACATCATTTTATTTAAATGAAATTTATATTAATGGCCATGCAATGGTTGAACAAACAGGTGGGTCATCAATTTTGTTTCAACATTTATTCTGGTTTTTAGGTCACCCTGAAGTATATATTGTAATTCTTCCGGCCATGGGATTAGTTTCGGAAGTATTAAGTATAAGTACACGTAAACCAATTTTTGGCTATAAAGCTATGATAGGTTCTATGTTAGCAATTGGAGGGTTATCATTTGTAGTATGGGCACATCACATGTTTGTGTCGGGTATGAATCCATTTGTAGGATCAATATTTGTAGTTTTAACATTAATTATCGCTGTTCCATCTGCTGTAAAAGTATTTAATTGGATTGCTACAATTTGGAAAGGAAGTTTAAGATTTACACCGCAATCAATGTTTGCTATTGGATTTGTAAGCTTGTTCATTAGTGGCGGTTTAACAGGTTTGTTTTTAGGTAATTCAACTGTTGATATTGAGCTAACAAAAACCTATTTTGTAGTCGCACATTTTCATATAGTAATGGGTGTTGCCGCTTTCTTTGGCTTATTCTGTGGTGTATATCATTGGTATCCAAAAATGTTTGGCAGATATATGAACAATACTTTGGGATATATACATTTCTGGGTAACATTTATTGGTAGTTATTTGATTTTTTGGCCTATGCATTATCAAGGTATGGCTGGTTTGCCACGTTGGTATTATACACATAGTAGCTATGAAACATTTAACCACATGGGTGATTTAAGTAAATTTATTTCAACCGTAGCTGTTATTGTTTTTTTGATGCAAATATTTTTCATCATCAACTTTTTCTATAGTATGTATAAGGGTAGAAAAGTTACAGAAATGAATCCTTGGGAGGCAACTACATTAGAATGGACAACGCCAATTGAACCTATTCATGGCAACTGGCCTGGGGATATTCCAACAGTATACCGTTGGCCTTATGATTATAGTAAAGAAAATGGAGAAGGATTTATTTCACAAACCACACCTGCAAAACCAGGAGAGGAAGTGATTTAGGAAAAATTATTAGTTACCTTGTTATTAAATAAATACAAAAAACTAAGTGTTGATTCGTGTTCATAGTGTTTTAGTAGTTCAAATAAATTATAAAATAGAAATTGACAAAAACAATATCCATATCAAATCCAATCGTAAGCAAAATTTATGATTATGGTGTTTTAGCTAAATTCAAGCTCACATCATTTATTATCATGAGTGCTGCGGCTGGTTATGGTATTGCATTTCAAGGATCATTTAATTTATTCAAGTTCTTAAGTTTATTGGTTGGCGGATTTTTAGTAACAGCATCTTCAAATGCAATCAATCAAATTTTAGAAAGAAATTTTGATGCTTTGATGGACAGAACGGCTAATCGTCCCTTAGCATCTGAACGAATGAGTTTGATGGAAGCCATGGTGGCAGCAGGTTTTGCAGGTGTTGGCGGTGTAATGATACTATGGTTTTATTGCAATAATATTTGTGGCATATTAGGCGCTTTATCATTATTGAGCTATGCGTTTATTTATACACCAATGAAACGAATTTCGCCCATTTCAGTTTGGGTGGGTGCAATTCCAGGCGCATTACCACCTATGATTGGAGTAGTGGCAGCTTCAGGAAAATTAGATGCATTAGCTTGGCTAATGTTTGGTATTCAGTTTCTATGGCAATTTCCACATTATTGGGCAATTGCATGGGTGATTGATGAAGATTATCAAAAAGCTGGTTATAAAATGTTGCCATCAAGTGGTGGAAAAGATAGAGTAACAGCATCGTTCAGTTTGTTATATGCCGCCATGTTAATTCCAGTAGGTATTGCCCCTACTTATTTTGGTTGGTGTAACAACAGTACATTAATTATTAATGTTCTTTGTGGCTTAATGATGTTAATTCAAGCCATCATATTATTTGTGAAATTAGATACTAAATCAGCAAGAGGATTGATGTTTGGGTCGTTTGTTTATTTACCGATAGTATTACTAGCTTTGATAATTGGAAAAATTTAGACATTAGATGTGAGTATTAAGATTTTGAGAAGAACGGATATGCTTCGTACCACTCATTGGTAGCTATTTGAACCTGCTATTTTGAATGATAACGAAGAAACTAAACTGAAGTATTTGTGCATTTATGGCAAAAAATGAAAATAAAAATTGACAACAACAACTACATACAAACCAAGCATTAAGGATTATAAAATTAATCCTAAAAAATTTGCATTATGGGCAGCCATTGCAAGTATTTGTATGTTTTTTATTGGTATTACAAGCGCATTTATTGTAAAAAAAGGAGCTGATATAGCAAACGGACATTGGCTTCCATTTAAGGTACCTATGCCATTTTATTATAGTACAGCAATTATTATTTTAAGTAGCGTAACTTTGTTTTTAGCAAAAAAATATTTTTTAAAGGGCGATAAAACGAAGTATCAAATTGCAATACTCATTAGTTCGATATTAGGAACAGCATTTTTAGTGATGCAATACTTAGGATGGAAAGGCTTAGTAAGTATTGGAATATATGTAGGCGGAAGTTTATCAAATCCAAGTGGTTCGTTTTTTTACATTATTTCGGGTGCACATGCATTGCACATATTAGGCGGATTAATATCAATGTATTGGATGACATTAAAAGCATTTGTTCGTAAAACTAATGTGCAAAGCAAATTGGGGATAGAATTGATTTCTACTTATTGGCATTTTGTAGATTTCTTATGGTTGTATTTATTTGCTATGCTTTTGTTTTTTTGATGCTTACAAAGGCACGAAGAACATAAAGAAAAGAATTTGAAAACTAAAAAAATAGCACACCGATTGAATGGATTGAAAAGATTTTCACAGACTTCAAAATCAGTTTAATAAGTGTTCTAAAAAAATAAAATCGAAAATAAAAAAAGATGAGTTCAAAAGCAACAACAGAAAAATCAAGCGTTTGGGGTGGTGGTACCTCACCATTTAATGTGCGTTGGGGAAAATTAATGATGTGGTATTTTTTAGTAAGTGATGCGTTCACTTTCTCTGCATTGTTAGTAGCTTATGGCACTATAAGAATGATGAGCCCATGGTGGCCCAATCCACAGCATGTATTTAAATCGTTTCCATTTATGGGCGAAAAAAACTTGCCATTAATGTTTGTAAGTTTAATGACTTTTATCCTTATCATGAGTTCGGTAACAATGGTATTGGCCGTGTATGAAGGGCATAGGGGCAATAGAAACAAAGTAGTAATGTGGATGATTCCAACAATTATCGGTGGTTTTGCTTTTTTAAGTTGTCAAGCTTGGGAATGGACACATTTAATAGTTGATGAACATACAAGATTAACATCTAACTTTTTTGGTCCTTTAGTAAATGGTGCTGAATCTCACGGTCCAGCTCAATTTGGGCAATTATTTTTTGTAATTACAGGTTTTCACGGTTTTCACGTATTCTCGGGTGTGATAATAAATATCCTTTTAACTATTGCTGTATCAAAAGGTGTTTACGATAGAAAAGGTGATTATGAAATGGTAGAAAAAGTAGGTTTGTATTGGCATTTTGTAGATTTAGTTTGGGTATTCGTATTCTTATGTTTCTATCTTTTGTAAATAAAAATTATTGGGTTATTTGTTATTCAGTTATTAGGAATCCAAACAACTCAAACAGCAATCAATAAAAATAAACCTACTAATAAAAAACAAATTAATAACGATTAACTTAATAAAATAAACATGTCTAACGATACACATACACACGAAGAAGGTTCAACACCAAAAAAAATCTGGAAAACATTTTGGATTTTATTAGTGATTACAATAGGAGAAATTATTTTTGCCATCTTCTTATCACAATATTGCGGCAAGTTGGTTTCAAATTTATTATATGCGGTTTTATCTATCATGAAAGCTGGATACATCATTTCAGAATTTATGCACATGAAATACGAAGTAAAAAATTTAATTCGAACTGTTGGCTTACCAACAATGCTTTTAATATGGCTAATTACGGCATTAGCTATGGAAGGTAATAGTTGGAAACGAATGATGAACAAGCCAATGCCTAAAGGTGCTGAGGTTGAACATGTTGCAACTGTAGAACATAAATAAAAATTAATTTATTAATACTAAAATAGTAAACACCTCATAGATAAACCTGTGAGGTGTTTTAGTTTAAAATAAAACAATCAATTGAAAAATATAGTCATCACACAATCTAATTATATTCCTTGGAAGGGATATTTTGATGGAATTAATATAGCCGACGAATTTGTGATTTATGATGATATGCAATATACCAAACGTGATTGGCGAAACCGAAATCAAATTAAAACACCACAAGGTTTAGTGTGGTTAAGCATACCTGTAGAAGTAAGTGGTAAATATTTTCAAAAAATAAACGAAACCAAAATAAGTGATAAAACTTGGGGGCAGCAGCATTGGAATATGCTGAAACAAAATTATGCAAAAGCACCTTGTTTTAACGAAACCAAAGATGCATTTGAAGAATTATATTTGAATAATAACTTTGAATTATTGACCGAATTGAATCAGGCATTTTTACAACGAATAATGGATTTTTTAGTCATAAAAACACCCATTAACAGAAGCGAAAAATTTGTATTACATGAAGAGAAAACACAACGATTGGTGGATATATGTGTTGAATGTAATGCTACGGATTATTACAGTGGTGCAGCTGCAAAGGCTTATATGGATGAATCGAAATTTACGGATAAAAACATTAACGTTCATTATTTTGATTATAGTGGCTATCCAGAATATACTCAACTGCACGGCGGATTTCAGCATGGTGTAACCATTTTAGATTTGATATTTAATACTGGAGCCAATGCTACTAAATACATGAAGTCATTTAATACAAAAAATTAATAGGTGAATGACATAAAGTATTCAGTAGTAATTCCAATCTATAGATCAGAAAAGTATATCTCTAAACTAACAGAAGATATAGTATCATTTTTTTTAAAAAGTTCTTATGCTTTTGAAATAATTTTTGTGGCTGATACACCAATAGATAATTCTTGGCAAACTATCCAACAGCTTAAATTAAAATATACAAATAAAATTACGGCTGTTTTATTGCCAAAAAATATTGGGCAACATGCTGCCACAATTGAAGGATTAAAAATAGCCACAGGCAACTTTATTTTTACTATTGATGAAGATGGGCAACACAACCCCAACCATTTTGAACAAATGATTAAGCAACAGCAAAGTTTAAATGCCGATGTGATGTATGGTTCATATAAAAAACGAAGTCATTCGTTGCTTCGAAATGCCACATCATTTTTTTCAAAACTAATTTTTAAAATATGCATTCCTAATTTTTATTGGCATTATACATCGTATAGATTAATTAAATTTGAAACAGCTAAAAAAATTATTTCAACTAAAATTAATTATCCATTTATTGATGGAATGATTTTTTTAAACACACAAAAAATAAGCAGCATTATTGTGCATCATTCAGTAGATAATACAAATAAAAGCAGCTATTCAATCTATAAGCTAACAAAACATTTTATTAATATTATTTTTGTTTATAGCTTTAAAAAAAATTGAACAAAAAATTGAACATATTATTTTTAGCATCAGGCGGCGGCGGTACTATGCAATTTATACATTATGCATTGCAGCAGCTACAAGTTGATGTATCAATATGTGGTGTGTTAGCTGATAGAAATTGCAAAGCAATAAATTTTGCAAAGCAAAATAATATCGACCATAAAATAGTTGATTACACACAGCAGCAACCACAAACATTTAGAGATGCAATTGCTGATTTTAAACCCGATATTATCATCACCACATTTCATAAAATAATTGATGCCGAAACTTTACAACAGTTTTCAAACATCAAATTTATTAACCCCCACTACTCAATATTACCAGCCTTTAAAGGCTCAATTGGAATAAAAACTATACTAAAAGCAAAAGAAATAAATGCAAGTTTTGTTGGCGCATCATCCCATTTTGTTATTGCCGAAAAAGATTCAGGTTTAATTATTTCACAAGGAATTATTCCTGTATCGGATTGGAAAAAAGTTGATATTGAAATACTAAAGGATTCTATTTTTAAAATATGTTGTATCACAGTGCTTAATGCCATTCTATTGCAACAAACCAAATTTGAATCTAAAACACAACCCTATTTAATTAATAATTTTGAAACAATTATTACACCCGATATTTTACACCAATATAATTCTTCAAAAAACTGGCAACAAGTATTTGAAAAAATTAATGTTTTGTAAGATTCATTTTATTTACTTTGTAGCATTGAATAAGTTATGCATTTATCAGTAGTAAGCCCTGTATATAACGCCGAAAAAATTATACCTGAATTAGTCAAACAGGTTCATGCTGCTGTATTACCATTGCAAATTGATTACGAAATTGTGTTGGTTGAAGATTGTGGTTCTGATAATTCGTGGCAAGTGATTCAACAAATTTGTGAACATGATAAAAAAATTGTTGGAATAAAATTGAGTAGAAATTTTGGTCAGCATTACGCAATAACTGCTGGCTTAAATTTAGCACAAGGCGACTATGTGATTGTAATGGATTGTGATTTGCAAGACAACCCAACATATATACCTCAATTATTATCTTTAATAAAGCAGGGTTATGAAATAGTTTATACAAGAAAATTATATCGTAAACATTCATGGTTTAAAAATATTACCGCTGGTATATTTAACAGAGTTTTTAATTATTTAGTTGATAATAAAAATTACAAATCGTTTAACAATGTTGGTTCGTATTCAATTTTATCACGAAAAGTTGTAAATAATTTCAACCAGTTTAATGATTATCATCGTCATTATTTAATGGTTTTAAGGTGGATGGGCTTTTCACATAGCTATATTGAAATAGAACATTTAGATAGATTTGAAGGGAAGTCATCTTATGGGTTTAAAAAGTTGGTTAACCATGCAATTGATGGTATTGTATCACAAAGTGATAAAATCTTAAGATTGTTTGTATATTTTGGGCTACTCATTTCTGTAATTTCATTTTTATCAATACTTGGTATAGTGATGTATGCTTTGTTTTTTGGTTTTGCATCAGGATGGGCAAGTATTTTTGTTATGATGTTATTCTCTTTAGGAATAATTTTAACATCACTAGGAATAGTAGGGATATACGTTGGTAAAACATTTGAGCAATCAAAAAATCGTCCGAAATACATAATAGAACAAAAAATAAATTAAAAAGGTTATTGGCTATGAAAGACCTAAAATCATACGGAATAAATAAACAAACTGAAATCAGTTCTTCTGCTGATTTACATATTGAAGAGTTTAAAAATTTAGGCTATACAATTATTGGAAATGCGCTTACTAATGAAGAATTAATTGTGTTGAAATCAGAACTACACAGAGTATATGATTTACAAGAGATTGAGTTTGGAAAACAAAATTTAATTTCAATTAATGAAGAATATATGGCAAGAGCATTGTTGTGCTATTCAGAGCCTTATTTGAAGTTGGCTACAAAAAAAAACATGCTTGATTTGGTTGAACAAATTTTGGGTGGGTATTATGTTCTTCATTTGCAAAATGGAGTTATCAATATGCCAAATGAAGAGCATCATCAAAGTAGTTGGCATAGAGATTTGCCTTATCAAAATTGGGTTTCATCTGAACCAATGGGATGTAATATGTTTTATTGTTTAGATGATTTTAATGAAAAAACAGGGGGAACATTTGTGTTACCATATTCACAAAAAATAGACCATAGCCCCTCAAAACAATATATCCAAAAAAGTGCAGTTCAGGTAAATGCAAAAGCTGGTTCAGTAATATTTTTTGATAGTATGATTTTCCATAAAGCAGGCTATAATAGTTCAAACAATATTAGAAGAGGGGTAAATAATATGTACGTAAAGCCTATTATAAAGCAACAAATTGATTTACCAAAAATGCTTAATGGAAAGTATAAAGATGATTTGTTTTTAAACAAATTTTTAGGTTACGACTCTGCTGTACCTGAAAGTGTAAACTCTTTTAGAAGTCGACGTCAAGAAAAAAATATAAAATCATACTAAACAAATTATGAATAATATGAGTAAAAAAATAATTATCATTGGCAATACTGGAAATGCAAAATTAGCACACTATTTTTTTACGAATGATAGTGAGTATGAGGTAGTGGCTTTTTCAGTTGATGAAGAATACATTACCGAGCCAATATATTGTGGTTTAAAAGTAGTCCCATTTCAAGAGATAGAGCGCTTGTATCCTCCCAATGAATACTCTGCATTTGTGGCAATTGGATATAATAAAATGAATATTATTCGAGAAAATAAATATAATGAAATTAAGGCTAAGGGCTATTTTCTTCCAAACTATATTAGTTCTAAATGTTCTTTTTTAACACACGAACCAATTGGTGATAATAATCTAATTTTAGAAGACAATACTATACAACCATTTGTATCAATTGGTTCAAATAATGTTTTTTGGAGTGGTAATCACATAGGGCATGATGTTAAAATTGGCAATCATAATTTCTTGACATCGCATGTTGTAGTTTCAGGATTTACCAGAATATGTAATAATGTATTTATAGGTGTAAATGCTACTTTACGTGATGATATTACAATTGCCAATTTTACTCTAATAGCTGCTGGTGCAATTATTATGAAAAATACTCAACCCGAAGAAGTCTATCTACCTGCTCAATCAACTTTATACAAGAAAAAAAGCACCGAAATTCAAATATCATAAGTATGAATTGGAAAAAATTAAAACGTATTTTTTGTGCAGAAGGACAACATGAATGGATGATGACGCATGCTGCAAATGCCTTGCCTATTAACATTGGCAACAGCATTTTTCGTATATATTTTAGTTGCAGAAATATCGAAAATATTGCCTATGTTGGATACGTAGATGTAGATTTTGAAAACAATTTTGAAGTAATTAATATTTCAGATAAACCAGTAATAAGCCCTGGGAAAATTGGAGCATTTGATGATAATGGTATTTCTTTAGGTTGTTATATTGAAAAGAACGATGAAGAATATTTATATTATTTAGGGTGGAATTTGCCGAAAAATGTTCCATTCAGAAATAGTATTGGATATGTGAAAAGAAGAAAAGGACAAACAGATTTTATTCGTGAATATGAAGGACCAACTATGGATAGAAATATTATTGACCCCTATTCATTATCCTATCCATTTATAATATTTGATGAAGGAAAATATAAAATGTGGTATGGTTCTCACAAGCAATGGGGACCAGAGATTAAAGATATGATTCATCCATTAAAATATGCTGAAAGTAATGATGGCATAAATTGGGATAGAACAAATATTATTTGTCTTGATACAGATGATTTGGATTATGCTTTCTCAAAACCATGTGTGATAAAAGAAGAGGGATTGTATAAAATGTTCTATTGCTTTAGAGGAGTAAAGTATAGAATTGGATATGCTGAAAGTCAAGATGGGAAAACTTGGATAAGAAAGGATGATGAAATTGGAATTGATATTACGGAAAATAGTTGGGATAGTGATATGATTTGTTACCCGTATGTTTTCGATTATAAAGAAAGAAGATATATGTTATACAGTGGAAATGGTTATGGGAAAACAGGTTTTGGAATCGCAATTTTAGAAAAACAATAATTTGATGTATTTAGATAAAAACAATATTTGGGTAACTACTCAAAATCAATACGAACGTTATCCCGAGACAGGTCATGACAATAGTTTTAATGTTGAAGAATCTAGTTTTTGGTTTAAACATCGCAACAATGTAATCACAAGCACATTAAAAAATTATTTAGTAGATGGAAACATCGCTGATATTGGAGGAGGAAATGGACTTCAGGCAAAATGGATGTCTGAAAATTTTACCAATAAAAAAATATATTTAGTTGAACCAGGATATAGTGGATGTTTAAATGCCAAAAAAAGGGGAATAGAGGAAGTATATAATTTATTGTTTGAAGATTTTGAATTTGAAAAACACAAAGTTGAGATTATTACTCTATTTGATGTATTAGAACATATAGTTAGCGATGAATTTTTTTTTAAAAAATTAGTTAAAAAATTACCTGTTGGCGGCAGGTTGGTTATAACAGTGCCAACATATCAATGGCTTTGGAATGATGTAGATGATTTTGGTAAACATGCCCGTAGGTATACATTAACAGAATTAGTCAACTTAGGTAAAAAGTGTGAACTTATTCCAATTTATCAAAGCTACTTTTTTGGATATTTAGTCATACCAACTTTTATTTTAAGAAGAATACCGTATTTGTTTGGAAGGAAAAGAACTGATGAAGAAATAGTTAAAGCTGAATCTAAACAACATAATTCTGAAGGAGTTTTGGATAAAATATTTCAAATTTTCAATAAAAAAGAAATAACAACAATACAAAAGAAACAAGCAAAACAATTCGGCGCAAGCTGTATTGTAGTATTTCAAAAATAAAAATAAATGAGCCATATTCCATTTAACAAACCATACTTAACAGGCAAAGAAGGGCATTATATCTATCAGGCTGTACTATCAGGAAAAATATCAGGTGATGGTATTTTTACAAAAAAATGTCATCAATTTTTCGAACAAAAATTTGGGTTTAAAAAAGTATTGCTTACCACTAGTTGCACCGACGCTTTAGAAATGGCTGCCCTGCTGCTTAATATTAAAGAAGGCGATGAAGTAATTATGCCATCCTACACATTTGTATCTACATCAAATGCGTTTGTGCTTAGGGGTGCAAAAATAATATTTTGCGATAGCAATAAAGCCGAGCCCAATATGGATGTAAATGAAATTGAAAAATTAATTACATCTAAAACCAAAGTAATTGTACCTGTGCATTATGCTGGCGTAGCTTGCGATATGGATGCAATAATGGAATTGGCAAAAAAATATAATTTATTTGTGGTAGAAGATGCAGCACAAGCCATTGATAGCTATTATAAGGGCAAACCATTGGGCCGCATTGGTCACATGGCTGCTTTTAGTTTTCATGAAACAAAAAATATAATAAGTGGCGAAGGTGGTATGTTGGTAATAAACGATGAACAATTTATTGATAGAGCCGAGATAATTAGAGAAAAAGGAACTAATAGAAGTAAATTTTTTAGAGGCGAAGTAGATAAATATGGTTGGGTTGACATGGGCTCATCATTTTTACCAAGCGATATTATTGCAGCATTTTTATTTGCTCAATTAGAAAATTTAGATGAAATACAAACCAAACGAAAACAATCGTGGAATTTGTATAAAACAATTTTAGCCGAAGGAGAACAAAAAGGATATTTTAAATTGCCTGTAATACCCAATTATGCTACTAATAATGGGCACATGTTTTATTTGGTTTGCAATAATTTACAACAACGAAGCAATTTAATTGCGCATCTTAAATCGGAAAATATTAACGCAGTATTTCATTATTTATCATTACATAAAAGTCCATTTTATGAAAGCAAACACGATGGTAGAGAGTTACCTAATACAGATCATTTTGCCGATTGTTTGTTGCGACTGCCCATGTATTTTGAACTAAACGAAGAACAAATAAAAACGATTTGCAAAACGATTTTCAATTTTTACGATAGGAAATAATTCTTCTCGATACATCTATTATGCAATGTTTTAATTATTTGTTTATAAATAATCATTATGGATTCATTTCAAATTTTTATAATGCCGTTTATAATTGCAGCATTATTTGTTTTTATTGCTTATTGCGTAGGTTCATTTTTTTTGTTACAAACTAATTTATCAAAATTCAAAAAATCAGAAACTGTATTTTTTAAATTTTTATCGGGCCTAATAATATTGGTATCGCTGTATAGTATTTATAAAACCAAAGGTGCTTCGGTTAATGCAATATTACTAGTTTTAGCCGTTGCATTTTATTTGTATACCTATTTTAACAAAGCTAATTCGGTAATCAAAAATTCAATTTTTGATAAAACTGAAATGAAATCATTAACTTGGTTAATTGCCTTTTGTTTTATCTGGGTAATATATTTTATTGGATTCGATTGGGAGGCAAAACATGTATGGGGCGATACAATTTCGTATTATTCAGATTATACTTTTTATACCGATATTGTTCAATCGTTGGTTGATAATGGGCAAGAGAACTATTATATTTTTTTAAATAAATTTGATACTAAATTTAATGGTATTACATCGTATCATTTTTTTCATTTTTGGCTAGCTGCATTTGTAAAACAATATTTTGCCATTAGCACTATTAATGCTATGATGTACGTAGCATTTCCCATTCTATTTGGTACTACATCATACATGGTATATACCATATTGATAAAATTTAAATTGCATGTTGTAATAGCTTTCATTGGTGCATTATTTATTTTAATTTGCAAAGGATTTATTTTGGGCGATAAATTCCACTACTATTATTTAACTCAATCGCCAATGGCACATCCAAAATTGATTGACTATTATTTATTTGCTTCCATTTCGTTTTTTTTAATTATTTCATCGCTAGAAAAGTACAAGTGGTTTCCACTGTTTGTATTGGTTGTGTTTTCGTATGTAGCATTACCAGTAGTTGTTATGGCATTAGGTATAGAGAGTTTTTATTGGTTGGTTACCAAAAAATGGAAACAAAAAAAGTATAACATGCTTTTAAATTGGGGTGTATTGTTTTTTTTAATAGTAAGCCAGTTGGCACTATTTAAAATATTTGCACCTGCCTTTAAGTATAATGCATATCAAGTAAAGTTAGACAAAGAAACTTTGTTGAATATATGTAACTATGTCCCTTCATTTCTAATAGAAGTATCTATTTTATTTTCTGTATTTATTGTTTTTTTTGGGTTGGTATATTTTGTTTTTCCAAATCTGAAAAAACGATTGCCTTTGGTAGTAAAAGAATTAACACCGTTTATTGTTTTTTTAACCATAGCAGGTTTTGTAGGCTCAAGCTTTTTGTGTTGTGATGTGAATGGTTGGCAAGTTTTTTTAAATACATCATTACCCATTGTTTTAATTGGTGTTTTTATTGTTGTGTTGGCCATGTTTAGCCATTCAAAATGGCAAGCTACTTTTGCATTAGGAGTGTTTGTGGTCATTACACTTTTTTCTATAAAGTTCAATCCATTTCCATTAGCCAATGCTTGTTTTTATCATAGTGGCAACAAGTATTCAAAACAATATGTTACAACCATTCAAAACAATATAAAGCCCAATTGGAAAGGTGGTTTTTTATGCGATTCAAATGCTTATATTGGTAAATTTCAAAATTCGCCTATCATAAAATTTATGGCTTTGCCATTAGCCGAATTGAATACTTCGCCCATTCTATTTTCTTTAAATTCGTATAAATTATATAAGGCAGATAAATTTAAAAGAGAAATGTATTTGAAGTTATCGCTATTTATGGAGTTTGTAAAACAGCAAGAAGAGAAACATGAATTTGTTTCCTACGATAATTCGCAACTCGAATTTGTAAAGCTGCATCATTTGCAATTTATTATTACATCAAAAGATATTACACTTCCAGCATCAATTGATTCATTATATGTAATTTGTAGCCACGATAAAGCATCGAATGAAACATTGTATATTGAAAAAACAATAAAATAAATAATATGATTAGGCTAAAAAATTATTTTAATGCTGAATTGCAATCGAAAAATTGGAAAATAAAATTTACTATCTATCTGTTTGTATTGGCAATGATATGCTCTACGCCTTATTTTAATTATTTGTTTCAACCCGATTATTTTCAGCATCCATATTGGGTTACAGTAATGAAGCAGGTTCATTCAAGTACTATTTATAAAACTTATGAGGGGGTAAATCCAGTATCGCACGAAGCAAAAAAAACATTCAGATTAACGGTGCCTATCATTGCTCGAATATTTCATTTAAATGAAATTGGAATTTATTTACTACAATTTTTATTGGGCATTTTATTTATCTATTTTATAATTGATTATGCATGGAAGAGTACCAATGATAGACTACTTGCATTTTATATAGCATTAGGTGCCACATCGGTTTATTTTGGTACAGCCTGCTTTACCGATTTGTATTCCTACTTTTCGGGTTGGGCATTTTTGTTTTTATTTTTATGTATTTATTCAAAAAATAATTGGCTTATTTTTTTGTTGGCAACATTAGCTGCTTGGACAGACGAACGAGCCTTTCTGTCTTTAGTATATCCTGTTTTTTACTGGCAAATAAAAAATTATTTTACTGAAAATAAGTCGCTGAAAGATTTATTAATACCGCAAAAAAAATCAATAGTAATTATAGTGGCTATGCTTGTATATGTTTTAGCAAGAATATATTTGCAGTATGCAGGCTTTGGTACTAGCCATGTTGAATCTTTTTTGTTATCGAATTTGGAAATAGCTCCGATAGGTGTATTCACATTTTTTGAAGGTTTTTGGATTTTAATTGCCTATAAATTTTATGTATTGCTTTCAGAAAAGAAGTATGCATTATTTTTTATTAGTTTATTGTTGTTAATGGCAATGTCGGTTGGTTCGTTAATAGTGTTAGATATTACTAGGTCGGGCTCATTTATGCTGTTAGAAGTTTTCATTTCGGTATATATTATTCTGCAATTAAGAGGAGCGGCTGTGTTAAAATCATATTTGTTTTTTGCTGTATTAATATGCGTAATATTTCCGCCTTATAACGTTATTGGCTTAAATGGCCCTGTTTTATTACAACGAAATGTGATTTATTTGGCTTGTAAATTTTTGGTAGGGCATGTGCATTTATAAGAGTTTGATGTGAATTAAGGGGCGATTTTCGACAAATATTTTACATTGCATCATGATCAAAGGAATTTATGCCCCATAATTTTGAATGATTGGAATTGTTCATTTTTTCATCAGTTGAATAAAATATAAACGGCGTCTTTTCAGATAAAGGTCCTTTATTAAATGGATTGCTTATAAAACCAATACTATTAAGTGTTTTACTGTAAGCTGAATTTTCTTGACAAAAGCATATAATACCTTTCAGTTTTTTTTCGGCAAGCAAATTTTTAATATAGCCTATCAACAGATTTGCTGAATTTTGATTGCTAAAAAAGAAATCGAATAAAATAATTTTATCGCCTGATGTATAGTACACCAAATAAGAATCATAATTAAATCCATCATTGTTTTTTAATGCAATGATTTTATAATTATAAAATGGGTTGGATAATCGCCAATTAAATTGATCTATACCTTTAATGGAATGAATGGGTAAAGATGCATTACTATTTAAAATCAATTTTTCAATATCCATACTATTGGTTATCTCAACAATATTTTTTATATCAGATAATGGGCGAAAAATTGTAAAAATATATGGATAAAAATAATTGCGGACATCAAAAATTTTCTGCCACCCAAACTTTAAAAAACCTGGAGTTGATTGACCACCACCAAAACCAATGATAAATAATTTATTTTCATTTCGCAATGAATCATAACATAAAGTTGCCAATTTTTGAAATAATCCTTTGCGCCGATGATTTGAATGTGTCATGGTATCGCATGATTGATAAATAGTTTTTTGTTCGCCATTTATCAAATATAATTCGGGAATGACGCCATAATAAGCTGCCACCTCATTGTCTTCAGCAATGGCAATAAATCCTTCAACAAATCCTACCGGATTTTTTTTGAATTTCCATTCAAAATAATCAATATTTACATCCATTCCAAAACAGTTCTTCATTAATGGAATTAATAATTTGAACTCGTTGGTTTGTAATTTTCGAATAGTATAATCACTCATAAATAGTCTTTTTAATTACCTATACCCAATCATAGTTTTAATATTTTCAAGTGCATTCGAAATGCGCAATTTTGTTTTAAACCACGATTCGTTATACAATTCAAGTCTTGGGATTTCAAATAAATCATTAAATTTTGGGTTGTAAATTTTTTGACCTACAGCTAATCCATTTTTATAGCCTACTTCTTGGCTAATTTGTTTCGTTAGTTCATTATAACTTCCTACCGGGTATGAAATGGTAGCAGGAAAATAACCCAACATTTCTTCAATTCGTTTTGCCGAATGTAATAACTCGAATGTT
The DNA here is from genome assembly GCA_046051225.1 of Bacteroidota bacterium. Classification (GTDB taxonomy): domain Bacteria; phylum Bacteroidota; class Bacteroidia; order Chitinophagales; family CAIODY01; genus CAIODY01. The sequence goes on along the minus strand of JBJOOR010000001.1, from coordinate 61,100 downwards.
AAATCTTCTTTTGATTGTAGCGTTGCTAAAGAACAATGTGTAACTGTGTGTGAGCCTATATAATGCCCTCCGGCCTTTAATTGTTTTACATCATCCCAATCCATCATCAATTTTGGTATTTCAATATCTATATAAGTATTGGCAATTTTATCTAATACAATTGTTCTTTGTTGGTGCGATATTTTTTTTAAAAATGGCTTTAATTTTACCACATAATTTATTCTGTCTTCTTTGGTATTTAAATTATCAACTTGTAATTCGGTAGGTAAAAAATCAAATGTTAAATCTATTTTTTTAATTTCAGTAAACTGAAATGAGTGTTCTAATATATGTGTCCAAGTAGGAATATTTTTATCAATACAATCGGTAACTACATAAAACGAAGCTTTGCAATTATATTTTTTTAAGATGGGTGCAGCATACGTTAAATTATCTTTGTATCCATCATCAAACATTATTGTAGCATATTTATTTTTGGTATATAATTCGGTTGAATTAACTAAATCTTCCAATAAAACTACTTTGTATTTTTTTGAAATGTATTGAATGCATTTATCAAATAATGCTACATCCATCGGATCCCATAATAGGTCTCTTTTGGGGTTAACTCTATGAAATAAAAAATTTCGTATCATTTTGAAAATTTTATTGGTGAGGTCAAAGTGAATTATTTTCTTTTATAATCACCTCTTGAAAATTGTTTTTCAATCCAGCAATACATTAGAATAAAAAAATATCGGCTACCCATTTCTTTAATTTTTAATTTCGATTCGCCGGCTTTTCTATTGCGCCACGAATTGGGTACTACAGTATAAGTATATCCTCTAATAATAGCTTTTAAAGGCAACTCGATGGTTAAGTTGAAATGTGGCGATAAGAAAGGTTTTAAGCCTTCAATTACTTCTTTACGATACATTTTAAAGGCGTTAGTGGTATCGTTATAATGTATGCGCATAAACATTCGAATAATCATATTGGCTACTCGGTTTATTATTTTTTTCGTTGCAGGATAATCGTGTACACTGCCGCCTTTGCCCCATCGTGTGCCAAATACACAATCGTAGCCTTCTAATAATTTATTGTAAAATTTTACTAAATCTTGTGGCGAATCTGATAAATCTGCCATCATTACTGCTACTGCATCGCCTTTAAATCTTTCTAAGCCATATCTAATGGCATAGCCAAATCCGTTAGGACCTTTGTTGGTATAATAAACCAATGTTGGAATTTTTTTTTGTAATTCAATCAAAATACTTTCGGTACTATCTTTCGAATTATCGTTTACTACCACAATTTCATGTGGTACATTTGATTGCATTAATTCAGCATATAATGTTTCCAATGTTTCTATTATTGAACCTTCTTCATTGTATGCTGGAATTACTATGGATAAAAGCATTGGCTTATGTTTAGCAATTTTATTTTTTCAAATAAAAAGCGAATTATTTTATTTTATTCTCTTCATCATTTCATCATGAATTTGCGATAACGTAATTTTTAAATCATATTTATAGTTCCATTCAGGATAATGATTTTTAAATTTCGAAACATCGCTAATATACCAAATATGATCGCCGATACGATTGTCATCAGCATAAGTATAATTCATTTTATTGCCCGATATTTCTTCGCAAAGTGTTATGCCTTCTTGCATTGAGCAATTGCTAAATCTTCCGCCACCAGCATTATATGCTTCGCCCATTTTAGGATTTTGATAAAAATGCCAAAACATATTTACTAAATCGTAGCTATGTATATTATCACGTACTTGCTTGCCTTTATAGCCAAATACTGTGTAATGATTGCCTGTAATGGCGCATTTCATTAAGTAAGATAAAAAGCCATGAAGCATAGCGCCACTATGCCTTGGACCAGTTAAACAACCACCACGAAATACACCAATTTTTAATTTGAAATATTTGCCATATTCTTGCGCCATAATATCGGCAGCTACTTTTGATGCGCCAAAAAGCGAATGTTTGGTATGATCGATACTCATGTATTCATCAATACCATTTTTATAATACGGATGCGATTCGTCTATTTCCCATCTCGAATCTAATTCAACTAGTGGTAAATAATTGGGATTATCGCCATATACTTTATTTGTGCTGGTAAATATAAAAACCGAATCGGGGCAATTTAATCGCATCAATTCCAACATATTTAAAGTGCCATTTGCATTTACACTAAAATCGGTAAAAGGCTCACGGGCAGCCCAATCGTGGCTGGGTTGAGCGGCTGTATGAATAATCAATTTTATATCATTACCATATTCTTTAAATACTTTTTCTAAGGCATTGTATTCTCTTATATCGCAGCTATAATGTTTGTAATTTGAATATTTGTTTTTCAAAAATTCAACATTCCAATTGGTTGATGCTTCGGTGCCAAAAAAATATTGACGCATATCATTATCAATGCCAATTACCAAATCAAATTTATCAGCCATAAATTCTACTGATTCGCTGCCAATTAATCCGCCCGAGCCTGTTACTAATGCTATTTTCATGTTTTATTGTGATAAATAATTTTATTATGAATGATGGCAAATATAGTTCAACTTTTTTTGTTTCGATTTAAAAAAATAAAAAAGTGTGATTTTTGAAAACCGATTTTAAAATCAGAAATTAAATTTGATGAATAAATTTTTTCTATACCTTTGCGCATGGCAACAAAAAATTTATTTTCTCAAAAGTTTTCTTACGAAGGATTTACCTTCGATGATGTACTGTTGGTTCCTGCATTTTCACAAGTATTACCACGTGAAGTTAATACATCATCTTTCCTTACCAAAAATTTGCAGCTTAACATTCCCATTATTGCAGCAGCAATGGATACTGTAACCGAATCGGAATTGGCAATTGCCATAGCCAGATTAGGCGGCATGGGTATTTTACATAAAAACATGAGTATCGAACGTCAAGCTGAAGAAGTACGAAAAGTGAAACGGGCTGAAAGCGGAATGATTTTAGACCCTGTAACTTTATTAGAAAATGCTACTATTGCCGATGCATTAAGATTGATGAAAGAAAATAAAATTGGCGGCATTCCTGTGGTAAATAAAAATTTCGAATTAGTAGGCATCATTACCAATCGTGATTTACGATTCGAACGCAATTACAAAAAATTAGTGAGTGAAGTGATGACAAAAACAAATTTGATTACTGCGCCCGAAGGCACTGATTTTAAACAAGCGGAAAAAATTTTAGAGAAATATAAAATTGAAAAATTGCCTGTAATCAACAAGCAAAAAAAATTGGTTGGGTTAATTACTTATAAAGACATTCAAAAACTAACTAATAATCCTAATGCAAGCAAAGATAAACATGGTAGATTATTAGTAGGTGCTGCTGTTGGCATTACAAAAGACACATTAGAAAGAGTATCAGCATTAGTAAATGTAGGTGCTGATGCTATTACAATTGATACAGCACATGGACATTCGAAAGGTGTTTTAGAAATGGTAAAAACTGTTCGCAAAGCATATCCAAAATTAAATATTATTGCTGGCAATATTGCTACAGGTGCAGGTGCCAAAGCATTAAGCGATGCAGGCGTAGATGCTGTAAAAGTTGGCATTGGACCAGGTTCTATTTGTACTACACGTATTGTAACAGGTGCAGGCGTACCTCAATTAACAGCAATATACGAAGCTAAGCAAGCTTTAAAAAATACCAAAACATCAATTATTGCTGATGGTGGAATTAGATACACAGGTGATGTTGTTAAAGCCATTGCCGCAGGTGCTGATATTGTAATGGCAGGAAGTGTATTTGCAGGTACAGAAGAATCACCAGGTGAAACTATTATTTACGAAGGCAGAAAATTCAAATCGTATCGTGGCATGGGCTCGGTTGAAGCTATGCAAGATGGCAGCAAAGACAGATACTTTCAGGATGTGGAAGAGGATATAAAAAAATTAGTACCCGAAGGAATTGTGGGCAGAGTGCCTTTTAAAGGTACAATGGCGGAAGTGATGATACAATTTGTTGGTGGCTTACGTGCTGGTATGGGCTATTGCGGCGCAAAAGATATTAAGGCATTACAACAAGCGCAGTTTGTAAAAATTACGCCAGCAGGTGTTCGTGAAAGCCATGCACACGATGTGGTGATTACTAAAGAAGCTCCTAACTATAGCCGATAATATTATTGAATACAAACAAGTTTGAAAAAGCGAACATCTTGTACAAAGTGTTCGCTTTTTTTTATTCTGTTTTGAAAAATTAAATATTTAAGTTTGTAATGATGAAAGAAAAATTTTATGCAGTGTTGAGAGAGGAGGCTAACCCTTGCACTATTGCTACTTGGTATAATACTGTTATCAATAATAATATTGGTAAATTTAATCAAGTACAAATATTCATTAATAGTGGTGAATACCAAGCAGCTTATAATTTGAATGAAAGTATAATAACCGAACTTTTACCCGAACAAAATCAGAAAACTTATAACAAAATTTATTTAGGTAGATATTTAAGGATGCAATCTATGCCTGTATCACACTAAGAAAAAACTTAAAAATGAAGAAAACAATTTGTCTTTTGTCCTTTGTCTTTTGTCAATTAATTCATTTTGCCAATTTACTAATTTATATTGGCACATGGGGAGGCATTGTGCACTTGATTTCAGAACAATCCCCCCAACGATTAACCTAAATGACAGCAACAAAACATGTACGTTGAAGAATACATGCACCTCCATTTGCGATAGAAATGGCGAACCTATTTTTTATACCAATGCCTTAAGGGTATTTGATAAAAATGGGCAGGTTATGCCGAATGGAAGTGGTATTGATAGTGGCACTTATTCTACTTCTTACGCTACAAGCGGTTCATTTAATCCATTATTTAAAGGTGCGGTAACTGTTCCATTTCCAAATGACAGCAATAAATTTTATATGTTTTATTTGAATATGGAATGGAACGTAGATGGTGGGTATTCTCCAGAAAAATTGTACTATTTAATAGTCGATAAAACTTTAAATGGTGGATTAGGTGATGTAACGATAAAGGAACAAACATTGTTAAGCGGCGATACATTATCAGAATCTGATGTACTTGCCATACAGCATGGGAATGGTAAAGATTGGTGGATAATAGTAAGGAAATACAAAAGCAATAAATACTATAAAATATTGGTGGATAGTGTTGGTGTGCATAAGCAAAGTACACAAACTATAGGCAATGGATTTAACTATAATTTGGCTTTTAGTGGTGCAGGAAATGTATCCCTTCAAGGCGATAAAATATGCTATTTATTTAATGATGTCTATTACCAACCCTTTCAAATGGACTTATTTGATTTTGATAGATGTTCAAGATTATTAAGTAACTATCAAACAATATTTCATTCTAATACAACTGATACTATTATGTGGTGGGCAGCTTGTTTTTCACCAAACGGTAGGTATTTGTACTTTAACGATAGAAACCATGTTTTTCAAATGGATTTGCAGGCTCCTAATTTACTTAGCAGTGTTCAGTTGGTTGGTCAAAATACAATTAAGTATAGACAGTTTTTTAAGATGGAATTAGCACCCGATAATAAAATATATATAAGTCCATAATGGTAGTTATGAATACATGCATGTAATTAACAAACCCGATAGCTTGGGTTTATCCTGTAATTTCGTTGAAAATGCTATACAATTTGGTAATCATACAACAGGTCCTTGGGCAGATGGTGGTTTGCCCAATACACCTAATTTTGCTTTAGGTAAATTGAATTGTCCTACTGGTATTGAGGAGCAGGTAATTAATAATGAAGCTATAAGAGTTTATCCAAATCCAACAGAGGAAAAGTTGACAGTTAGTAGTTATCAGTTATTAGGAAACACAAAAGTGGAAGTGATAGATGTATTGGGCAGAAATGTATTTGCAAAACAATACATAAATTCAAAAAGTCAAGAAATACTGTTGGATGTAAGTTGCTACACTAAAGGAATTTATGTGCTGAAAGTAACGAATGAAAAGGGAAATGTAATGACAAAGCAATTTATAAAAGATTAATAGCAATTTTTTCTAATTCAATAATTTTAAATGGTAATAACGAAGCGGTATCTACATCTACGCCCAATCCAAAACCCGTAGGCTGCATACACACTGCATCTTTATTAAACCGAATGCCCGAGGCAAAAGTTTCTTTTAACAATAAAATGCCATCCATATCTACTTTATTTAATTGCGGTAAAAAATGAGCTACTGCTGCTGTACCAATGCTGCTTTCATTCATGCTGCCCATCATCACTTTCAATCCTAATTTATGGGCATTGTTTATCATGCGTAGGGCTGGTGTAATGCCGCCACATTTAGTAAGTTTAATATTTATACCATCAAATAATCCAACGCATTTTTCTACATCATATTCGGTTACACAAAATTCATCGGCATACAAATCAATTTTGCTTTGCTTAAAAATATGCTCCATTCCATCTCTATCATTTTTATGAAGTGGCTGTTCGAGCAACTCAATATTATATTTTTCGAATAATGGATAAAGCTGCAAAAATCTATCGGCTGTAAGCCCTTCATTAAAATCAATTCTTATTTTAGCTGTACTTAATTCAGTAATTTTTTTAAGCACCTCTTCTTCATTGCCCAAGCCAAGTTTTATTTTATAAATAGGCATGGGATGCTGTATGATTTTTTGTTCTAAAACTTCAATAGTATCAAATCCTAAAGTATAATCTGTTGGTGGTATGTTTTTCCATTCAGTATTAAACGATTCAAAAAGCGATTGTTTATTTTTTTTACAAAACCAATCGTGCATAGCCATATCTAAAGCACATATTGCAAAATTATTTTGATGAATATAGGTATTAAAAAAAATCCAACATTCAGCAGCACTTGCAAATTTTTGTTGTTTAAAAAGGTTGAAAACTTGAGTTATATCTTCTATCATTTGTTCAACCGAAATGTTGTAGTATTTTATAGAAGGGGCTTCACCAAAGCCTTGTATGCCTTCATTATCAAAACAAACAATTAAAGATGGTTGATGTGTTTTAGTGCCTTTTGAAATAGTAAAAGGATATTCGAACTGAAGATTTGTTTGGTATAAAATTAATTTCATTTTTTTTCGGCTTGATTAAACCTTTTTGTTTTTTAGTTGTCAATCATTAAACCTTTTTTTAACAACCATTAATTTTTATGCGATTTATCATTCCTATTCAATTTAGATTTTTGGCGTATCATGGTATTGCTATGTACCCGTTTTTATTGCTAAAAAATAGAAATCTTGTATTTGATAAGATTTTTTTAAATCATGAAAAAATTCATTTTCGCCAACAATTAGAAATGTTGATTTTGCCCTACTACATCATTTATTTTACCGAATATTTGGCCAATTTATGGCATTATCAAAATCATGTTGAAGCGCAAATGAATATTTGTTTTGAATTAGAAGCATTCGATCATCAACACGATTTAGAGTATTTGCAAAATCGAAAATTTTGGGCATTTTTAAATTACTGGAACTAGTTCATATTCACTTTTAAATTCATTATTGGTAAAATCTTTAATTGCGACATCAATTCATTTGATGGTTCAATTTGTGTTGCCGATTTTAATAATACTACATGATTTTCGGCGGCATCAATCAGTTTTACTTTTAATGTACATCTTCCAGGATTATTGATACATATAGTTTTTAAGGTTTTAATAAATTGTTCGTTTACTAAATGCGCTTCAACTTGTATACCTACATTTTTAGCTTCTTGGTCTCTTATTGTACTTAATAATTGAATGGTGCTAATCTTAAATTCAAACTGATTGCTATCTCTAAATCGTTGTTTGTAAACGCCTTTAATGAATAAAGAATTGCCTTCTTCCAAGTACTGATGAAATTTTATATAATCATCTTTAAACAACATAAATTCGGCGTTGCTTCTAAAGTCTTCCAACGTAAATCGAATATACTTGTTTCCATTTTTATCAAGCCTAATATCTGCTTTTGAAATGATACCAGCAATGGCTACGGGCTTATCTTTTACTTCAGTATAATTAGTTAAATCAGCTGATGTAAAACTTTCAATTTCTAATTTAAAAGTATCTAATGGATGACCACTTAAATAAAATCCTGTTACTTCTTTTTCTTGCCTTAATCTTTCTATCAAGCTCCAGTGTGGCACTTCAGGAAATGATGGTTCTTTAACAGCCATTGATTGTGGTGCAGCACCAAACAAACTGGCAACAGTGCTAACTTTCGAATCTTGTACTTGTCCAGCCCAACGGATACAAGATTCTATAAATGATGTGCCTTCATTTTTTCCTATCTCAAAATATTGTGCACGATGCCCAGCATTAAAATCATCTAATGCACCAGCCATGGCTAATGCTTCTAAACTTTTTTTGTTGGTGGTTCGTAAGTTCACTCGTTTCATCATATCAAAAAATGATATGAAAGCGCCTTTATTATTACGTTCCAACATTATGCCTTCAACCGCTGCATCGCCCAAACCTTTAATGCCGCTTAATGCAAATCGAATTTTACCAGCTTTGTTTACCAAAAATTCTTTTCCGCTTTCATTAATATTTGGGCCTAAAATATCAATGTTCATGCGTTTGCATTCTTCCATAAAATACGTAATTTTATCAATGCTTGCCGAGTTGTTGAGCAATGCCGCCATAAACTCATGTGGGTAATGTGCTTTTAAATAAGCCGTTTGATAACTTACTACCGCATAGCAAGCCGAGTGCGATTTGTTGAAAGCATATTGTGCAAACTTTGTCCAGTCTTCCCAAATTTTTTCCAACTTATTTTTCGGATGACCTTTGGCTGTTGCTCCATCAATGAATTGTGCTTTCATTTTTTCCAACACACTCAATTGCTTTTTTCCCATTGCTTTTCGCAACACGTCTGCATCGCCTTTACTGAAGCCAGCGATGGACTGACTCAACAACATCACCTGTTCCTGATAAACAGTGATGCCATAAGTTTCTTTCAAATATTCTTCCAACTCTGGTAAGTCGTATTCTACTTTTTCTTTGCCATGTTTTCGGGCAATATAATTCGGAATATATTCTTGTGGACCAGGACGATTCAATGCATTCAATGCAATCAAATCCTCAATGGTATTGGGTTTCATCTGCCTTAAAATCGAAGGCACATGCTCGGCTTCAAACTGAAAAATACCCACCACATTTCCACTTTGATACAATTGAAAAGTTTTTTCATCATCTAATGGAATGTTATCAATATCAATTTCAACACCGTGATTTTGTTTGATTAATTCCAAAGCATTTTTAATAATGCTCAAAGTTTTCAAACCCAAAAAATCCATCTTGATGACACCAGCATCTTCAATCATAGTGCCTTCAATTTGTGTAACCCAAAGCGGCGAATCTTTTTGAATGTACACAGGAATCAAGTCTGTCAAGTCTTTCGGGGCGATGATGATACCAGCCGCATGAATGCCTGTGTTACGAACCGAGCCTTCTAACTTTTCTGCTTCTTGCAAAACCTTTGCTTGCAAGTCGCTACCAGAGCGTATTTCACGAAGTCGTTTGGCATTGGCAATATCATCTTGCTTTAATTCTTCTTTCTCTTCTAACGAATCTTTTCCTGTCAAAGGTGCATTCAGCAAGCGATGCAACGATGTACCAGGTTTATCCGCTACAAATTTCACCAATGCATTCGCATCATTCAAAGGCAATTCCATTACCCTTGCAACATCCTTAATGCTTGATTTGGCAGCCATTGTGCCGTAAGTAACAATTTGAGCCACCTGATTTTTTCCGTATTTATCTACCACATAATCAATCACCCGTTGCCTTCCTTCATCATCAAAATCTGTATCAATATCGGGCATTGATTTTCGGTCAGGATTTAAAAATCTTTCAAACAGCAAATTGTATTTCATCGGGTCGATGTTCGTAATCTCAATACAATATGCTACTACTGAACCAGCAGCAGAGCCACGTCCGGGTCCAACCATTACACCTATTTCTTTTCCTTTTCGAATGAAATCACTCACAATTAAAAAGTAACCAGCAAATCCCATTTTCAGGATTACATCCAATTCAAAATTGATTCGCTCTTCAGTTTCGGCATTCAAATCTTTGTAGCGTTTTTTTGCACCTTCAAAAGTGAGATGACGTAAATATTCATCAGCATTGGCAAAATTTTGTGGAATTGGAAATGCAGGCAACAGAATATCTTTTTTCAATTTCAGATTATCTACCTTATCTACAATTTCATTAGTATTATCAATACTTGCAGGCACATCAGAAAATAATTTTTCCATTTGTGCTGTGGTCTTGAAATAAAATTCGTTGTTCGGAAAACCAAATCTTTCATTCTTGGCATCGCCAATTTTGGTGCTTTGATTTTCGCCAGTATTCACACACAACAAAATATCATGGGCGTTAGAATCTTGTTGTTCAACATAATGCGAATCATTGGTTGCAATAATTTTTACGTTGTATTTTTTTGCAAAACGCAACAACACTTCATTCACTTTATCTTGCTCGGGTAGGCTATGGCGCTGTAATTCAACATAATAATCTTCGCCAAAAATATTCAACCACCATTTGAATTCTTCTTCTGCTTTTTCTTCGCTTTCGTTCAAAATCATTTGCGGAACCATTGCACCCAAACAACAAGTAGTAGCAATTAAGCCTTCGTGATATTGTTCCACTAATGATTTATCAATCCTTGGCCATTTGCTGTATAAGCCTTCAATGTAGCCAAGAGAGCAGAGTTTGCTCAAGTTTTGATAGCCAGTTGTATTTTTCGCTAACATCAATTGATGATAGCGTTTATCTAAATTTTCTTTGGTGAAAGTTTTTTTATGACGGTCTTCCACCACATAAAATTCGCAACCAATTATGGGTTTAATGTTTTTCTTCTGACATTCATTTACGAATTTAAAAACACCAAACATATTGCCGTGGTCAGTGATAGCAATAGCTTGCATGTTATCCTTAACAGCTTTGTCAACTAACTGACTAATGCCGCTTGCACCATCAAGCAATGAATATTGAGTATGAGAATGGAGGTGTGAAAATTGCATGTATGATTTTGATTTACGATTTATGATTGCTGTGCAATCAACAAATGACAAGTGCTTATCCTAAGCTTTTAGAGCGACCAGCGCTGCGAAAATAAAATAATAAAAGCGCTTTTTGCTAATGTTGAAAAATAAATACAATATATAATCTTTATTTTGATTTTGACACAGTTTATTGAATAGACAATAAACGTGTTTCTGAACCCCATTCACGTGTTTTTTTTATCCATACAACTGTATTTTATTTCTAATTTGTTTGTTTTCAAGCAGTTAGTGTTTTTAAGGGCTGATTATTTCAAATAATCTTTGTAGCAAAATGTATTCATTCAATGAAAGCCGTTAAGGATAGAAAATACAAAATAAGTGTTTACTTTTGCAATCCATAAAAAAATAATAAGATAAACTAAAATGGCAACTACAGCAGACATCAGAAAAGGATTATGTATCAATTTTAAAAACGATTTGTGGACGGTAATAGATTTTCAACACCACAAACCGGGCAAAGGCGGCGCTTATATGCGTACTAAATTAAAAAGTATTACATCGGGCAAATCGCTTGACCATACTTTTAACAGTGGCGAACCTTTAGATATTCAACAAATTACCCGTCGTAAATTTCAGTTTACTTATAAAGATGATAGCGGTTATAATTTTATGGATAACGAAACTTTTGAACAATTAACAATGGCCGAAGATGAAGTAGAGGGTTATCCATTTTTAAAAGAAGGACAAGAAGTAGAAGTGTGTATACATGAAGATACCGAAAAAGCATTGTTTGCCGAAGTGCCAGCATTTGTAAATTTAATGATTACTTATACCGAGCCAGGCGAACGTGGCAACACAGCTACCAATGCACAAAAAATGGCAACTTTAGAAACAGGTGCTACTATTCAAGTGCCTTTATTTGTTGATTCAGATATTATGGTAAAAGTTGACACCCGTAATGGCAGCTATGTAGAACGTGTAAAATAATTTTATACAATAAATTACTATTTAAAAAGGCGAAGTATCTGCAATGATATTTCGCCTTTTTTGTTTTTATATAAGTTTTGTACAGCTTCCGTTTTCAATTATATTAATACCAGGCCTTTTACCCAAAGCAATACTGCCAGCCCAATCATCAATATTTAAAAATTTAGCCCCATTAAGTGTGGCACATTGCAATATTGTTTCAAATGGTATATCAGCAAAATGATGTTGAATAGTTTTTATTTCATCCCATATTGATAAAGAATAATTAGATGCCAAACTATCAGTGCCGATACAAATATTTTTAAAATTAGTAAACCACAAATTGTAATTAGGTAAAGCATTTTCGATAAATAAATTAGCCTTAGCACAAGCACATAAATAAGCATTTGGGTTTTGCTGCTTTATACTTTTCAAATCATGCTTATCAGCAAAAGTATTATGTACAAAAAGCATATTTTGTTGTGTAGGCAAATGCTGAATAATACTTTGTAACGAATTGATAGCAGTAGCATTGAAAAACGAAATATCAAGATTCAGGTTTTTATAAAATGATAAAAAGTTACCGCTTTTATGAATAAAAAAATTTGCTTCGTCTTCCGTTTCTTGATTATGAATAGTAGATGTTTCGCATTTATTAAATATCCGTTTCATTAATTCAATCGATGTTGAGTAGGGCGCATGCGGCGCCATAGTAGTAGTTAATTTTTGTTCGGCAAATTGGTTGCTTAAATCTATGGCTTCGGTATATCTTTTTTCGGCAATAGATGGATTTAAGCCCACAGTTTCAATAAAAGTGTGATAAAATAATTTTTGCTTTGCCTTTTGTTTAATCGAAATTGTTTCGTTGCTAATATCGCCCACTGCCACAATTCCATTTTTTATCATTTCATTTTCTGCATCCTCAATGGCTTGGCATCGCTCATCATCAGCCATTTCAAATCTAACTTTCATTAACTGTTCAATAAAATTAACCAACCCTGTATGTGGTGTTATTTTGTTTTTTAAATGCGATAATTCTATATGGCAATGTGCATTTACAAAACCAGGACATATATCGCCATTATAAATTTCTAATTCGGCAATATCATAATTTTGTCGTTCGCCAATTTCTACAATGGTATTGTTTTTATCTATCACCAACACACCATTTTCAATAATCCCGTTTTCAATAGTGTAAATTTTATCAGCCGAAAATTTTCTCATATTTCTATTTTGAATCAATCAAAAGTAATTTATTCAATTCAAATTACAACGTACTAATCAATAAACAATTCTTTGTGTTCTGTTTACAATTACAACCATTTCAAAGCCTTTGCCGTATAGCGTTTATATATTTTCGTAAGCAAATTTTCGTTTGATTTATTATGATTAAAAAAATAATTGGAATTTATATTTCCATTCTTTGTAGCCTATTCGCCATTTCGGTTTCAGCACAAGAAACTAAAACCTATGATGATGATTTTAATGCATTTAATAAAGGCGTTGAACTGCTCGACCAAAAGCAATACAAAGCTGCCCTAAATGAATTTCAAAAAACTTTAGCACAGTTTCCGTACTACAACGATAATCGTTATCAGCAATTGCATACCGATGCACAATTCTTTGCAGCCCTTTGTGCTATTGAATTAGAAGAACCACAAGGCGAACAAGAAATGAAAAATTTTTTAGAAAACTTTCAAACCAATACCCGTGATAACGATGCAAAATATGTATTGGGGAAATTAAATTTTAAGCAAAATAAATTTAAAGATGTAATTACCTATTTAGAAGATGTAGAGCATGGCGAATTAAAAACCGAAGAAATTTCTAACTCGAAATTCTACTTAGCTTATGCCTATTTTTTTACTAAAAAATTAGATAAAGCATTACCACTTTTCAAATCGCTTTCGGCTTCGCAAAATAAATACTACTACCCTGCAAACTATTATTCGGGCTATATTTTGATGAATAATAAAAATTATGAAGATGCTGAAAAACATTTCGAAAAAGCATCGCAGGCTACCATGTACGAAAACATTATTCCGTATTATTTATCACAAACCTATTTTGCTCAAAAAAAATATGATGCTTTGTTGGCTTATGCTCCAGTACAATTAGAAAAGAAAAACCTATTGTACAAAAGCGAATTAGAAAACTTGATTGGGCAAGCTTATTTTATGAAAAAAAATTATGCATTGGCTTTGCCTTATTTAGAGGGCAATGCAAAGGCACAAAAGAAAATGTATTCTAAAGATTTTTATCAATTAGCATTTGCTCAATATCAAACCAAAAAATATGCTGATGCTATTCTGAATTTAAAAGAATTAGCCACACAAGATGATTCTTTAGGGCAATACGCCATGTATTTATTGGGCGATTGTTATTTAAAAACCAATCAAAAAGCAGATAGCCGAAGTGCATTTTTACGAGCTTCAAAAATGGATTGGGATAAAGACATTCAGGATGTTTCAACTTTAAGTGCAGCTAAGTTGGCTTACGAATCGGGTATGCATCAAATTGCCATTAGCGAATTATCGGACTACACAAAAAAATACAGCACATCAAAAAATATTGAAGACGCAAGAGAAACATTAACCAATGTTTATTTTGAAACAAACAATTATCGTGAGGCTTGGAAAATGGTAAGTGCTATAAAAAACAAAACGCCCAAAATGCAGATGGCTGCACAGTTTATTGCATATAATAGAGGTGTTGAATTATTTAATGATAAAGTATTTTCAGAAGCCGAAAAAATGTTCGACCAATCATTAAACTATGCATTAAATAATAATTTAGAAGCCGCTGCTTATTTCTGGAAAGGCGAAATTGATTTCAGAAATGCAAAATTAAATGAAGCCATTTCGGAGTACAATAAATTTTTAGAATTAGAAAAAGTATGCGATAATTTGCCAGCCAATATTTCATATAAAAATGCAAATTATAATGTGGCGTATTGTTATTTAAAAAAGCAAGAATACAAAACAGCATTGCCTTATTTACGAAAATCAAATTTATCATCAGGTTCAAAAACACGTTTGGCTGCCGATGCTTCGCTTCGTACTGCGGATTGTTATTTTTCATTGCACGATTATGAAAAAGCAATTATTAATTATGATGATGTGATTGAATACAACGCTGGTGGCAGCGATTACGCTTATTATCAAAAAGGAATTATTTATGGTTTAACCAATGATGATGCTACAAAAATTCAATCGTTACAAACTTTGTGTACCAAATATCCAAAATCAATTTATGTAGATGATGCACAATTTGAAATTGGAAATACAAATTTTAACAACGAAAAATTTGATGCTGCTGCTACAAATTATCAAATGATTATTGATAATTATTCGAAGAGTGTGTACTATAAAAAATCGAGATTGAAGTTGGCATTGGTAAAAGTAAACACCAATCAAATTGATGATGCAGCCGTTATTTACAAAGCCATTGTAGCCGATTATCCAAAAAGCGCTGAAGCCAGCGAAGCCTTATTGGCATTGAAAAATTTGTATGTAGATAAAGGTGATGCAAAATCATTTTTAGATTATTTAAAACAAACACCCGATGCACAATTATCGGCTTCGATGGAAGATTCAATCACTTATCAATCGGCTGAAATAAATTATCAGAATCAAAAATTAGAAGAAGCTACAAGAGATTTAGAAGTGTATGTAACCAAATTTCCGAAAGGCTATTTTCAAACACAAGCCAATTATTATTTAGCTGATTGCTATTACAAAAAACAAATGTGGGGCGAAGCTTTAGAAAAGTATGAAGCTGTGGTAAATCAAAACACTAATAAATACACTGAAAAAAGTTTGGTACGATGTGCTCAATTAGCTTTTTATAAAGTAAAAAATTATACCAAAGCCATGGTATTTTATCAGCGCATGGCTGATGAAACAAGTTATAAAAATAATGTGATGGATGGAATAAGAGGCGCCATGCGTTCGGCTTTTTTAATTAATAAAAATGATGTTTGTAAAACTTATGCTGAAAAGTTAATTGCCTTAGAATCGGCTACAGATGAGGAAGTAAACGAAGCCAACTTTTATTTAGGTAAAATAAATTATTATGAAAATGATGTTGAAAAAGCGCAAACTAATTTAAAAATATCAGCTAAACAAAACAACGAACGTGGTGCTGAATCGAAATATATTTTAGCCAACATTGCTTTAAAAACCATGAAGCTTGATGATGCTGAAAAACTTTGTTTTGATATTATTAATCAAACACCAGCTTATGATAGTTGGGTAGGAAAATCGTTGCTTACACTAAGTGAAGTTTATATTGCCAAGAAAGAATATTTTCAATCAAGAGCCACATTAGAAACCTTGAAAGAAAGCACCAAAGATGCTGATTTGCTGAAACAAGCAGATATTAAATTAAAAGCGGTAATGGCTTTAGAGCAATCGGAAAATAGAATTAAAACAGACACGATAGAAAAGTAATAGGCTATCAATAAAATAATAGAAATGAAGAAAATATATTTAATAATAATGATGTTGGCTATTGCAAAATTTGCATCGGCGCAAGAAGATGAAATTAAATCGCAAGAGATTGATATCATCAAACCCTATCAACCCATTTTGGCTGATGCGGTTAAGATTTCGTTTGTGCCACAAATAGAAAAAAACAAAACCGAGAAACAGCCTGTAAGCTACGATGTGCCTGCTAAGTTGATGGAAATTCCATACACAGCACCAAGCCTAAAACCTGCTGCTATGCCCAAAGATTACAACAAGGAAGAGCTGCCAAGTGTGTATGCAAAAATTGGAATTGGCAATTATTATTCGCCATATATTGATTTGATTTATACCAATACAAAAAATAAAAACTTTAATTATGGTGGCGAAATTTTTAATTATGGTGCACATAGTAATGATATAAAATCGAGAGCTATACGCCAAACTGCTTTTACATTATTCGGCACATTATATTCAAAAAAGTTTTCGGCTACGGGCAATGTAAAATATGAAAATAGTAAGCGAACTGCTTATGCCATGGAGGTTTTAGGAACATCATCAGATAGTGTAATGCGTTATCATTTTAACAAAATATCGGCAGATGTAAATTTGCAAAACACCAGCGATTTAAAATTGCCATTTGAATGGAAAAGCAATGTGAATCCATATTATTTAAGTAGAAGTTTTAATGGCGAAAAATTATTTACCGATTTAAACGGAACAAAAAATTTATCGGAAGCTGGATTTAATTTTAATAATCAATTATCAAAAAGATTAAAATCAAACGACCAGATTATTGTGAATATAAATTGGAATTGGAGTGAGCTAAGCATTGCCGATATGTTTACCCATTTTAATTATCCTTATGTATCAACTAAGCAAACACTTTTGCCCGAAACATTTGTTACTATTCATGCACCAAAACAACCAAATAATTTATTAACCATCAATCCATTTTATAAATTCAATAGAAAAACATGGAGTACTGAATTAGGCTTAAATGCTAGCTTTACCGAAGGTGTATTTGTATTAATGCCTCATTATGAAAGTACAAAACCATTGATTGAAAATTACTTAATATTTTATACAGGATGGAAAGGTTGGGTACAAAAAAATTCGTACTTAAATCTGCTAAATCAATGTTCGCATTTAAGTTATACCGATTTGCAAAATACCTATTCGCAGGATAGTTATATGGGTGTAAAAGGCACTGATAAAAAACGCATTTCGTACAATGCTAAATTCACTCGATTGTATTATCAGCATTTAGGATTGTTTGTAAATAATGATTCGGTTCGTGGCGGCGAACTAACGATGAAATACATAGATGAAGCCACTATTCTTAATTTCCATTCAGATATTTCTTATAATCAAAATGAAAAATTAAAATTATCGGCAGCATTTGATTACTATAATTTTTATAAATTAAGTAAGGATATTACGGCTTGGAATTTTCCGCCAATCAAATTAATGCTGAATGGTTCGTATAAAATTGCTGATAAAATAAAAGTTCAAGCATCGGCAACTACTTGGCAACAACCTAAAACACTATTAGGTACTAAAACCGTTGCTATTAAAGGCGATTTGCCATTAGATATAAGTTTGGGAGCTACCTATAATTACACCAAATACATTTCGGGATTTGTACAAGTAAACAATATTTTAAACCAGCAATATCAAACATTTTACGGCTATAAATCATTTGGATTAAATGCAATGTTGGGAGTAATATTTAAGTATTAATATGGCAAGAATAAAATTAGATTTTCCAGAAAAAGTAATTTTTACAACTACTATGAATGTAAGAATTACGGATATTAATTATGGCGGTCATTTAGGTAATGATGCTTTGCTTTCAATGATTCATGAAGCCCGTGTAAGATTTTTTAATAGTATGAACGCCAATGAAATCAACTTCTTTAATACATCTGTAATAATGGGTGATGTGGCCATACAATACAAAGGTGAAAGTTTTTATAACGATGAGCTATTGTTTGAAATTGCAGTAAATGATTTATCAACAAAAAGTTTTGATATTTGGTATAAAATTACCAAGCAAAGCAGCGACATTGCAATTGTAAAAACAGGAATGGTATGTTTTAATTATAAGCAAAGAAAAACTGAAAATGTACCTAATGAATTTGTAGAAATTATCAACTCCTAATCTTCAATAATCAATCGTTTAATAATTACGGTAAATTTTGTTTCGGCTTCATTGGCAGCTTTTATCACTTCTGCATGTGTAATTTTTACTGGCACATCTGTTACACCCAAATCTGTAATTACCGAAATGGCAAAAACGGGCAGCAGCATGTGCCGGGCAGCAATCACTTCGGGTACAGTACTCATGCCAACAGCATCGCCACCAATTATATGCATATATCTATACTCGGCAGGGCTTTCGAAGCATGGACCTGTAACGCCAACATAATTGCCAATGCTACATCTAAAATTATTTTCTGTAGCAATTGCCAATGCTTTTTCAATCATCGTTTTATCATAAGGCTCACTCATGTCAGGAAAACGAGTGCCTAATTCATCAATATTTTTCCCCATCAATGGATTGGTTGGTAAAAGACTAATGTGGTCTTTAATAATCATCAAATCGCCCACTTGTTGTTTGGGGTTTAAACCGCCAGCCGCATTGCTTAAAAACAATTTTTTTATACCTAAAAATTTCATCACTCTAATAGGAAAAGCAACTTGATTCATGCTGTAACCTTCGTAGTAATGAAATCTACCACTCATGGCTACCACTTTTTTTGCACCAATGGTTCCGAATATTAATTTACCACTATGCCCAATTACGGTGCTTAGAGGGAAGTTAGGAATATCAGCATATTTTAATTCGTGTAGAATCTTTATTTCGTTTATCAATCCACCCAAGCCACTACCCAATACAATACCATAATCAGCATTAAACCCATTTATTTTAGTGTTGATAAATGCTACTGTTTCGTTTGTTTTTTCGATAATATTTTCCATTTTTTTTAAAATTGAGGTGCAAAGAAAATGCTTATCATCCTGCTTCCCAAACAGCTAGAGTTTTTTTATTTAAAAAAACATTTTGACAAGTAAAATTATTCTTATACATTTGCACTCCCAAAAAAAATAAGAGAAATGGACGCAATTAAATTCGTAAACGAACAATTAGTAACTAAAAAAGAATACGTAAGCTTTAAAGCTGGTGATAATATTACTGTTACCTATAAAATTGTAGAGGGTGATAAAAGCCGTTTACAGTCATTTAAAGGCGATGTAATTCAACGCCGTGGCAATGGCGCTACCGAAACTTTTACAATTCGTAAAATTTCTGATGGTATTGGTGTTGAACGTATTTTTCCTGTTCATGCGCCAAGTATTGAAACTATTGTTTTAAACAAACGTGGTAAAGTTCGCCGTGCTCGTATATTCTACTTGCGTAAATTAAGAGGTAAAGCTGCTCGTATTGTAGAGGCTTAATTTTTAATAACTAAATAATTAAACGGCTATTTGGAGTATTTTCCGAATAGCCGTTTTTAATTTTAAATATAAATTAAATCAAATGACAAAAATAATTCTTCAACCCAAAAAACATGGTAGAATAAGTGGCGGACATCCATGGGTATATAATAATGAAATTGCTAAAATTGATGGCGAATATGTAAATGGTGATATTGTAGAGGTGTACGACCATCATCAACATTTTTTAGGCAAGGGTTATATTAATGACCAATCACAAATTGTGGTAAGAATTTTATCTCGTAAAAAAGATGAGATAATTGATGCCAATTTTTTCAAACAAAAAATTCAGGCTGCTTGGAATTATCGTCAACAGATTGGTTACAATAAAAATTGTCGTGTGGTATTTGGCGAAGCTGATGGCTTACCAGCTTTGGTGGTTGATAAATTTGAGGATGTAATTGTAATTCAAACTTTAGCATTGGGTATTGATAAATGGAAATTGGAAATTGTAAATATTCTTGCTGAAATATTTCAAACCGAAAAAATTTATGAACGTAATGATGCATCGGTAAGAGAATTGGAAGGGATGAAACAACAAACTGGGTTTTTGAAACAAAAATTTGATACCAAGTTTGTGATGAACCAAGATGGAATAAAATTTTGGGTAGATGTGGCTAACGGACAAAAGACAGGTTTTTTTCATGACCAACGCCGCAACAGATTAGCATTACAACCGTTTGTAAAAGATGCAACTGTGTTAGATGCTTGCAGTTATACAGGCTCATTTAGCATGTATGCTGCTAAGTTTGGCGCTGCTGATGTAGAAGGTATTGATATTTCGGTCGATGCTGTGGCACAATGCAACGCTAATGCAGCCTTAAATAATTTTACACAATGCAAGTTTACCGAAGCCAATGTATTTGATGATTTGAAAAAAAGAGTAGCAAACAAACAGAAATATGATGTTGTATTGCTCGACCCACCTGCATTTACCAAAAGCCGAAGCAATTTTGAAAAGGCATTAAAGGGCTATAAAGAGATTAATTTAAGAGGCATACAACTTACAAAACCTGGTGGTTATTTGGTGAGTAGTAGTTGTAGTCATTTTATTTATACCGAAGAGTTTAAGCAAGTAATTACAGATGCAGCAAGCGATGCTGGAAGATTGGTGCGACAAGTTGCATTTAATTCTCAATCGCCCGATCATCCTTTAATATGGAATATTAAAGAAACCAATTACTTGAAGTGTGCTATTTTGCAGGTATTGTAAATACATCTATCTTTTTTTTTGATAATATTGTTTTTACAAAAAACAGCATTGTATAAATCAATGGTGATATATGTTATTCCTTTCTAAATGATTGCATAAAGTTTTATTTGCCCCAATACTCTTTATGCCTGCTATTCGTTATTGGTTGTTATCGTTAATTCTATTTAATTTTAATAATCAATAGAGTTATCTTTGCAAAGCATTGAAAAATTTATTTAAAGTACATATTCCGCTTTTATTAGTTAACATTATATACGGTGTTAATTTTACTATTGCTAAATCGGTAATGCCTCAATATGTGCAACCCTTGGCATTTATCATACTTAGGGTGGGTGTTTCAACAGTTTTATTTTTTTTAGTGCATCGTGCATTTATTAGGCAACGAGTAAACAAAGCCGATTTAGGCAAACTATTGTTGTGTGCTGTTTTTGGCGTTTATCTTAATCAAACTTTATTTTTTGAAGGTATAAAGTATACTACCCCTATTCATGGCTCGTTGATAATGATTGCTACGCCCATACTTGTTTTAATACTATCCAGAATTATCGCCAAAGAACCACCCAGCATTTTAAAAACAATAGGTATTGTATTGGGTGCATTAGGCGCAGCCACTTTAATTTTGTTTGGAAAAGAACTTACATCGGGCACTAATACGGTGCTAGGCGATTCATTGGTATTGCTTAATGCCATTTGTTTTGCTTTATATTTAGTAATGGTAAAACCATTAATGCGCAAGTATCATCCCTTAACGGTGGTGCTTTGGATATTTGCGCTAGGCTTTATATTTGTATTGCCTACAGGCATTTATCAATTTACAAAAATCGAGTGGCATACTTTTACTTTTAATGTGTGGATGGCAGTTGCAAGTGTAGTAATTGGAGCTACATTTTTTGTGTATTTATTAAATAATATAGCATTAAAACATGCCTCGGCATCGGTAGTAGGCATTTATATTTATTTGCAGCCATTAGTAGCCGCATCGGTAAGTTTAGCTTTTGGTAAAGAGCATTTTTCAAGTATAAAAATTATTTCTGCCATCTTAATTTTTACAGGCGTAGCTTTAGTAAACACGGGCGATAAATTGATAAAACAAAAAAAGTAATTTTGAGTTTCATCATTGCAGCAATAAAAGAAAATTACATTTGCATATAAATTTTTCAGATGAATTCAGATATAAAAAAATACATCAAATATTTTTGGATGAGTTATGCAGGCGCCATCTTGCTATTCATACTAATTATTATTGCAGTAAATTTTGGCTTGTTTGGCAAAATGCCCGATTGGCAAGAGATAGAAAATCCTAAAAGTGCATTAGCTACCGAAGTGATATCAAGCGATGGGCTTACCTTGGGTAGATATTATTTAGATGAAAACCGAACCACGGCTACCTTAAGTGAACTAAACGACAATGTAAAAAATGCTTTAAAAGCCACCGAAGATGTGCGATTTGAAGAGCATAGTGGCATAGATGTAAAAGCGCTTTCACGAGCTATTTTTGGATTAGGAAAAGATGGCGGTGCTAGTACATTAACCCAGCAGCTAGCCAAAAATTTATTTAAAAGGCATAAAATTAAATGGCTTTTACCGTTTGATAAACTTCGTGAATGGATCATTGCCATTAGATTAGAGAGGAAATATACTAAAACCGAAATATTAAGTTTATACCTCAACACTGTTCCATTTAGTGAAAATGCCTATGGCATAAAAACCGCAGCACAAACATTTTTTAGCAAACCCGTAGATTCATTAAAAGCCGAAGAAGCTGCCGTATTAATTGGTATGCTTAAATCGCCTTCAAAATATAATCCAAGAGTACACATGGATTATGCATTGATAAGAAGAAATACTGTATTGCTGCAAATGGTTAAATACAATTATTTAAAGCAAGAAGAGTATGAAAAATTAAAAACAAAACCAATTGTATTAACCTACAATAAATCTACCCACAACGAAGGATTAGCACCATATTTTAGAGAATATTTAAGATTAGATTTACAAAAATGGATTAAAGAAAATCCAAAATCTGATGGTAGTTATTACGATTTGTACAAAGACGGTTTAAGAGTTTATACCACCATTAATAGTAAAATGCAAACCTACGCCGAAGAGGCTGTAACAAAGCATTTAAGCGACCATCAAAAACTATTTTTTGCTCAATTCAAAAATAAAAATCCGTTTGAAGGGCACGAACATGAATTTATGGCAGCGCTAAAATCTAGCGATAGATACAGAATGCTTAAAGAACAAGGCATGAATGAGGAAGATATAAAAACCGAATTTCAGCGCCATATTAAAATGAAAGTATTTACTTGGGCTGGCGAACGAGATACGATTATGAGCCCTTGGGATTCTATTATTTATCATCGCTTGTTTTTACAAACTGGCTTTATGGTGATGGATGCAAAAACGGGTGAAATTCGTGCATGGGTAGGTGGCATTAATCATAAATATTTTCAATTAGACCATGTAAACGTTAATACAAAACGGCAAATTGGTTCAACGTTTAAACCATTTGTATATACCGTAGCTATTGATAATGGTTGGTCGCCATGTATGTCAGTGCCTAATCAGCCTGTTGTATTTACAGCTTATAACAATTGGACACCAAAAAATTCGGATGGAAAATATGGTGGTAGCCAAACTTTAATGACAGGTTTAGCTCGTTCAACAAATTGTATTACAGCTTATTTAATGAAACAAATTGGACCCCGACCTGTAGTTGAAATGGCACATAAAATGGGTATCACTTCTACTATCGACCCATTCCCAAGTATTTGCCTTGGAACACCTGATATATCTGTGTTTGAAATGGTTGGGGCTTACAGCACTTTTGCTAATAAAGGCTTTACATCTAAGCCAATTTATATAACCCGAATTGAAGATAAATATGGCAATGTGATTAAAGAATTTGTGCCACAACAAACCGAAGTAATCAGCGACCAAACAGCTTATGTAATGAGCCGAATGCTGCAAGGTGTAGTGCAACGAGGCACAGCCATGCGATTAAATAGCTATGGATTAACTTGTGCTTTGGCCGGTAAAACAGGCACTACAAACGGACATACAGATGCATGGTTTATGGGCATGACGCCTGAATTGGTAGGCGGTGTATGGGTTGGATGCGATGATCCATTTTTACATTTTTATAGTATGGCTTATGGGCAAGGTGCTTCGGCAGCTTTACCAATTTGGGGTAATTTTTTCAAAAAAGCGTATGCTGATAAATCGTTAAAACTTGACCCTGATGCTGCATTTCCCGAACCCGAACATGAACTTACCATTGAAATGGATTGCGGTAATTATAAAGGTGGCTCAACTAAACCAACCGAAGAAGGCGGCGGAACACATGGCGGCGGCGGTGGCAGTAATAGCGGCGATGATTATAATGGGGAAGAGTATTAATTATTTTTTTAGCTTCCCAAAAATTTCTATGTACAAAGCCCTATCCATTTTATCTACCGAAAAAATGCCTCTGTAATATTGTAAAGTTTGAAATAAATTTAGTGTAGTGCCTAGCAAAATTATTATGGCATACATCAGTAGCAAAAATTTTATTTTTTTTGATAAAATATATTGCGTTAAAGATGCTAATGGAAATGCTAATACAGCATAAGTTTGAACCATTGCCCTGCATCCGAAACTTCCTGCATAAGCCCAATCGTACCAACTAAAAGTAATATAGCTAGCAATACAAAAAAATAAGATAACAGGCAATACATAAAATTTTTGTATTTTATTTTTTAGAATAATTGCAATTCCTAAAAATCCAAAAAATGCTAATGGTGTATAAACAAACCATCCTTTTTGGAAACTAAAATACCCATCTTTTAAATGAGGATCAGTAAAATTAAATCCCTCATTTTGGTAAGAGTAATAAATCCAACAACCTGTAGTTGTTTTCCAATAAAGCATCTGAATGAATATTGGAATAAATACAAATATTGACGCTACTCCTATTTTTTTCCAAATCAATGTAGATTTTAAGTTCGAGTTTTTTAGAATAAAAAACAATGGGAATATCATTATTGTAAAATCAATCGGTCTTATTAAAGTGGTTAATCCAATTGCAAATCCTATAAGAATAGCATTTTTGCAAGTAAAATTAAGTGTCGATTTCCACGACAAATTTATTATTAAAGCGTACAGAAAAAATAAATAGATGTGGCTTAATCCAGGTTCTATTGTCGTATAAAAAAACAAATTTGTACCAACAGAAATTACTAAAAGCGAAATTGCAATTGCTATATCATCGAAAAAAAATTGAAGAAAATTTCTAATCAACAATAAGCCCAAAAAACAAAACAAAATAGTACTAAAACAAACCATTAATTGATAGGGCGGCGAATAGCCATCATTGAGTTTGTAGTCCGATATTTTACAGTAGCAATTTGCAACAAAAAAAAGCGGTGCTTCTAGCAATGCAACGCCATAGGTATATTTTATTATTTTTTTATGAGTGATAGGGTGTTCATGAATTCCCCACCATCTACTTCCGTTATTTAAACAATAAGTTGAATCTATTTTTGGATAAAATTGAAGCTGCGATAAATCATGATTTATAAATGTAGCAGGAAGGTATAAATGATAGCAGCCCATATCCCAATTAAGTATGCCACCTTTAGTTTTCCATAATGAAATATTGAATGTTGTATAAATTGAGATAACAACAAATAATATACAAACCGATAAGGAAAATGTTTTTTTTATTGACTTAAACATGCATTAATATTAAGTAAATAAATTTGAATATTAAAAATTTATTCAGCCTTAAAATTCATTACTTCATTCAATGATTTAAAACAATGCATATTTTTCAAATTACTTTTTGAAAGATGAAATGCTTGCACACCAGCTATTTCAAACTTTATAGTAGTGTTTTTCTTAGCCAAGTTTACAAATAATTCGGTAGTAGTTTTAAGATGCAAAGCCGATGTAAGAACAGTTAAAACATAATCGGGTTCATACACATCAATCACAGGCTGCACATCGGCATTAGGAATATTAGAGCCTAAATAAATAAGATGATGATTTTGTGTTTTAAGATGATAAGCAAAAAATAATAACGATAGTTCGTGCAATTCATGTTGTGGTAAAAACATCATTACCTTTTTCGATTTTGATGTAAAATTGCACACATGACCATCAATAGCTACAATAATTTTTTGGCGAATAAGATTAGAAATAAAATGTTCTTGTGCTGGATTAATATTGCCTGTAACCCACAACAATCCTATCTTTTCTAAAAATGGATAAATAATTTCTAACATTACCATTTTAAAACCATGTTTTAAAATAGCAGAGTTAATAAGCTTTTCAAAAGCTTGCTCATCAAATGCAATCATGCATTTAGTAAGCTGATCAACTATTATTTGATTAGTACAACAAGTAGTTTCAATCTCGTTTACTTTATCTTTTAATCCATCTTTGCAAAGGCATGCAATCTTCGAAATTTTAACACCATTGCGGTTTAGCAACGATACATTCATCAATTGTTTTAAATCTTCATCGGTATAATATCTAATTTTTGTATCCGTTCGGCTTGGTTTCAAAAGCCCATAGCGTTGCTCCCAAATACGTATGGTATGCGGCTTTATACCGCTTAACATGGCCAATTCGCTAATAGAATATTTGATATTATTATTCTTTTTCATCATGTGCTAAACAATACAAAGCAAAAAAAGTTTTATCATTTTTTAAAAATAAATATTGAAAAATACTTGTTTGTACAACTATTTGTTGTTTAACTTTGCATCATTAAATATTAAACAAAATGACAACAACAATAAATAACTTTCAAAGCGATATAATTAAAATTTCTGGTGCTATGCGTCCGTTTGCGTATTCACTTACTAAAGACATGGATGATGCTAAGGATTTGGTACAAGAAACACTTTTCAAGGCATTAAAGTATAAAGATAAATTTTCGGAAGGCACAAATATTAAAGCATGGTTATATACCATTATGCGAAATATTTTCATCAACAATTATAGAAGAAAAGTTAAACAAAATACTTTGGTAGATACCAGCGATAATCAGTTTTTAATTAACTCTACTTCGAATGTAGTTCGCAATCAAGGCGAAAATAATATGATAATGAAAGATATTTCTACTGCCATCAACGAATTAAAACCTGATGTAAAAGTGCCATTTATGATGCACTTTGAAGGATTTAAATATCAAGAAATTGCAGAGGAATTAGCGCTACCATTAGGCACTGTAAAAAGCAGAATTTTTATTGCTCGAAAAGAATTAAAAGATACATTGAATATTTATGCCAACTAAAATAGCGTAGAAATATTTGAATAGGCTTCTTTCATAATACAAATTCCCCTCATCTTGGATAGGATAAAGGTGAGGTAATAAAAGTGAATTATGAAATAGGTCTATATAAAAAAATGCGATTAGAATTTCTAATCGCATTTTTTTATGTTGCAAACTTTTTTCTCAAAACCATCATTCCTGCTATGTTGCATAAAAACAGCAGCAAATTATAAACCGAATCCTCCACAGGAATTGTGGTAATTCTGATGCCTAAATTTTCAGCATTGCTGTAAGTAACAATTGGCAACGAAGTAAGTAATCCATTCACAATAAAAAACGGAATTAAACCCAACAAATAAGTGAACCAAAATTGTTTCCAAGGGAAATTATTTTTCTTATCCAACAATAAAATTATGGAAAGAAAAATAGAAGTTGAAATAAATGTAAAACCCGTATACCATTGATGAACATTGGTAATTCCAACAATTAAAATCAAAATTGCAACACTCCAATTTACAAATTTCATCCAAGAATTTTGTTCGTTTATTTTTATTCCCAATGGTAAGCAATGAAACATAAACGACAAACAATAAGGAATGAAAACGAAGAATAAAATTTCTTCTAAAGGTAAATGCCCAATAGAAATTCCCAACAAATATTTTGGATTAAATCCCCACACATTCATTCGTGTAAACCATTCATCCCAAATGATGAAAAACAAGGCTGTAAGCAATATTGAGGGCAAATAAAATTTCCATTCTTTATAAAATTTTATTCGTGGATGAAATGAAAACAGAAATGGAAATGCAAACGAAGCAACACCAATTGTGAGGTAAAAATATTTTTCCGGCAACATCACATCAAACTCTTTTTATCATTAGATTCCAGCCAATATTTTATTGGAAAAAATAACATCCCAAAAGATTCGCCATGATGCTTATCCAAATGTTTGTGATGCATTTTGTGTGCTCTTCTTACTGCTCTTAAATATCGATTATTACTATTTCTAAACAATTTAAAACGCTGATGAATAAAAATATCATGTACTAAAAAATAGCAAGCACCATAAGCTGCAATGCCAATGCCAATGCTAATTAGAATGGAATTGAAAAACAAAGCACCCAACAAAAAACACAAAAAACTTGGTATAGAAAATATTAAAAAGAAAGCATCATTTTTTTCAAAAAAAGTGTCTTCCCCTTTCAAATGATGGTCTTCATGCAAATACCACAAAAAGCCGTGCATCACAAATTTATGAGCACTCCAAGCCACAAATTCCATCACAAAAAAAGTGAGTAAAAACACTGTCAAATTAAGCAACATAATTTTTGATTTTTAAAATAACATTCGGGTAATTGCATTTTTTTTAAAACAATTTTTCGATTTTCGGAAATATTAATTTAAACCAAACTGTGAACTGTTCTGGGCTTTCGGCTAATTTATTTTTTATTTCTTCTTTCGATAAAAATATAAAATCGCTGGCTTCATCCGTATTTAATTTTACAAGCGCATCACTTTTTGCCCATAATACATAATCCAATTCATGTTCAATTAAATCGTTTTCTAACTCGGCTTTATATTGAAATGTAAATATTTTTTTCATATCAATAATTTCCATTCCCAACTCCTCATTCAATCTTCTTTTTGCTGCGTCAAAAATATTTTCTTCGGGTGCAGGATGGCTACAACATGCATTAGTCCAAAGGTTTGGGCTGTGATATTTTTTTGCAGCACGTTTTTGCAACAACATTTTATTGTCGCTATTTACAATAAAAACCGAGAATGCACGGTGTAATTTTCCTTCTACATGTGCTTGCATTTTTTCCATTGAGCCAATGGCTTCATCTTGTTCGTTTACTAAAATTACTTCTGTCATTTTTTTGTTTTTTCTCTACTATTTAATGGTTCGACAAGCTCACCATGACCGTCATTTTGAGCCTGTCGAAGGATTTTCACGAATGACTAATGTCAAATGACCAACGACTTTTTCAATACATCATTTGCAATTTATAACGGAAAAACGATTTTAATATGATAAATACTTTTGTGTAATCAGGAATTCTAACACGTTGTTGTGTAATTACTTTTGTTGGTAATCGTTTTATTTTATTGAATAGCGAATAATAATATTTGTACGCCACATATACCCCAAACCTACTACCAATAGGCAAATTGCCAATTCCTTTTAAACCATTTTTAAAATCAATTTCAATATCGTCTACAATTTTTTGTTTGGCTTCGTCATCCAAAAAATCAAAATTCACATTCGGGAAATAAGTTCTATTCAATTGCCCAAAATCATCTTTCACATCACGTAAAAAATTTATTTTTTGAAATGCTGCACCTAAAGCTCTGGCAGAATTTTCTAACTGATTATTTTTTTTTTTATCGCCATTACAAAAAATATACAAACACATCAAGCCTACCACTTCGGCACTGCCATAAATGTAATCGTTGTATTCATGTACAGATTCGTACTTTGTTTTGTGTAAATCCATTTCCATGCTGTTAAAAAATGCTTCAATCAAATGGTGTTCAATTTTATATTTATTTACCGTTATTTGAAAAGCATGTAAAACAGGATTCAATGAAATGCCTTGTGCTATTGCTTTGTAGGTTTCAATTTTAAATTCAGCCAATAAAATTTCTTTATCCGATTCATGAAATGTATCCACAATTTCATCAGCCAATCTTACAAATCCATAAATACCATGAATGGACGAATGCATGGATGGATGCAGCAATCGAATGGCTGAAGAGAAAGATGTGCTGTATAGCTCTGTAATCGTTTTACTGTTTTCAAAACAAACTTTGTTGTAGAGTTGGATGTTCGTCATAATTTTTTTTACCACATAGAAATATAGATTTCATAGTTTTTCTTTCACTTGTGAAAGCCATTGTGCGCTTGTGTTTCAAAGATTTTCTAAAAATATTTTTTGTGAAAAATAAATTTTGAAACATAGAAAGTGCAAGCGTTTTTTCTTTCCAAAAATTCTATGTCCCTATGTGTTTAAATGTTTTTGTTGTTGTTTTAAAATATATTTTGCCACCACTTCACCACTCACCAATGCAGGTGGAACGCCAGGTCCAGGCACTGTTAGCTGACCAGTGAAGTAGAGATTTTTTATTTTTTTACTTTTTATTTTTGGTTTTAAAATGGCAGTTTGCATCAATGTATTTGCCAAGCCATAAGCATTTCCTTTAAAAGAATTGTATTCGCTTTTAAAATCACGAACACTGAAACTGCGCTTGTGTACTATGTTTGGCATTATATTCATGCCATATCTTTCTTCAATTCTTTTCACCATTATCTGAAAATATTTTTCTCTTGTTGCTTCATCATCATCTTTCAAATCGGTTGCAATTGGAATTAAGAGAAATAAATTTTCACAATTTTCAGGTGCAACACTTGCATCTGTTTTTGATGGACAACACATGTAAAACAAAGGATTGGTAGGCATTTGCGGCTGACTGTAAATTTCTTTTGAATGCAATTCAAAATCAGCATCAAAAAATAAAGTGTGATGCGTAACTGCATTTGGCAATTTTTTATTTAAGCCTACATAATACAACAAACACGATGGTGCCAGTTTTCTACTTTGCCAATAATCTTCCGAATAATTCTGAAATTTCTTGGGTAATAATTTTTCGGTGAAATAGTAATCAGCACCTGAAACAACAGTATCAGCAACGTATTCAGCCGATTGTGTTTTTACTTTTATGATTTTATTTTCTTCAAAATCAAAACCAATTACTTCTTCATTGAAAATAAATTTTACGCCATTTTGCTCTGCAACTGTTCGCATGGCTTTTGCAATTTCATGCATTCCACCCATCGGATACCAAGTGCCTAATTCAATATCTGCATAATTCATTAAGCTATACAATGCAGGCGTATCAGCCGCTTCAGCACCCAAAAACAAAACTGGAAATTCTAAAAGTTGCTTTATTTTTTCATCCTTAAAATATTTAGCCACATGACTTTTCATGGATGAAAAAACATCCAATTGAAAAATTCCTTTTGCAAATTCTTTGTTGAAAAATTCTATAGCACTCAACCCTGGTTTCATCACCAAATTATTCATGCCAACTTGATATTTGATAGCAGCTTGCGCTAAAAATTGTTGTAATTTTTTTCCTGCGCCTTTTTCTTTTTGCTCTAATAAATCAGCCAAAGCATTTGTGGTAGCAGGAATTTTCCATTCTTCATTCTTACTCCAAACCACGGTGTAGCTTGGGTTTAAGCGTTTTAATTTGTAAAAATCTTTTGTAGTAAAATTGAATTGAGTAAAAAATCTCTCAAACACATCGGGCATCCAATACCAACTTGGTCCCATATCAAATGTGAAACCATCAGTTTTGTAAATCTGCGCTCTGCCGCCTTCCATGCTGTTTTTTTCCAACACGGTTACATTCATACCAGCTTTTGCTAAAAACGCCGCCGCCGCCATGGATGAAAAGCCTGAACCGATGATGATGATTTTTTGCATGATGCAATTTAACATAATTCAATTTATTATGTTTAACTATTGTATCAATAATGTTAAACAAAATAAGTTTGTTTAAAAGAAAGAAAATTGAGTATTAAAAAAGTTAAACAATTTTTAAAAAGAAAAGAAACTATCGCAATTTTCTAAAGTGTATTTTTGTTGCTCAACAAAAATCATTTTATAAAATGAAAAAAATATTTTCACTTTTTGCGCTTGTAATTATTCTTGCATCGTGCAATAATAAAACAGCTAACAACAACTCAAACACTGATGCAAAGTTTGATGTTTACAAAAATCAATTTGTAGAAAATTTATGGAAAGTATATCCGGGCTGGGCTTCCAGCCAAGGTTATCATAAATATGATTCTGTTTTAATTGTACCGAATGAGGCGGAAAGAAATGTAGAATTAAATTTTGCAAAAGCAAATTTAGATTCGTTGAAACAGTTTGAATTAAACAGTTTATCCAACAATAATAAAACTGATTATCGCATGATTGAAAACCAGTTGAACTCTACTATTTGGAGTATCAACGAAATGAAATCGTGGGAATGGAATCCTTCGGAATACAATGTTTGCGGTAGTTTCAGCGAATTGCTGAATGGCAATTATTTGCCGTTGATGCAACGCATGAATGATATGTGTATTAAAATGAGAAACGTAACTGCTTATTATGAAGCTGCAAAAGCCAACATCAAAAATCCAACTTTAGAACATACGCAATTAGCCATTGACCAAAACTTAGGTGGTGTTTCAGTTTTTGAAACCGATTTTATTGATTCGTTGCAAAAAATAAATGTGAGCGATGGACAAAAGCAATTAATGGCTGAAACTGCCAAAGCCGCAGCGAAAGCGGTGAAAGACTATGCTGATTGGTTAAAAAAAATGGATAACAAAACGCCAAGAAGTTTTCGTTTAGGAAAAGATTTGTACGCTAAAAAATTTGATTTCGATATTCAATCGAGTTATACGGCTGATGAAATGTATCAAAAAGCGATTGACCACAAAAAAGAATTGCATCAAAAAATGTTTGAGTTATCGAATCAATTGTGGAGCAAATACATGGGCAATGCTGCTAAACCAAAAGATACTTTGAAATTGATTCGCCAAGTGATTGATAAAATTTCATTGACACACACCACACCTGATTCGTTCCAAACTACGATTGAACATCAATTGCCCGAGTTGGTGAAATTTATCAACGATAAAAAATTGATTTACATTGACCCTAAAAAACCTTTGGTGGTGCGTAAAGAACCTGCTTACATGGCTGGAGTGGCTGGTGCATCTATCTCTGCGCCTGGTCCTTATGATAAAAATGGCAACACTTATTACAATGTAGGTTCGATGAAAAACTGGGACAAGGAAAAAGCCGAAAGTTATTTACGAGAATACAATAAATACATTTTGCAAATCTTGGATATTCACGAAGCTATTCCTGGGCATTATACGCAATTGGTGTACAGCAATCAATCGCCGAGTATTATTAAAGCGTTGTTTGGCAACAATGCGATGATTGAAGGTTGGGCAGTGTATGGCGAACGAATGATGTTGGAAAGTGGTTATGGCAACAACGAACCCGAAATGTGGTTGATGTATTACAAATGGAATTTGCGCAGCACTTGCAATACTATTTTAGATAATTCTGTTCACACCAAAAACATGACGAAAGAACAAGCGATGCATTTATTGATGGACGAAGCTTTTCAACAAAAAACCGAAGCCGAAGGCAAATGGCGCAGGGTATCGGTTACGCAAGTGCAGCTCTGCTGCTACTTTACAGGCTTTACCGAAATTTATGAATTCCGAGAAGCACAAAAGAAAAAGCTGGGCGACAAATTTGATTTGAAAAAATTCCACGAACAATTTTTGAGCTACGGCAGTGCGCCTGTGAAGTATATTAAAGAGTTGATGGGGAATTAATTTGAAGATGTGGCGATGTGAAAATTTGAAAATTGAAATCATGAACGAAAACCTATTACACGTTTCTGACAAAATAATTGAAAATAAAATCTTCACCATTCGTGGTGTGAAAGTGATGTTGGATAAAGATTTGGCAGAGTTGTATCAAGTAGAAACAAAACAACTGAAACGTCAAGTTCGCAGAAATATCGAACGCTTTCCTGAAGATTTTATGTTTGAATTAACCGCTAAAGAATATGAAATCTTAAGGAGCCAATTTGGCACCTTAAGTTTGAGTTGATTGATGAATTGAGAAAAGACAAACAGCAAAAACCAACCAAGCGCAAACCGATTGGTTTTAAGATTGAAAAAAAGTAACTTAATTTAAAAATGAAAAAGATAATTCTGCTTATTATTTACTGCTTAATGCATACTGCTTACTCAATGGCTCAAACCGATGAATATTGGAATTTTAGAAATGCTGCATTAGTTTTCAAAAGCGGAGTTGGAGTTATGGATACCACTAACAATAATTGTACTACGGTAACAATTGGAGATTGCCATACTTCAATTTGTGATACAAGAGGTAATCTTTTATTTTATAGCAATGGTTATAATGTCTATGATAAAAACAATAATATTATGCCTAATGGAAATCATTTTAATCATAGCACTTATGGAGATATTTATATCAATGGAAACTCTCTATATCCAGAAAATAAAGGAGCTATTTTTATTCCGTCTGTCAATGACAGCAATACATTTTATATGTTTTATGAAAATATGGAATATCAGGAATCGGGTGGTGGAAATTTACTTCCTAGCAAGTTAAGATATTTAGTTGTTGATAAATCATTAAATGGAGGTTTGGGTGATGTTGTCTTTAAAGATTCCACTTTGATTTGTTGTGATACTTTGTTAAACGGAAATTTGTTTGCTACTAGGCATGGTAATGGTTCTGATTGGTGGTTGATAGTCAAAAAATATCACTCAACCCAATATTATAAGATATTGATAGATGCTAATGGAGTCCATACACCAAGCATTCAACAATTAGGAACACCATATTTATCATTTCCAACCTATCCTTGCCAAGGAGATATTTCAAACAATGGGGACAAAATCGTCTATCTTCAAACAAATCTGAATTTACAAGGAGGGCAATTAGATGTATTAGATTTTGATAGATGTACTGGTAATTTAAGTAACGCTCATTCTGAAACAATAAATATTTTGAACTCAACAGACACTTTAGATTGGTGGATTACCAATATTTCTCCAAATGGTAAACTATTGTATGCTAATGACGGGTATCACATGTGGCAAATGGATTTGACAAGTAAAAATATTGTGTCTTCAAGGACGAAAGTTGGAAATTGGGATGGTTCATTTTCACCAAATGCAAGTTATTTCTACCAAATGAAAAATGGAATTGATAGTAAAACGTATGTTAGTTGTTATGGGGGGAATTCTTTTATCCACGTCATAAATAAACCAGATTCATTTGGGCTAACTTGTAATTTTGTTCAAAAACAAATTTTTGTTGGCACAATCAATAATGGTCATATAGGATATGGCTCATTTCCCAATACACCAAACTACTCACTTGGTAAATCATCATGTAGTGTTGGAATTGAAAATTTGAATTCAGAAAATGTTGGGTTTAATATTTTCCCCAACCCAACCCATTCCTCTTTTACTATCAATTTTTCAAATGATTGGAATAATGCTGCCATCAGGGTTTTCAACGTTACTGGTCAAATGATTGTTGAAAAACAAAATCAAAACGGCAAACAATTCTCTATTGATTTATCTCATCAATCTGCAGGCATTTATTTTGTTGAAGTGCAAACCGCCACCACCATTTACCGCAGCAAAGTGGTGAAGCAATGAAATCAGTAAACAGTTTTCGGTAAGCAGTATTCAGTTGTTTGCTTTGCGTTCTTTGCGCTGTTGTCATCGTGAGCCTGTTGAACCATCATTTATGACAAGCAAGCGAAAAAATCTGTGTAATCTGTAGGAAATAATAACGAGAAACCGAGCAAATGAATGATGACAGTTTTAAATTTAAAATACAATCTTCATAATGCATTTACCGCAGCAAAGTGGTGAAGCAATGAATGCAGTAAACAGTTTTCGGTAAGCACAATTTAGTTGTTTGTGATGTTGTTATGGTTAGCTTGTCGAACCATTCTTTGCGCCCCTGATGGTGCAATACTGAAGCAGAGCCACTAAATGTTGATGTTCCGAATGTTTGGAATGTGTCAAGAATTAACAAGAACAAGTTCATCACCCAGAAAAGCCAAGCTAAAAAATTGCGCTATCAACAGTAATAATTTTTTTCAAAAATAAGGTTGCTTATTTTTTAGTTTTACATCAATGAAATCACTTTTAATAATTTTTATGGCTCTGTTTTTTTCGCTTGCTGCATTTGCTGAAAAACATTATATCTGTTACAATTGCACCACTAATAAAAAATTGCAAATCTGCATTTGCTTTGAAAACAACAACGCCATTTGGATAAAATATAAAGGGCAACACGATTCTATTCCGTTGTTTTTTGTAAAAGAAATTACTCCCAACCCAGGCTATGCGGCGTATGAACAAATTTATACCGAAAAATATAAAGGCAAAGTAAATGGCACTTACTTACTTTCGCATTCGGGCATTTACGATGATGTAGTATATACTCGAAAAAAAGATGGAAAAAAATTCAACTTCACCATCAACTTCGATTTAACAGATGGCGGAGGATATTTAAAAACGCCTTGCTTTTAGTTGTTGAAATTATGAAGTAGTATCGGTTGGTTTTAGCGCCATTTTGTTTTTGCTAATAGCTATGCTGGCATTTAATTCGAAGCCAATAATGATAACAATTGAGTTGAAATAAATCCAAAGCATAATTACAATTACACTGCCTATTGAACCATATAAAGTGTTGTATTTGCCAAAATTATTTACAAACCAACTAAACCCTACCGAAGTGGTAATAAATAAAATTGTGGCCAATGTGCTACCAGCCGAAATAAATTTGAATTTCTTTTTTACAGCCGGGCCATAATAATATAAAGATGATAAGGCAAAAAATAAGAGTGCAACGATAATAAGATAATGCAATACGGTAATAATATTTTTAGCTGAAAAACTCTTAATGCTTAATGCTTTAAATAGCCAATCGAATAAGGCTTGTTGTGCAATTACTAAAGTAAGCGATACAATTAACAAGGTAGAAAGCATTAAGGTAAGTTTAAGTGCTACAAAGTTGGTTTGAAAAATATTACGTTTTTTAAATGTATGCTCGTACGATTTATTAAATGAACTTATCATAGCTTTTACACCACTCATAGCCGAATAAATTGATAATAAAAAACCAACCGAAAGCAAGCTACTATGAGGTATTGCCACTATATCATTAATGGTGCTTCGTATCATTTGATAAGCGCCTTCATTGTTTATTAAATCTTTAATGGTGAGTAAAAGATTGGTTTGAAAATGATTGATAGGAATATATGGTATAAGTGTAAATAAAAATATAAGCCCTGGGAATACAGATAAAATAAAAAAAAATGCAATGCTACTTCCACGGGTTACAATGTTTTCTTGAATAATTTCTTTAAAGAAAAAACGTAGCACAGTAATCATCGGCACACCATCAAAGCCAGGCAGTGTAAAGGTTTTAATTTTTTTAATAGATTTTTCGGAAAGTACGCTCATAATATTTTTAGCTAGAAACTATTTTTTAATCAGTATTGATGAATCCATTTCAATAGGCAATTTCGTGGTATCGTTTTTATGTAATATAAATTTATCTACATAAGCCTTTTGGTATTTTTTTGCATTTTTTTGATGCTCTTCAAATGTTTCGGCATAATTATGATAGCCACTGAAATCTTCTTTAGCGCAAAAAAACATAAATTTATGTTCGGTAGGATTAAGCACTGCATCAATAGATTTTACAGATGGAATACAGATTGGACCAGGTGGTAATCCTTTATTAACATAAGTATTGTAAAGCGATTCGGCTTTTAAATGTACATATAAAATACGACGGATGGCAAAATCGTGTAAAGCAAATTTAACAGTAGGGTCGGCTTGTAGCAATACGTTTTTGTGTAATCGATTCAAATAAATTCCAGCAATAATGGGCTTTTCATCTTCCATTGCTGTTTCTTCATCAATGATTGAAGCCATGGTTGCTACTTCGTAAGGGGTTAATCCTTGTGCTTTTGCTTTTCGTCTTCGTTCGGCATTCCAAAATTTTTTGTATTCATCAAATAATTTTATCCAAAATTTTTCGGCTGTTGTATTCCACCAAAATTCATACGTGTTTTGAATTACATAACCTGTTATATCTTTAAAATGATTCGCAGTATCAATTTTTTTTATGCTAATTAACGAATCGAAAGCTATTTGTAATTGTGCAGAATCGGGTTCGATATGGTTGCCTACATAAGCTCTAAACTGCTCATTCAGTCTGTATTTTCCAATCACTAATCGCACAGGTGTTTGAGCTCCACTTTTTAATAATTTTATCAATTGCCAATTATTCATATCGGGCAATATTTTGTATTTACCCGGTTTAATATGCAATCGATAATCTAACTCTTTTGCCATCCACATAAATGTGGTACGATTAATTAGCAATTTATTTTTATCTAAAATGCGCAATACATCATTGTAGGTAGCGCCTGTAGGAATATAAATAAATTCGGGCTTTACAATGGCTGCTGATATATTGCTTCTAAAACAATTTTGATATAATCGAAGAAACAAGCCGCCGCCTACACATAGCATAATGATAAGCCACACTAGCAAAAATTTTTTCCAACGATTAAGATGATGTAATTTTTTAAACATAATTAAGAATCTAAAAATACAAAAATAATTTTTACCTATTTCAACACCACACT
The DNA here is from genome assembly GCA_046051225.1 of Bacteroidota bacterium. GTDB lineage: Bacteria > Bacteroidota > Bacteroidia > Chitinophagales > CAIODY01 > CAIODY01. Next base: position 22,398 of record JBJOOR010000001.1, on the reverse strand, counting down.
TTTACATTTATAATCTTTATTCAGCTTTTAAAATTTTACAAATTCTTCTATTTGTTTAAACAACGTGTTTTGAATGTGAGCATCTATCAACTGATTATTTTCATCTATTGTTTTGCCTACATTTGGTATCGATACTTTGTAATGCAACACATTTATTTTTAGATAATTTAGTACACTAGTTAAATGATCTAACCCACGAATGTTTCCATTTCTGCCATCCGCAATGCCCACTAATGCTGCTTTTTTATTCCAAAATACATTTTTAATATCACTACAATCCATCCACAATTTTAATGACCCAGGGAAACTTCCATTATACTCGGGTACTATAAAAATAAATTTTGTGGCTGGTATCAATATATCCTGTTCTATTTGTTTTAGTATTTCTGAAAGGCTATTAATTTCAAAAATTTCAATGGGCAAATTTTCTAACGCTAATATGCTACATTCAATATTGTTTTGTTGTAAAAATTGCTGATACAATTTTGCAACAGCTAATGATTTACTTCCTTTTCGGGATGTGCCCGATACAATTACATATTTTGAATTCATGATTTAAAATTACTTTTTTTGATAAATAAATTATAACATTTTGTCTAACTAATTGATGAAGCTCACATTCATTTTATAAAATTAGCGGTAATAAAAAATATACACATTTATTGTATAATGGGTATAACTCAATAATTTTAAAAAATCCTATTCAAAAAAATCTGTATTTTTACTTTCATAAAATACCAAATATTATGATTAAAAAAATTCTACTTACATCGTTTATTTTAATTTGTGCTATTGGTTTTTCCAAAGCCCAGGTTCAACCTTTATTACTCGAATCGTTTTCGGGCTATAATATTCTTGATACGTTAGACCATCAATCAAGTTGGTCAATGTGTTCAGCAGGTACTGATCATTTAGTAATCAACCAAAACAATTACGAATATCCAGATACTGCTTTTAATCCGCATTACGATCCAGATCCAGCTCCAAATTCTCAAAACACTGCAAATTGTATCTATTTCGATTCTACCTTTTCAAATTTAGGAGGTTATTGTAATGGCTTTTCGCCAGTTGCCAATGGCAGAGTTTATTTAGCGTTTATTTATCAGGGCGGTACCGAACATCGTGTAAATACTACAGGTGATTATTTTATTACAATAGGCGCAAGTAATTCATCGCATGCTGCCAGAGTACTTGTGAAATATATTGCTGGTTCAATTGTATTTGGTGTTAGAAAAGAAAATGGTACTGATGTATGGGGAACACAATCATACACTGATGCACACAATCATCTATTAGTATTAGCATACGAATTTAAACCTGGTGTAAATGATGATCAAGTTATGTTATTTGTTGATCCAGTTATTCCTGGCCCACCACCAATGACGCCTGATGTAATGGGCAATACTGCTGATCCTGATTTTGTAGGGAGTATCAGCAATTTATTTATTCGTTTAAATATTCCAACTGCTAATATGCCATCAGCTTATATTGATAATATTATGGTTGATACTTCATGGCAAAATATTTCGCCAGCACCTTGTATGGCCTCATTTACCGAAACTACAAGTGCTTTAACCGCTACATTCGCTAATACATCTACTGGTGGATTTCATTCTTATTTATATGATTACGGCGTTACACCTCCTAATTATTCTAGCGTACCAAGCTATACTTATACTGTAGCTGGAACTTACAAAGTATGTTTATCATTATATACAGACGCAAATGCAAATGCAAATAATTTCTGCGATTCAACCTGCCATAATGTAACTGTAATAGCTGGTGGTATAAATAATATGGCTAATACTTTTGATGCTTCAATTATCTATAATCAAAATGAAAAGCCAAGTTTAAAAATTGTATCAACAAATAATTATACGGCTACCATTAATTTATTAAATGCATTAGGACAAACAGTTGAAACTGTTTTCAGTGGCAATATTGTTGCTGGCGAAAAAATATTTACTACATCAATGCATCAATCGGGCATGTATTTTTATCAAATAATTTCGGATAAAGGAAATAAAACTTTAAAGGCATTTGTAAAATAATAATACTGTTATATACTTTAACTAAAAAAAAGGAGAACGATTTTCGTTCTCCTTTTTTTATCTCAATTTTTCTAATTTTAATCCCACATTCATCACATCTTCTAACGGATTAATTCTCATATCATGTTCAATTGCAAATGTATATTCGCCTTTAAGCTTAAATCTAATTCGTTTTTTTGCTAAAGCACTTACCATCCATACACCATTCATGCCTTCACCAAGCCATTTACCATCGGGCTTTGCTAGGCTTAATGAAACTCGTTCGGTTTGTTGTTTGCCATCGGGGCTGCTAGCATGAATCAATACCCACACATTCATATATCGATAAGCATCTAAATGCCTAATGTTTACATACAAATTATAAAATGATGAAGTGTCATTTAGTTCAACTTTAAATTGTGGAATAAATTTATAATCCCATTTGTAATCAGGTATTTCAATATTTTTTTCGAATACATGATTCAAATTGCATCCCAATAAACAAAGGGAAATTGCATAGCATAAAATAATAACAATTCTATTCATCACTTTTGAGGCGGTGTAGGTTTTGGTTTATTATTAGAGCTATTATTGTGCTTTGGCGCAGGTTTATTACCTTGATTATTTCTTGGTTGATTTGGCCTTGACTGGTTATTGTTTCTGTTTTGCGGTTGATTGCTTTTTTGTGGCTGTGGCGCTGCTGTATTGCCCTGTGCACCTTGAGGCGTAGGCTTTGGCTTGTTGGTGTTGTTGCTCTTTTTCTTAGTTTTATTGCGTTGCTCTGTACGACGCAAACTGCTTAACGATGTTTGCCCCACTACATCAATATACACATCTTCTTTTGGTGTTTTAGGTGCAATGTCGGCTTTAATTTTATCTAAATCTGGCGGCATTTCGCCTTTTTTATTTTTTTCTAAAATTTCATTTACTTGCTCAACCGTTAAAGGATAAATTTTTGTACTTCCTTTATAACTATACCACATCAAGTATTTAAAAATATCTGTTTTGTTTAAATATGCATCGCCTTTTTCGGTTTTTAAAATATCAGCATGTTTCGGAAAATCTCGTAAAGCTTCGATGTATGTATCTAATTCAAAATTCAAACAACATTTTAATCTGCCACATTGCCCACTTAATTTTACTTGATTGATTGAAAGATTTTGATAACGAGCTACATTAATATTTACATTTTTAAAATCAGTTAACCATGTGCTGCAACACAACTCTCTACCACAAGAACCAAAACCGCCAATCAAGCCAGCTTCTTGTCTTGCACCAATTTGTTTCATCTCTACTTTTACATTAAATTCACGAGCATATACTTTTATCAATTCTCTAAAATCAACTCTGCCATCGGCTATATAATAAAAAATTGCACGTTTGCCATCGCCCTGATATTCAACATCACTAATCTTCATATCCAACTTTAAAGTACGAGCTATGGCTCGGGCTTTAATCAAACTTTCTTTTTCTTTATTTCTGAATTCGCCCATGCGCTTCATCTCATCATCAGTAGCTATTCTGATAATTTTTTTCTCAACTTGGCGTTCGTTTTTTTCTAATTTTTTTAATTGCAATCTTACCAATTCGCCACTTAAAGTAATTTTGCCAATATCCATTCCAACCACCGATTCTACACAAACCATATCGCCAGTATGAATATCAGTATGATGATTATAAAAATATCCTTTTCGTTGTCCGTTTTTAAAAGCCACTTCGGCTATTGGGTATCGGCTATCAATGCCTGGAATGGGAACATTCGAAAGCCAATCATGTGTATTCATTTTATTGCAACTGCCACTGGCACAAGAGCCATGACTGCCGCACCCCGATGGAACGCCTGGTTTTGTATTACAACTTCCGCAACTCATTTATTTATATTTAAAAATCAAAGTAAAAATTATTATCGAAAACTAATTTAATGAAATATGAATTTCAAAAATGTATTTCGAATTCAAAAATACAAATCCACACTTAATTCTTATTAAAAAGTAAATGTTTGTTTTTTGTTAAGTGGTTTATTTAATTTTGAGAAAAATTTAATCAATGAAAAAAGTTTTGATTTTAGTTGCCTCGGCTTTTATTATGCTTACTGCAAAAGCTCAAATGCAACACGAAAAAGGAATGCATATTGAACATATTCCATTTACCGAAGTATTAGAAAAAGCAAAAAAAGAAAACAAGCATGTGTTTGTAGATTGCTATACCACATGGTGTGGTCCTTGTAAATGGATGGCTGCCAACACTTTTACGGATGATACAGTTGGCAAATTCTTTAATCACTATTTTATTAATTTAAAAATGGATATGGAACATGGCGAAGGACCAAGCTATGCACCAAAATTTAGAATAGAAGCCTACCCTACATTTTTATTTATGAAAAATGATGGTGGTATAATGCAACGTGAAATGGGAGCTATGCCACCTGCAAAATTTATTGAATTGGCAAAACAAGCTTTGGGCGCCGATGCCAACTTAGATTCATTAATAGCAAGATATAATGCAGGCAATAAATCAAACTATAATTTAACATCAATTATATTGTTGATGCAAATGAAAAAAATGGACTACACAAAATATTTGAATGAATATTTTAACCAACAAAAAAAAGATGAATGGAACAATGAAATGAATTTTGATGTGATAAAAAATTATTCATTTGATATTACAGCACCCGAAGTAGAATACATGATTAAAAACAAAGCAGAATTTGAAAAAAAATATGCTGGCGAAGTAAACATTGTTTTGAAAAAAATTGCTGTGGCAAATATCAATTCAACCGAAAAGAAAAAAGCAAAAGCAGCAAAAGAGTTGATGAAAATATTTGAAGAAAAAAAATAAACCAATGAAAAAAACATACTTAATAGGATTGATTTTAATTGCTGTAACCATTGCCGTGATTGTAACATTGGTAGGCGATTTTAGTAGTTACGAAACATTTGCATCAGCACGGAAAATTCCTAATTCGCAATTTCATATTGTAGGTACATTAGATAAATCGCATCCTACAGAATTTAATGCATTAGAAAATGCCAACAAATTTGTGTTTTATATGAAAGATAAAAATGGCGAAAGTATTCGTGTAAATTATCCTGATATTGAACCACAAGATTTTCAAAAAAGCGACCAAATAGTTGTGACAGGAAAAATGAATGGCAATGAATTTAATGCTACATCAATGGTATTAAAATGCCCAAGTAAATATACTGATACCAAAGAAGGCTCGAAAGAGTTTAGAGCAAAAAGTGTATAATTATTTCTGCCTCAATATCCATTCATTTTTATTTCGAGTATTCAAATTTTCGGCTACATGAAAATCTTTTGTTTTCTCTTGAGAAAGTAGTAAAACTATTGTGCTCAAAGCGGTTGCAGCTAAGCTATATTTTTCTGTTTTAAAATAAACATCCGAATTAAATCCTAATGGCGATTTATATTTTATACTAATTAGTGGGGCAATTACCAACGATGTTAATGCACCTAAAAAAGTTGTCATTTGTGTGAATGTGGTATTGCCATACTTTTCTTCTCTTATATTTTTTGTAATCACAATTGAAAACTTACGAGTATTAAGTGTGTATGTTTTGTTTGAATTATTGCTAAAAGTGTTGCTTTCTAAGAAGTTCTCAAAACTATCTGTTTTACTAATATAAGTAACCTCATCAAATAATATTGCAGAATCATTTACGCCCATTATTGTTCCATTTAAATATAATGTAGAAAAATCATACAACGCAGTATCTTTTTTTAAATGAGCAGTGATAGATACTATTTCATTGGTGTTCAAATTATTTTTTATATTAGTATCACAAGAGTTAATGAGTTGAAATTTAACTAATTGGGTATTGGTAGAACTAACGATATTTTTCTGTTTTTGTAAATTGAGATTGCTTTTTTTGTAAGTGGATACAAAACCATTTTGCTTATTTATAAACTGAATAATGGAATCATTAAAATAAAAAAATGTTCTTTCTAAACGTTCGCTGGTAGCACGATTTGATATTTCAGAAATCAATACATCAGTTTTATTCGCTTCAATTTTAAATTTTGAAATCATGCCATAATATCTGTTTTTCAACAATCCATTTGTATCTAATAAAAAAGAAAAGTTTTTAAGATTATTTTTTTGATAGATATAATCTACCCAACCATTTTTGCTATATGCTATTTGAATGGTAGAATCAGGATAAAACGAAATAATTTCTTGTGGTTCGATATAATCACAAGTATAATGTTTTGTTGCATCATCAACTTGTATCCAGCTACCCATAAGGTTTTTGTAATTAATTGGCGAATTTATTTTTTTTTCAAAAGACTCAATTAAAGGTTCTTGAATATCTAAAAAAGCTACTCTTTTTAATTGGCGATTAGTAATTATATATTCAATATCAACTTGTCTATCTAATGCTCTTAAATATAATATCTCTTCATTTGATTTTGTTTCAATCGCAACGTGCTCTTTTAATTTTTGTTGCCAAGATTCTTTTATTTCATCTTTGTAAAATTCTCTATCTATGGTTCTAGTTATTTTATTTCCGTGAATTGAATATCTAAAATTTGTGTAAATCGTATCTCTAAAAATTTGATTTGTAGTTTTTTCATTTTTATAAATCATACAAGATTTTAATTGCAAAAAACCATCTCCAAGAAAAGTAAAAAATTCTGCTTCGATATTTTTACGATGAACGGTATCATCTGTTTTTACAACTTTCCAGCTTCCAATTATATTGTTTTTAATTGATGCTAGGGCTGACGAAATTTGCATTCCAAACAAAAAAACAATGAATACGACTATATATTTCATGCAATAGATTTTTTTATTATGCTTCCTCTTCCCAAATCTGCACCAAGTGAATAATGGTTTCAACGGCTTTGTTCATGTCTTGAATACTCACCCATTCTTGTTTGCTATGAAAAGCATGTTCGCCAGCGAAAATATTCGGACAAGGCAAGCCCATGAATGACAATCGAGAACCATCAGTACCGCCCCGAATGCTTGATAACACTGGTGTTAAGTCAGTTCGTTTCACTGCTTCCACTGCATATTCGCAAACTTGTGGATGAGCATCCAGTACATCTTTCATGTTGCGATATTGTTCTGTTACTTTCATTTCAAAACTGCATTTGTTGTAATTTTTTAAAACTGATGCAGCAATATTTTTTAGTTCATCTTCTAAAGCAATTAATGTTTTAGTATCAAAAGCTCTGATGATAAATTTTATTTCCACCGAATCTAATCCGCCGTTGATTGCAGTTGGATGAATGAATGGTTCTTTCTTTTCAGTGGTTTCGGGTGATTTATCTTTTGGTAAATGATTGATAATTTCCGCAGCGATTTTTATAGCATGTTGCATTTTGTTTTTTGCAAAACCCGGATGCGTTGGAAACCCTTTGATGATAAGGCTTGCGCCATCAGCACTAAAAGTTTCATTTTCGATATGACCTAAAGTTTCGCCATCCATCGTGTAACCAAAATCAGCACCCAATTTTTTCATATCAGCTTTGTCAACGCCTCTACCAATTTCTTCATCAGGCGTAAATAAAATTCTGATTTTGCCATGTTTCACTTCTGGATGATTCATTAAAAAATGAGCAGCATCCATGATTTCAGCTAAGCCGGCTTTGTTATCAGCACCTAATAAAGTGGTGCCATCAGCGGTGATAATATCATTGCCAATCTGATGTTTCAAATCGTTGTGTTCATCAAATTTTATCACTTGTGAATTGTCATTTGGCAACACTAAATCATTGCCATGATAATTTTTATGAACGATTGGATTTACGCCAAATCCGCTACAGTCGGGCGATGTATCCATGTGTGAGCAAAAGCACAACACAGGAACATTTTTAGAAGTATTACTTTCAATGGTGGCGTACACATAACCATGCTCATCCATTTCAGCATCATTGATGCCGATAGCTTTTAATTCTTCTACTAATATTTTCCCTAAATTTTTTTGCTTTTCCGTACTCGGGCAAGTAGGCGAATTCGGGTCAGATTGTGTATCAATTTTTACATAACGCATAAAGCGTTCGGCAGCTGTGAAGTTATAGGTGGTAAAAATCATGAGTAATAATTATTTAAGTGGCTAAGATAATTAGGCAGATTCAATTTAGTACAAATTAGAGAATCGATTACCTGATTTATACTAAATTGAATTAAAAAACAAAAGCCTTGAATCATTCAAGGCTTTTGTTTTTTAATTCAAAATAAATATTTTATTCGCCACCATTTAAATATGTATTCAAATCGCTAATCGAACTTTCAAATTCAAAAGCGTCATTTACTTTGTAATAATTTTTTTGGTCGTAGGTATATTTATATGCAAATTTTGCAAAATCTAATTTGCTTTGTTCAAAGGTAAATAATTTCATAATGCTACGAACTTGAGCTGCTGTACAGCAGTTAGCTCCTACAATTTGCTTAGCTATTTGCAATTTAGAATCTTCAAATGTTTTAGTGCCGATAGATTGTTTAGCACTTTCAAATTCTTGTTGGTTCATTGGTCGTGGGCAACCGATAGGTCCATTATAACCCTCTACATATACAACTCTATTTTCAACTGGGGCAGGATAATTTCCATCGGTTGATGTATGTGTAACGGTGGTAGTTTGTCTAGTTGTAGTTGTGCCACCCATCCCATTTGTATTTACATTTATTGAACCACCCAAACCACCTACATTCATATTTATATTTACATCATCTGGATTACTAGATGTAGTAGTTGTTGTTGTAGTGGTTTGATGCACTACTTCGCCATCATTTATTATTGTATTATTTATTGGAGCCTGATCATAAATAATAACTCTTTCATTGGGTGGTGGTGGTGGATAATTTAATGGTACCATATTATCGCTAACAATTCTAATCACATATCTTTCAGGTGCTGGGGCATCATTTCTTTTGCCATCTTTAATTATTGAAGCCTCGTTTTTTATACGTTTTTCAATTAAAGTTTCTTTCTTTTTTCTGATATTAAAAGTTCTTTCATGGTCGGGTAAAATATTTATTTTGTCATTTACTACGCCCAAATCTTTATCTTCAAAAATTATTTTTACTATGTACAATCCTTGTGGCATACGGCGAATAGCCACATTGGTTTCGGGCGATGCATTTTGTTGAATGCCATTCATTACCACTGTAAAACGTTCGCCTTCTTCGGCAAATAAAATTAAATTGCCTTTTTGTGCAAAGGAAGTAGCACTTAAGGCAATAAGAGCAACAATAAAAAGTGTAATTTTTTTCATCCTTATAAAATTAATTTGGTTAAAAATATTTTGTAGTTTAAAATTAATAAAGTTCATGCCAAAAATAATTTTTAATATTGTTAAATAATAAATTAATCGTTAAAAAAATGCATCACCAAGAAGAACATTTTGAAAGCAGCGAAACTGTAAAGGATATTGTAATAGGTATGAGCGATGGACTTACTGTGCCTTTTGCATTGGCGGCTGGCTTAAGTGGCGCTGTAAGCAGTACCAATATTATTTTAACTGCTGGTATTGCCGAAATTATTGCTGGCAGCATAGCTATGGGTTTGGGCGGATATTTAAGTGGCAGAACTGAAATAGACCATTACAACAGCGAACTAAAACGTGAATATAATGAAGTGGAAAACATGCCCGAAAAAGAGAAGCATGAAGTAAAAGAAATTTTAACACATTATGGCTTGGGCAATGATGCAGCAAATATTGTAGTAAATGAATTGGCAAAAGACAAAAACAAATGGGTAGAATTTATGATGAAATTTGAATTGGGGCTTGAAAAACCTGATGGTAATCGAGCCCGAAAAAGTGCTGTAACTATTGCTCTGTCCTATATTGCTGGAGGCTTAATTCCGCTTAGTCCTTATTATTTTATTGGAGAAGCACAATTAGCATTGTATTATAGTTGTGGCGTTACGCTTGTTTGTTTGTTTGCATTTGGATATTTTAAAAGCAAAGCAACTGGTCAGCCTTTATTTACGGGTGCTTTAAAAGTTACAGCTATTGGTGCATTAGCCGCCGCCGCTGCTTTTAGCATTGCCAAATTATTTCATGTAGGGTAGTTTTAAATTCATGATGCAAATTTTTCTTCTAATCAAATTAAAAGTAAAACCAACATACGTTTTATTAAATTTTTCTGAATGAAAAATATAAGATAAAAATTCTATAAATTAAAAAAGCCCCGAAATTTTTCAGGGCTTTAGTTTTTGTAGTCGCAAGCGGCATAAAGTCGAACGATTTTTATAGTGGAATTGTTAGTGCAGTTAATTTTTTTCATGAATTAAAAGGAGTTTAATTTTTGGTATTCAAAATCAACTTTAAAAACACATTTTGTCTGTTTTTTAAAGGAATTTATATACGTCAATTACGTAATTGACGTATATAAATTCCTTCCTATTTTGAATTAATTTTCACTGCAATTCAAAATTTCAGAACTGTTTTATTTTATTCTTTATTGTGTGTTTAAGCAACATGATTGGTTTCCGAATGCAGAATATTGACTTCCAATTGGGGGTGGATTGATGATGCAGAAATAGATATACAGTTTTACTCAATATTTTTATTTCAATTGCAATAAATCTTATATTGTTTTACACTTTTTCAATTCTAAATAAATATTAATTGGATAAGGGCAGCTTGTACTATCTAATTGAAGTCCCATAATATGTAAATGTGTTGGCGACCTTTTTTGAAAAGCACTAAAACCTGTTCTGCCAACTGTTGCAATGACTGTACCTGCTTTAATTATTTCTCCAATTTTTACAAGTAGTTTGTCATTGTGTGCATAGTAATAAATTTGTTGTTTTAGAGGACAATATATGTAGATGTATTTGCCACCTTTTAGACTACTTGTTGTCTCCCATTGTTCTTCCAAAGAAATTACAATACCATCTGTCATCGAGAGAACAGGAGCAGGTTTCTTTGTTTTATCTTCTATGCAATCTTGATTTATATCATAAATAAATATGTCGTGAGCAGGATGCCCTTGACGATTGTTTCCATCAAAATAGTTAAACCCTGATGAAATGTAACCACTGCCATCACTTCCTCCTATAACACTTGAATTGTATCCTTTTAATGGAAAAATATCTTCATTTTCCTCATGTTGAGTTGAACTATCTTTAAAGTAGAAGAGTGATATAGAATCAATTTTGTTACGGAATTTTTGCTTCGCAATTTTTTTTGGAATTTTTTCATCTCTGATAAGAGTATTCAAAATATTAAATTCATTACATAAAGAAATTAATTGTTGTTTTGAACAACTATCTTTATTTGTAATATTTTGAATTAGTTGTGGTTTTTCCTTATTCCCATTTGATTGATTAATGCAACTAAAAAGAAAAATAAATAATACTATTAAAGCCAAACAATTACTGTTTTTCATTTTTTAAAATTAGTTGTACATTTTTGTTTTCAATCTCACTTAACATACCTGAAACATCATCCTGCTCGCCTTTATACCATGATTGATTTGCAAAATAATCAATACAGAATTTATCGGTTTTAAAAATGTAGCCATGACGTGCATAAATTTCATTTCGCATAACTAATAAGTCTTGCTTACTTAGGCTTTCAAAATCTGCATTATATAAAATCCTTTCAGATGAATTTGGAAATCTACCTGCAATCGATGGAGACGAGCAAATATTCATATCATATTTTTTGCCATCAGTATTACTCATCTGTCCTACATAACAATTATCCATTAAATGAAGATTACATTCTGCGGTTAAAATACCATTAGTGAATTCTTTAAGTTCAATATTTCCATTTTCTAAATCTTTTCCTTTCAAAGAATAAATTATTGAAGGATTATTGTTGTAAAAATAAGTACCAGCAATATTTTTATTTTCATCCCAATATAAATTATAAGAAGACTTTAATGCACCTACATTTCCAAAAAAATTTCTTATTGACTGCGAACCACTATTGTCACTTATTGAGGACTTAATATTCCCTTGTTCTGTACTTATTATTGTTGATTCAGGTTCATTGGCTGAATGGTTTAATCGCTTTGTAAGAATAGTTTGAACACCAAAAATAGAAGCTCCCAATACTACAATTATACTCATAAGAACTAAATTTCTTTTTGAAAATTCATTTGATACATCTTCGTTTGTATGTTGATTTAAATAGTTTCGGATAAAAAAATATGTTGAAATAAGTCCTGCAACTATATTTAAATAAAAGAAAAAATTTACGATGCTTGCCATTGATGGAAACTCATTAGAAAATGATTTGCATAATAAATTTGAATTAAAATCAATAAGTAAATAAATAGCGGCAATTATTGATAATGGCAAGAAATATTTTAGTAGGTTCTTTTTGGCAAACGTTGTAATTAAAAAAATTACTGCCAAATTTATAGCAATTAGTGGAATTGCAATTTTGAAAATGAACCAAACAATGGCGGCAATTAAAATCACTGCTCCTAATATTTTACCCAACCAAGTTTGCATACTGTTATCTTCATTTTGTACTTGTTTTTTTTGCGTTTGAGTATAATTTATTTTTCCGTCATGTTCTGTATATTTATCTCCAGTCCAAAATTCTTCTTTTTCTTCACTTGCACCAATTTCATTGCCATTCTCATCGTAATGCTGAATATATTCTTTTCCCGTAAATCTGTCTTTTTTTATTCGACTGCTGCCGCTTTTACTTCCATCTTTTTTGTAATGCTGAATGAAATTTTCGTTGCTCCAAGTTTCTTTTTTTTCTTGGCTACTACCTATTTCATTTCCATCAGCATCGTAATGTTTAGTGTGTGCCTCAGTTATCCAATTCCCTTTTTCATCTTTACTTGACCCAATTTTATTTCCATTTGCATCGTAATACTGAACATAATCTTCTCCAGTCCAAAATTCTTTTTTGTTTTTTGAAGTTTCTTTGTTGTCTGACATTTTAATGTAATTTATAGATTATAAATAAATAGGTTTTTAAAAAAATAAAGTATTATTTTTTATATGAAAATCAAACAGCAGATAAAGGTTCTTTTTTATCATTGATTCGAAATTTTAATTGAATAAAATACTATTATTTCGTTTTACAAATTCAATAGCTTCCAAACCTCCTTCCGCAGCACAATATATTTGTTCTGACGATTTTGCGTCTTCAATATCATTTAAAAGTATTCTGAATAATCTTCTTTCGATTAAACTTGATGCATTAGAGATGAATGTTTCGGCTGCTTTTCTCAATTGGTCTTTGGCTTTTTCTAACTCATCTTCTTTTGTGCCACCTATCCAATTAAATTTTTTATTTTCAGCATTATACAATTTCAAAAAATCCTCTTCTTTTGCTTTTTTAATTTTTGCACCTTTTGCAAATGCTTGATTTAAAAAATAGGCATATCGAATTGCTTGCAGTTCATGGGTTACTTTTTTCATTTTAAATCAAAAAATCTGCATTACTCATTTTTTCCAATCATTGCATCAGCAATCAAATTGCAATACTCTTTTAAAATCATCTCACGAGTTATTGTTTTCTCATTTTTATACGGAGAGTATTCAATAATCCAATTTGATAATTTATGTGGAATTAATCTTTCAACGTCATTTTCCAATAAAGTTTTCACTAAACCAGTTTTATCTTTAGTCCTAACTTCTTCTTCATACTTTTTAAATAGTTCGTTTGATTCAGAAACAGACCTAAAAGGGGAAATGATAAAAGCATAGGCTCCAAGTCTATTGTGAAATCTACTTAATATTTGATATCGAACCTCTCGAACTCCTATGATTTCTCCATATGGACGGATACTTAGAATTATTGGTCTTTCAAGGGTATCATCATGTATTATTAGTTGGAAGATTCCCTGAATTGTTGTTTTAACAAGTTCAGCATCTAAATTTAAACATTTGGTGTTGTCATCAATAGCTTGTGAATATTGATAAAGCGAAATTTCTTCTTTTCTTCCATTTGTGGCTTCTACCTTCTTTACATTTTGTAAAAAATGTCTTATTAAGGGTTTATCAAAATATTGTTCATAAAACATTATAAAATCACCTTCTAATTCTTTGGCAGATTTTATAATATCATTCTTGTTTGCCTCAATGTAAGCATCCCATATTCCTTTGTCCGTATGCATTTGATGCATATAAACACCGATAATTTTATCGGCATTATATAATTCGTATAAACTTACTTGCTTTAAATTGTTTTTATTAATAATTACGGTAAGTGGGAAACATATATCCTTAAAATTATCACCAATCACACAACCTTTAACATTATTGAATTTAGCCGTTTGAGATATGTGATATTTTATTGTTTCAATCTTATCGACTGAAATACCATTATTTTGAGCTTCTCTTATAAAATTTTTATCGTTGATAGCCATCCATTGAAGCTTTAACATTTTAGGTAGTATTGTTTCTATAAAAATATCGTTATGCTTTTCTTTTGTTTCATTTATTAATTTACTTCTTGAAATATTTAGAATTTTATCAGAATCTGGGTTTAACAAATTCCACCAAATTCCAAAATAAGGTAGCATGTGGAATCCATATTGTGAGTCTTTGATTGTAATATCTCTAACTTGAAACATGTTCCTTGATATCACTTGATAATTTGTTAGAAACAAATTATCAAGTGAATCTCTAACTTCTATTTTAATTTGCGAACCAACATCTGTTTTTTCATCAAAACAAAATAATATATTTCTATCCTCAATAAAAATGATAGTTACTTGAAATGATGGCTCAGAATCATCATCTCTGAATGAGATTGGCATCTTCTCTTTCCATGGATTAGGTAAAGAAAATAAAGAGTCTTTTATCTTTCTCCCATTCGTTAAATAGATATTCAGTTCTTCTATTTCAAACAGAGTTTCTAAAAGATATTCTTCAATTTTCCCTATATATTGAGATTCATCTGTACTAAAGTAATCAAATTTTCCTAAAAGAAACATATTCCATGAAGTGCCAAAAACATCGTCAAATTTTTCTTTGGGGATTTTTATCTCAACTGTTGTCCCCCTTGGAATTTTTAGTTTGGAATCTCTAATATGTGAATACATCCCATCTTTTGAGCTATTAAAAACAATTTCATACGCACTGCAATCTTCAGCTTTTGTTTTTAATAAAAAAGAATCTGCCACAAGAAATACAGACTGCAAACCAATTCCAAATGCACCAGTTGGTTTTAACCAATAAGGCATTGAGTTTTTAAACTCTAAATAATCTAAATCTTTACTTCTGCTTTCTCCAACGTTATTAGTCATTCGCAGTAAATCCTTTCTTGAAATACCACACCCCTTATCAATTACTTTGAAAATTAAACTATCTTTTTTTGCATTTTCATAATCTATTTTCAAGTCCACTTGATAATTTTTATAAACATCAAATGGAATATCATCGGGAAAAAAAATTCTTTTGTGAAGTTCAGCAGTATCCGCTTTTTCAACAGAACCATACTTGCGATTTAAATGCTCTACTATTAACTCATCATAAATGCCGAATTGAATGTCTCTCCAAAGTTGAATTTTACTTGCATCGATTGCATTTTGAACAACTTCTCTAATAAATACAAAGGATGAATCTTCATAAATACCTTTTCCTTCAAAAATTTCGATTGCTTTTTCAGGTTTAATTGAAAATCTTAAATTCATCAAGGCTTTATCTGTTTCGTTTCCTTTGAATAAAACTTTTATCCCATTTGGTTTTATTACTGGGGGGAATCCTTCAAAATATTCAGGTGCAATGTCATTCCAATTTTTTGACTGCTTTTCAACTTCATCTTCGACCCAATCAAACCATTGGCGTGCAACAATATAAACTTCTTCTTTTGGGCAATCAACAGTTACCTCAATATTGTTTTCCTTAATTAGTAAATGTTTAATCGAAGCATGTTTTAATTTATGATTTTGAGAAGTTGAAGGAAGTTGTTCATCTAAAAGTTTTTCCGAAATCGGGTTAAACCTTTTATCATCAACATCCAACAAATCGCCTAATCTCAAAAGACAAGCAATAAAACGTGGATGAATTTTATCTCTTAAAATTCCATTTGATTCTCTTTGTAGTTTATCCAAAATATACTCGAACCCAACTCCATGCGAATAGGCAATTTCGCCAAGCAAAACAAGGAGCCTGCTCGGAATTAAATCACTATAAAAATTGGATAATAATTGCTTAAAACTTGCATCTTTCCCATTCAAAACTTCTTGACTTTTAATGTAGTGGTTTTTTCTGAAAAATTCAGCAATAACAAGCGTAATAGCTTTTCTAATTTGAAGTACTGATTTGAGTTCTGAAATTGCTTCTCCTTTAAATAATTTTTGCAGCAAATCAGCAGCATTTTTTAAATCAATATCCCTCTTTTGATTGCTTAAATCAGCTAAATAACTTTTGAACTGGATGTTATTTATTGACTTTTCAATTGTGTTATTCATCACAACCATTCCAATATCATGGGAATATGCAGACATTAAAATTAACCAAGTATCGGTTGGTTCAAGTTTTTTGATTCTATCTTCGCCAAGGAATGATTCAATATTACTGATAATAGTTGAGGAATGGCTTCCATCATGAATACTATAATGGGGAAAGTTAAAAACCACATTTTGTAAAGTTCCTGTAAGGTTCTTTTTATTCAGATTCCAAATATTGTAAAGTAGTTCATATTCTTTTTCTTCTCTACAAATTTCAAATAAGTGTTTTTCGAGGGTGTAGTATATCATTTTAGATTTTATTTTTTTTACAAGAGTGTATTATAATTAAAAGCCATAGTTATTAATATGCCAAACAATAAATAAAACAGCACAAATAATAACAATTAAAACTGACGATTATAGTATTGTCTTTACCTTTACTTCTTCAATTGGAAGTTCGTGAAATTTAAGCCAATCCTCTAATTGGTTTAATAGCCAATTACTAATAAAGGGGTATCGTCCCTTGATTGGAATAATTCTATTTCTCATGTTTCTTTCAAAGTAACTTTTGTATTCTGAATTATAATTTGCAATGTAATTCATAACAGATGATAAAACTCTAATTCTTGCAATCGCAATTTTAGATGCTCGTCTTGCAAAATTTGGTGGTAATGAAATAGTTTCTCTTTCTATAAAAGGAGACCTTAAATTATCTCTAACAATTTTATTATAATCATTCTTTGAAATTGAAAGTTCGTAATAAAATTTATGCAGTATCGAAATAGAATAATTAATTTCATTTCTTAAATTGGGTTCGGAATTGTAGCCTTCAATTTCTTCAAAATTTCCTAAGCCTATATTCCAAAACCTATCTCCTTTATTCTTTTTAAACTCTTTTGCATTTGTTTTAAATAATTCAAACTGTTCCACATGAGAGCCTGTTGATTTAGGATTTTCAAACAAATTGATTTCCTTCCTATGGAAATTTATCAATTCGCATTTAGAATGATAACCAGTAAAGTTTAATTGAAGTCTGTTTAATGCTTGGACTGCAAAAAAACTGGAATAATACGAACTAACAAAACTCCAATTAAATAAACCATTACAAGATAATAAGTCTGCTGAAATAGAATTAAGTATTGCCTTTGTTAGCAGTTTTTCACAATCATAAAGGATAAAATTGTTTGCATCATCAACTATAACCCCTCTTGAAAAAACCAATCCATTTTGTTTTTTCGCATCTACATAGTCTTTAAATGAGTGTCCGCTCGTTTCAGCATTGCAATCATTAAATGCAATAGCAATTTCTGACAAGTCCATTAATCTCCAATTTTTATTGTTGTACCACTCTCTTTCATAGACGATTTCAGTTTTGCAATAAAAGCTTTTGCTAAATTATCTTGAGCTTTAAACCCACTTCCATATTCACCGCTCCCAAAATTAAAATCTTTAACTATTTCCAATACTTTGACTGCATTAATTGTTGAAAACGAACCTTTCTGTGTTACAAGATTAAAAACTTCATACATCGATTTCATCATAGCCCCAAAAGTTACAGTTTTAAAAAATACGTGCTTGTCCCATTGTTCTAAATAAACGGCTTTAATTGCTTTAAAATAAATTTTAAAAATAGAGTATTGCTCTTCAAATCCGAACTGGCTGTATTTGCCATTTTTTGGGTCAACATATTCTAAAAGATTTGACTTAAAAGAGACTAACGAAACTCCGCTTACTTTTTCTCCAACAGTATTTACTTTGTCAAAAAATGGGCTATCCATTTCTTCATTCAATCTTTTGGCAATTTCGATTGCTCTACGTTCGCCCAAATTATTAATTTCTTCGTCATCAAAATTTGCAATTTGCCCTTCGGTTAAATCAAGTAAGTCTAAATAAAGAGAAGTTGGAACTCCTTTTTGAGTTTGATTGATTTTTATAAACAATTGCGCTTGAGCTACAACATCCAATCCTGTTGTGGCTACAACAGGCAATAGTATTTTAGGGTCAGAATTAAATGTTCCTAAAACCCTGTGTTGCCCATCAATAATAAAACCTATAGATGGCTCATCATTAATTGTAAGTTCACTTGTCTTCTCATTGTAAGAATACTTACCCTTATCAATATTTACCAAAATTGAATTAGGAATAATACCCATTTCCTTTAAAAGATAGTTTTTGATATTTGCTAATCTGCTTGAACCAAAAGACCTTTGATAGCCTTCGTCATTAGTTACTTTATTTTCCTTTCTACGTGAAATGTCGAATTTTTCATTTAAAGTTCCAGCTGATAAAATAAACATGTACATAACATGTTTATTTTGAATTAATTTAAGTGCTTTTATTTTCATTTTAATTATTTTATTAAGTGATTGTTTATGCTCTAAAATTTCAGTTAGATTAAATTGGTAAAATTCGTCCCAACCATTTTAGAGCAGCCGTTGCATCATTATCATCTAAAGCATCTTTCACTTTCTCTGCATTGTATTGGAGTGATTCAATTTTTTCTTCTGCACTATTTGAATATCGTGATGAACTTAATTCATCAATTGCATACAAAAAACCTGATTCAAGAGTTTCATTTGAAAAATTGAAATCAGCGATTTCTTTTTCCAACTCAAATGATTCAATTGGGTAACCACATTTCGCATTCCAAGCTTTTAAAAGCCTAATTATTCTTTTTACATTGAATTCATACTTTTCATTTATTTCGTCGAGTTCTTTTGAAAATTCATGAGGAGATGTCTTCATCCAATCAGTATTACTCTGAGGGATATATGTATTTGTAGAGAATAACCAACTTTCTTCTTTATATGCTGGCACCATATCATATTTAATAAAATCCAATTCCAAAACAACAGCAGGTTGAGACTTGTATGAAATTGAATTGCCGTAGTATTTTTGAACAAAATCATGCAAATGTTTTCTATAGGTAGATGGATTAACGTTAATGTTATTATGATTAAATATTACCATCAAATCAATGTCCGATTTTTCATCATAGTGTCGAGGAAGATTTGTTTTCCTAACATAAGAACCAAATACCTCGATGTCAACAATATCCTCTTTAAATTCTTTTTTTAGCTTAGATTTAATATTGGTTAAGGAATTCTCAATTTTAATTTTTTCATTACTGTCTTTACTAATATAGTAATCATTAGCAAGAGATTTTAATTTATTTTCAATTGTTGCAGCCATATTTTTAGATATTATACGTTATTTTCATATTATTCCATTCAGTTGTTAAAATAGGATTCATTTCATCAAATACTTTTTGGGAGATGTTAGGTTGAATTCTACTTAATAAAGTTTCATAAGTTAACCAATTTCGATAAATGGTTGCTTCATATTTATTGGAATTTACTTTGAAATCGGGGTTCTGAAATAGCACCACCCAAAAATCTAAAATGCTATTTAATCTATTTAGGAAAATTAAATGTTTAATTAATAAGCCAAGCATATTTGCGGAAAATAAAATTTGTAAAATAGGTTGAGCAATTGAATTGTTTTTAAATCCATAAAAAGCACAAACCAAAACTGAAATTAAAATGATTACAGGAAGGATAATTCTTCTAACTGTTATTACTTTACTAAGGGAGTAAGTAAAAAAACAATTCTCAAAAAGATTAGAAGCTGATTTATATAGACCTTTTTTAATCTCTTCGTTGTCATAATATTCAATTGAGTTGACGATAGAGAAATTTGACCCGAAAGAATTATCAATAAAATCATCTCTTCTTCTTTGTTCTGATTGCGGATACAAAAAATATTCAACAATGATTTCTAATCCAAAGAAAACAAAAATGCTAATAGTATTAACGACTGCGATAAAATCCTTCAGCGGTTCTAATATCTTTGGAAAAGGAACTACTTCGTATAAAATCGAGAGAATAAATACTGTATAAAAAGCATACTCAATAAAACACCTTGTTGTTGCAGTTATTTTGTGGGGATTATATTGAGGTGAAAATTTTGCCATTTTAATTAAATTTACTAATTGTTGAATAAGATATTTTTTCTATTACCTCACCACCATCACCTTCTGATTATACATACCTGTTGAGGTTTTAACAGTTACTAAATATGTACCTGATGAATAATTACTTAAATCAATTTTATATTGATTTGAGTTTTGATGTAATTGTATTTGTTTGTTAATTAAAATTTGACCTATGTAGTTGCTAATTTGTAATTGTGCATTGCTGTTATTTACGTCATTTACGTCAATTGTAAATTGACCTGTTTGTGTTGGATTAGGGTAAATTTTTAACTGATTATTTTTAAGATGTGAATTTTCTACACCCAATATTTTACAACTTTTAGAACTATCTAAACTAAATGCACCATCGCCAATATTATTATACGCTGCAACTTTGTAGTAATAATTTGTATTTACTGAAAGTGTATTATCCGTATATTGAGTTGAATTTTTTGGCAGCGTTTTTATTAAAGTATAAGCACCATTTAATGCAGTTGCTCTATAAATATGATACCCAAATTCAATATTGCTTTTGTCTTGCCAATTTAGTTCTACAGAATCATTATTCTGACAAGTAGCTATCAATAATTCTGTTGCAACAGGTTCTATTAAAGCATTTGTATCATTACAATCATTACCATATTTTATTACAAACAAATCATTGTTGCCGCCAAAAGATGGTGCTGTATCATTTGGCGTAATAATACTATTACTTTTAAACTCACCACTTGCTGAAATATTTCCATTTTCATGAATACTTAAGTAATTAATATTTACATAATGTCCATATATATTGCCTTGTATAGTTTTAATTTGGCTTATTGTATCAATAATTGAATCCTTGTTATTCGCCCATTTAACTATTGGATTCCAATTGTGTTGAGTTGGTAAATTCCATTGCATATTTTTCATTTTTACGTAATCTGAAATATAAAGTGGTGTGTATACTTTACCTGTTTTATCAGATGCTGAATTCAGAAATATTCCACCTGCTCCTTTTAATGTGTCAGGTGCTATTGCCCATTCCATTTTATCAATATCAGTAAACTTAGCTATTGGATATGACCCATCAAAACCTTGAAAAATTGGACCGTCATGAGTGTGTGTCGGCATTACATAATTGCCAACCACAATTTCGCCTGTTCTACTCCCAAATCCAATTGTAAATGAATTCGTATTTGATAGCATATCGCATGAATAAAAAGTTGCCGTATCATGCAATAATGTATATAGTTTAATAATATGTGTTTTGTTAAAAGAAAACATTACTCCTCTATCATAGTTGTTAGGAATAACTAAAGTGGTATCTAATATTTTCAATGTATCCTGCTGGATATTTAATGCTGCTAAAAAATTCCCTTGTGTATTTATTCCAAAGCCTTTAATTTGAATTCCACTACCACTTTGAGCTTTTATTATTCTGTTTCTCTCAATGAGTGTTCCTGAATTTGTATTAAATCTTAACACACTTATATACCCATAGGTATAACTAAATGTATCCACAGTTCCTAAAGTGAATAAAGTATCATTTTTTACAAGCATAAAACTTGGGTCATATTGTTGATAATTTACCATAGCTGCAACTGCAAATTGTAAAGGGCTACTACTGCCATATACATCCAAAATAGACCAACGCCAAACTAACCTACCTGAACTATTTATTTTAAACAATACACTTGCACCTAATGTAGTTGCAGGAGATGACGGAACACTTATCAAAGAATCGTTCCAATAAACATTTGACCTGCCCCAACCATTTAAATCAGCAACAAAATATACATTGCCACTTGTATCAATCGAAAAATCTTTTATCATACCACCACTAAGTGTATCAAACAATAAATTAATCCAAATTAAATTACCATTGCAATTATGCTTGGCAATAAATCCAACATTATTATTCATGTTAGAATGATTCATGACTAATTGTGTAATTGCTTTGCCACCATGCAATCCTTGTACTTTAGGATTGTAATACATATAACCACAAGTATAAGTATTGCCTTTATTATCAGTTTTCATGCAGTTTGTTTTTTCTACACCACCTG